>NZ_CP075691.1:4012546-4615093 GCF_020026305.1 Streptomyces sp. 135 | reverse complement strand
CTCTCCCCAAGACCGTCACCCCGGCCCTGCCCGCCGTGGAGGCCTTCGCCGACCTCGGCATGCCGGCACCGCTGCTGGCCGAGCTCGGCAGGCAGGGCGTGGCCGTCCCCTTCCCGATCCAGGGAGCGACACTGCCGAACTCCCTCGCGGGCCGTGACGTCCTCGGCCGCGGGCGCACCGGCTCCGGCAAGACGCTCGCCTTCGGCCTCGCCCTGCTCTCCCGTACGGCCGGGCAGCGTGCCGAGCCCCGTCAGCCGCTGGGGCTGATCCTCGTACCCACCCGCGAGCTCGCGCAGCAGGTGACCGACGCGCTCACCCCGTACGCCCGTTCCGTACGTCTTCGGCTGACCACGGTCGTGGGCGGGATGTCGATCGGCAGGCAGGCCAACGCGCTGCGGGGCGGGGCCGAGGTCGTCGTCGCGACGCCCGGCCGGCTCAAGGACCTCATCGACCGTGGCGACTGCCGCCTGAACCAGGTGGGCATCACCGTGCTGGACGAGGCCGACCAGATGGCGGACATGGGGTTCATGCCGCAGGTCACCGCGCTCCTCGACCAGGTACGTCCCGAGGGCCAGCGGATGCTCTTCTCCGCCACCCTGGACCGCAACGTCGACCTGCTGGTGCGCCGTTACCTGACGGACCCCGTCGTCCACTCCGTCGACCCCTCGGCCGGCGCGGTCACGACGATGGAGCACCACGTCCTGCACGTCCAGGGCGCCGACAAGCACACGGCCACCACGGAGATCGCCGCCCGCGACGGGCGCGTGATCATGTTCCTGGACACCAAGCACGCCGTCGACCGGTTGACGCAGGACCTGCTCAACAGCGGCGTACGGGCCGCCGCGCTGCACGGCGGGAAGTCGCAGCCCCAGCGCAACCGCACCCTGACGCAGTTCAAGTCCGGCCACGTCACCGTGCTCGTCGCCACGAACGTCGCCGCCCGCGGCATCCACGTCGACAACCTCGACCTCGTCGTCAACGTCGACCCGCCGACCGACCACAAGGACTACCTGCACCGCGGCGGTCGTACCGCGCGCGCCGGTGAGTCCGGCAGCGTCGTCACGCTGGTGACCCCCAACCAGCGCCGCGGCATGGTCCGTCTCATGGCGGATGCCGGGATCAGCCCGCAGGTCACGCAGGTCCGCTCCGGCGAGGAGGCGCTCACCCGGATCACCGGCGCCCAGGCGCCCTCCGGAGTCCCGGTGGTCATCACCGCGCCGGTGACCGAACGCCCCAAGCGCGGCGGCACGTCACGCGGCCGTCGCCGCCCCGCTTCCGCGACGCGGCGTGCGTCGTCCGTACCGCGGCAGACCGTTGTCGACGCGGCGGCCTAGAGCCGTGGTGACCGCAAACTGAACCGCTCATCCGCTGCACCGCTGGTCCGCTGACCCACCCCTGCGCAGGAGGCACCTTTGACGTTGGTCCAGGCACTGGCTCAGACGCCGCCCCAGACGGCGGTCCGGACCGCCGTGGCCGGCACCGCGGAGGAGGCCGGGCCCCGGGTCTGGGCCGACATGACGGTCGAGGTCGCCCTGTGCGTCATGGCCGGCGCCCGCGTCAGGCACCTGGTCGTCTGCGACGACGACGACAAGCGCACCCATCTGGTGACCCGGTCCGCGCTCACCGCCGTTCGTGACGGATCCGGATACACGGACCGGATCCGCCTGCGCGACATCATCGACGGCAGCGGGCACGTCACCTCGCCGCCGACACCATGACCAGCGCTGGTGCCGGGGCCGTACCCGGTGCCGGCGCCGGCCGCCGAATCAGCTCACCGCGGTCGGCTCACCCCGGTCGCCCCTTCTCCCTGCGAGGTCTCATGCGCTGTGTCATCGCTCGCTTCCCGTTCGACCTGACCAAGAGCGGCGTGCTCGAAACGATGAAGGGCGTCAAGCCCGAACCCGTCACCGGGCAGTCCGTGATCATCGGGCGGCGCCACTACCCCGTCAAGCAGGTCGGCGAGGTCATCACCCGCCAGGACCGCCGTGACTTCAGCGCGGGCGAGGTCCTCAGGTCCATGGCCCAGCTCGGCTTCACCTGCCGTACGGGTCCCGCTCCCGCCCCCGTGGCCGCGCCCTCGGCCGTGCTCAGCCCGGTCCAGCGGGCCGCCGCCATGCTGGGCACCCCCCCTGACCGCCTGACCGCCTGACCGCCTGACCGCCTGACCGCCTGACAACGTAGTAGTACGCCGGTGTGCCTCTATGCCGCCGCTCCGGTCACTATGCCCAGCAGCGTGAGGGCGAAGAAGGCTGTGCCCCAGACCAGTGCATGGCGTATGCAGCGGTACTTGGTCCAGGCGATCCGGGACAGGGTCAGCAGCTGGCTCAGGTCCCGGGACACGAGGTCGGTGTGGCGGATCCTCCGCTCCAGGTGCGCGACCGATCTCGCGAGCCTCGCGTCGCCGAAGTAATGGCTGCGGCGGTAGTGGGGATGCCCCAGCCGGGGGGTTATGGCCAGGCCCAGCAGGACGAGCGCCGGTACGCAGGAGGCGCAGCCCGCCCAGAGCAGGATCTGCGGAACGACGGCGTACTGCCGTGGGGCGATATCGCCGCTGCCGATCGCCCCGAGCATGGCGGTCAGCGCCGCGCCCAGGGACGCCAGCATGAGGCCGGCCTTGTTGTCGGCCCTCATGACCTCCTCGCGGACCTCGGACAGCAGGACCCTGGCGAGCTCCGCGCCGCGGTCGGCCGTGGTCCGGGCATCCGGGACAGTGCCTGGGTCGCCTCCATGTGTGGTCACGCTTCCCCCTCCGTGGCGTATGTCAGGCGGCCGCCCCGGTGTGCGGGGCGGCCGTGGTGCTGTGTTCCGGTGCAGGCGGCAGGTCAGACCGTCGATGAGCGGCGGATCTCGTCCTCCAGCGCGTTCACCGCCTGCCGGACCCGGATGTTCATCGCCGCCGTGTGCTCCCGGAACGCCGCCTCCGACTCGGCACGGTGCCGCCGGACCTCCTGCTCGATGGCGTCCTGGGCGATCTCGATGTCCGCCATGGCCCGGTGCTCGGCGAGCCGGACCTCGGCGTCGTGGACCTTGACCCCGCTGTTGCTCGCGCTGGTGAGCATCCGGTCGTACGCGGACTCGCCGCTCAGGTACTTCACCAGCACGGGGAGTATGTCGAGGAGGATGAACAGCAGGCGCACCAGCCAGATGCCCACGAACAACACCGGGTTGCCGGTGGCGAGTTGTTCGAGCGCCCGCATCCGCTCCAGGACCCCGATCTCCTTCTGCTTGGCGCGCTCCTCCTCCAGACGCCGCTCGACACCCTCGGCCCGGGCCTTGAGGAAGGCACCGCGCGACGTGGTCTGCTCGGCCTCGGTCTTCGAGATGCGGCTGTTCATGCGGGCCAGTCGCCGCTCGTTCGCGTCGGTGCGATGGGTCTTCCGGTAGTCCCGTGCCTTCTCCCGCAGGCGCAGGCATTCGGAGGTCCGCTGATACAGGCCGGTGGCGGCCATGCGGATCAGCTGACGGCACTCGTCCCGTACCTGGGAGTCGATGGCCTCCAGCCTGGTGGTGTCCCGATCCACCCGCTTCTGTAGGGCGGCGGCGTCCGAGCGCAGGGCGGCCAGTTCGTCGGCTCGTTCGCCGGGCGTCCTGCCGAAGGAGAGGACATACGACGTTTCGCAGCCCTTGGGGGTGACGGCCCGCGTCGTGGACGGTACGGGATTGCAGCGCACCAGGTTCGTGCGCAACCGGTCGATCTCATCCGTACGCTCGTCGGCGACGCGTTCCTCGATGGCCGTCTGGAAGATGCGCAGCACCAGGGGCTCAGCGATCACCGCTCCCAGCAGCAGGGCGATCAGCATGCGCATGAGGAGGGGGCCGACCCGCCGCCGCGCGTTCGGCTGGGGCGTGACCAGCCAGCGGTCGAGGTTGAGCACGAACAGCATCCAGATGCAGGTCGGGACAAGGGCCACGAGGGAGACCCTGCCGAGCGCCTCGGTGGCGAAGTTCCACATGGAGAAAGCCGCGATGACGGAGGTGCCGAGCACCACCCCGCCGAGGGCCGTGTACTTGCTCCGCTCGTATCTGACCCTCTCCAGCAGCTCCTCGTCGACGCCGGTCAGGGTGCGCAACCGTCGTGCGGCGTCGAAGCGGAAGGGACCGTGGGCCGTACGGGCCAGGGCCCCGTCACCGGTGGTGCGGACAGCGGGCCCGTGCTCCGCGGCGCGGACGGTGGGCCGACCCTGCGCGGGACGCGCGCCGGCATCACCACTGCCTTGGCTCTCCCCCACACCGGGAGCCGCCACAGGGTTCGTCGAGATGTCAGTCAATGAGATCGTCCTCGTCCCTGACGTAACCACCCTGCGGGCCGCGCGAGCCGTCCCGGGCCGCCTCGGTGAGGCGGGGGCCCGCCGGTCCCGACTCGACCATGCGGGCGCTGTCGACGGTGGCTCCGATGCCGGACACGGCCTGGCCGCCCCCGCCCGTCTCCCGCAGGACTTGTTCCAGGACCTGGTGATAGTCGACGTACTCGCTGCCGCCCATCTGCCGCAGCAACGTCAGCAGCATGTCCCTGCGCATCTGCGCCTCCGCCGTCTCCCGCGCCTGGGCGTGGGCCCGGTCCGACGTCTCCGCCGCGTGGCGGCGGGCCGACTCCCCTTCTGTGCTCCGATGGATGCGGGCCGCCGCCTCGGTGACGTCGATCTCCTTCCTGGCGATACCGAAGGCGTCCACGTGGTCGGATCCCTGGGAGAGCAGTTCCGCGATCCGGAGCGCGTCCTGGGTCTCGAAGTCCCGCTGCCCGCGCTGGAGTTCCCAGGAGCGCCGCTCGTCGCGCAGCTTCTGCTCCCAGTCCCGCAGGTCGTCCGACGCGTGCACCTCCGCGCTGACGAATTCCACGCTCATGCCGGCGACCCGCGGCGGGACGATCGCGCTGTACGCGGTGATGCGATGACTGACCTCGGTCCGCACCGCGTTGACCTCCTCCACGCGGTGCCCGGCGCTCGCCCTCGGCAGGTCGCCGTCGCCCATCAGATAGGCGCGCAGCGGAACGGTGACGTCGATGATGCCCTGCCGGGCGATGACGGTCGGGTCGGTCACCTGGCAGGTGAAGGACGCCCGTACCGTGAAGTTGTCCGCCTCGCTCACCGACGGGAGCGTGCGCTCCACCTCGACCAGGCGCGCGCGGGTGTCGACCAGGCTGACCGAGGAGGCGTCGAGCACGTCGGGGTGGGCCGGGTCGAACACCATGCCCTCGGGGAAGGTGCGGTAGTTCCCGCCGACCCTGAAGACGTAGACCGCTCCGGGCGGCAGCTGCGGCACGTCGTCGCGTTGGCGACGCCGAGACCACCAGGTGCCCTGGACGGTGGCCAGGATGTGCTCGGCGATGACCGGGTAGTTCACTTGCTTCGGCCTCCTTGGGCGGGAGCGGGGCGAGAGGTCGGTATGAGGGACGAGGCGGCGCGCCGGGGGTCCGTCGGCGGTCGTCCGCGCAGCGATCCGAGGAGTACCTGCGCCAGTTGGTGGGCGCCGGGGATCGCGTAGTCGGGATGCTTCAGGGCGATGGACAGGTGGTGGCGCAGCGCGACCCACTGGCGTCCGCTCATGGCGTTCCGCATGGCCTCGCCGAGTTCCCGCACGGCGCCGGTGACGGAGGGGTCGTTCCGTAGCTCCACCAGCGTCCGGCACAGCGCACTGACCGCCCGGCTCCGGTTGCCGCTGTGCAGGACGTCCGCCCACAGGGACCCGAGGTGACGGGCGCTGTCCGGGACGCTGCGCAGGAGTGCGGCGGTGACGGGTTCGGGGCTCTCCGACCGGGTGGCCTCCAGCAGCTGCACGGCGGTGCGCAGGGCGATCGACCGCTCCCTGGACCCTCGGGGCGTCCTGGTGATCACGGTCCGTACGTACCGGAGGATGACCAGCGCGCGTTCCCGGTCCTGTTCGGCGGCGGCCTGTAGCAGCAGGACCATGGAACGGTGGGCCGCGGAAGCGATCCGTTCCCCGCGCAGCGTCAGGAACCAGAGCGACTTGAGCGCCTCCATGCGGTAGAGGGAGCCCAGGCGGCCCGTGAGCGCCATGGCCGCCGTGACGGCCCTGCTCTGACCGCTGTTGTCCGTCCAGCTCAGGACGGTGTTCAGGGCCTGCGGCGCGAGATGCTCGACGTCGCACATGAACTGCAGCGTCAGCGCGGCGGTCACCCGCTGACTGGCGAGCCCGTCGGACCACACCTTCAACATGTTCTCGTCGACCTCTACGAGCGCGTGCCGAGCCAGGAGCGCGACTCCCCGGGCCACCTCGGTACGGGTGTCCAGGTCGCCCAGCAGGGCCAGCTCGCCCAGCCACTGGCGCAGCGGGTACCAGAGCTCGTAGCCGTACAGGTCGTGCAGCTCCTTGATGACGAGCTCT
This sequence comes from Streptomyces sp. 135, assembly GCF_020026305.1. Lineage (NCBI taxonomy): Bacteria > Bacillati > Actinomycetota > Actinomycetes > Kitasatosporales > Streptomycetaceae > Streptomyces > Streptomyces sp. 135. The sequence goes on along the minus strand of NZ_CP075691.1, from coordinate 4,608,751 downwards.
CGGACGCGCGGCGAGGTGAACACCAGACGACGCTCGCTGCGCCCGGCGCATCGACCCGAAGCGGCGCGGCGCTCGGTCGTCACGAGCCCCGCCGCCCGCTCCTTCCACCGGGCCCGGGACTGCTGGGCCACCTCACCGCGCAGGGCTGCCGCGGCCTCGTCGCCCCGCTCCGCCACCGGCGTTTCGCCGCTCTGCTCCCAGTTGCGCACGTGGGCGGTGAGCGCGGCGCACTCCTTCTCGAACGTCCGCTCGGGAATGCCCTCCAGGAAGGCCAGGGCCGCGAGCGGAATCAGGTCGTCCGCGGGCGGCCGCTTGCGGAACAGCTCCTGGACCAGCTCCCGGTGGCAGTCCCGCAGGCTGTCCAGCGCCTTCTGTACACCCTCGCGGGAAAGGGTCACGGCCGCGGCGACGACATCCGCCGGCCGCCGCTGTTCGCCGACCCGCGCCAGCAGCTCCTTCTCGGTGTCCGGCTCCAGGGCGGCGTGCGGCAGTTTCTCCCGGCAGCGCTCGAACAGTTCTACGGGGTCCAGGGCCTGCCAGGGCACGCAGTGGTCCCGCAGCGCCAGCCGTCGGCGGGTGGTGCCACCCGCCGTGATCACCAGGTACGACCCCTTCCGGCGCAGCTCCTCGCTCAGCCGTCCGATCGCGTACGCCTGTACGGCCTCGACATGCAGCTCGCCGACGTAGTCGAGGATGACGTATCCCTGTCCCGGCCTGAGGTCCCGCGACGCCGCCAGCTCGGCCAGGGCGTTGGCGGGCGACAGGCTGCGCAGCGCGGCCTGTTCGCCCAGGATCTCTCGGAGCAGGGCGAGGGAACTCGCGCCCCGGCCGCAGTGGTCCTCGCCGGTCAGCACCACGAGGGCGTTCTCACGCAGTTTGCCGAGCGCCTCGTCGAAGCAGGGCTGCGGCGGCTCGTAGAACCGCAGGGCCCGGTCGGCGTCCTCGGGCTCGATGGTGCCGGGTGCGAGACCGAGGGGCGAGGCGGAGCCGAAGCCGAAGGCCGCTCCGGAGGCGTCGACGACCCCGTAGAAGTTGTTGTTGACGAGTTGGTGGACGCGGCTCAGTTCGCTGTAGCCCCGTTCGTCCTCCTCAAGCTCGTCCGGCTCCTCGCGTCCGCCAAGGGGCACGTCCCGCCCGGCTCCGGGACCGCGGGCGTCCTCCTCTGCCTGCGGGGCACCGTCGGCACCCTCCGGCGGGGGCGGCAAGACGTCCGCGTCGGGTGCGGACTCGGGCGGGACCACCGCCACGACGTCCGGTTCCGCATCGTCAGCCACCGGCGCTCCCGAAGCCGAAGACGGCGCCTCTGGCGTCCACGGGGCCGGCGATATTGGTGACGTTGACGTTGTCGGCCCGGTAGTCGTTGCTGAACCGCGTCCCGCTGTCGGCTCCGCCCGCGGCGGCCGGTTCCGTCCGGTCCGCCGCGGGCTCCCCCGTGGCAGGGGCCGCGGGCTTCCCCCTCTCCGCGGCCCCGGGTCCGTGTGAGGCGGCGGCCGGCACACCGAGCGCCGGCACGCACAGCCAGGCCGTGGCGTCGAACTCCTTCACCTGGACGTCGACGCGACTGAAGTCGCCGGTGGACAGGGTCGTGTGACCGCCCGCCACGGTGGACCGGAAGACGTCGTCGGACAGCAGCAGCGCCAGGTCGGCCTCGGGGTGCGCGGCCAAGGCGTCGTAGAGCGGGCGCGAATTCAGCAGGCGTGCCGTGGCCACCACGGCCCTGCCGGCGAAGCCGTTGTCGGCCAGCTCCACCAGCCCCTGGTGGATGACGGCCCGCAGCCGCATGCGGGCCTCGGGGACTCGCTGAGCGTTGTGGTCGCGCAGCTCGGCGACGAGATGGCGGACGTAGTCGTCGACCAGACGCGGTTCCTTGCCGTCGACCGGCCGCACCGCCAGTTGCTCGTCGCCCTTGGGCTGGATCTGCCACTGCGAGCGGTCCAGGCCGGCGCGCCTGGCGGCGCGGTCGAGGAGCCGCGGCAGATCGTGCTGGATCTCGGACTGCCTACGGTCGTTGTTGCTCCCGTATGCCTGTGCGTCCACGGCTATGCAGGTGCAGGGATAGAAGTCAGGCCACGCAGCCACCCGATCATTTCCTCTCTGGGCAGGCGATGGGCAGACACTGCCCACGAAGTGCTGCCCGAGAGGCTAGGAGACGGTGCGCGAAGTGATCCCGTATCAGTACGGGTTGTCAGCGAAGACTTTGGCGAATTCAAGCAACTTCGGAACGTCACAGATGGTTATGTTTCGGTAATGACGCTCCACCAGTCCCTGGGCTGTCAGCAGGGCCAGGTTCTTTTCCGCCGTGTTGAGCTTCAGACCGGCCAGTGACGCGAGCTCCCTCTGCGTCAGCGTCACGCCGAGGTCGCACCGCTTGCCGTCGCTGTCCGGCTCGGGCCGGGCATAGGCCTGGCACAACTCCGCGAGCACCCGGGCCAGTCGGGTCAGCGAGTCATAGGCCTGGAAATCGACCCGGCGCCGGTTGGCCCAGCGCAGCCGGGCACAGAGCATGTGGAGGATGGCCCGCATGGCGTCCGGGTGGCGGGTGAGGAAGGCCTCCAGCGTCCGCATCTGGATGATGCGCGCGGTCACGTCACTGCACGCGATCACCGTGCCGGACCGGGGGCGCTCCTCGAAGGCCGCCATCTCACCGACCAGGTCACCCGCTATGCGCACGGCGAGCAGCATGTCGTAACCGCTCTCGGCGCTGGCCACCACCTTCACGACACCACTCGTGAGCAGCAGGACATGGCGGCTCTCGTCGCCCTGTTGCAGCAGGGCGCGATGCGACGGATAGGCGATCGGGGTGCCCTCGGCCAGGAGCTCTTCCCGTGTCGCGTTCCGCAACCGACCGAGAAAGGTGGACGGCGGCCATGCCTGATTCACCAACACCCCCGCGAGCTCACTTCGCGGCGCGACGCGCCCCTCAAGTGCCTGACCATGCTGCCGCCGAACCGTGAACCGGCAAGCGGAAAGGAAGGGATGTGGCCTGTTCTCTCGCTTCGTATCCGGAATTGACCGAAGGCACGGCTCGGGGCGCCCGCGTCAACGCCTCTCGTACGCCCGGGCCAGTATCTCCACGGTCTCGGCCATGGTCCGGCGGAGTTCGGGTGGGGCGAGGGCCTCCACGTCCGCGCCGAGGCGCAGCAGTTCGCCTCGGGCGTGGTCGGTGCTCTCGATCGGGATGACCGCCTCGACCCACCCCTCGGTGCCGACGGCGGTCGCGGTGGCGTCGACCGCACGGACCACGTCGGGCGGGACGTTGTCGGGCAGGCGGCGGCGTCCCTGAGGGGACAGGCGGATGGTCGCCGTGCCGGTGTAGCGGCGCTCCCGGAAGTCGTCGAGGTAGGACGCCCAGTACGCGCCCAGGTCGAAGTCCGCCGGTCTGGCGGACAGTTCGTCGGTCAGCGCCGCGTCGAGGACGTGGGCGACGCGGTAGGTCGCGGGGCCCTTCTCACCGGCCGCCACCAGGTACCACGTACCTGATTTGAGCACCAGGCCGTAGGGGCGCAGGCGGCGGTCGACCTCCTGCGGGGCGCGCCAGCGGCGGTAGCGCACGTCCACCGCCCGCCCGGTGAGCAACGCCTCGACGAGCAGGGGCAGATGCGGTGTCCGCTCGGGGTCCCGGTACCAGCCGGGGACGTCCAGGTGGAACACCTCCGCGATACGTGCCGCCTCCTCGCGCAGCCCCGCCGGCAGCGCGGCGAGCAGCTTAAGCCGCACCGCGATCACCTCGGCTGTGAAGCCCAAGTCGGCCGCCGGGCCGGGCAGTCCGGCGAAGAACAGTGCCCGCGCCTCGCCCTCGCTCATCCCGGTGAGGCGGGTGCGGTAGCCGTCGAGCAGCTGGTAGCCGCCCCCGCGGCCCGGCTCCGCGTAGACCGGGACCCCGGCGGCCTGCAGGCGCGCCACGTCCCGGTAGGCGGTGCGCACGGAGACGTGCAGCTCGTCGGCGATCGCTCGCGCGGACATCCGGCCCCGCGCTTGCAGCAACAGCAGCACCGAGAGCAGTCGACTGGCAGGCATGCGCGCATTTTCCCCGGAAACCCTGACAGCCCCTGTCACGCGGTTCTCCTACGGTCGGCTTCTCAGCGGCCGGCCCGCCCCGGCGAAAGAGACCGCCCTGCCTGGAGAACGTCGAACAGGAGTCCTGCCGTGCGACCCACCGGCCCCGTTGCCCCGCCCGCCGTGATCGAGCTGCGCCAGTACACGCTGCGCCCCGGCCGCCGCGACGAGCTCATCGAGCTGTTCGACCGGGAGTTCATCGAGCCCCAGGAAGCGGTGGGGGCTGGCGTGCTCGGCCAGTTCCGGGACCTCGACGACCCGGACCGTTTCGTCTGGCTGCGCGGTTTCCCGGACATGGCGACTCGTCACCGCGCGCTCACGGACTTCTACGGCGGCCCCGTATGGGCCGAGCACGGGCCCCAGGCGAACGACACCATGCGCGACTCCGACGACGTACTCCTTCTGCGCCCCGAACCGCGCCCAGAACCGCACTCCGGACTGCCCTCCGAGCCCGCCGGCAGCGGCTTCACCGCCTCCCCCTCCGCACGGCCCCCCGTCGGCGCTCCGGCGCCCGACCGCTTCGTGGCCGCCACCGTGTGGTCCTTTCCCCCGGGGTACGACGGCGTCGCGCTGATCCGGGACGGCCTGCTGCCCGTGCTCCGCGACACGGGCCCCGCGCCCTTCGCCCTCCTGGCGACCGAGCCCGCGCGCAACACGTTCCCCAGGCTGCCGGTCCGCACCGGCGAGAACGTCGCCGCGCTCTTCACCTCGTACGCCGATGCGGCCGCGCACCGGCGACACCTCGCCCAGGTCCGGGCCCATCCCACCGCCCGCGCCGAGATCCTGCCGGGCATCGAGCGGGTCCAGGCGGCGGCGCCCCAGCGACTGCGGCTGGCACCCACCGGCCGGTCACTCTCCTGACCGACCGCACCGATGGATCAGTCGCGCCGATGGATCAGTCGCGCCGCTGGACCGGTCGGATGCCGGGCCGGATGCCTCGGCGGTAGAACTTCCGCTGCCACCCCTGGAGGAAATCTGCCCCAGCGAAGGTAGACATTGCCCAGTCCCGGGGTTAGTGTTTTCTTGTTCTCAACGAGTCGTAGAGGGCGCGGCAGAGACGAACTGCCGCGCACGGAAGACGGAACGGCAGCGGAGTGGCGGGGCCGGACAAGGTGGGTCCCGCCACTGGTTGCCGGGCCGGAGCGGCCCCAGGGGCCGCAGGCAGTTCCCGCAGTTCAGCAGTACGACGCAGGAAGCAGTACACCGAAGTAGCAGTACATCGCAGGAGGTAGGAGCAGACGCCATCAGGATCGCCCGGGCGAGCAGTACGGCCCGGGTACCGCAGGCCCCGGATTGGAAGGTGGTCCCCGGTCACGCAACCGCGATCCCCGCGGCTCCGCTCTCCCAGTCGGAACCGCGGAACATGAAGGCCGACGCGTTCAGTCGGCAGATGGTGTGAAAGCTCGGGGCCCGGATGCCGGTACGGCATCCGGGCCCCTCGACGTTCCGCCATCCCCGCGATCCCCAGCGCAAAAAAGCCCAAACGGGCTCCGTTCCCCGCATTTCCAAAGCCGATGCCCCCTTGCGCCCCGATTCCCCCATTCGAGAAACAGGGCCTGCCAGCAAGTGGGTGAAAAGCCGCCCCGGAGGCTGACCGGGTCGTTCCGGCAGCCATTTGTACGTCGTTGAGTCCGGCATGGCGGTTTTTGACGACGATCTCCCCGGCACGACGCGCTGGCCGGTCGGCCCCGACGCGGGTCTCGACTACTGCCAGTGGTGCGCGCAGTTGCGGCAGGCGGACGGCCTCGCCGAGTTGTCCGCCCACGTGGAAGCGGCGAGGAGAAACGATTCCGTCCCCATGCGGGGCGTGTGGGGCGGCCTGTGGCGCGGACGCGGACGCTTCGTCCTGCTGTCCGCCGCGACCGCCGCGGTGCTCTCGGGCTTCCTGGCCGTCGCCCTGGTCTGACACGCCGCCGGGCGGGCAGGCAGGCAGGCAGCAGGGGCGCTCAGCCTCGCCGGAACAGGTCCTGCGGGTCCACACGCACCCGGCCCGGGCACACCGCCGTCGGGTGCGGGACCTCCCGGCACTGGGCATGCCACTGACGTACGAGCGCGTCGTAGATGGGCGTCGGCGAGACGGACGACGACCCGTCCTCGGGCGTGGTGGCGGCGACCGTACGGACCTGCCGAGCCGGAAGAACGTTTCTTCTCACGTCGTTCATGCCCTGCCCAACGACGCACCCGCGCTCGCGGCTACGCGCGACGCCGACGGTGCCGACAGGGCATCATCCGTTCGGTTCGGCCCGACAGGCCGGTGATCCGCTCCGGTGATAGACACGGACGCAGGAGCGGGTGCCGCTGCGAGAGCCCCGCTCGTGGGGGTTCAGCCGCCCGCCGCCACAGCCGGCGCGGGCCCCAGCGAGTGGAGGACCACTCATGTCCCAGGGCATAACCCTTTCCGTGAATTTCACCCAAGGGCTCAACGACGCCTGGTCGAAGGTCGCCCAGTTCGTCCCCAAGCTCGTCGGGTTCCTGGTCATCCTGGTCATCGGCTGGATGGTCTCGAAGCTGATCACCAGGGTTCTCGACCGGGTAATGAGAAAGCTCGGCTCGGAGAAGCTCGCCGAGCGGGCCGGGGCGTCCCGGATGCTCGCCGGTTCGAAGTACGACATGACAGGGATCATCTGCAAGATCGTCTATGCCGCGCTCCTCCTGATCACCCTGCAGCTCGGCTTCGGCGTCTTCGGCCCGAACCCGGTCAGCGCCATGATCGACGGCATCGTCGCCTGGCTGCCGCGCGGCATCGTCGCGGTCGTCCTGATCGTGGTCGCCATGGCCGTCGCGAACCTGGTGCGGGACATCGTCACCAACACCCTGGCCTCCCTCTCGTACGGCAAAACGATCGGCACGATGGTCTGGGTCTGCATCGTCGCGCTCGGCGCCATCGCCGCCCTGGGCCAGGCCGGTATCGCCACCGCGGTCACCCAGCCCGTCCTGTACGCGGTGCTCGCCTCCGTCGCCGGTGTCCTGATCGTCGGCGTGGGCGGTGGTCTCATCGGCCCGATGCGGGAGCGCTGGGAGCGCTGGCTGCACACGGCCGAGCAGGAGACGGCCAAGGCCCGTACGAGTGTCAGCGCCTACCAGGCGGGACGTGACGACGCGCTCGCCAACCAGCCGGTGCGGGACCGCGAACCCACCGATCCCTTCTGATCCGTCCCTCTCGCCCCGAACCGTCTCGCGACGGGCGGGCCCTCAGAGCAGGTCGTGCCGTCTCACCAGCCAGGAAATGGCCGTGAGGCGGCACACCGCGTAGTCGTGCCCGACCGGCTCGCGCCAGTCCGACTCGGCCAGCGCGTCGAGGAAACCGAGGGCGTAGTCGGTCAGCGCTTCCGGGTCGGGCGCCTTCGGGACCAGCCCGGGGCTGGTCGCCTCCAGGCGGTCCCTGAGATGGGCCACATGCTGATCCACCGCGGCGGTGAACGCCGCTTCGAAGGCGAATTCCGCGAACCGCGGGGTGTAGGACGCGGTGATGCGGGCGAGCGGTGACATCCCTCAAAGCTAAGACAGTCCGACCGCCCCGAAGCGGGCCCTCCGTCATGCCGTTGGTCACAAGGACGCGAGCGGACGACGTACGAGCACACGAGCGGAGGGAAGCACTCCGGGGAGTGCTTCCCTCCGTGACCTGCCGGCCTGCCGGCCTGCGGACCCGCTGACGTCAGTGGCGCGGGCCCTGCTTCCGGTCGCGCCACGACTCGCCCTTCATGCCGCCGCGCTCGCCCTTGACGCCCTTGACGCCCTTGACGTCGTCGTCGAACTCGATCTGCTCCTTGCGGACGGTGTCCGAGACCTCGCGGGTCTCCGTGACCCTCTCCGTCTCCAGGTGTACGCGTTCGACGGGCACGGTCTCCTTGCTCACCACGGGCCGCTCGGCGTGCAGGGTCACCTCGGTCTCGGCCTCGCCGATGTCGCCGCGCACCCGCTCGCCCTCACGGATCGGCTCCCGTACGACACGGACCTCCTCGTGGGAGACGGGGACGGACGTCGTGACGTCCTCGTTCACGACCGTCTTCCGCAGCCGGGCGTGCCCGACCTCTTGCTCCTCCGTGCCGATCCGCAGCCGCTCCTCGGAGCGCACCAGCTCTTCCTGGGCCTTCTCGTCCCTGCCCATCCCGGCGCGGGTGGCGAACTCCCGCTTGCCCGCACCGGCGCCCACGCCGGTCCCGGCCGCTCCGGCCGCCCCGGTGAGCGGGTGCTCCTGGGTGCCCGCGGTCCCTGTGCCGGTGCCGGTCGGCGCCATGCCGGGCGTGGTGCCGGGCCGGGCAAGACCGTAGTGGGCGTAGAGCTCATGCTCCTGGCCAGGGTCGAGGTGCTGGTCGGCATCCACCCGCGGGGCCTCCTTCACGGCCTCCTTGGTGGCCGTGACATGCAGGTCGTCTCCCCGCAGGCGCGCTCCCGCCAGTGGCACGAAGCTCTCCTTCATGCCGAACAGGCCGGTTTTCACGGTCACCCACTCGGGGCGGCCGCTGCGGTCGTCGAGGTAGACCCGTTCGATGCTGCCGATCTTCTCGCCGGTCCGGTCGTAGGCTGTCAGGCCCTTGAGCGCATCGGGGTTGGTGAAGGCCTCGCCCTGCGTCATGGGTGATCACTCCCTTGGAGCATGCGACGGGCAGAAACCAATCCGCCACGGGACGACGCACGCCTCATGTCCATCGCGCGCCGCCGGGGCCCGGCCCGCAAGGCGAGGAATCACGGAGCGGAATCACGGGGCGTACGGGGAAGACCCGGCAGGGCTTTGGCCGTGCCGGGCCCGGGGGCGGTCCGGGGGCCCGCATCCGCCGGGCGCCGATAGGGCCATTCGGGTGAACGCGTGGCCAGTACACCCACCCGGGATCCCGCTCAGGCCGGAGGACGCCGGCTCTGGAGGGCGCGGGCCAGGCGGGGCCCGAGGCTCTGCTTGAGGCGGCGCAGGGAGGGGAGCCGGCCGACGGTCTGGTCCAGGTGGTAGTAGAGCTGGGGCGGCACGTAGGGCAGCAGCGGGGAGTGGCGCTGGCCGAGCAGCGCGAACATCTGGCGGGGCTCCAGGCCGATGTACCGGGGCAGGTTCTCGTACCACTGGGCGCTGTGCCGGGCCGCGCTCTGCACCGAGAGGAGGGCCTGCTTGCGTTCCCGTTCGTAGCGCGCGAGAGCGGCCGGGAGCCCGGCCGGGCCGGTGGATCCCAGCGTCCGGGACAGGCAGACGGCGTCCCGCAGGGCGAGGCTCGTACCGGCCCCGATCGAGTAGTGCGTGGTGTGCGCGGCGTCGCCGATCAGCGCGAGGTTGCCGTGGGACCAGGCCTCGTTGGTGACGGTCGGGAAGGCCTGCCACTGGGCGTGGCTCTCGATGTCGGTGCGGCCGAGGAGCGCATGGCCGTCGAGCATCTCGGCGAAGAGGCTCTCCAGCAGGCGCAGGGCGTCGCCGTGGTCGAGCCGGTCGAGGCCGAGGCCGGTCCAGGTGGCCTCGGAGCACTCCACCACGCAGGTGCTGTGCTCGCCGCTGTAGCCGTACGCGTAGCACCAGATCCAGCCGTGCGCGGTCTCCACGAAGGCGAAGGTGAACGCCGTGAAGACGCGGGTCGTGGCGAGCCAGATGAAGCGGTTCGCGCCGGTGGTCACGCGGGTCCCGAAGTGGGCGGCGCTCTGCGTGCGGAGCCTGCTGTGCGCGCCGTCGCCCGCGACGACGAGGTCCGCGTCCGGCAGCTCCTCGCGGCCGCCGATCTCGACGCCGTACTCCAGGCGGACGCCCAGCTCCCGGGCGCGGTCGGCGAGGATGGTCCGCAGGCGGTGGCGTCCGATGGCGTGGCCCACGTCGCCGTCGTGGGCGGTGGTCCTGTCGCCCACGTACGCGAAGCCGCCGCGCCAGCTCACGGAGTGCTCGGCGATGGCGCGCGCGGACTCGGGGTCGTGGCCGCGGAGCTCCTCCAGGAGGTCCGGCCAGTACGTGACGCCCCAGCCGTAGACGGCGCCGGCCGCGTGCCTCTCGTGGACGGTGACCTCGTGGGCCGGTTCCCGCAGCTTGACGAGGATGGCCAGGTACAGGGAGGCGGGGCCTCCACCGACGCAATCGATCTTCACGCCGACCAACGTAGGCGCCGCCAGCCGCATTACAGCTGAACGGCGGCGCTGTGTCGCCCCCTGCCGAGGTCCGCCTCCCCCACTCAGGTGAGCGGCCGCCCCTGTCACCCTCCGCGACTGAATAGCGATCATGGGTGACATCTGGGCAGGATCATCCCGTCTCGGGATACGACGATCACGAGGAGAACGGACGTGTCGGTTCACCTCAGACTGCTGCTGTCGCTGGTCCTGGCCCTCGTCCCACTGCTGGCGTTCAGCCCCGCCGCCGCCGCGCCCACGGGCCCGGGCGGCACGCCCCGCAACATCGTCCACCAGATCGAGTGCGACTGGAAGTACGGCAGGTCCTGCGTCGTGGGCGGCGGCATGTCCTTCATGTGACGGCCGGCCGCCACACGCACCGCACGGAATACGTATCCGATTGCGCCGCCTGGCGTAGTCGGGGCGGCCACGGGATGCGTGCCGGGCCCGCCACAGGTGAGGTGGCGGGCATGGACCACGACATAGAGAAGGCGCCTTCCGCGCCTGTCACGCGCCGCGACGCCCTGCGCGTCGCCGCCGGACTCCTGGCCGTCGGAGCGGTCCCGCTGACCGCGCACCGGGCCGCCGCGTACCCGGGTGACATCGACGTCTGCACGGGTGGGTACGACGCCGAGTACGAGGCGGACCTCGCCATGGCGGAGGCCCTGTTCGAGGCCGAGGAGCACCGGGCCTTCGCCCCCGAGCGGCCGCCCGGCCGGTACACCCTCCCGCTGCGCCGCGGCTTCCGGGTCTCCGCGCGCTACGGCATCCGCGGCGACTGGCTCGCCGGGCACCACACGGGCATCGACCTGGCGGTGCCGACCGGGACGCCCGTGTACGCCGTGGGCGCGGGCGTCGTCGTACTGGCGCGCCGGTCGGGGCAGTACGGCAAGGCAGTGACGGTACGGATGCGCGACGGCCACTACGCCGTCTTCGCCCATCTGTCCCGCATCAAGGTCCGCCAAGGCGCCCGGATCCGCGCGGGGGCGCGCATCGGGAGCAGCGGGGCGACGGGGCGGGCCACCGGGCCCCATCTGCACCTGGAGATACGGGCGCGGCGCGGCTACGGCTCGGACATCGACCCGGTCCGCTATCTGGCCAGAAGAGGGGCGCCCCTCCTCTGACCGCCGACCGCCGATCTCACGCTCAGCCGGTCCAGAAGTCCCACCAGCGCGTCAGGACGAGCACTCCGATCGTGCCCAGGTGCAGCACCGGAAGCGCCCACGTGAACTCGTTCAGGAAGGCGCGCGCTCCGCGCGGGGCGGGCAGGAATCCGCGTCGCACGTTGTGCGACGTCACGTACCAGAACAGGACAGTGGTGGCGGCCCAGGCAAGGCAGCACCACAGGCAGAGCGAATTGATGCGGTACAGGGACTGGAATTGCAGCCACGTGCAGAACGCGACGCCAAAAAGCGCGCCCGCGTTGAACGTCAGCCAGTACCAGCGCGGGAAGCGGGCGCCCGCCAGCACGCTCACCCCGGCGACGATCACGACGGCGTAGGCGGCGAGGCCCAGCATGGGGTTGGGGAATCCGAACGCCGACGCCTGGGCGCTCTTCATGATGTTCCCGCACGCCACCACCGGGTTCATGCTGCACCCCGGCGTGTAGTCCGGGTCCTGGAGGAGCTTGAACTTGTCGAGCGTGATGACCCACGCCGCCAGCAGCCCCGCCGCGCCGGTGGTGACCAGGAGAAAACCGAACCACCGGCCCCCCTCGGGCCGGTGGTCGCCTTCCGGTGGCGTCGCGCCGTCCGCGCGGTGCGCCCCGGCTGCCTGGCGCGGAACGCGGCGCGGCAGGTCGGTGGTGCTCATCAGCGCGGTTCCGTTCCGGGCGCGGTCGCATCGGAGGGGTGCTGTTCACCGGCTGCTGAGGTCATGGAGGGAACGGTATAGACGCCGCGGGGCCGGTCCGGCTCCGTTGTCACCCATGTGGCCGATCCCTGGCCCGTCATCACACGATGGGGTCACACTGGGCGGGCCGGATACACCCGCCGGTCGAACTTACCTTCGTACGCTCCGTGTTGGCGTACGGACGGGGACACGCGCAAGGGCCGGCCTGTGGAAGAGGTGACCGGCCCTTGCGTCGCCCGGCCGCGGAGGGCCGGACGATGGCACGCGGATCGTTCTCCCCTTTCCGGCCGGGGCGATACACCGGGGAAAGGGAATGGCCGCGGGTTACGAGGCGGCGGGAAGCCCGCCGATGAGCTTCGTGGGGCCGCCAGTGGTGTTCATGCGGCCCGCGGCGTCCGAGACGGTGTTGACGACGGACGCGCCCTTCTTGGTGTCGATCAGGTTCGTGTCGCCCGGCTTGGGGTCCAGCAGGGGCTGGGTGGCGAGGGACTCGACTTCGCTGGTCAGGCGGGTGGGCGTCAGGTCGCCGGCGAAGGCGGGCGCGGCGGAACCGGCGATGGCGATCGAACCGGCGAGGACGGCAGCAGCCTTCAGGGCCTTCATCATGTTCCTTTCTTCGGCAACGCGTGTCGCCTATGGGGGCACCGTTCAGGCATCGATTGCCTGGCGTCTCACTTCACCGGGCCCAACGAGCACGGGCGAGTACGGAAACCCCCGGGTCCACAAACTTCCGCCGACCCCACTCGAATGAAGAAGACAAGGAACACGTCCCATTCTCATATCAACTGCCCGCCGGGAAAGGCCCTCAGGGTTTGGCGGCCTCGGGCACGGCCGGGGTCTGCGGCAGGGTTGTGGTCGGCAGGCCCTGGGACTCGGGTGCCTTCGGCAGTGGCGGCAGACCCGCCAGGTTGGGTGCGGGCATGTCGCCGACGAGCAGGGTGGCGGCGGTCATGTTGACGATGCCGGTGATGACCGTGGGTGCCTGTGCCCGGACGGCCGCGGCGTCGCCCGCCCCGGCGGCCCTGAGCAGCTTGGCGTCCGCCTTCTGGAGCGCGGCCAGGGCGCTCGCCCTGGGGTCGGCCGGCGCCTTGGTGTCGCGGGGGACGCTGCCGGCGGGCTGCTCGGGCAGCTGGACGACGGCGGGGTCGGCCGGGGCCACGGGCGTCTTCGTACGGGCGGCGGCCACCGCCCGCTTCATGGCCTCCCTGTGCTTCCTGACGTCCTCGGGGGAGAGCTTGTTGCCCGGCGCCTTGAGCACCGCGGTGAGCAGTTCCGTGGCCGGGGTGATGACCCCCGCGGCGTCGTGGAGCTGCTTGGCCTGGGCCAGCATCGTCTCCGGGGCCGGGGCGGGCGCACGGTGCTCGGTCAGGGTCTCGTCGTCGCGGGGTGTGTCGTCGCCGGAGAGGGCGATGGCGGTGCCGGCCGTGCCGAGGAGCAGCGTCGCGCACAGGGCGGAGGTCGCGATACGCCGTACGGGCAGAGCGCGCATAGGTGAGTCCCTTTCGGTGGTGCTTCGGATCTTGTGATCACCGTGGAAGCGGTGCACGCGGCCCGCAACCGAAGGACTCCGGTACGTGCTGCACGGCTCCGGGGCCGGGGCGCGTTCGCGCAGGTGGCTCCCGGGATGTGACGGGTGGTCGGCCGCTCGCGCCACCGGCCCCCATTCGGGGCACCGGGAGGCCTGTCGCCGCCCCCGGCACGCCGAACGGCCGCCCCCGCCGAGGCGGGGACGGCCGTTCGGTGACGACCTGTCAGACGTTGGCGCAGGCGTTGCCGAACGCCGGGTTCAGCAGAGCGATGACGTTCACGGTGTTGCCGCAGACGTTCGCGGGCACGTGGACCGGCACCTGGACGACGTTGCCGGAGACCACACCGGGGGAGTGGACGGCGGTGCCCTGCGCGCCGGCGTCGGCGGTGGCGACGCCCGCGCCCGCGGCCATCGCGGCGGCGGCGACGGCGGACAGGGCGAGGGCCTTGGTGGTACGCGACATGGAGTAGTGCTCCTTGTGAGGGTGTGCCGTACGGGCCGTGTGCCCGTACGTGGGATCAACTGCCGATCGGCACGGCGAGTTGTGCGCCCGGACGAGTGATGTGCGACAGCTCCGATTGCCGTGGCGGCAGCGCTGGTTGACGCGCCGACGGGGGGCCGTACCAGCTCACGGGGGCGCCTGCCGCACTCACGGCCGCCGGGCCGTTCCCGCCCTTCACGAATCCGACACACGTACGCGGGTTGACGGAGCGGCACCGCGCAGCCGTTACAGTTGCCCTCCTGAATCCGGCATTTCAGTCATATGTGTCGGACCATCGCATTCAATGCCAACCTCTCATCTCCGCTGTGGTCAGAGCTCTTCACACTTCGGAAGGCCAACGCCGTCATGCGCCACTCCCCGGGCCCGCGTCGCGTGTTCGTCACCGACTCCAGGGAGTTGCGCATGCCCCTGCCGCCGGCACCCCTCTCGCCACGGATCCTGCACGTCAGCCAGCCCGTGGACGGCGGTGTGGCACGGGTCGTCGTCGATCTCGCCCGCGCCCAGGCGGCGGCGGGCATGGACGTCCACGTGGCCTGCCCGCACGAGGGCTTCCTGCCCCGGGCGCTGAGCGGCGCCCCCGGCGGCGTGCGCGGCCACCCCTGGTCGGCGTCGCGCTCCCCCGGTCCCCGCCTGCGCGCCGAGGTCCGGGAGCTGAGCCGCGTCATCGACGCCGTACGGCCGACACTTGTCCACGCCCACAGCGCCAAGGCCGGGCTCGCCGCCCGGCTCGCCCTGCGCGGGCGGATCCCGACCGTCTTCCAGCCGCACGCCTGGTCCTTCGAGGCGGTCGGCGGGGCCACCGCCCTCCTGGCCCGGCTCTGGGAGCGGCACGCGGCCGGCTGGGCGACGCGCATCGTCTGCGTCAGCGAGGCCGAACGGCTCACCGGCGTCCGCGCGGGCGTCGACGGCTCCTTCTCGGTGGTCCCCAACGGCGTGGACGTCGACCGCTTCGGGCCCGGCGCGCCGCACGCGGCCCGCGCGCGGCTGCTGCCCGCATCCTTCGCGGGCGTCCCCCTCGTGGTGTGCGTCGGCAGGCTGTGCCGGCAGAAGGGTCAGGACGTCCTGCTGTGCGCCTGGGCCTCGGTGACCGAGCGGGTGCCCGGCGCCCGCCTGGTGCTCGTGGGGGACGGACCCGATGCCGCCCGGCTGCGCGCGGCGGCGGCCCCGTCCGTGGTGTTCGCCGGGGCCGCGCGGGACGCCGCCGACTGGTACCGGGCGGCCGACGTGGTGGTGCTGCCCTCCCGGTGGGAGGGCATGGCGCTGGCCCCGCTTGAGGCCATGGCCTGCGCCCGGCCGGTCGTCGTCGCCGATGTGGACGGCGCCCGGGAGAGCCTGCCGCCCGACGGCCGCGCGCACGCGCTCGTACCGCCGGAGGACCCCGCCGCGCTGGGCCGGGCCCTGGTCACGCTGCTGCGGGACGGGGAGCTGCGCGACGCGCTCGGCCGCCGAGGCCGCCGGCATGTCCTGGACCACCACGACGCGCGGCACGCCTCGGCCGCGATCGGCGTGGTGTACCGCGAGCTTCTGGGAGCGGAGCCCACCGAGGCCGCCGAGGCTCCCGACGCCCCCGACTACAGGGAGTGCACCACCCCGTGAGTGCGGAACGAACCGTCGCCTCCTCGTCAGGTCAGTCCCGGCGGGACACCCAGGCCCCGCCCGGCTCCTTCGTCGTCGCCCCCCGGGGAGCGGTGGGCGCGCGCGCCGACGCCCGCCCGCGGCCCCCCTCCCGCCGTCGGCGCCCGGTCGTCGCCCTGGTGGCCGCCGACTGCGCGGGGGCGCTGCTCGCGCCGCTCCTCCTCGACGATCCGGGGGCGTACGTGGCGCTGGCGCCGCTGCTGCTCGCCGTCGTCCTCGCCCTGAACGCGCAGGGGCGGCTGTACGCGTACACCGCGCTGCCCGCCACGCTCGACGAGGTGCCTTCGCTCGCCGGGCGGGTCGCGCTCGGCTGGGCCCTCACCGCCGTCCTCGCCCCGGCCCTGCCCGCCCCGGTGCCGCCGCTCCCCCTGTCCACGCTGGCCACGCTCGGCGCGGCCCAGTGTCTGCTGGCCGTCGCCGGGCGAGCCCTGGTGCACTGGCGGCGGCGGGCGAGCGCCGCGCGAAGACCCCGGCCGGTGCTCGTGCTCGGGCCGGGCGGTGAGGCGCGGGCCGTGGCGGCCGCGCTGCTGCGGCGTCCCCGCTGCGGGATGCGGCCGGTGGGCGTGGTGAGCGAGGCCGAGCGGCGAACCGACCACGAGACGGCCGGGGCGGCGGGGTCCGAAGCGGCGGGTGACGCCGCGGAGCCACCCGACGGGTCCGCCCCCGAACTGCCCGTGCTCGGCACCGAGGACGAACTCCACCGGGCCGTCATCCAGAACGACGTACGCACTGTGCTGCTGCTCACCGGCCGCGGCCCCGCGCTCGCGGGCATGGTGCCGGTGCTCGGCGGCCTCGGCTGCGACCTGTGGGAGATCGACCCGCGCCCCGCCGAGGCCCTGCCGCGGCAGGACGCCAGGCAGCGCGTCGCCGGGTTCGCCTGCCGTCCGCTGGCGTTCGCAGGGCACCGCGGGACGAGCTTCGGCAAGCGGCTGCTGGACGTCACGGTGGCGGGGGTGCTGCTCCTCGCGGCCGCCCCGGTGCTGCTGGTCTGCGCGCTGGTGCTGCGGACCGTGGAAGGGCCCGGCGTGATCTTCCGGCAGGAACGTGTCGGCAAGGACGGGCGGCTTTTCACCCTGCTGAAGTTCCGCACCCACCGGCCCGCCGACTCCCAGGAGGCGGCCACCCGGTGGAGCGTCGCGGACGAGCACCGCATGAACGCCTTCTGCCGCTTCCTGCGCAGCACCTCGCTGGACGAGCTGCCACAGCTGTGGAACGTCCTGCGCGGCGACATGAGCCTCGTCGGACCGCGCCCCGAACGCCCCTTCTTCGTCGAGCGGTTCAGCCAGACCTACCCGGACTACGCGCGGCGGCACCGGATGCCGACCGGTATCACCGGGCTCGCCCAGATCCACGGGCTGCGCGGGGACACCTCCATCGAGGACCGGTGCCGCTTCGACAACGCCTACATCGACAGCTGGACCTTCTGGCAGGACATGTGCATCCTGCTGCGCACCCTCGGCTGTCTCGTCCGCCGCACGGGGAGCTGAGCGCGGTGACCCCACGCGACGTCGTCCTGCGCGAGCTCGGGCGCAGCGCCCCGGTCCTGCCGGTGGTCCTGGTGATCGCGCTGCTCGCGCTGCCCGTGCCGGAATCCGGTGGCGAGGCGTCGGGCGGCGGCGGGACCGGGACGGTGGCCGACGCGGCCTCGGCCCTCCTCGTCGGCCTCTGCGCCGTCCATCTCGCACGCACCCGGCGGCGCCCGCTGAGCCGGACGGCCGCCGTGCTCCTCGGACTTCCGGTCGTCGGCGTCACCGTGGCCGCCTGCGGGGCCGCCTCCGCCGCGACCGGCGTCGCCGGGGCCGCGCGCTACCTCCAGATCTTCGTGCTGGTGCCCGCGGCCGTGCTCGTCCTGATCCGCGACGCGCGCCACTTCCGGGTGATCGCCTGGGCGTTCGTGGCGCTGGCGCTGTGGCAGGGCACCATCGGCGTACACCAGAACCTGACCGGCACCGGGGCCTCGTACATGGGCGAGGACATCCGCGCGGTGGGGACGTTCGGCTCCACGGACGTCATGGGGATGGCCACCGTCGTCTCCTACGGGATCGTCTGCGCCCTCGCGCTGGCCTTCCGCCCGCACGCGCCGCGCCAGCGGGGTGCGGCGGCGGTGTGCGCGGCCCTGCTGACCGTGCCGCTCGCCCTGTCCTTCAGCCGCGGGGCGTGGATCGCGACGGCGGCGGCCTGCCTCGGCGTCCTGCTGCTCGCGGGGGCGCGCCGGGCGGGCCGGGTCCTGCTGGCCGGGGGCGCGGCGGCCGTGGTCCTGGTCGCGGGGCTCGGCGTGGGCTCGGCCATGCTCCAGCAACGGCTCAGCAGCATCAGCCAGGTCACCGGGACGCCCGACCAGTCGGTCACCGACCG
Organism: Streptomyces sp. 135; assembly: GCF_020026305.1. Taxonomy (NCBI): domain Bacteria; kingdom Bacillati; phylum Actinomycetota; class Actinomycetes; order Kitasatosporales; family Streptomycetaceae; genus Streptomyces; species Streptomyces sp. 135. The sequence goes on along the minus strand of NZ_CP075691.1, from coordinate 4,590,755 downwards.
GTACACGATGTGGGCGGCTTCGGCCGACATGTGGCGCGAGCGGCCGGTGACGGGCGTCGGCCTCAAGGGCTTCCCCAACCACCGCGACAGCCACGCCTCGCTCGCCCTGTCCTCCGGCAGCGACACCGCCGGGGCGGGCAGCGGCTTCGTACGCCAGCCGCTCCTGTCCCCGCACAACATGTACCTGCTCGTGCTCGGCGAGCAGGGGCTGCTCGGTCTCGTCACGCTGGCCGGCGGCTGGGTGGCGCTGCTCGTGTGCGGGCTGCGGCGGTGGAAGCGCCGGTGCGCCCGGCCGGACGGGCCCGGCGGTCCTGAGCTGGACTGCGCGCTGCTGGCCTGCGGACTGCTGATCTGGCAGCTCGTCGACTTCGTGTACGCCGATATCGGCGGGCCCTCGACCGTGCTGACGGCCGTCGCGTTCGGCGTCGCGGCGTGGTGGGCGGTCGGCTCGCCCGCCCGGCCGCAGGAGCACTCGCAGGCGGCGGCAGGCCCGCGCGGGCTGCCGGGGGAGGCGGGCGCGCGATGACGACCGTGCCGCCCTCGGTGGCCGCGGAGCAGGCGCCGCCCCCACCCGGGACGGGGAAACCGGCCGCGAAGAGCGGCGGGTCGTTCCTCGCCAAGGCCTGGCTGGTCACCGCCGCGCTGTCGGTGGCCGGTTCGCTCCTCGGCCTCGTGCGGGACCAGACGCTGGCGCACTTCTTCGGCGCCGGGACCGACACCGACGCCTTCCTCGTCGCGTGGACGATCCCGGAACTGGCGGCGACGCTGCTCATCGAGGACGGCCTGGCCTTCTTCCTCGTACCGGCGTTCAGCCTGGCCCTCGCCCGCCGCGCGGACGACGCCGCCGGGGACCCGGTCCGGGCGCTCGTGCGGGCGTCGCTGCCTCGGATGTCGCTGTGGTTCGCCGCCGCGTCGCTGGTGCTCATGGCGGCGGCGCCGTACGTGGTGGCGCTGCTGGCGCCGGGGCTGCCCGACCGACAGGCCGCCGTGGACTGTACGCGGCTGACCGCCACCTGTGCCTTCACCTTCGGTCTCACCGGTTATTGCAGCGCGGCGCTGCGGGCACACCACCGGTTCGTCGCGCCCGCGACCGTGTACGTCGCCTACAACGCGGCCATCATCACCGCCCTGTTCGTGCTGGCGGCGCCCTGGGGTGTGCGGGCCGCGGCGGCGGGTGTCGCGGTGGGCGGCGCGCTGATGGTGGTCGTACAAGCGCCTTCTCTGTGGCGGGAGTTGAGGCGCGGTCCCGCCGCCGCCCCGGCCACCGAGGGGTCGGTGGCGGCCGCGACGCTCCAGACGGCGATCATCTGGACGGTCCTGCTCTTCGCGCTCTGCCGCCAGTCGCAGGTCCTCATCGAACGCTTCCTGGCCTCGTCGCTGCCCGCCGGGGCCATCTCGCATCTGAACTACGCGCAGAAGGTCGCGCAGATGCCGATGGTCCTCTCCCTGATGCTGTGCACCGTCACCTTCCCGGTGGTCGCCCGCGCGCTGGCGGCCGGGGAGACGGAGCGGGCCAGGGACCGCGTGGAGCGCGACGTCGTCCTCGCGGGCTGCGTGGTGCTGCTCGGCACCGCCGCGGTCATCGCCTCCGCGCCCGCCCTGATCGAACTGCTCTTCCAGCGCGGTGCGTTCACCGCGTGGGACACCGCCGTCACCGCGTCCGTCATGCGCGTCTACGCCCTCGGCCTGCTCGGGCACACGCTGGTGGGCGCGCTCGCCCGCGCCCACTTCTCCCTCGCCAGGACCACCTGGATCCCCTGCTACGCGATGTTCACCGGCATCGTCACCACCGCGGGCATCGGCTTCCTCACCGTCGGCACCTGGGGCGTCCACGGCATCGCCGCGGCCAACGCCACCGGCATCTGCGTCAGCGCGCTGCTCCTGCTGCGCGGCATGGGCCCGGACACCGTGCCCATCAGGACGCGGAGGCTCGCCGGGCAGCTGGGGCGCCTCGTGGCCGCCGCCGGGGGTGCCACGGCACTGGGCGCCCTGTGCGTGGAGCGGGTGGGGCAGCCGGCCCTCGCCGTCCTGGCGTCCGGCGCGGTGGTCACCGTCTCCTTCGTGCTGCTCGGCCTGCTCCTGCGCGCCCAGCCCTGGCCGTCCGCCCTCCGCTCCGTCACAGGAAAGCTGCGTCATGCCCGTTGACCTCACCCCGCCCGCCCCTTCCGCCGAGCCCCTCCCGCGGACCGGGCCGCCCCGGCCGTCCGCGTGGATCGCGATGTACCACTCCGTCGGGGACCCCACCGACGATCCGTACCGCGTCACCGTCTCCCCCGACCGCCTCGCCGCCCAGCTGCGCTGGCTGCGCCACCAGGGCCTGCGCGGGGTGTCGATGCGCCACCTCATGGACGCCTGCGCGCGGGGCGAGGAACGCGGCCTGGTGGGGCTCACCTTCGACGACGGCTACCGCGACTTCGTCGACCTCGCCCTGCCGCTGCTGCGGCACCACGACTGCACGGCCACCCTGTTCGTGCTGCCGGGCCGCCTCGACGGCGACAACGCCTGGGACCCGCTGGGCCCCCGCAAGCCGCTCCTGGGCGCCGACGGCATCCGGCACGCCGCCGCGAGCGGCGTCGAGGTCGCCTCGCACGGGCTGACCCACGTCGACCTCACCACCGCCGACGAGGAGACCCTGCACCGCGAGGTCAGCGGCAGCCGGGCGGCGCTGACCGGCCTGACCGGCACCGAGGTGGGGGGCTTCTGCTATCCGTACGGCCACGTCGACGAGCGGGTGGTCACCGCCGTACGGAACGCCGGGTACCGCTACGCCTGCGCCATCGCGCCCGGCCCGCTCACCGGTCCGTACGCGCTGCCCCGCGTGCACATCGGCCAGAACGACTCGGCCTCGCGCCTGCGCCTGAAGCTGTGGACGAACCGGCTCAGGCACCGCGCCCTGGACCGCTCGGCGGTCACCGGATGAAGGTCCTGCACGTCATCACCGGCCTCGGCGTCGGCGGCGCCGAACAGCAACTGCGCCTGCTGCTGCGCCACCTGCCGGTGCGGTGCGACGTCGTGACGCTGACCGACGCGGGCGCCGTGGCGCGCGGGATCATGGCCGACGGCACGCGCGTGACCGACCTCGGCATGTCCGGCAACCGCGACGTGGCGGCGCTGCCCCGGCTGGCCCGCGTCATCAGGGCCGGCCGGTACGACGCGGTCCACACCCACCTCTACCGCGCCTGCCTGTACGGGCGCCTCGCGGCCCGCCTGGCCGGGGTGCGCGCGGTGGTGGCCACCGAACACTCCCTCGGCGACTCGCAGATGGAAGGCCGGCCGCTCACGGCGGGCGTCCGCGCGCTGTACCTCGCCGGGGAGCGGCTGGGGCGGATGACGGTCGCCGTCTCCCCCGCCGTCGGACAGCGGCTGCACCGCTGGGGCGTGCCACGGCGGCGCATCCGGGTGGTGCCGAACGGCATCGACGTGGACCGCTTCCGGTTCGACCCGGCGGCCCGGGTCCGCACCCGGCGGTGGCTGCACCTGCCCGACTCCGCGTTCGTCATCGGGGGCGTGGGCCGCCTCACCGGCGGCAAGCGTTTCGACGTACTCCTGCACGCGGCGGCCCAACTGCCCGAGGACGTCGCCGTGCTGCTCGTCGGCGCGGGCCCCCAGGAGCAGGAGCTGCGGCAGCTGGCCCACCGCCTCGGCCTCGCCGACCGGGTGCGGTTCGCGGGCGAGGCCGCCCACGACGAGAGCGAGACCGGCGGGAACGGCGCCCCCGCCCTGCCCGCGCTCCTGTCCGCCATGGACGCGCTGGCCTCCCCCTCCCCCGAGGAGGCCTTCGGGCTCGCGCTCGTGGAGGGCCTGGCCTGCGGGCTCCCCGTGCTCTACGCCTCGTGCCCCGCCCTCGACGACCTGCCCGCCGACGCGCGGGCCAACGCCTCGTACCGCCCGAGCGACCCGGACTCCTTCGCGCAGTCCCTCTACGGCCTGCGCGGCGCCCGCCCCCCGCGCCGCTCGGCGCCCCCCTCGGTGGGGCACTACAGCATCGCCCGAAGCGCCGACCAGCTGATGCGCGTCTACGCGTCGGTTGTCTCCGGCCCGACCCTGGAGGTGAATCCTCGATGAGCGACTCCGTGAACGAGCGGTCGCGCGCCGACGCCCTGCGCGCCCGCCTGGCCCGGCTGCCCCGCTGGTGGCCCCTGCCGGCCTGCGCGGCGGCCGGCATCCTGGTGGGCGGCGGGTACGGCGTGTTCCAGACGCCGCAGTACACCGCCACCAGTTACGTCGTCGCCGTACCGCAGGCCAAGGCGGATCCGGCCACGGCGCTGGGGTTCGCCCAGGCGTACGGCCGTGTGGCCGCCCAGGTGGCCGTGCTGGGCGACGCGCAGGTGGAGGCGGGCATGACGGCCGCGGAGCTGCGGGACAGCGTGCAGGTGGCCACCTCCCCCGACGCGCCGATGATCTCGATCTCCGCACGGTCGGGGAAGCCGTCGGCGGCCGCCGTGACCGCGAACGCGGTGGCAAGGTCGCTCGCCACGAACGCCAACCACGCCAAGGACAGCACGCAGGTCAAACTGCTCACGTTCTCCCGGGCCCTTGAGCCCACCGAGCCGTCCTCGCTCTCCACCGGGGTGACGACCCTGGTCGGCGGCTGCGCGGGCGGCCTGCTCGGCGGGCTCGCTCTCCTGGTACGCCCCCGGGGCCGTACGGAGGCGCCCGCCGCCGCCTCGGTCCCCGGACCGGCGTCCGCCCTGGCCCGGAGCGCCACATGAGCACGGCGACGAGCACGGGCACGGCCACGGGTACGGCCACCGGTACGGCCACCGGCAGGGGTCTCCTCGTCACGCGGGTGTGCGCCGACGAGGGCGAGTTCGAGGCGCTGGCCGACCAGTGGGCGCGGCTGCACCGGTCCTGCGAGGCGGCCACGCCGTTCCAGAGCCACGCGTGGCTCTCCTCCTGGTGGCGGTCCTACGGACGGCGCGGGCGGCTGCGGGTGCTCCTGGTCCACGAGGGCGAGCGGCTCGTCGCCGCCGCCCCGATGATGCGGGTGGCCCGACCGCTGCCGGCGCTGAAGCCGCTCGGCGGCGCGATCTCCGACTTCTCGGACGTGCTGGTGGACGGCGACCTGCGCGAGGCCGGGACCGAGGCACTGGTGGCGGGCCTGCGCCCGCTGGCCTCGACCGCGCTGATCGACTTCGGGGAGGTCCGCCCCGGCGCCTGCGTCGAGGCGGTCCACGAACGGTGGCCCGGGCCGAAGCGGGCGCTGGCCGACTCCCCCTGCCTCGAACTTCCCCCGCTGCCCATGGAGGAGCTGCTCCAGCGGCTGCCGACGCCGCGGGCCCAGCGCACCCGCGCCAAGATGCGCAAGCTGGCGGCGCTGGGTGTGCAGGCGCGCACCGTGCCCGCCGAGGAGGTGGAGGCGTCGGTCGAGACCCTGCTGCGCCTGCACGAGTTGCAGTGGCAGGGCCGCAAGGTGACCTCCGAGCACCTTCAGCCGCGGTTCCGCGAGCACCTGCTGCGCTCGATGCGGCCCATGGTCGCGGCCGGTGAGGCGGTGGTGACCGAGTTCCACCTGGACGGCGAGGTGATGGCCGCCGATCTGACGCTGCTCTCCGGCACGCTGGCCGGGGGCTACCTGTACGGCGCGCATCCGCGCCTGCGGGAGCGCAAGGTGGACGTGGCGACGATGCTTCTGAACGCGTGCACCCGCCACACCGGCGGCGAACAGCGGCGCGCGCTGAGCCTGCTGCGCGGCGACGAGCCCTACAAGCACCACTGGCGGCCCGAACCGGTCACCAACCGGCGCTTCCTGCTGGCCCGCAGGCGGACGGCTCCCCTGCTGTCGGCGGCGCTCTGGGACGCGTCGGCCCGGCAGTGGGCGAAGGAACGGATGCGGGAGCGGGAGCGGGAGGCGCGGGACAAGCGGGAGGCGGGCCGTGGCGGCGGGGGCACCTCGTGAGGGCCCGCGCCGCCTGCCGCCGCCTCAGGAGCGCCGCGTCCCCTGCCACCAGTCGAACCGCAGGCACAGCTTCCCGCCCAGCCAGTACTCGACCCAGTCGCCGAGGGCCAGCGGTGAACACTCGGGCGGCGCCACCGGCTCGGTCGGCACAGTGGGCACGGAGGGCACAGTCGGTGTGCTGTCGCGCCCGGAGAGCAGATCGCGGTAGACCGCCGACGCGCCGGGGTTCGCCTTGCACTGCCATACGCCGTGCGGGCAGTAGTCGGTGACGGTGTTGTACAAAGGCTTCTTCTCGTCCATCCATTTCAGCATCCGGCGCATATATTCTTCGTTGTCGCCGTTACGGAAAAGTCCCCATTCCGGATAAGAGATGGGCTTCTTGTGCGCCGCCGCGAAGTCGACGTGGTCCTGGAGCCCGAAGGGCTCCTCGACCTGTTCGTCGAATGACATACCGCGCGGCTGGTCGTACGAGTCCATACCGATGATGTCGACCACGTCGTCACCGGGATAGCACTGCGTCCAAGGAACGGCGTCACGCCCTCTGTTGGGTGTGAAGTCGAACCGAAACCTCTGTCCGGCCACCGAGCGCATCGTGGTGACGATCCTGTTCCAGTACTTCTTCCAGGACTCCGGGTCCGGGCCACAGCGATGGGTGTAGGTCGTGCCGTTCATCTCCCAGCCCGGCACGATCACCGTGTCGGGCACGCCGAGGTCGACCAGGCGTTCGGCGAGCACCCGGAAGTGGTGGTCGAAGCGGCCCGCGGCGCCCTGCCGCAGCAGCCCGGCGACCTCGCGGTCGCTCACCCCCTCCTCGTTGCGTTCGAGCATCGGGACGTTGAGGACGAAGAGCCTGTCGTCCTTCTCCTTGCGCCAGGCGGCCCAGGCCTCCAGGAAGCGCGGGGCGCCCTCGATGTTGCTCCAGCGGTCGCCGGGGAGGTAGGTGTGGCCGACCCGCAGCTCGGCCCCGCCGAGCCACTCGCTGAGCTCGCTCATGCGCGCGACCCCGCGGGGCCCGTAGTCGAGATACGCCCCGAAGGCGGGCGCCTTCTCCGCGGGCGCCTTGTCGGCGGGAGCCGCCGGGAGCGCGGGGATCACCGGGCCCACGGAGGCCACCGGGGGCGGCGGAAGGGCCCCCGACGGATCGCCCTCGCGCGCGATGCCCGTCGTATGCGCCGGGGCGGAGGCGAGGGTCACCGCCGAAACGATCCCGACCGCGAGAAAGACGAACCGTCCACCGCGCCGCCGAAGCCCTGCATCCATAACCGCTCCTCTTTCTCAGCCACCCCGCACTGACACTCCGTCATACTTATTCCTATTACGCCAATCGAGTTTCTAATCCCGCGTTCCGCCACATCGCCCGTATGGACGATCGAGCAGCGAGGTCGAATGTGACTCCCCTGGATACAAGAATTCCCGCGGTCCTCCTGAGAATGGACCGCAATCCCTTCCATCACGGGACGCTGGGCGCCGTACGCTCCCTGGGGCGCGCGGGAGTGCAGGTGCACCTGGTGGCCGACGACCACGAGAGCCCCGTACGCCACTCCCGGCATCTGCACCGGATGCATCGGCCGCCCGCTCCGGGCGCCCCGCTCGCCGAGGTGGCCGCCACGCTGCGCCGGGTCACACGCCACTTCACGGCGCCCGCCGTGCTGATCCCCCTGGACGACGCAGGCGCCCTCGCGATCGGCGCCCTGCACGCCGAGCTGAGCGACCGCTATCTGCTGCCCCGCCCGACCGGCGACACCGCCGAGCGCGTCGCCGACAAGGAGAGCCTGGCGCAGGTGTGCGCGCGGGCCGGGGTCGCGCATCCGACGACACTGGCGCCGGAGTCCGCCGCCGACGCCGTGGGCGCCGTGGCCCGGCTCGGGATCCCCACCGTGGCGAAGTGGAGCCGCCCCTGGCTGCTCCCCCAGGACGCGGGGCTGCGCAGCACCACCCTGATCGGCTCCCCGCACGAGGCGGCGGCCCTGTTCGAGCGCGGGGCCGAGGCCGGCAGCCGCCTGCTGCTCCAGGCCTTCGTGCCCGGCGCCCGGGACGCGGACTGGTTCGTCCACGGATACGCCGGCCGGGGCGGCGTCGTACGCGGCGGCGGCACCGGCCGCAAGCACCGCTCATGGCCGCGCTCGGCGGGCCTGACGGTCAGCGGTGAGTGGGCCCACAACGCCGAACTGTGGTCGTCCGCGCAGCAGTTGATCGCCTTCCTGGGCTACCGGGGCGTGTTCGACCTGGACTTCCGCAGGGACACCGCGACCGGGGCGTTCCACCTCATCGACTTCAACCCGCGCCCCGGCGCCCAGTTCCGCCTCTTCGCCGACGGCGCGGGCACGGACGTGGTGCGCGCGCTGCACCTGGACCTCACGCACCGGCCCCTGCCCTCCCCGCACCCCCTTGAGGGCCGCACCTTCGTGGTGGAGAACTACGCCCCGCTCACCGCGCTGCGCTCCTTGCCCCGGCCCCGGCCCTGGCCGGGCGGGTCGGTGGCGGCACCGCCCGGCGAACTCGCCTGGTACGCGGGCGACGACCCCGCCCCCGGAGCGGCCATGCGCCGCCTGTGGCTGCGCCATGTGACGCGGCGCCTGCGGGACGGCGCGGGCCGCCTCGTGCGCAGGGCGCTCGCGGTCCTCTCCCGCGGGACCGGACCGGGCGGCCACGCCCCCGCCGTCGTGCCCGGCCAGTCGACCCGGGAGCGTGCCGTCACCGACGCGTGACCCGAGCCGTGCCGTGCCCCCACCGGCGGGGGCACGGCCGCGCTGATCGGGTGGAACCACGGCCGCCTCCAGGCGTGGCACGTCCCCGCGCGGTCAGGGGCCCCTACTGTCGCCTCAGGTGACGCGGAGACGGCACCCGGCCCGGCTTCCGTGCATGCGATGGTCCACGGAAGCCGGGCCACCAGGGCCCGGCCGCTCTTCTGAGTGACGTGGCGGGCGAACGGGTGAAGCCCGCGCACCGCGCGGCCCGTCAGGTGGTGCACTGAAAGCGCTTCATGGGACGGACCGGGTCGCTGCACCGCCAGCCGTCGGCAGCCATGCCGTGGGTGAGCGACATTCCCCGACGGGCCGACCGCCCCACCTCCCGCGCCGGCGGGGAAGCGATCGCGTCCAGACTTCCCCGTCGGCGGCTGCCGCTCCGGACAACTCCCCGGCTCACTCATGGCCCCCGCTCACTCAGAGATCCCGCAACGAAAAGCCCCGCCACCTGGCCGGTGTCGGGGCTCTCGTGCGGGGGCGTGCGGTCGGCACGCCCCTCAGGGGCGGTGCGGGCTACTTCCGGGCCGCCGCTGCGGCCCCACGGCGCCGGTAGAGGATCGCGCCGCCGAGCAGCAGCGCGGCACTCGCGGCGGCCGCGCCCAGGAGCGCCTCGTCCGTGCCCGTCTCGGCCAGCACGCCCTCAGGGGCGGCCGCCCGCTCCGGGCGGTCGGGCCGGGGCGTGTGCGGCTCGTGCTCCGGGTTCCGCGGCGGCACCACCTTGGAGGGCTCCTTGGGGCCGGGCTCGGTCCGGGGCCGGGGTTCCGGCTTCGGCTTCGGCTTCGGCTTGGTGGCCTCGGGCGGCGGGCCGTCGTCGTGCCGCGAGGAGACGTTGGCGCACTTGTTGCCCATGGCCGGGTTGGCCACGGACACCACGCCCGCGGTGTTGCCGCAGGCATTGACCGGCACATGGACGGGCGCCTGCACGTTGTTGCCCGACAGGACGCCGGACGACTTGGCCGCCACACCGTGCGCGGTGGCGCCACCGGAGGAGGAGCGGTGCTCGCCCCGGTCCCCGTGCGAGGGGTGGGAGTGGTGCTTCGCGGGCGGCGGCGTCGACACGTTGGCGCACTTGTTGCCCATGGACGGGTTGGCGACGCCGACGCCGTTCACGGTGTTGCCGCAGGCATTCACCGGGACGTGGACGGGCGCCTGCACGTTGTTGCCCGACAGGATGCCGGACGAGCCCACGGCCTTACCGTCCGCTTCGGCGTCCGCGAACGCGGCGGTGCCGGACAGGGACAGGATGCTCGTGGCAGCTGCGGCGGAGAGCATTCCTTTACTGAGAGCCTGTCGCAATTGAGTGGTCTTTCTCTGTGCGATGGGAGCCGGCCCCACGGCCGGGTGCCGCAGGGGGCGGCCGGGACACGACTGGGACAGCCGGGCCCTACGTCAGTCGTTGACGCACTTGTTGCCCATGGCCGGGTTGAAGAGCCCGACGACGTTGATTGTGTTGCCACAGGCGTTCACCGGCACGTGGACGGGCACCTGCACGACGTTGCCGGAGACCACGCCTTCGGAGCCGATGGCTTTGCCCTGCGCCCCGGCGTCCGCGAATGCCGGTGCGCCCATGCCCAGGGCCGCGACGGCACCGGCGACGATCGTCGCGCTCTTCTTCAGCTTCACAGCTTTTCCCTTCTTACGGGTCACGCCTAACCGGCGGCTGCGGCCGGGCGGGGAGTTCCTTTCCCGCACCGTGACCTGAGCTCTGCTTAACGAGTGAAGGGGATAGAGGAAACCGAGCCTTTGACGCACCGGGAAGGTTCACCCGAATGCCACGTGGATTCGTCAGCCACGGGGCCAGGGATCGCGCCCGATCAGGCTGTTCCATTCCGGGTCGGGCCGGCCGGGCACCGTCCGGCCCTGCTCGCACCAGCTCCGGAGCAGGGACCGGTAGAGCGGATCAGTACGGAAATCGGATCGGTAATCCGTACCGTAATTAGTACGGAAATCGGATCGGTAATCGGTGCGGGATTCCGGAGGCCGTCTGCTCGTCGGGATGACACCTTGCCGCTTCCAGGGGCCTGGACGGTCAGCCATAATTCCTCGTTCGACTCATTGAGAGAGGGAGCGTCATTGAGCGTGAGGGCTTCTCCCCCTTTGTTCCTTTCGGTGCCGTGGATGAAACAGCGCCATAGGCCGACCTCGGTAATCCCCGCAGGGGCCCGGCGTGCCGTGGGAGCCGGGAGGTTGGTCCCCGACGCCCCGTTCCGCTGGCCCCTTCCGTACTGTCACCATGCGGAGTCCGGGGTGCAGGGGGAGTCGTTCCCCTTCGGGGCGGGGCGGGAGGCGTACATGACCGAGGTGTTCTTGCGGCGACTGAGCCGTTGGCAGGCGGAGCAGCAGCGCGAGTCCGTCGCCAACCTCTATGTCGAGGCCTATCGGGGGATGGCCGGCGCCGAGTACCGCGACCGGCAGGGGTTCCTGCGGCGCTTCGAACACGACGTGCAGCAGCCCGACTTCGACATGGTCGTCGCCGACTCCGGGGGTCTGGTCGGCTGCCTCTACGGTTACCGCGCGGCGCCCACCGGCGAGTGGTGGGAGGGGTTCCGCGGCATCCTGCCCGCGGGCATCGAGGAGCAGACCGCTTCGGGGCGGGTGTTCCTGCTGAGCGAGCTGATGGTGGCGCCCGTCCGGCGCAGGGCGGGCGTCGCCACCCGCCTGCGGACGCTGCTGCTGACCCGGCACACCGCCGATGCCGTCGTCGCCGTCATCAAGCGGGACGACGACCAGGGGCGGGAGGTGCTGCGGGCCTGGGACTGGGCGAAGCTCGGCGAGTTCGACCCCGGCCGCGAGGGCTGGCTGCGGCCGCCTTCGCCACTGCCGTGAGCCCCGGCCGCGAGCCCCGGCCGCGAGGCGGCTAGCCGGCCTTGCTCGCCTTGAGGGAGTACATGAGCGGGATGCGCGGACGGTCGGCCGGGAAGCGGTAGACGCCGTCGCGGCCTTCGAGCGCCCTGAAGCGGGGGAAGAGCGTCGTGTCGTGCTCGCGCAGGAACTCGATGCGCAGCCCCGCCGCGGCGAGCGCGGAGACGACATCGCCGAGGGGGTGCTGCCACTCGACGCTGCGGTTGTGGACGGTGGGCGGGGCCGTGCCCGTGGCCGCGTCCCCCGCGTCCTTGTCCGAGCAACCGGCGTCCATGTCCGTGTAACCGGCCGGGTCGTCCTCGATCCAGGCGTCGCGCGCGAAGTAGTCGTGCTCGATACGGGAGCCCGTCGCGTCGTCGAGGATGTCGGTGAGCGGGTGGAACTCGGCGAGGTAGAGGAAGCCGCCGGGGGCGACGAGCGAGGCCGCGGTCTCGGCCCAGCGCCGGATGTCGGGGAGCCAGCAGAGCGCGCCCACTCCGGTGTAGACGATGTCGTACGCGGTGTCGGGCACCGCCGTCACGGCGTCGTACACGTCGGCGGCGACGAAGGTGGCCCGCTCGGGGCCGAGGCCCGCTTCGGCGGCGAGCTCGCGGGCCGCTTCGACGGCGCGCCCGGAGAAGTCGAGCCCGACGACGCGGGACGCGCCGTGCCGGGCCCAAGAGAGCGTGTCCATGCCGATGTGGCACTGGAGGTGCAGCAGGGACTTGCCGTGTACGTCGCCCACCTCGGCGCGCTCGAAGTCGCGCAGGGCGCTCTTGCCGGCACGGAAGCCGTCCACGTCGTAGAAGTCGCTCGCGAGGTGCAGCGGGACGCGTTCGTCCCAGCGCCTGCGGTTGGTCTCGCGCCAGTCGGCGGGCATCGGGGAGTACATGGTCGGAAAAGTTATCCACAGGCTGGGGAACCTCGCCAGCGAATTGTGGGCGGGGCCAGGCACTATGGGGGCATGAGCGAGACGGGTGCCGAGAAGGCCACGGGGTCAAGGTCCATGCCGGACTGGGAGAAGCGGTTCAGGGCGCCACGGGTGTCGCTGCCGGACTGGGCCGAGGACGCGCCGCGGCGTTCCCTGTTCGTGTCGAACGCGACGGGGACGTACGAGCTGTACGCCTGGGACAGGGAGACCGGCTCCCAGCGCCAGGTGACCGACAGGGCGAACGGCACGACGGACGGCGTCCTGTCCCCCGACGGCGAGTGGATCTGGTGGTTCAACGACAAGGACGGTGACGAGTTCGGCGTGTGGATGCGCCAGCCCTTCGCCGGCGGCCCGGACGAGCCGGCCGTGCCGGGACTGGACGCCTCCTACCCCGCGGGCCTGGCGCTCGGCAGGGACGGCGGGCCGGTGGTCGTCGGCCGTTCCACGGACGAGGACGGCACGACCATCCATGTCGTCCCGGCCGCCGCCGCGGATCCCGTCGAGGTGTACCGCCACCGTGAGTCGGCGGGCGTGGGAGACATCTCGCACGACGGCACGCTGATCGCCGTGGAGCACACGGAGCACGGCGACGCGATGCACTCCGCGCTCCGCGTGATCAGGCCGGACGGTTCCACGGTCGCCGAGCTGGACGACACCAAGGGCGGCTCGGTCGAGCTGGGCCTCGAGGTGCTCGGCTTCGCGCCGGTCGCCGGGGACACGCGCCTGCTGGTCGGGCACCAGCGGCGCGGCCGCTGGGAGCCGATGGTGTGGGACGTCGCGTCGGGCGAGGAGAGCGACCTCGACCTCGGCCTGCCGGGTGACGTGAGCGCCGAGTGGTATCCGGACGGTTCCGCGCTGCTCGTCGCGCACGGCTTCGAGGCGCGGGGCGAGCTGTTCCGCTACGACCTCGCCTCACGGGAGCTGGAGCGCATCGAGACGCCCGCGGGCTCGGTGTCGGGCGCGACCGCCCGCCCGGACGGCACCGTGGAGTACATGTGGTCGTCGGCCGCCGAGCCGCCGGTCGTGCGGTCGACGTCGGGCGGCGTCGTCCTCGATCCGCCCGGCATGAAGGCGCCGAGGTCCGTCCCGGTGGAGGACGTGTGGGTCGAGGGGCCCGGGGGCCGCGTCCACGCCCTCGTGCAGCGGCCCGCCGGGACTTCCGGGCCGCTCCCCACCGTCTTCGAGGTGCACGGCGGGCCCACATGGCACGACAGCGACTCCTTCGCGGCGGGCCCGGCGGCCTGGGTCGACCACGGGTACGCGGTGGTGCGGGTCAACTACCGCGGCTCGACGGGGTACGGCCGCGAGTGGACGGACGCCCTGAAGCACCGCGTGGGCCTCATCGAGCTGGAGGACATCGCGGCGGTGCGGGAGTGGGCGGTGACGTCGGGTCTCGCCGACCCCGACCGTCTCGTCCTCGCGGGCGGCTCCTGGGGCGGCTATCTCACGCTCCTCGGCCTCGGCACCCAGCCCGAGGCGTGGGCGGTGGGCCTGGCCGCGGTGCCCGTCGCGGATTACGTGACGGCGTACCACGACGAGATGGAGGCCCTCAAGGCCATGGACCGCACGCTGCTCGGCGGCACGCCGGAGGAGGTCCCTGAGCGCTTCGCCGCCTCGTCCCCCCTGACGTACGTGGACCGGGTCAAGGCCCCGGTGTACATCTCGGCGGGCGTCAACGACCCCCGCTGCCCGATCCGCCAGGTCGACAACTACGTGAACCGGCTGGCCGCGCGGGGCGCGGTGCACGAGGTGTACCGGTACGACGCGGGCCACGGTTCACTGGTCGTGGACGAACGGATCAAGCAGGTGGCCCTGGAGCTGGACTTCGCGGCGCGGCACCTTCCGGAGCAGCGGACCTCCTGAACCGCCGCTTCGCCCCACCCGCCCGCGGGCCCGCCTTGGACCGCCGGGCAACGGGCGGGTGGGAGTCGCCGCGGAGCGGCGGAATCCGCGGCGTGAAGCCGCGGAGCCGTCGGCCCGGCGGGCGGCCACCCCCCGCAGGGGCCCTACCCCACGGCTCAGCCCCCCGCAGGAGCCCCGTACCGTGGGGGTGTGTACCGGTTTCTGCTGACGCCCCGCTGGTGGGGGATCAACGTCTTCGTCGTGCTGGCCGTCCCCGTCTGCATCTTCATGGGTTCCTGGCAGCTCGGCCGCTTCGAGGACCGCGTGCAGGACCACGAGTCCGCCAAGGCCCAGGCCCACGAGCGGAGCGCGGACGGCCGGCGGGCCGAGGCCAGGCCCCTCGACGCGCTGCTGCCCGTCGATCAGGACACCTCGGGCGAGCAGGCCACGGCCACCGGCCGGTATGGCAGGCAACTGCTCGTGCCGGACCGGGAGTTGGACGACAAGCGCGGCTTCTACGTCCTGACCCTGCTGCGCACGGACGAGGGCAAGTCGCTCCCCGTGGTCCGCGGCTGGCTCCCCGGTGACGCGAGCGCCGCCAAGGCCCCGGCCGCCCCCAAGGGCGAGGTCACGGTGACGGGCGCGCTCCAGGCCTCCGAGAGCCCGGGGTCCAACGGGGTCAGCGCCGCCGGCGGCCTGCCCCGAGGCCAGCTGGGCGCGATCAGCTCGGCGTCGCTGGTCAATCTCGTACGCGACGACGTGTACGACGCGTGGGTCACGCTCACCGAGGCCGACCCCGGGATGAAGACGGTCCCGGCGGCCGCGCCGAGCAACACAGGCCTGGACCTGAAGGCCTTCCAGAACCTCGGCTACACCGGCGAGTGGTTCGTCTTCGCCGGCTTCGTCGTCTTCATGTGGTTCCGGCTGTTCCGGCGCGAGGCGGAGGTCGCCCGCGACACGCGCCTCGGCCTGCTGCCCGACGCGGCCCAAGCCGCGCCGGAAGCCGCCCCGAAGCCCTAGGGCCTGTCTGACCATTCGCGTCGTCGCCCGGAGGGCGGCCTCGCGGCGTCAGGTGCGTGCTCTCGGCGTGCCGGGCGTAGGGCCTCGTACTGGATGTACTTGGCTCTGCGCCCGGTGCGGCGAGTGGGGGCACCCCCTGCTCGAAGAGCTCGGGGGAGCGTGCATGGCGTCGCGAGGCAGGCGGGCATGGTCAGACAGGACCTAGCGGGGCCCGGCCTCAGGAAGTGGGCAGGATCCCGGTCCGGTAGACCGTGCCCGCGCACGCGTTGGGGACCGTCGCTCCCGCCGAGGGCGAGCCCGCCTCCGCGGTCAGGGTGACCACGACGCTGCCGTCGGCGACCGTGCCGTCCGTCCGTCCCAGCTGGGCCTCCATGCCCTCCGAGCCGCCCTCCGGCGTAGTGCCGCCTCCGCTGGGCGTCGGGTCGGGCGTGGGCTCGCCGCCGGTCGTCGGGCACGCCTCGGACGGCACCCAGGCGAAGCGCACCTCGTACGCCGCGCCGGGCTGGAGGACGATCGTGGCCGCCTCAAGGGAGGGGTCGGGCAGAGCCGTCGCGCCGTCACCGGCCACATGGGTGGCGACGGCGATCTTCGCGGGGTCCGCCGCGCCCTGCGGCGTCGCGCTGACGCCGCCCGCGGTCTGGACGGTGCAGCTGCTGCCGGAGATGTTGGTGACGCGGAAGCTGCCGTAGACCTTGTTGTCGGCCTCCGCCGGGCCCGCGCTGCCGGTGGCGCCGAGCTGGGCCGCGGCGCAGACGGGCGAGGTGGCGGCCTCGGAGGTGTCGGGGTCGGGCGATCCCGTACCGCCGCCGCCCGTGCCGCCCTTGCCCTTGCCTTCCCTCTTGTCCTTCTTGCCCTTCTTGTCCTTCTCCTTGGACTTGCCGGGCTTCTTGCCGGCGTCCTGCCGGCCCTTCTCGGGGTCCTTGCCCTGGCTGGAGCCGCCCTGCGCGTCCTGGCTGTTGCCCGCGATGGAGGGCCGGTCGTCCGAGCCGCCCCGGGAGTTGGTGACGTGCACCAGTGCCGGGACCGCGGTGCCGATGAAGAGCGCCGCCGCGGCGAGGCCGACGACGGCCTGGCGCTTGCGGGCCCTGCGGGCGGGGACCGCGTGCCGCAGATGGTCGAGGGAGCGCTCGCTCGGCTCGATCTCCCGCACGGCCTCCCGCATCATCCGCCGCAGCGCGAGCTCGTCCGAGCCGAGTCCGCCCGGATCGGGTTCGTCGGAGCCGGGTTCGTCGGGGCCGGGTCCGTCCGCCGGCCCGGTGCCGCCCGCGGGGCGAAGCCCGCCGGATCCGTCTTCGGGGCCGTGATTCACGTTTCCGTTCCCGCCATGCTGCTCAGATCCGCCCTGCTCGTCACGCTCGCGCTCGCTCATGCCGGCGCCTCCATGGCGACCCTGAGGGCCGCGATGCCGCGCGAGCCGTACGCCTTGACCGATCCCAGGGATATGCCCAGGGTCTCGGCGACCTGCGCCTCGGTCATGTCGGCGAAGTAGCGCAGCACGAGCACCTCGCGCTGGCGCCGCTGGAGGCCCCGCATCGCCTTGATCAGCTCGTCGCGCTCAAGGAGGTCGTAGGCCCCCTCCTCGGCGCTCGCCATGTCGGGCATCGGCTTGGAGAGCAGCTTGAGCCCGAGGATGCGCCGCCGCAGGGCGGACCGCGAGAGGTTCACGACGGTCTGGCGCAGATAGGCGAGCGTCTTCTCCGGCTCCCGCACGCGCTTGCGCGCCGAGTGGACCCGGATGAACGCCTCCTGCACGACGTCCTCGCAGGAGGCCGTGTCGTCCAGGAGCAGCGCGGCGAGGCCGAGCAGCGACCGGTAGTGGGCGCGGTAGGTCTCGGTGAGATGGTCGACTGTGGTGCCCGCGGTCATCGTGTCGTCAGCGCCCTCACGCTGCGCCGGGATGGCGGCGGGCCGCGCTGCGGGCATGGGCGCGATCACCGGCATACCGCCGGTCGCGCGGGTACGACGAGGGGGACGCAGCGCTGTCGCGCCTCTCGCCTGTACCGCTGTGAAGTCGAGTACCTCTGCCACGCCTGTTGGACACGCTTCCCCCCGTCAGGGTTGTACGAGTCCGGCATCGCGTTTGCGGCGAGTCGCGCGGGCACCGCTTGTGACGATGCATCAAATGCCCCCATGCGTACCAGCTCTTCCCCTATGCCCCATTTATTGCGGCGCTCAGGCCACCCCGAAGGGCGCCCGCTAAAGACGCCCCCCGCCCCGCTGCCGGTTGCAGTGATCGGGCGCGAAATCATCGAACGCGGAGAGGATCCAGTTCAAGCGCCCTTGGCCCCCGAGTTGGACACAGAACTTACACAGACCTCACAGCGGCTCCGGCCCTGGGGCGGCCTACCGCTGCCGGGCCTCAGCCCGCCGTGAACTCCCCGGCCACCAGTTCCGCGATCTGCGCGGTGTTCAGGGCGGCTCCCTTGCGCAGGTTGTCCCCGCACACGAAGAGTTCGAGGGCGGTCGGGTCGTCCAGCGCGCGCCGCACCCGGCCCACCCAGGTCGGATCGGTGCCGACCACGTCCGCGGGCGTCGGGAACTCCCCGGCGGCCGGGTTGTCGAACAGCACGACCCCCGGCGCGGTGGCGAGGATCTCGCGCGCGCGATCGACCGTGACCTCGTCCTCGAAGCGGGCGTGGACGGTCAGGGAGTGCGTCGTGATGACGGGGACGCGTACGCAGGTGGCGGCGACGCGCAGGCCCGGCAGCCCGAGGATCTTGCGTGACTCGTCCCGGACCTTCATCTCCTCGGAGGACCAGCCGTCCTCGCGCAGCGACCCGGCCCACGGCACCACGTTCAGCGCCACGGGCTCCGGGAAGGGCCCCGTGTCGTCGCCGACGGCCCTGCGCACGTCCCCCGGGCTGGTGCCGAGTTCGGTGCCGGTCACGAGTTTCAGCTGGCGCCGCAGCGTCTCCACGCCGTCCCGCCCGGCCCCGCTCACGGCCTGGTACGAGGAGACGATCAGCTCGCGCAGCCCGAACTCGGCGTGCAGCGCGCCGACGGCCACGATCATCGACAGGGTCGTGCAGTTCGGGTTGGCGACGATGCCGCGCGGCCGCACGCGCGCGGCGTGCGGATTGACCTCGGGCACGACGAGCGGCACGTCCGGGTCGAGCCGGAAGGCCGCGGAGTTGTCGACCACGACGACGCCCTTGGACGCGGCGAGCGGCGCCCACTGCGCGGCCACCTCGTCGGGCACGTCGAACATGGCGACGTCGA
Organism: Streptomyces sp. 135; assembly: GCF_020026305.1. Classification (NCBI taxonomy): domain Bacteria; kingdom Bacillati; phylum Actinomycetota; class Actinomycetes; order Kitasatosporales; family Streptomycetaceae; genus Streptomyces; species Streptomyces sp. 135. Next base: position 4,572,256 of record NZ_CP075691.1, on the reverse strand, counting down.
CCCCGTCGAAGACGTCCTCGGACAGGGCAAGGACCTCGACCTGCTCACCGCGCACGGCCAGCTTGCGGCCGGCCGAGCGCGGTGAGGCGACGAGTCGGATCTCGCCCCAGATGTCGGCGTGCTGCGACAGGATCTGGAGCATGACCGTGCCGACGGCCCCGGTCGCTCCGACGACCGCGAGCGTCGGCTTGCGGCTCATCGGCCGGTGCCTCCATAGACCACGGCCTCGTCCGTGTCGGAGTCCAGGCCGAAGGCGGTGTGGACGGCGCGCACGGCCTCGTTCACGTCATCGGCGCGCGTGACGACCGAGATGCGGATCTCGGAGGTCGAGATGAGCTCGATGTTGACGCCCGCGTCGCTGAGCGCCTCGAAGAAGGTCGCGGTGACGCCCGGGTTGGTCTTCATGCCGGCGCCGACCAGGGAGATCTTGGCGATCTGGTCGTCGTAGCGCAGGGAGTCGAAGCCGATGGCCGAGCGGGTCTTCTCCAGGGCGTCGATGGCCTTGCGGCCCTCGGCCTTGGGCAGGGTGAAGGAGATGTCGGTCAGGCCCGTCGAGGCGGCCGACACGTTCTGCACGACCATGTCGATGTTGACCTCGGCGTCCGCGATCGCGCGGAAGATGGCGGCGGCCTCGCCCGGCTTGTCCGGCACGCCGACGACCGTGATCTTGGCCTCGGAGGTGTCGTGCGCGACACCGGAGATGATGGCCTGCTCCACCTTGCGGTCCCCTTGCTCGGAATGTGCGTCGTTGCTGCTGCTGACCCACGTGCCCTGGAGCCCGCTGAAGGACGAGCGCACGTGGATCGGGATGTTGTAACGGCGTGCGTACTCCACACAGCGGTGGAGCAGCACCTTGGACCCGGAGCTGGCGAGCTCCAGCATGTCCTCGAACGAGATCCAGTCGATCTTCCGCGCCTTCTTGACCACACGCGGGTCGGCGGTGAAGACACCGTCCACGTCCGTGTAGATCTCGCAGACCTCGGCGTCGAGGGCGGCGGCGAGGGCGACGGCGGTCGTGTCCGACCCGCCGCGGCCCAGGGTGGTGATGTTCTTGCCCTCCTGGCTGACGCCCTGGAACCCGGCGACGATGGCGATGTTGCCCTCGTCGATCGAGGTCCTGATGCGCCCGGGGGTGACATCGATGATCCGCGCCTTGTTGTGGACGGAGTCGGTGATGACGCCTGCCTGGCTGCCCGTGAACGACTGCGCCTCGTGGCCCAGGTTCTTGATCGCCATGGCGAGCAGCGCCATGGAGATCCGCTCACCCGCGGTCAGCAGCATGTCGAATTCACGCCCGGCAGGGATCGGGGATACCTGCCCGGCAAGATCGATCAACTCATCCGTCGTGTCGCCCATCGCCGACACCACGACAACGACCTGATGGCCGTTCTTCTTGGCGTCGACGATTCTCTTGGCGACCCGCTTGATGCCCTCGGCATCGGCTACGGAGGAGCCTCCGTACTTCTGCACGACAAGGCCCACGTGCGCTCCTCGCTCAATTCCGTTGTGCGGTCGGCTCAGTTTAACGAGCGACCGAAATTCGCCTCGCAGATATCACATCGTGAGATGTCCCGCTCACGAGGTGATCACCACGGGCATACGTTCCCGCTTGTCGGGTCATACGTTCCGGCCGCCCGGCTGGGCACATGCCCGCTGCGGAGCGCTGCACTCCGGAAAGTGGGGCGGGTCACATACCCCTATTTGACCGTCCGCAGGCCCAGCGGCCCCGCGATCTCCTCCGCCATCACCTTGCCCGCCTCCTCGGCGAGCGAGTCCTCCATCAGGTCCTCGTCCGTGTCCAGGCCGTCCAGGTCCTCCAGGGGCTGGTTCAGGCGGACGTGGGCCACCAGGGACTGGAGCGCGCGCAGCGCGGCGGACGCCGTGCCTCCCCAGTTCGAGAAGTACGAGAACTGCCACCACCACAGGGCCTCGGTCGTGCGGCCCGCGCGGTAGTGGGCCAGGCCGTGGGAGAGGTCCGCGACGACGTCCGCGAGGTCGTCCGAGATCCGCGCGGGCACGGGGGCCTTGCGGGGCTCGTAGGGGTCGAAGACCTCGGAGTAGACGTCGATGGGGGCCAGCAGCTCCGCGAGGCGCTCACGGAGGCCGTCCACGTCCTGCTCGGGGCCGAGGTCCGGTTCGTACCGCTCCTCGGGGACGATGTCCTCGTGCGCGCCGAGGCGGCCGCCGGCGAGGAGCAGCTGGGAGACCTCCAGGAGCAGGAAGGGGATCGCCGAGTCCGGCTCGGCGCCCCTCGCGACCTCGCGGACCGAGACGATGAAGCTCTCGATCTGATCGGAGATCTGTACCGCGAAATCGTCCGGATTGTCGGTCACGGTGTTCAGCGTGGCGTCAGACATCTAGGAGTCGTCTCCCCTCGAAAGCGCGGCCCAGGGTGACCTCGTCCGCGTATTCCAGATCTCCCCCGACAGGGAGCCCGCTGGCCAGGCGGGTGACCTTCAGGCCCATGGGCTTGATCATGCGGGCGAGGTACGTCGCCGTCGCCTCGCCCTCCAGGTTCGGGTCGGTGGCCAGGATCAGCTCCGTGACCGTGCCGTCCGCCAGGCGCGCGAGGAGTTCCCGTATGCGCAGATCGTCCGGGCCCACGCCCTCGATGGGGCTGATCGCCCCGCCGAGGACGTGGTACTTCCCGCGGAATTCGCGGGTCCGCTCGATCGCCACGACATCCTTCGGTTCCTCCACGACGCAGATGACCGAGAGGTCGCGGCGCGGGTCGCGGCAGATGTTGCAGAGCTCTTCCTGCGCGACGTTCCCACAGGTCGCGCAGAAGCGGACCTTGTCCTTCACCTCAAGGAGGGCGTGCGCCAGGCGGCGTACGTCCGTGGGCTCCGTCTGGAGGATGTGGAAGGCGATCCGCTGCGCGCTCTTGGGACCGACGCCGGGCAGCCTGCCCAACTCGTCGATGAGGTCCTGAACCACGCCTTCGTACAACGGAACGCCTTTCCTCAAGGTCCGTAAGGGACGGTGCCGACTCTCTACGTACGGTAGATGGCCGAGGGGTTTCTTAGAAGGGAAGGCCCGGGATGCCTCCGCCGCCGAGGCCCTGGGCCAGCGGGCCGAGCTTCTGCTGCTGGAGGGTCTGCGCGTTCTCGTTGGCCGCCTGGACGGCCGCGACCACGAGGTCGGCCAGCGTCTCGGTGTCCTCGGGGTCGACGGCCTTCGGGTCGATCACCAGGGCGCGCAGCTCACCGGAGCCGGTGACCGTCGCCTTGACGAGGCCGCCGCCCGCCTGGCCGTCGACCTCGGTGCGCGCCAGCTCCTCCTGCGCGGTCGCGAGGTCCTGCTGCATCTTCTGGGCCTGCTGGAGCAGCTGCTGCATGTTGGGCTGGCCACCACCGGGGATCACGATCAGCTCCTGGTTTCTCACGGGTGTGATGAGCGGGTACAACGGGCGGGGTATCCGCCTGAAACGAGCCTACGTGGTCGGGGGTGCCGTCGCCCCAGCACTCTTTCGAGTGAGAGTCGCCGTCTTCCTATACCTGATCAAGCACCTCTTCCAGGCGGAAAAGCTGCGAAACCGGGCCCCCGGCCACCCATTGGGCGGTAGGACTTGAGCCAGCCCCATCGGCACGGGATGTCGCGCCGCCGCAGGGAAAAGGCCGCAGTGAACAGCCAGGGAATGTCACGGATCTCGTAGAGGAGTGCCGGGTGAGCCAGCCGGAGATGCAGCCCGAGGGGGTGCCCCCCGAAGGGCAGGGTGCGGGGGCCGGTCCGGGCGGGGGCGGGCAGCGGCTGGGGGACCTGACCGGGCGGGCCTTCCCGCACGGCGACTGGGGCGAGCCCGCCGCGCGGCTCGACGAGCTCTACCGGTGGGTGGAGCGGGGCGCGCTGGACACCGCCGAGTGGTACCTCACCGACCGGGGCTGGAAGCGGCGCGGGGCACGGCTGCTGCGGGCGGGCGCCGCGCTGGGCGCCGTGGGCGCGGGGGTGCTGCCGCTGCTCGACCTGGCGGGGGCCGTGAGCGGCGTCGCCACGTGGGGGTTCGTCTCGCTGCTCGCCGGGGCGGCGTGCATGGGGTGTGACCGGTTCTTCGGGCTCACGTCCGGGTGGATGCGGGACGTGGCGACCGCGCAGGCCGTGCAGCGGCGGCTCCAGGCGCTCCAGTTCGACTGGGCGTCCGAGAGCGTGCGGGAGGTGCTCGGGCCCACGGAGGGCACCGCCGGGGAGGCCGCCGAGCGGTGCCTCGGGGTGCTGCGGAAGTTCTCCGAGGACGTGACGGAGCTGGTGCGGGCGGAGACGTCGGACTGGATGGTGGAGTTCCGGGCGGGGCCCGTGCCGCTGGTCATGCGGGCGGTGGCCCCCGGCGGCCCGGCCCGGGAGACGCCCGCCGCCCCCGGCCGGTTTCCGCTGCCGCCGGGGGCACGGCCGAACATGCCGAGGCAGCGGCCGCCGGAACCGAGGTAGCGGGCCTCTTCCCCGACAGCCGTGACCCTCAGCTGTAGATGATCATCGATCCCTGTGCCAGGCTCCGGGTCGTGGCCGCGTGCAGGCCAAGCCAGACGTGGCGCTCCCTGGCGTAGGGGCTCTCGTCCACAGGGATCGGGGCCGCCGGCTCCTCCAGGGAGGTGGGGGCCGCGGGTGGGGTCGGGGCCACCGGGGGGTTCGCCGGGTCGATGCCGATGGACGGGGCCACGAACTCCAGCTCGCGCAGGAGTGCCTGGGAGGAGCCCAACGGGCCGCCGCCCGCCAGGAGTTCCTCGTTGGACAGCGGCGCGGGGAAGTCCACGGGGACGTACGCACCCGCGTGGTCGTAGTGCCAGACCAGGTGCGACTGCTGGGCCGTGGCGTCGAACATCTCCAGCAACTGTTCGTAGTCGCCGCCCAGTTCGTCGACCGGCGTGACCTCAAGGCCGCAGATGCGCAGGAGGTAGGCGCGGCGCAGGAAGTGCAGCGCGTCGTAGTCGAAGCCCGCGACCGGGGCGACGTCGCCGGACAGGCCCGGCATGTAGGAGAAGACGGGGACCGGCGGGAAACCCGCCTCGTGCAACGCCTTGTCGTAGACGGCGAGTTCTTCCGCGAAGGGGTTGTCGGGACTGTGGCACAACACATCGACGAGCGGGACCAGCCACAGGTCGCAGGCCAAGAAGGACTCCTCGGGTCAGGTCGGACGGTACGTGCGTCGTACGCAGCCGTGCGTTGCCTCGCGTGCAGGCAGCGTAGTCGTGCCCGGGGCGCGCTAGCTGCCCCCGTGCAGGTCCCATACCCACACGCCGTTCACCCACTGTCCCGGGCGGCCGACGAGTGCGTCCACGGTCGTGCGCAGCTGGCCGTCGTTCGGCTGCGGGGGCAGGACGAGGACGCCCGCCTTCCAGAACTTCAGGTCCTCGCGGGCCGCCGCGCGCCAGGCGGGGGTGACCTGCGGGATACGGCCGCTCTCGCTGACCTGGCGCAGGAGGTTCGAGGTGTTGCGGGGCGAGGGGCCGTAGATGCCGACGCGGTCCGGGCCCCAGGGGCCGTTGAAGTAGCCGCCGGGCAGCCGGAAGCCCAGGCCGGCGGTGGTCTGCCAGTGCAGGGCCTCGGCGTGGGCGGCGTCCGGCACGGGGATCGGTACGAGCGTCTCGTCCTTCCCCAGGTGGTCGCGCCAGGTGCCCTGCGCGATGTACGGCGGCACCTCCACGCGGTCCACGGCCTTCAGCGGCGCCGGCACGATCGGCAGCAGGGCGACGGCGACGGCCGCGAGGCCCGCGTACCGGGCGGCGCCCAGACCCTCGTACGCGGGAGCGCCTTCGTACGTGGGAGCGTCGTCGTACGCGGGAGCGGGCCGGGGTGCCAGCAGGCGGGCGAGGGCCAGTGCGAGGAGCATGCCGAGCGCCGGGGCGCACACCATGCCCACACGCGACTCGATGACGGACTCGAAGAGCGGCCGGTCGGAGAGCAGCGCCCACGGTCCCGGCAGGACGACGTCGGTGAGCGGGACGCGGAACTTCTGGCCGAGCGAGAGCAGGGCGGCGCCGAGCACCGTGGCGGCGAGCGCCTTGACCACCGCGTGCTCCCACAGCCGTACGACGACGGCGAAGGTGAGCGCGATGAGTGGCCAGCCGTAGAAGGCGTTCTGCTCGGTGGGGTTCATCGCGAGGGCGTCGGCGGTGTCCTTGCCGCCCGCCAGCGAGCGTTCGGCGAAGGAGAGGAAGGCGAGCGGGCTGTTGTTCGCGTGGTCGCCGTGCAGGACGCTCTTGTAGCTCTGCGGGCCGAAGAACTGCCAGTACAGGGGAAAGGCGACCAGCGGGAGGGTGACCGCGAGGGCGATGCCGAGGCCGCGGGCGAGCGGGCGCCAGGAGGTGCGTGCCACGTCCCGGCGTACGACGGCGTAGGCGGCGGCGAAGAGCAGCATGCCGAGCGCGGCGAGCAGCAGCGGCTCCTCGCCCAGGAAGATCTGGTACGTCGTGCAGAGGCCGAGGACGACGCCGTCGCGGACGACACGGGTGCCCTCGCAGAGCCGCAGCGCCCTGTCGATGATCAGCGGGATCATGAACAGGACGATGAAGTTCGGGTGGGCGTTGGCGTGGCTGATCATCGGGGGCGCGAAGGCGGCGAGGCCCGCTCCGACGGCGGCGGCGCCCCGGTGCGGGACGAGCCGTTTGACGATCAGCCGGTACCAGGCGACGGCGGTGGCGGCGAGGCCGCCGGTCATCGCCACGTTCAGGGCGAGGGCGGGGCCGAAGAGCCAGGTGACGGGGGCGAGGGGGACGGAGAGGCCGAGCATGACCGTGTTGGCCATGAGGTTCACGCCGTCGGGGAAGTTCTGGAGGGTGGTGAACAGCGGGTTGTCGAGATGGCGGACGTTCTCGGCCGTCACCGCGAAGAACCACTCCCACTGGTTCTGGTCCTGCATGGAGTCGATCAGGTAGCGGTGGTCCGGTGACGTCCAGCGGCCCGAGTACAGGGCGAACGACAGGGCCAGGAAGCAGAGCGTGACCAGGAGGTCGGCGCGGCGGACCGCGCGGGCCTTGAGGGCGGTCAGTTCGGCGAGGACCCTCACGTAGTCCAGGGGGCGCACCTTCGAGCCCTCCTGGTGGGACCAGCGCACGGGCACCTCGGCGACCGGCCAGCCCGCCCGGCGGAAGTACTGGAGTATCTCGACGTCTATGCCCCAGCCGCGCAGCCGGGACGCGGCGAAGGCCTCGCGGGCACGGTCGCCGTCGAAGAGCTTGAAGCCGCACTGGGTGTCGCGGATTCCGGGGACGGCGACCGAGCGTATGAGGAAGTTGCCGGTGCGGCCGAGCAGCTCGCGCAGGCGGTGCTGGTGGGCGCCGATGGTCGCGCCGGGGCGGGCGCGGGAGCCGATCGCCGCGGTGGGGCCCTCGGCGAGCGCCTTGTCGAGGTGGCCGAGCTCCTCTATCGGCGCGGCGAGGTCGGCGTCGGTGATCAGGACGCGGCGGCCGTAGGAGGCGAGGACGCCGCGGCGCAGGGCGTGGCCCTTGCCGCGGTTGCGCTCGCCGCGCAGCAGATGGACGCGCGGGTCGGCGGCGGCCGCCTCGGCGGCGATCTCCGCGGTGCGGTCGGTGGAGCCGTCGTCGACCACGATCAGCTCCCAGACGCCTTGGTCCGAGGCGTCCAGGTGCTCCCGGATGGCGTCCAGGGTGGGGCCGAGCCGCCGTTCCTCGTTGTACGCGGGGACGACGACCGTCAGGTCGGTGCCCATGGCGGTGCCGATGTCCGCGCCCACGCGGCTGTCCGTGCTCATGCGGCGGCCAGCCGCTCGATGAGGGACAGGGAGTGCGCGTTGTACTCCTTGACGATGGCGTGGGCGTCCGCCGGGTCGCGGCGCACCAGGGCGTCGACCAGCTCGGTGTGCCGGGACCAGAGCGCCCCGCGCAGGTCACCGCCGCCGCCCTCGCTCCAGCGGCGCAGATGGGTGACGGCGCAGACCCAGGACTTCACGCGCAGGCGGTGCAGGAAGTCGGAGAGGTGGGGGTTGCCGAAGAGGGCGCTCAGCTCGCGCCAGAAGCGGAGGTCGTAGCCGATCAGGACGTTCAGGTCGCCGGCGCAGGCCGCGCGGGCGGCCTCCTCGCCTCGGCGGCGTACGGAGAGCAGGGCGTCGGCCAGGTCGTCGCGGGGCCCGCCCTTCGCCACCTCCGCCACGAGCTCGCGGAACATGCCGTCGGCCACCAGGCCGCGGGCCTCCAGCATGCCGCGGTAGTCGTCCAGCGTGTGCTCGTGGACGCGGAAGCCGCGGTGCTGGTCGGCGTCGAGGAGGCCCTGCGCCGTGAGGTTCACCAGGGCCTCGCGGACCGGGGTCGCGGAGACGCCGTACTGCTCGGCGATCTCCTTGACGGTGAACTCCTGCCCCGGCTCCAGACGGCCGGCCAGGACCTCGTCGCGGAGGGCGTCGGCGATCTGCTGGCGCAGCGTGCTGCGGATGACGGCGGGGCCGTCGGGTCCGGGCATGGTGGTGGGCCTCCCCCGCGGGGTCTGACGTGGTCGTCGCTCGTGGTCGCTTACGAGCACGTCAGACTACGCGGTGAGACCACCACCGGCCCGGCGGCGGCTCTTCCCCGGGGGCCGGGCGGGGGCGGCGGACATGGTCACTCGGGGGCGGACGTGCGCCACGTCCTCCCCCGCAGGGGCAGGCACCGCCCAGCCTGAAGCCGCGCGGGGGCACGGGGGCGGAGGGCCGTGTGCCGACTCGCGGGGGCGGACGTGCGCCACGTCCTCCCCCGCAGGGGCAGGCACCGCCCAGCCTGAGGCGGGCGGGGCGCGGTGCGCACAGGGGCGGACGGGAGCGCGCCGACCCGCAAGGGACCGCCTGCCCCACGCCCTCCCCGCAGGGAGTCAGGGCACCGCCCAGCCTGAGGCGGGCAGGGCGCGGTGCGCACAGGGGCGGACGGGAGCGCGCCGACCCGCGAGGGCGGGCCGACGCCATGTGCTCACCCCCGGGCATCAAAGCCCGCCCAGCACGCGGCGGGGACACGGGGGCCGAGGGGGCCGCGCCCCCTCACGAGACGGAACTACGCCACGTGTTCGTCCGCAGCCGTCAGAGCCTCGTCCAAGGCCGCGAGGCCCTCCTTGGCCTCGGATTCCGTGATGGTGCACGGGGGGACCACGTGCGTGCGGTTCATGTTGATGAACGGCCACAGGCCGTTCTTCTTCGCGGCGGCGCCGAACGCCGCCATGGGGGCGTTCGCCTCGCCCGTGGCGTTGTAGGGCACCAGCGGCTCGCGGGTCTCCCTGTTCCTGACCAGTTCCAGGGCCCAGAACATGCCGACGCCGCGCACCTCGCCGACGCTCGGGTGGCGCTCGGCGAGGTCGGCGAGGCCGGGGCCGATCAGCTCCGCGCCGAGCCGGGCCGCGTTGTCGAGCACGCCCTCGTCCTCCATGACGTGGATCGTGGCGACGGCGGCGGCGCAGGCCAGGGGGTGGCCGGAGTAGGTGAGCCCGCCCGGGTAGGGGCGCCGGGCGAAGGTCTCGGCGACCGCGCCGGATATCGCGACGCCGCCGAGCGGGACGTAACCGGAGTTGACGCCCTTGGCGAAGGTCATCAGGTCCGGTACGACGCCCTCGAAGTGGTCCACGGCGAACCACTTGCCGGTCCGCCCGAAGCCCGCCATGACCTCGTCGAGGATGAAGACGATGCCGTACCGGTCACAGATCTCGCGGACGCCCGCGAGGTAGCCCGGCGGCGGCGTCATGATGCCCGCGGTGCCGGGGATGGTCTCCAGGATGATCGCCGCGACAGTCTGCGGGCCCTCGAAGGCGATGGTGTCCTCCAGGTGCTGGAGGGCACGCTCGCACTCCTGCCGCTCGTTCTCCGCGTAGAAGCGGGAGCGGTAGAGGAACGGCGCCCAGAAGCGGACCACGCCCGCCGAGCCGGTGTCGGAGGCCCAGCGCCGCGGGTCACCGGTGATGTTGATGGCCTGCTGGGTGCCGCCGTGGTACGAGCGGTAGGCGGAGAGCACCTTCGCGCGGCCCGTGTGCAGACGGGCCATGCGGACGGCGTGCTCGACGGCGTCGGCGCCGCCGTTGGTGAAGAAGATCTTGTCCAGGTCGCCGGGGGTCCGCTCGGCGATGAGGCGTGCGGCCTCGGAGCGGGCCTCGACGGCGTAGGCGGGCGCGAACGTCGTCATCGTCGCCGCCTGCTCCTGGATCGCGGCGACGACCTTCGGGTGCTGGTACCCGATGTTGGTGTAGACGAGGCCACTGGTGAAGTCGAGGTAGCGGTTCCCGTCGTAGTCCCAGAAGTACGAGCCCTCGGCGCCGGCGATGGCCGGCGGGTCGATGAGCTCCTGGGCTGACCAGGAGTGGAAGACATGTGCGCGGTCCGCGGCCTTCACGGCGGCGCCGGCCTGCGGGTTCGGCTGAGGGGTCATGGGCCCGAGGGTAAATGTCCGCCCACCGGACACGACATGGGCGTCCTGTCTGGCCTGCGAAGCGGAACCCGACACTGTGTCGCATGGCCGGGGCTTACCGGGGCGGGCAGGTGGCCGTCGCGCGGCGGGCAGCCGGTGGCAGACGCACGGCCAGGCAGTCGGTGGCGACGCATGGCGGGGGCAGCCTGCCGCAGTCGTGACGGAGCGACGGGGGACAGTGGCATGGCGGGGGCGGCCGGCGCGGACATACGGCGGGTCGGTCCGTGGCAGACGCAGCCTGCCGCACTCGCACGGTCGGGGGCCGCCATGGCTTTGCCGAGGGGGGCTCAGTCGTCGTCCCTGTCTGCCGTCACCTTGGCGTGCGGGACGCCGTCCGACGCGCAGCGGATCTCGTACGGCAGGTCGTCCCGCTCGTCGTCGTCACCGGGCTCCGCCTCCAGGCGGGCGACCGCCGCGGGGCCGCGCTCCACGTCGTCGTCGATGTGGAACCCGTCGGCGGGGCTCCAGGAGACGAGGAAGACGGTGCCGTCCGCGCGGCACTCCACGGTCGCCGCGCCGCCGGTGAACCGGACGGTGGACCGCTCGGGAGCGGACGGCTTCCCGGTGGGCTTCCGCGGTGGGGTGGAGTCGCCGCCACGGGACCTCTCCGGTGCCGCTGGTGACTCCGAGGCCTTCGCCAGAGCCCTCCGCACCGCCGCCTCGTCCAGCGGGCGGCTGTGCGCCACGTCGCCCCGGCTGTCCGCCCCCGCCAGCTGCCACGCGCCCAGCGCCCCCGCCGCCGTGCCCACGGCCACCCACGCCGCCGTGACGACGGCGCTCCGCCACTTCCTCATCCCGCCACTGTGCCGCATCGTTTCCTGACGCCCGGTCAAGACCCCGACAAGCCCCCGGCACAGCCCGCATCCCGGCCCTGACTACGGTGGTTGTATGGCGCATCTTCTCGTCGTCGAGGACGACCCCCAGCTCCGCGGCGCGCTGGTACGGGCCCTGCGCGACAAGGGGCACGCGGTGGCCACCGCGCCCAGCGGCATGGCGGGCCTGGACGCCGCCGTCACCAGCAGGCCCGACCTGGTGGTCCTGGACCTGGGCCTGCCGGACGTCGACGGGGCGCAGGTCCTGCGGATGCTGCGCGCGGTCAGCGACGTCCCCGTCATCGTGGCGACCGCCCGGGACGACGAGCCGGAAATGGTGGCCGTCCTGGAGCAGGGCGCCGACGACTACATCGTCAAACCCTTCGGCGCCGCCCAGTTGGACGCCCGCGTCAAGGCGGTCCTGCGGCGGCTCGGCGTGAGCGGGACCGAGGAGCCGCTGTGCGTCGGCGGTCTGCGCGTCGACCCGGCGGCGCGCGAAGTCACCCTGGACGGCGCGCCGATCGACCTGACGCCCCGCGAGTTCGACCTCCTCGCCCACCTCGCCCGCCGCCCCGGCCAGGTCGTCTCCCGCCGCGAACTGCTCGCCGAGGTCTGGCAGCAGCCCCTGGGCGGCGCCGACAAGACGGTGGACGTCCACCTCTCCTGGCTCCGCCGCAAGCTGGGCGAGACGGCACAGCGCCCCCGCTATCTGCACACGATCCGCACGGTGGGCGTGAAGCTGACACCACCGGGCGAGCCGCCTCCGGACGAGCCGCCACCGGACGATCCCGGGGCCCCTGGGGACACGCACTGATGCGCCGCAGCCTCCTCCTCCTGACGGCGGCGACCACGGCGCTCGTCCTCACCGCCCTCCTCGTCCCCCTCACCCTGCTGACCCGCACCCACGCCGCCGACCGCGCCACGGCCGAGGCCACCGCGCGCGCCCAGTGGGTGGCCCATGCCCTCGGGCCCGCGCTGGCCACCGCCGGCGAGCGGGAGACCGCCGAGCAGACGGTGGAGAGCGTCAACGGCCCGGATCTGCCCAGGACTTCGCTGATCCTGGCCGACGGCACGGTCATCGGGCCGCGCGTCCAGAAGGGCGCCGCCGCCACCGCCCCGGTCCGCCTCGCCCGCACCGGCCGTGCCTTCACCTATGAGCCCGAGTCCGGCGGCCGCCTGGTCCTGGTCCCCGTGCAGGGCGCGAAGAACGGCACGGCGGTGGTCCAAGTGACGCTCACCGAGCATCAGTTGTACGCGGGTACGCTCGCCTCCTGGCTGGTCCTCGCGGGCATCGGCGTGGGTCTCGTACTCCTCGGGCTCCTGCTGGCCGACCGGCTCGGCGCCCGGCTGGTCGGCGCCACCCGCCGCCTCGCCGGCACGGCGGACCGGCTGGCCGCGGGCGACCTGACGGCGCGGGCCACCGAGGAGGGACCGCCCGAGCTGCGCCTGATCGCGGGTGAGCTGAACCGCCTCGCGGCCCGCATCGACGGACTGCTCACCGCCGAGCGGGAGAACGCCGCCGATCTCGCCCACCGTCTGCGCACCCCGCTCGCCGCGCTGCGCCTGGACGCGGAGACCCTGCGGGACCCGGACGAGGCGGACCGCATCGCGGCGGACGTCGCCGCCCTTGAGCACAGCGTCGACGAGGTGATCCGCAAGGCGCGGCGCCCCCTGCGCGAGGCCCCGCGCGCGGACCTGGCGGCGGTGACGCGTGAACGGGCCGCCTTCTGGGCGCCCTTGGCCGAGGACCAGAACCGCGCGACCGGCACCACGACGCCCGCCCACGAGGTCCCGGTCCCGGTACCGGCCGACGAACTGGCCGCCGCCCTGGACGCGTTGATCGGCAACGTCCTCGACCACACACCCCACCGCACGCCCTTCACCGTCACGGTCCGCCGCACCGCCTCCGGCGAGGCGGAGCTGACCGTCGCCGACGAGGGCCCCGGCTTCCCCGGCACCGCCTCCCCCGACCGGGGCACCAGCGGCGCGGGCTCCACGGGCCTCGGCCTGGACATCGCCCGCCGCACCGCTCAGGAGGCGAACGGCCGCTTCGAGGCGGCGAGCACGGCCGACGGCGCCCGGGTCACGCTGACGTTCCCTCCCGCACCGGAGACGGGAACCCCGGGCGCGGGAACGCCGTCCGCACCGCCCGCGCCCACTTGTTGATCCCCAGCTCGGGCCGGACCGCCGCGTACCCCCCGCAGTACTTGGTGAACTCCGCCGCCCGCACCCCGAAGCGGTGCAGCACCCGGTCGGCGTCGGTCAGGTGCCCCTTGGTCTTGGTCTCCACGAGGACGAGTCCACTGTCGGCGGCGGCGGCGCGTCCGGTCATCGTGTCCCGTACGACGAGACCGGCATCGCAGGTGATGCGCTGCCCGTCGGCGACGAACGTGGCCCGCTGGTAGTCGGTGACGAGCGAGGCGGTGAGCCCCTCCGGAGCCGCTATCCCGTATGAACCCCTCAGCACCCCGGCCAGGAAGCCCTGCCGCGCCTCGTCCAGGGCGTGGTCCTCGGCTTCGAGCCGCTGGCGGTGCTTGACGGTCTCGCCCCGCCCGCTCTTGAGCTTGATCTCGAACTGCCGCTCCCCGCTGTCCCGGTAGACCCGCTCCCGTATGCGGTAGCGCAGCCGCCTGCCCTGCCGGTGGTCGTGGAAAGTACCGAGGTCAGGGGTGTCGTAGTACGTCGAGTGGTACCGGAACCAGCGCTTCCCGCCGATGCTGAGCGCCCGGAAAGGCCCGCTGGCCCGCCGGGGATCGGTCAGCAGCGCCGCGAAGTCCTCGAAGACCTCCACGGGCACGAGATAGCTGTTGTCGTAGCGGGCGAGCAGCTGCGCCCGGGCGTTCACCTCGTCCAGCGCGATGGGGTGCGCGGCGAGCGCGGCGCGGCCGATGGCGCGTACGGCGGGGTTCACACGGTCTCCTTCGGGTGGCTGGGGGCGATCGTGCGGGACCGGGTCGTGCGTCGTCGTCGCGGTTCCTCGTGGGGACGTCGGGCCGTCTTCCGTAGGAACTCCCCGGACCGTACCGAAGGTTCCGGCTGACGGAAGCGGACTTCCAGGATCATGAGGTCGCGTACGTAGTCGATCTCCCGCACCGTCCAGCCGAGCGGCTCCCCGAGACGCCGCGCCAGCTCCGCGCGGAGGACGGTCTCCTCGCGGTACACGGCGTCCAGCGTGACCACGGCGCGCCGGTCGCAGGCGAAGAGGCGGGGGTGGTCGGCGCCGTACATGACCACGAGCAGCACGGCCGAGAGCCCGGCGGCGACCGGCAGGCTCAGCGCGGGCAGGCCGCAGAGCAGGCCGAGCACCAGGGTGATGAAGTAGTACGCGACTTCCTGGTGCTGCAACGCGTCGGAGCGCAGCCGCACGATCGAGAGCACCCCGAAGAGCCCGAAGCCGAGGGCGAGGCCGCCGTCGCCGCCGACCGTCCCGAGCCCCGCGACGACCGCGAACAGGGCGACGTTCAGGGCGAGATACGCCGGGACCAGCTCGCGCCTGCGGTGCCGCGGATAGAAGACGCCGAAGGTCAGCAGCGCGACGGCGGCCAGGTCGAGCGCGAGGTGGGCGCTGAGGGTCAGTGTGCCGTCCATGACCGGGACGGTAGGGAGGGCCGGGTTAAGGCCGCCCCTGCCGGACGTTAACGAACCTGTCGGGACCGGCCCCCGAACCATTGACAGCATGCTGCCTTTTCGACAGCATGCTTACACACACGCTCGCGTACATCCCTCTCCCGGAGGCACGCATGTCCCGCAAGCCCGTGCACCTGGCCGTCTACGACACCTTCGCCGACTGGGAGACCGGTCACACCACGGCGTGGCTCGCCCGCGTCGGCTACGAGATCCGCACGGTCGGCCCGTCGGCCGCCCCCGTCACCTCCATCGGCGGTCTGCGCGTCCAGCCCGACCTGTCACTGCCCGAACTGCGCCCCGAGGACAGCTCGCTGCTGATCCTGCCGGGCGCGGACCTGTGGGACACGGGCGACGACCTCGCGCCGTTCGCCCGCACGGCCCGCGCGTTCCTCGACGCGGGCGTGCCGGTCGGCGCGATCTGCGGCGCCACGGCGGGGATCGCCCGCGAGGGGCTGCTCGACGACCGGGCGCACACCAGCGCCGCGCCCATGTACCTGGCGGCCTCCGGCTACAAGGGCGGCGAGCGGTACACGGAGGCCGACGCGGTCACCGACGGCGACCTGATCACGGCGGGACCGACCGAGCCGGTCGCGTTCGCGCGGGAGATCTTCGGACGGCTCGGCGACGTTTTCGAGGGCGAGAAGCTCGACGCGTGGTACCGCCTCTTCCACGACTCGGACCCGGCGGCGTACGAGACGCTGAACGCGTAGGCGGGACAAGGGACATGGACGACGACACGCGACGCCACGCCCAGCAGGACCTGCTGAGCCGCGCCGCCCTCACCGTCTTCCGGCTGAACGGCCAGTTCCTCGCGCGGTCCGAGGAGTTGGCGCGGCCGGCGGGACTCACCGCCGCCTGGTGGCAGGTGCTCGGGGCCGTACTGCGCGAGCCGCTGCCGGTGGCGGGGATCGCCCGCGCGATGGGCATCACGCGCCAGAGCGTGCAACGCGTGGCGGACCTCCTCGTGGCCAAGGGCCTCGCCGAGTACGTGCCGAACCCCGCGCACCGCCGCGCCAAACTGCTGCGCCCGACGGAGAGCGGCAGGGCGGCGGTGGCGAGGATCGACCCGGCCCACGCGGAGCTGGCGGGGTGGCTGGCGGCGGTGCTCGGAGAGGCGGAATTCGCCGACGCGGTACGGGTGTTGGAGCGTCTGTCCGAGGTGCTGGACGCGCTCGCGGCCCCGGAAACGGAACCCGCCCCGGCCGCCGGCGCGGAACCTCTTACGGAACCCGTTACGGAACCGTAGAGAGCGGGGCGGCCGCCTCTGTCGTAGTGCCGCACGATCCCGCCGAGATCGAGCAGGCCGCCGCCGAGGACGTACGCCGCGCGGACGCCACGCTCGTCGACCTGCAGGAGCGCGGCCTCGCCGATGACCAGGACGTCGCTCCCGCCGAGATCGAGGCCGCCCGCCTCCATCTCGGCGGGCGGCGCCGCCCTCTGGTGGCACAAGAAGAAATGCCCGGAGCAGCCCGCGTACGTGAGCCGTATCCCCCGATAGACCCCCGTGCGTGGCCCTGAGGAGGGTCGCATACGGGACCGGTGAGCGCAGACAGCCCGTGCGCGGGCCCGTGGGCTGCTGCCGCCCACGGAGGCCGAGTAGACCCCCGAGGCCGGCGCGCACCCCAGCTGGCGGTACTGCCGGGAGTGTGGTGATCCGTTGCCGGTGATGATGGCGGCGGCTGCGGTGTTCTGCTCAAGTCGGTGCAGGTCGTGGCGGTGGCGGAGGGTGAAGCAGGCACACTCACCGCCCTCGCAGCAACCCTCATACGCCACCGCCGAATGACCAAATGAAATGGCCTCTTAGCAGGTCAGCCGACGTTCGGCGCTTTCGTAGGTGGCGAGGTTGGAGTCGACGGCCACGACGGTCTTGTAGGTGTAGGTGCCGGAACCCGTGCAGGTCCACCACGCCATCTTGGTGCCGCTCTCAAGCGGGGTCCAGTCCACTTCCTCCCAGCCGTACCAGCGGTGACGCTGGAGGGAGATGGTGGCATCTGTGCAGCCGCTGCGGGTCTTGCCGGCCTTGCCGATGATCTCGCTGATGCCCTTGTAGGGGGCCGATATGCTGTAGCAGTTCCGGTCCCAGTCCGAGGCGGCGGCCGGAGTGGCCGGCATCAACAGCGTGGCTGCGCAGGCCAGTGCCACGGCGACGGATGACTTTCCGGCGATCCCGAGAGTGCTCATGACAAATGTTCCTGTCTGCGAAAACATGCGGGGTGCGAGATGTGGGAACACTCTTTCACCGGGGTCGAGACAAGATCAAGCCATAGCCTGGGCACCGTCGAACTCATCTGTACTGCGGCGACTTCGCGTCCAGCGTCCCTGCGCGCACCCAGCAAGGCAAGCGTCGCCGGTCTGCGGCGGGGCCGCCGGCCGTCTCACGGATGTGTCACAGATTCCGTCGACGGCTGCGGAGAAAGCGCCCATGATGTGGGCTCTACGTAGGTGAGAACTCGTCTGATGGACCGCGTGGACGGCCCGTAGAGTTCTCAGCCTGTTGCACACCAATGGGGGAGGTCGGTGCGGCGATGGAGAAGCTCGGGCCCGGGGATCCGCAGCGAATCGGCGCGTACCGGCTGCTGGCGCGGCTCGGCGCCGGCGGCATGGGGCAGGTCTATCTCGCGCGGTCCGGCAGGGGCCGCACGGTCGCGGTCAAGCTGGTCCGCGAGGAGCTGGCCGAACAGGAAGAGTTCAGGAACCGCTTCCGGCAGGAAGTGCGGGCCGCGCGGCGGGTCGGTGGCGCCTGGACGGCGCCGGTCCTCGACGCGGACACCGAGGCGGCGATCCCCTGGGTCGCCACGGGGTACGTCGCCGGGCCCTCGCTCCAGAGCGTCGTCTCGCGCGACCACGGGCCGCTGCCGGAACGGTCCGTGAGCATCCTCGGAGCCGGGCTGGCCAACGCCCTCAAGGACATCCACGCGGCGGGCATCGTCCACCGCGACCTCAAGCCGTCGAACGTCCTGGTCACGATCGACGGCCCGCGCGTCATCGACTTCGGCATCGCCCGCGCCCTGGAGACGGTCACCGACGGCGGCCTGACCCGCACCGGCGCGCTGGTCGGCTCGCCGGGCTTCATGGCGCCCGAGCAGGTGCGCGGCGACCGCATCACGCCGGCCTGCGACGTGTTCTGCCTCGGCTCCGTCCTCGCGTACGCGGCGTCGGGCGCGCTGCCCTTCGGTACGGCCAACAGCGGCGTGCACGCCCTGATGTTCCGCATCGCCCAGGAGGAGCCGGACCTGTCGGGGCTCCCCGAGAACCTGGCCGAGCTGATCGCGCTCTGCCTGCGCAAGGACCCCGCGTCCCGGCCCACCCTCGACGACGTCCTGGAGCGGACGGGCGCGCAGGACACCCTCAGCGAGGGCGGCCGCACGCTCGATCCCTGGCTGCCGGGTGCGCTCGTCGCTCAACTGGGGCGCCGCGCCGTGCAGTTGCTGGACACGGAGGACCCGGATGAGGCGGGGGACGCGGGGTCGCCCGCCGGGGGCAAGGGCGAGGGTGCGGTAGCCGTGGCAGGGGCTGGGGCTGCCGCGGCCGGGGCCTCCGCGGGCGGTTCCTCCCAGGGCCCCGAGGACGGCCGCGCCTCGCAGAACGGGGACCCCAGGCGGCCCGGCCCGGACAAGGCGGGCCCCGCGGCCCCCGAAGACCCGCCCACGCCACCGCCGCCGGGAACTCCCGGCGCCGCGCCCCTCGACCACCTGCCCACCATGGTCGCCGGCCAGGCCCCGCCGCCCGCGCCGCCGCCAGGCACCCCCTCGTACGGCTACCCCCAGCACGCCCAGCAGCACCCGCAGCACGCCGCGCACCCTCCGCACTCCCAGCCCGGCGCCTACGGCTACCCCCAGCAGCCCCCGCCCGGCTACGGCCCCACGCCGCCCTACGGCCCCGGCCTCTACACCCCCGTGCCCGCCCCGCCGTCCGAGCCGCCGCCGCGCCGCAGCGGCCGTTCGACCGCCGCGCTGGTCGCCGTCGCGTTGATAGTGGCCATAGGAGCGGGCGGCACCGTCTACGCCGTCATGAACGGCGAGAGCGGCGAGGAGAAGAACGACGCCAGGAACTCCGCGAGCAGCGACCCGTCGGACCCGGACCCCACCTCGCCGACACCGGACCGGACCAGCCAGGACCCGACCAGCCCCGACCCGTCGCCCTCCACCGAGGACGACGCCGAGGAGGGCGCCGTGCCGGACAAGTTCCTGGGCACGTGGTCCGGCGGCCTCGACAACAAGCACGGCCACCACACGCGCCGTCTCACCCTCCAGCAGGGCGAGAAGGGCGACACGACCCTGTCCCTGACGGCGGAGGGACCGCTGGAGACCGGCGGCACCTACCGCTGCGTCTTCCAGGGCAAGCTGGAATCCGCGTCCGACGAACGGCTGCACATCGGCCCCACCGAGATCACGGTCGGCGAGCCCATGTCGGCCTGCACCCCCGGCGAGCCCAGCGTCGTGACGATCCTCGGCAACGGCAAGCTGCGCCGCGCGAACACGGACGGCAGGGGCGAGTTGACGTACGACAAGGCCGGCTGAACACCGGTCCGGCCGAACCGGCCGAACCGGCTGAACCCGCGGCGAACAACGTCCGACGGTCCGGCGAAGGCGGCCCACGGCTCGCGCGGGCCGCCTACCGTCACCGCCCATGGAGTGGTTGAGCACCGAAAACACCATCGCCGTGCTCACGGCCGTCCTCGGCCTGCTCGCGACCGTCGGCGCGCTC
The DNA here is from genome assembly GCF_020026305.1 of Streptomyces sp. 135. Lineage (NCBI taxonomy): Bacteria > Bacillati > Actinomycetota > Actinomycetes > Kitasatosporales > Streptomycetaceae > Streptomyces > Streptomyces sp. 135. The sequence continues at coordinate 4,552,746 of NZ_CP075691.1, read as the reverse complement.
TGGTACGAACGCCGGGTGCCGAGGCGGAAACGTATCGGCTACCGCGTCCAGATGGACACGGCCATAGGCGACAACGTCCGCACGGGCGGCGCCAACGCCCGCCTCGGCCTGTTCGACGAGACCCCCGAGATGTCCGACGCCACGCTCGTCCTGCTCCGCGTGGAGAACGACGGCTCGCAGTCCGTGTCCGACGCCGACTACACCGGGCGGGCCCTGCACGGACTCACCGCCGTCTTCACCGGCCGCACCATCCGCGGCCTCGCGGTGACCGCGCCGACCGGCGCCGACCACCTCATGGAGCACTTCACGGCGGGCGCGGGCCTGCGGTACGAGGGCAGCACGCTGCACATCCCGCGCGTCCCGCTCAACAGGGGCCAGCACTACAAGCTCCTCGTGCTCCTCACCGGCGGGCCCGTGGGCAGCGAGGTCATCATGTCGGGCGGCATCCAGGCGGGCGAAGTGGTGCCGAACCGCTCGACGACGCCCGACGACAAACCGCCGCTGTTCTCCCGGCCCGCGCAGCTCCTGACCGTCCTGCTCACGCTCTCCGTCGTCACGCTGGCCTCGATCATCGTGCTGCGCGACGCGGACCCGCCGCCCATCGAGTGCGCGACGGGCGAGCTGACGGTGCTCGGCTCGACGGCGTTCGCACCGGTCGCCGAGGAACTGGCGGACAAGTACGAGAGAGACTGTCCGGGCTCCGACATCACGGTGAGCGCGCACGGCAGCGCGGCGGGCGTGCGCGAACTGGACGACGAGGGCAAGCAGTCCACCGGCGAAGGCCGTACGACGGGGAAAGGCTCCCCTCCTCTCCTCACGTTCTCCGACGGCCCGAAGTCCGACGGTTTCCCGCGCCTGGCCGAGACGCGGGTCGCGGTCTCCGTCTTCGCGCTGGTCCTCAACGACCGCGTTCCGATACGCAATCTGACGCGGCCGGCGGTGCGCCGCCTCTACCGCGGCGACGTACGCAACTGGAAGGAGCTCGGCGGCCCCGATCTCCCGGTCGTCCTGGTGAGCCGCGGCTCCAGCTCCGGGACGCGCGACACGCTCCAACGCCGGGTCCTGGGCGGCGCCTTCGAGATCAAGGCCTCCTCGAACGACTGCCTCAGCAAGGACGACCCGTCCGTGCCCGTGACGCGCTGCGAGCTGGACTCCACCGAGCAGGTACTGGACGCGGTGGGGCGCATCCCCGGCGCCATCGGCTACAGCGAGCTGCGCGCCGCCGAGGGGCTCAGGGGCCTGCACCGCCTCCACCTGGACGGCCACGAACCGTCGGCCGAACAGCTGCGCAGAAGCGGCTATCCGTACCGCGAGATCGAGTACGCCTACACCTACGGGCAGCCCCCGGCGGACTCCCTGGCCTCCAGCTTCCTCGCCTACGCGCGTGGCACGGGCCTGGACGTCATCCGCACCCACGGGCACCTGCCGTGCGCGACGCCGGAGGGGCTGCGGATCTGCGGGGACGAGGCCGCGGGGTGAGGGGGCGGGGCGGGGCCCACAGCTCGGGCCCCGCCCCGCCGTATCTCACGGCAGCCGGATCGTGCGCACCAACGGCATGTCCGCGTACAGATCCGGGTCAGTCGTCACCACGGGCCGCCCGTCCGGCCAGTCGGGCGTCGGCCGGGACAGGTGGACCGCCTGCCCCAGTCGCCACTCGACGCCGTCACGCAAGAGCGCGCCCAAGGCCGAGGCTCCGGCGAAGTCCAGCTCGACGATCTCGGCGGCGGGCAGCGCGCCCACGTGCTCGGCGAGCCCCTTCCGCATCCCGTCGGCCGCCGCGAGGCAGAGCGCCGGTACGTAGACATGCCGGGTGGGCCCGTGCTCGGTGTTGGAGATGAACTGGGAGGCGAGCCGGTTGCCCGACCCCAGGGCGAGCAGGGCGGTCTGGTCGTAGATCACCGCCGTCGACCCGCTCACAGGCTGTCCACGGGCCGACCGGCCTCCAGGTCCTGCCAGGCCTTCTCGGCCCTGTCGTGGTCCTCGTCCGTCAACGTCACGCCGAAGTGCGTCTCGCAGTACGCCTTGGCCTCCTCGTACCGCTTCTGAAGCTCCTCCTTGGTGGGCGTGGCGCCCGCCAGCTCGGCGATCAGGTCACGCATGGTCATACCGCGCTCGCGGGCGAGCACCATGAGCCGGTCGCGCACAGCAGGGTCAACCTTGACGGTGGTGTCAGCCATGACGACAGTATACCTCCGGTATACCGTCTCGGCCGCTCAAGCAACGTGGTCATTCCGTTCCTTTCGGTGGGTGGACCCGGCCGCGCGGATGCGGGCCGGGAGGCTGGTGCCTGGCCTCAGGCGAGCAACGGCACGCTCCCGCCGCGCAACGCCGCCCTGGCCGCCATCCCGCCCCGCAGCGCCGCCGCGACGAACCCCGGCTCCCCCGGCGCCCGCCTCCTCGCCCTCGCGGGGCGCCAGGGCGGGGCGGGGAGCGGCAGCTTCCGGCGCAGCCGGTCCTGAGCAGCGCGGCCGCCGAGTACACGCGCGGCGGCAGCCCCTGCGTCAGCGCGGCCCGCACCGCCGCGTCGCTCGCGCCCACCGCCCACCACTCCTCGACGAGCGGCGCGAGGCGGACGGCCTCGGCGGCACCGATCGCGAGCCGGGGCTCGCGCCTCCCGAGGGAGGCCAGCAACTGGGCGGCCCGGCCCGGCGGTTTGTCACCACTCGGCGGCTCATCGCCGCTCGGCGGCGGCTCCGGGGAGGGAGGTTTTTCTTCCCTGGTCTTTTCTCCCGAAGGGAGAGGGCCCGCCGCCGCGGAGGGCGACACGCCGGGGGCCAGGTTTTGAACTTTTTCCGCGTCACCCTCCGGGGGCGTCTCGTCGTACGGAGTATCGAAGACCTCGTAGACGGTGAAGAGTTGCTTCGTCTCCGGGTCCTTGCGGACGACTCGCTTCAGGTACCGCGATTCCTCCAGCTCACGCAGGGCGGCGGCGACCCGCATCCGCCCCTCCTTGCGCTGCTCGGCGAGCGAACGGACCGTGGCGCGGGCGCCGTTCGGGAGGCTGAGGAGGTACATCAGTACGCCTGCCGCGCACCAGGAGATGGACCTGTCGCGGAGAAGAGAGTTGGCGAAGCTGGAGAACGCGCGCGTGGGCGTCGTACGATGGATACGCATCTGGAGGTGTTTGCTCCGGGTGTCGAGCCCCCAGGTGTTCCAGCACCGTGGGGGCAATTTCATGCGCTGCCGAGCGGCCGCGCTGCTGGCGGTGACTCTATGCCCACGCAAAGCGACGCCCGCAAGCCAGAACTGCCGTTTCAGCAGGTCGCGTTCATCGACTTCACTCGTGCGAGTTAAGTGCGGCACGCAGCAGCAGGGTGTGGACGCGGCGGTCCGGGCCAGTGGGACGGTAGCGCCAATTGAGCGGCCAGGTATGGCCCTCCAGTGCGGGCACCGGTACGTACGAGACGTGGCCCTGCCCGGCCGTCAGACGGGTGACCCCGTCCGGCCACGACCGGTGAGACGTACTGCCGACCGCCACGAGGAAGTACACCGCGCGGCGCCCGTTCTCCTCCTGGACGATCGGCCCCGGATCGCCGCCCGTGAGCCACGCCAGCTCGTCGGCGATGTCGCGGCCGGGGTCGCCGTCGACCCGTACGGCGTCGAACTGGACGCCCGCCTTGCGGAGTTGGAGGCCGGACGCCGGGATCCAGTCGGCCTGCACGTTGTGCGTGTTCATGGGTTCAGCCAAGCGGCGCCGGGATAGCTTTTCCATGACTCTGAGTCGACTGCCGTGCACGGTCGGATACGGGCCGTGTGTGGTTGAGGCCGGTTGAGATCGGTTGAGATCCGGTGAGTTCGGAATACTTTCGGAGGTGACCGCGATGGCGCGGTCCGCGAACAAGGACGAGGCGGGCGGCGTCACGCATCTCGTCGCCGCCCTGGCCAGGGCCCTGCGGGAACAGCAGCGGCTGTCCCAGACCGAGGTGGGCGCCATGACGGGGTACACGGGGTCCGCGATCAGCGCCATGGAGACATGCGCGCAGCCGGCCAGCGACCAGATGCTGGTCAAGTTGGAGGAGGCGATCGGCTGCGGCCTGGGGGTGTTCGACAAGGCGCGGCAGTACGTCTTGATGGACAAGTACCCGCCGCAGTTCAAGAACTTCTCTCTGATGGAGGCGCAGGCGGTGACGCTGTGCTCGTACCAGACATACGTCGTTGACGGCCTCTTCCAGAGCGAGGAGTACGCACGTGCGCTGATCTGCGGCGGCTACCCGAAATTGCCCGAGGCCAAGGTCGACGAGCTGGTCGAGGCACGCATGGCCCGCAAGGCGCTCTTCGACCGCGAGCCGACCGCGATGATCGAGCTGATCCTCGACGAGTCCGTACTACGGCGGCCGTTCGGCAGTTGGGACATCCTGCGCGGGCAACTCCGCTCGCTCGCTGAGGACGCGCAGCGGGACAATGTCAGCATCCAGGTGCTGCCCTTGGAGCGCGGGTTACGCGGCACTCACGCTGGAGATCGAGGCCCCATGATTCTGGTGGAGACCAAGGAACACCACCACGTGGTCTACCTGGAGATCGAGGACGAGAGCCACCTTGTCAGTGATCCCGCCAAGGTGTCCCAACTCGCCCACCGTTATGCGAAGATCCGAACACAGGCTCTGAGCCCGGACGACTCGCTGAGCCTCATCGAGCGGCTGGCGGGAGAAGAACGGTCATGAGCAGCACTCTGCGGTGGTTCAAGTCGAGCTACAGCGACAGCGGCGGCGGCCAATGCCTCGAAGTCGCCTATGAGTGGCGCAAGTCGAGCTACAGCAACGACAGCGGCGGGGCCTGCGTCGAGATCGCCCCCTGCCCCCAAGCCACCACCTCCACCACCCACATCCGCGACTCCAAGAACCCCGGGGGCCCCGCCCTCTCCGTCTCGGCGGACGCCTGGACCGCGTTCCTCTCCTGGGCCGAGTAGGCCTCCCCCGCGCGGTGGAGGCGGACCGGCCCCGGAGGTGATCCACCGGGCCGGGGTCACGGCGAGGCTTGCGGCATGACCACAGCAGCCGCACACGTCGCCCCCGCCTGGACCCTCCGGGCCGCCCACGCGCTGTCCCTTCTCGCGCTCCCCGTCTGCGTGTGGCGGCTGCCCTTCGCCTTCGGTTACGGGATGGGCGGGGCGGCCCCGGATCAGGTGTGGTGGAACACGCCGTACGTGCTCGGGCTGAGCGTGCTCACCGAGCTGGCCGCACTGCTCGGCCTCGGGTTCGTGCGCCGCTGGGGCGAGGTCTTCCCGGCCTGGGTCCCCCGCCTCGGCGGGCGACGCGTACCGCCCGCCGCCGTGATCGTTCCGGGGACCCTCGCGGGGGTGCTCTTCAGCGTGCTGTGCGCCGACTGGCTCGTCCTGGCCTTCACCGAGGGCCCGCGAGGCTGGCCCTACGCCGACGGCTGGAACGTCCTCGCGATGACGGTGAGCGGGCTGATGACACTGTGGGGACCGCTGCTGCTGGTCCTCACGGTGGCGTACTACCGGCGTCGGCGGTAGGCCCCGCCATCGGCATGGTCAATTGCGGTACCGGCGGAAGTCACCTGTCTCCACCGACCACGGGCCCAGCTGGACGGTGTCGCCGAACTTGTAGCGGCGGGGGGCGTCCGCGTAACGCGGCTCCCCTGCGGAGGTGTCCGTGCCGGAGTGCACCGTGATCATGCCGTCGCGGGGGTCGACGATCACGTACATCGGGATGCCCATGCGCGCGTAGTCGCGGAGCTTCGTGAGGTGGTCCTCGCTCGCGCAGGGCGGTGACACCACCTCGAAGGCGACGGAGACGTCCGGGGCGAAGGCGGCGAAGTCGTCGTGGACTCCACGCTCGTACACCTCCCGCTCCATGACGAGCACATCCGCGGTCCGGCACATGCCGAGGCCCGGGTGGTCGACCCGGCATGCGGCGGCGGTGAACAGCGTCGGGTCCTGGTTCCCGAGCTGCACCCCGATCTCGGCGATGACCTCTCCACGCGTGATGGTCGGAAACACCGCGCGCACCGTGATCTCGCCGTTCGCGATGTCCGCCCGCACCGGATCGCCGTGGTTCTCCGCCACCGCCTCGAATGCCTCGGCAAGCTCCCTGAGCCGCCGGTATGCGCTGCTGACCGTCATACCGGGCAGTGTCGCGCGGCATGCGCGAGGGGTGGGTCGCACTCCAGCGCGACCCACCCCGTTGAGTGAGCTGAGTGAGCCGAGCCCCGGTCCCGGGGCGGGCGGCTCAGACGAACGAGTTGATCTCGATCGTCTCCGTGCGGCCCGGGCCCACGCCGATCGCGGAGATCGGGGCGCCGGACATCTCCTCCAGTGCCTTCACGTAGCCCTGCGCGTTCTTCGGCAGGTCGGAGAAGGTCTGGGCCTTGGTGATGTCCTCGGACCAGCCCGGCAGCATCTCGTAGATCGGCTTCGCGTGGTGGAAGTCGGTCTGCGAGTAGGGGAGCTCCTCCACGCGCTTGCCGTCGATCTCGTACGCGACGCAGACCGGGATCTGCTCCCAGCCGGTGAGGACGTCCAGCTTGGTGAGGAAGAAGTCCGTCAGGCCGTTCACGCGGGTCGCGTAGCGGGCGATCGGGGCGTCGAACCAGCCGCAGCGGCGGTCACGGCCGGTGGTGACACCGCGCTCGCCGCCGATGCGGCGCAGGTCCTCGCCGTCCTGGTCGAACAGCTCGGTCGGGAACGGGCCGGCGCCGACGCGGGTCGTGTACGCCTTGAGGATGCCGATGACCCGGCTGATCTTCGTCGGACCCACGCCCGTACCCGTGCAGGCGCCGCCCGCGGTCGGGTTCGAGGAGGTGACGAAGGGGTACGTGCCGTGGTCCACGTCCAGGAGCGTGCCCTGACCGCCCTCGAACAGGACGACCTTGTCCTCGTCGAGCGCGTTGTTGAGGATCAGGGTCGTGTCGGCGACGTACTGCTTGATGTTCTCGCCGTGCTCGAGGAGCTGCTCGATGATCTGCTCCGCCTCGATCGCGCGGCGGTTGTACAACTTCGTGAGCAGCTGGTTCTTGATCTCCAGCGCCGCTTCGACCTTCTGCTGAAGGATCGACTCGTCGTAGAGGTCCTGTACGCGGATGCCGGTGCGGTTGATCTTGTCGGCGTAGGTCGGGCCGATGCCGCGGCCGGTCGTACCGATCTTGCGCTTGCCGAGGAAGCGCTCGGTGACCTTGTCGACCGTGACGTTGTACGGCGTGATGATGTGAGCGTTACCGCTGATCAGCAGCTTGGACGTGTCGACGCCGCGCTCGTTCAGACCGCTCAGCTCGGAGAGCAGGACCGACGGGTCGACGACGACTCCGTTGCCGATGACCGGGACGCAGTCCGGGGAGAGAATCCCGGAAGGGAGGAGATGCAGCGCGTACTTCTGGTCGCCTACGACGACCGTGTGGCCGGCGTTGTTGCCGCCCTGGTAACGCACTACATAGTCCACGGAGCCACCGAGCAGGTCAGTGGCCTTTCCCTTGCCTTCGTCACCCCACTGAGCACCGAGCAGCACAAGTGCGGGCACAGGCGTACACCCCTTCCGGGCGGGGCATGTCCAAGGTCAGGGGCCGTAGCCGCCATATGGGTGTGCCTTGGATGCTGCCCCGGAATAGACGAAGCCCCTGGCGCAATAGCGCAAGGGGCTCTTGCACAAAGATGCTACCCGAGGTCTCAAAGAACGGCTAAAAGAAAGGGCGCAGGGTGTCGACTCGCGACCAGCTCCTAGTCGTCATCGACCCGGTCGCCCGGCGCACGGACGGTGAGTCGGTCCGGATCGCGAGGGACGTGCTCGGCGCGGGTGCGGCGGTGCGGGTGTGCCTGCCGGACGGACCCGAGGAGTTCACGAAAGCCCTGGCCAGGCGGGGTGCGCGCCGCCTCGTGGTGATCGGTGACGACCGGGCGCTGCTGCGGGCCGTGCAGGCGCTGCACCGGGAGCGGGGGCTGGCCGGGCCCGCGCTCGCCCTGATCCCCGTGGGCGCCGCGCAGACGCTCGCGCGCACGCTCGGCGTGCCCGCCGGGGCGGTCGCGGCGGCCCGTGCGGTCCTCGAAGGGGCCGAGCGGCGGCTCGATCTGCTGGTGGACGAGAGCGACGGGGTGGTGCTCGGCGACCTCCGGGTCCCGCCGGTGGACGGGGGGCTGCCGAGGCCGGGGGACCGGGCGGTCGCCTCCGCCGCGTCCGCCCGGATCCCGGGTCTTTCCCGTGCCTCCGCCGCCGACGGGCACGCGTGGCTGCGGTCCTGCCAGTCGTTCGTACGCACCCTGGCCACGCGCCCCTCGCGGGTGGCGGCGGCGCCGGTGGCGGGTCCTTCGCGGCTGCGGGTCGAGGCGGACGGCGTCACGCTGGTCGACCTGGACCAGCCGGTGGAGGGCGTGCGCGTCACCGCGGGGCACGGCGGCCTCGCGCAGGTGGAGGTGCGGCCGACCTCGGTGGGCGCGGAGGCGGCGCCGCTGCGGGTGCGGGCGCGGAGCGTCACGGTCTCGGGGGCGGACTTCCGCTACCGCGCCGACGCGACGGTGACGGGGCCGGTCCGCACGAGGACCTGGACGGTCCACCAGGGGGCGTGGGGGCTGACCCTGCCCCGCTGATCCTGCCGCCCGCGCGTCGGTCACGGCAGCCGTCAGCCGTGGTCGAACAGGGCCTTTCGGTGGGCCCGCCAGCGGTCCATCATCTCGGCCAGTTCGACTTCGAGGAACTCGAAGAACGCCAGCGTCTCCGCGAGCCGCCGCCCCGCCGGGGTGTCCGCGCCGAGGCCGGCCACGCCCTCCCGCAGCGCGTTCTCCCAGCGCTTGAGGACCGCGTCACGGCTGCCCAGCGCCTCGTACCACTGGTTGCTGTGCACCCGGAAGAGGTCGCGCCGCGTCCCGGGCTCCCGCTCGCGGGAGACCATGTGCTGCTGCGTCAGGTAGCGCACGGCGCCGGAGACGGCGGCGGGGCTGACCCGCAGCCGGTCGCCGAGCTCGGCCGCGGTGAGGGCGCCCGAGTCGGAGGCGAGCAGGGCGGCGAAGACGCGGGACGGCATCCGCGCCATGCCCGCCTCGACGAGCTGCGAGGCGAACTGCTCGACGAACCGGGAGACGACCTCCGCGTCAGCCTTTGTCCTGGCCTCCGCGTCCCCGGCGCTCCCGTCGCCCCGCGTCCGTTCCCGCTCGCGCGCGGCGTCCTCGCTCGTCATCTGCCGATCATCTCCCCTGGTCACCCGGGCCCGCCTCCAGCACCACGAGTTTATACGTTTCCTTAACTTCACAAGTTTGTGAAATTCCCGTACTTTCAGAACCATGGCCAAGGCAATCACCGTCTCGGGACTCCACAAGTCGTTCGGCAGGACACACGCCCTGGACGGTCTCGACCTGGCGGTCGAGACCGGCGAGGTGCACGGCTTCCTCGGGCCCAACGGCTCCGGGAAGTCCACGACCATCCGCGTCCTGCTGGGCCTGCTCCGCGCCGACTCCGGAGCCGCCCAGCTGCTCGGCCGCGATCCCTGGCGCGACGCCGTGGACCTGCACCGCCGCGTCGCGTACGTCCCCGGTGACGTCACCCTGTGGCGCAACCTCTCCGGGGGCGAGGTCATCGATCTGTACGGGAAGCTGCGGGGCGGGCTCGACCGGGCCCGGCGCGACGACCTCGTCGAGCGGTTCGAACTCGACCCCACCAAGAAGGGCCGTACGTACTCCAAGGGCAACCGCCAGAAGGTCGCCCTCGTCGCCGCCTTCGCTTCCGACGTCGACCTGCTGATCCTCGACGAGCCCACCTCCGGGCTCGACCCGCTGATGGAGGGCGTCTTCCAGCGCTGCGTCGCCGAGGAACGCGCGCGCGGGCGGACCGTCCTGCTCTCCTCGCACATCCTCAGCGAGGTCGAGACGCTCTGCGACCGCGTCAGCATCATCAGGAAGGGACAGACCGTCGAGAGCGGTTCCCTCGCCGAGCTGCGCCATCTGACGCGGACCAGCGTCCACGCCGAACTCGCGGGGCCGCCCGAGGGCCTCGCGGACCTGCCGGGCGTCCACCAGCTCGTCCGGCGGGAGACCGAGGGCGGGCGGGGGCACCGGGTGGAGCTGCACGTCGACACGGACAGGCTCGACGCCGTGCTCAAGTCGCTCACCGCGTCCGGCATCCGCTCGCTGACCAGCACGCCGCCCACCCTGGAGGAGCTGTTCCTGCGGCACTACCAGCAGGACGCGGCGGACGCGGCCGGCACGCAGGAAGAGGCGGTGGCGCGATGACCGCCGTCCTCGGCGCCGCCGCCGCACCCCGGAGCGGCGGGACGCGGCAACTCGCGGGCACCGGCGCCCTGCTGAGGCTCGCGCTGCGCCGCGACCGGGTCATGACGCCTATCTGGATCGTGGTCGTCGCCGGGCTGGTCCTGGCGATGCCGGGCTCCCTGGAGAGCGTCTACGCCACGGCCGCCGAGCGCGCCGACGCCATGGAGTCGATGAACGCCAACTCCTCGATGCGGGCGATGTACGGGCCCGTGTACGGCGACTCCCTCGGTGCCCTCACGGCCTGGCGCATCGGCTGCTTCGCGGGCATCCTCGCCGCCGTCATGAGCCTCGTCATCGTCGTACGGCACACCCGGGAGGAGGAGGAGACGGGGCGCCAGGAGATGCTCTCCGCGTCCATGGTGGGGCGGCGGGCGCCGCTCACCGCGGCCCTGCTCGCCGCGTTCGTCGCCAACGCCGGGGCCGGGCTGCTCATCGCCGTCGGTCTGGCAGGGCGGGGCGCGGCCGGGGCGCTCGCGCTCGGTCTCGGCGTCGCGGGCACCGGCATGGTCTTCGCGGGCGTGGCGGCCGTCGCCGCGCAGCTCACGCAGAGCGCGCGGCTCGCCAAGGGGCTGACGGCGGCGGTCCTCGGCACGGCCTACGTCCTGCGGGCCGCCGGCGATTCGGGAGACACGGGGGGCACGGGGGACACGGCCGGTTCGTCCGCCGCGACCTGGCTCTCGCCGCTCGGCTGGCAGCAGAACCTGCGGGCCTTCACGGGCGAGCGCTGGTGGGTGCTCGCGCTCGTCGGCGCCGTGATCGTGGTGCAGGGGCTGGCCGCGTACGAACTGGCGGGGCGCCGTGACGTCGGGATGAGCTTCCTGCCGACGCGGCCCGGTCCCGCGCGGGGACGTCTCGCCACGGCCGGCGCGCTCGCCCTGCGGCTCCAGCGGGGCAGTGTGGCCGGCTGGACGGCGGGCTTCCTGCTCGCCGGGCTCGTCTTCGGGCAGATGGCGTCCGGCGCGGCCGACATCGTCGGCGACAACGAGAACACCCGCGACATCTTCGAGCGGATGGGCGGCCAGTCCGGCCTGACGGACGCCTTCCTCGCCACGCTGGCCGGCCTCTTCGGCATGGTCGCCGGGCTGTACGTGGTGGCGTCCGTGCTGCGGCTGCACGGCGAGGAGACCTCGCAGCGCGCCGAGCCGGTCCTCGCGGGCGCGGTGGGGCGGCTGCGGTGGGCGGCCGGTCATCTGGTGATCGCCTTCGGCGGGACGGTGCTCCTGATGGCGGTCTGCGGCCTCGGCATGGCTGTCGGCCACGGCGAGGACATGGGCGCCGTGCTGGGCGCGTGCCTGGCGCAGCTGCCCGCGATCTGGGTCCTCGGCGGCCTCGCGGTGCTGCTCGTGGGGGCGTACCCGAAGGCGGCGGTGGCTTCCTGGGCCGTGGTCGGGACCTGCCTCGCGATCGGCTGGATCGGCCCGGCACTCGACCTGCCCCAGGCGGTCATGAACCTCTCCCCCTTCGGCCACCTCCCGAAGCTGCCGGGCACCGCGATGTCCTGGCCCCCACTGCTCACGCTCACGCTGCTGGCGGTGGTACTGACTGCCGGGGGCCTGGCGGGGCTGCGCCGCAGGGACATGATCACCTGAGGGGCGCCCCGTAAGGGGCGCGGGGAACTGCGCGACCAGCCACGACGCACCCGCGGCTCACACCTCCACGCACAGCTCCCGGAAGCCCCGGATCACGAAGCCCGGCGTCCGCTGCGGCTCCCCCGCGAGCCGCAGCGCCGGCGCCCACCGCAGCAACGCCCGCATCGACGCGGCCAGTTCGACGCGGGCCAGCGGCGCGCCGATGCAGTAGTGGATGCCCGCGCTGAAGGAGACGTGCGGGTTGTCGCGCCGGGCGAGGTCCAGCTCGCCGGGGCGGACGAACACCGCCGGGTCATGGTTGGCGGAGCCGAAGAGCAGGGCCAGTTCCGACCCGCGCGGAATCACCGTGCCGCCGATCTCGATCTCGTCGAGGACCCACCGTTCGAAGAGCTGGAGCGGCGTGTCGTAGCGCAGCAGCTCCTCCACGGCCGTGGGAACAAGCCGGTCCGGATCGGCGCGCAGGGCGGCCAGCTGGTCCGGGTGGCGCAGCAGCGCGTACCAGCCGTTCACCGTGGCGTTCACGGTCGCCTCGTGCCCCGCGTTCAGGAGCAGCACACAGGTGGAGATCATCTCCTGCTCGCTGAGCGACTGCCCGTCCTCGTAGGCGGCGATCAGGCCCGAGATCAGGTCGTCCCCCGGCTTCGCCCGCCGGGCGGCGATCAACTCCCGTAGGTAGGCGGAGAATTCGAGCGATGCGGTGACCGCTCGGGCCGCCGTCTCCTCGGACGGGTTCAGCTCGTACATCCCGCAGATCGCCGCCGACCAGGGCCGCAGCAGCGGCCGGTCGCTCTCCGGGATGCCCAGCATCTGGGCGATCACCGCCACCGGCAGCGGTTCGGCGACGCGCGCGGCGAGGTCCCCGCCTCCGTCCGCCACCAGGCCTCGCACCAGGCTGTCCGCCAAATCCTCCACGTAAGGGCGTAGTTCCTCGACCGTACGCGGTGTGAAGGCTTTGGCGACGAGGCGGCGGATGCGGGTGTGCGTGGGTGCCTCCAGGTCGAGCATGCCGTTGTCGTTGAGGACGTGGAACGGCTCGTGCTCGGGCGGCGGGGCCGGGCGGCCGAACTCCTCGTGGGTGAAGCGGTGGAGATAGGTGCGGCCGAGGCGGCGGTCGCGCAGCAGGGCGCGGACGTCCGCGTGGTGCGGGATCAGCCACTGGTCGGTGGGCGCGTTGTAGTGGGCGCGGCCCGCCGCGCGGAGTCGGGCGTACGCGGGGTAGGGGTCGGCCACGAACTCCGGTGCGGCGGGGGTGAAGATCTCGGAGGGGTCGAAGGGTGCGGGCGTCATGGCGCGACGCTAGGGGCTCCGCCGGTGTCGCGGATAGCCTGCGGGTGTGTGGGGGCTGGTCGCGCAGTTCCCCGCGCCCCTTGCGGGGGCGTGCCCGGCGCCATGAACCGACGGGACGCTGTGGGCTCCGCCGGTGTCGCGGATCGCCTGCGGGCCTGTGGGGGCCGGGCGCGCAGTTCCCCGCGCCCCTTGCGGGGGCGTGCCCGGCGCCACGAACCGACGGGACGCTGTGGGCTCCGCCGGTATCGCGGATCGCCTGCGGGCCTGTGGGGGCCGGGCGCGCAGTTCCCCGCGCCCCTTGCGGGGGCGCCATCCTCATCCCGGGGTCACCAGTCTCGCCTCGTACGCGAAGACCGCCGCCTGCGTGCGGTCGCGCAGACCGAGCTTCACCAGGACCCGGCTCACGTGCGTCTTGATCGTGGACTCGGCGACCACCAGGTGGGAGGCGATCTCCGCGTTCGACAGGCCCTGCGCGATGAGCACCAAAACCTCCGTCTCGCGCTCGGTCAGCTCGCCGTACTGCTGCGCCTGGACCGCCGCCGAGAGCCGCGGCGTCTGAGCCATCCGGGAGAACTCGGTGATCAGGCGGCGCGTCACGGTCGGCGCGAGGAGCGCCTCCCCCGAGGCCACCACCCGTACACCGTCCGCCAGTTGGCGGGCGGAGGCGTCCTTGAGGAGGAACCCGGAGGCGCCCGCGCGCAGCGCCTGGTACACGTACTCGTCGAGATCGAAGGTGGTCAGGACGAGCACCTTCGACACACCGTCGGACGCGACGATCTCGCGGGTCGCCTCGATGCCGTTCATCTCGGGCATGCGGATGTCCATCAGGACCACGTCGGGGGCGAGTTCGCGCACCCGCTCGACGGCCTGCCGGCCGTTGACCGCCTCGCCGACGACCTCGATGTCGGGCATGGCGTTGAGGAGGACGGAGAATCCCTCGCGGACCATCATCTGGTCGTCGGCGATGAGGACGCGGATGGTCATGCGCGCCCCTCCCCCGCCTGCCCCGCCTGCACCGAGTGGTCGGTCCGGTCGGCCAGCGGCACCGGCAGGAAGACGGTGACCTCGTAGCCGCCCTCGGGGGTCGGCTCCGCCGTCATCTCGCCGCTCAGCATGGTGACGCGCTCCCGCATGCCGGTGATGCCGTGGCCCGCGCCCGGGGAGGCCTTGACGAGGCCGGTCGCGGGGCCGTTGACGATGCGCAGGCCGAGGCCGCCGAGGACGTAGCCGACCTCGACGCGGGCCGGGGCGCCGGGCGCGTGGCGCAGGGCGTTGCTGAGCGCCTCCTGCACGATGCGGTACGCCGACAGCTCGACGCCCTGCGGCAGCTCGCGGACGGCGCCGGTGATCGCCTTGTCGACGGTCAGGCCCGCGTCACGGACGTTGTCCAGGAGCCGGTCGAGGTCGGCGAGGGTGGGCTGCGGGGCGTCCGGTGCCTCGTAGTCCTCGGCCCGTACGACACCGAGGACGCGGCGCAGCTCGGTGAGCGCCGACACCGCGTTCTCGCGGATCGTGACGAACGCCTGCTCCAGCTCGGGCGGCGGGTTCTCCACGCGGTAGGGCGCGGCCTCCGCCTGGATGGCGACCACGGACATGTGGTGGGCGACCACGTCGTGCAGTTCGCGGGCGATGGTGGTGCGCTCCTCCAGGAGCGTGCGCTTGTCGCGCTCGATGGCGGTGACGGTGCGCTGCACGGTGACCTCGCGCTGCGCCTCGCGGCGCACGTGCGCCATCGTGGTGACGAGCAGCCCGAGCGCCGAGAAGAACAGCAGCGCAGGGGCGTCGGAGCCGGCCCCGTAGTAGCCGTCGTCGATGAACCCTTCGGCGGCCAGGGAGTACGCCGCCGTGATGAGCCACATCCACAGGCCGGTGCGCGGGCGGGTGCGGGCGGCGACCACGACGATCACCACGATGTGCCCGAAGAAGGCGGCGGGGGTCCAGGGCCAGCCGTCCCAGACGTCCCCGGACGCCGCCGTGAGCGGCGTCGAGGCCAGCGACACCCAGAACGCGCCGACCGGCCTGACGAGTGTCATCAGCACGGCCGCGGCCGGGACGAGGCCCGTGAGGAAGTACGCGGCCTCGTTGCCCCCGATGCCCACCTGATAGGCGATGAACACGGTGATCAGGGCCGCGGCCACCACCAGGGCGTGCCGGGCCCAGACGGCGTACCCGCGTATCGCCCGCGGGAGGAGGCGGGCCGTCCGCCCGCCCGTCGTCCTGGGAGGCAGCAGCCGGTAGGCGAAGGCATCGCGGAACAGCGCTTCGCGCAGGCCGCCGAGGACCTCCCGCACGAGGTGGAACTCGGGGCTCTTGCGGCCTCTGGCCTTGAGCTGCTCAGTCGTATCGGTCACGCATACGACGGTACGGGGGCGCGGCGGCCGGGTCGTCCGCAGCGAGAGGGGTTCCGGCGGATCCGTCGCAGGTACTACTCGGCGTCCCGGGCACCGCCTCAGAACGCCAGCTGTGCGATCTCCTCCGCCACCACCGCGCACGCGTCCGCCGCCGGGTCGATGAGCGGGAAATGGCCCACGGCCTCAAGGAGCGTGAGGCCCACGACCTCGCCCGCCTTCGCCGCCGCGTCCGCGTACGACTCGGCCACGGGCTGCGGCACCACGATGTCCTCGCGGCCCTGTACGACGGTCGTGGCGATGCCCGTCGGGAGCAGCGCGGCCGGGTCGGCGTAGGGCAGGCGCTCCTCGAACCTGCCCTCACCGCCGAGCAGCTGGGCGGACGCGCCGCCGCAGACCTCCAGTGCCTCGGCGACCTTGAGGTCCGCGATCGGCGCGAGCGCGACGACTCCCCGCAGCGGGGCCGGGCGTTCGGTGCGCCACGGCGCGTCGGCGGGCAGCAGGTGCCGCGCCGCCGCCCACAGCGCGAGGTGGCCGCCCGCGGAGTGCCCGGTGACCACCGTGCGGCGCACGTCGGCCGCCGGCAGGGCCTTGCGTACCAGCGCGGGAAGCGCGTCGAACGCGGCGGCCACGTCGTCGAAGGTCTCCGGCCAGCGCCCGGCGACGGGACCCTTGCCGCCCTGCGCGGGGATGGAGCTGCCGCGCCGGTACTCGACGTTGGCGACGGCGAAGCCCCGGCGCGCGAGGAAGTCGGCGAACGGCGTGACGTGCCGCCGGTCGTACGGCGCGCGCCAGGCGCCGCCGTGCAGGACGACGACGAGCGGCGCGGGACGGGCCGTGTCGCCCCGGGGCGCGTAGAAGTCGACGACCTGGTCGGGGTGTGCGCCGTACGCGGCGGTGATGTCCGGCTCCACGGCGGGGTGCGAGAAGGCCGATGCCTCCTCGGCGGCATCGCGGGCCACGGCGGCGTCGTCCGGCATGCGGAAACCTTTCAACAGCGGTGCGGCTGGCGGGCAGGCCCCGCTCCGCACGGCGCGCGGAACGGGACCAAGATCCGCCGGACGCTACCAGCCCGGCGTACGCACGGGAATCACCCGCCCCGGGGGCCTCACGGCTCCAGGATCTCCGCGAGGACCCGCGCCGCCCGCTCGGCGTCGACGAAGGACACGTACAGCGGGGTGAATCCGAAGCGCAGCACGTCCGGCGCGCGGAAGTCACCGACCACGCCCCGCTCGATCAGCCGCTTCATGACCTCCCCCGCACCCTCACAGCGCAGCGCGACCTGGCTGCCGCGCTCGGTGTGGGCTGCCGGGGTCAGCGACTCCACCAGCCCCTGGGGTACGTACGCCTCCACGCACCGCAGGAAGAAGTCCGTCAGGGCGAGGGACTTGGCCCGCACCGCGTCCACGGACACGCCGTCCCAGACGTCGAGCGCCGCTTCGAGGGCGAGCATGGAGAGGATGTCGGGCGTGCCGACGCGCCCGCGCAGCGCGCCCTCGGCCGCCTCGAACTCGGGCCGCATCCCGAAGGGCTCGGCGTGGGAGTTCCAGCCGGGCAGCGGCGAGTCGAAGCGGTCCTGGAGCTCCTCGCGCACGTAGAGGTACGCGGGCGAACCGGGGCCACCGTTCAGGTACTTGTACGTGCAGCCCACCGCGAGGTCGACGCCGTGCTCGTCCAGGCCGACGGGCAGGGCGCCCGCCGTGTGGCACAGGTCCCAGACGGCGAGGGCGCCCGCCGCGTGCACGGCGGCCGTCAGACCCGGCAGGTCGTGCAGGCGGCCGGTGCGGTAGTCGGCGTGGTTGAGCAGCACGGCGGCGGTGCGGGGGCTCAGCGCCGCGGGCACCTCGGCCGGGGTGAGCGGGGTCAGCCGGCAGCCGGTGAGCCGGGCCGCGGACTGCGCGATGTAGCCGTCGGTGGGGAAGGTCGTGGCGTCGACGATGATCTCGTCGCGGCCGGCGTCCGCCTCGCCCCCGCCACCGTCGCCGCGGGCGAGCCGCACGGCCGCCACCAGCGCCTTGAACACGTTCACGCTGGTGGAGTCGCCGACCACGATCTGGCCGGGGGCGGCGCCGACCAGCGG
The DNA here is from genome assembly GCF_020026305.1 of Streptomyces sp. 135. Lineage (NCBI taxonomy): Bacteria > Bacillati > Actinomycetota > Actinomycetes > Kitasatosporales > Streptomycetaceae > Streptomyces > Streptomyces sp. 135. The sequence continues at coordinate 4,535,235 of NZ_CP075691.1, read as the reverse complement.
CGCGATGCGGTCGCCGATCCGCTCGGGCGCGGTCCACCAGCCGCTCTCGTCCCAGGAGCGGATGCGCAGCCGGCCCCACTGGCGGGTGATGACGTCCGCGACGCGGTCCGGCACGTGGGCGGGCAGGGCGCCCAGGGAGTTGCCGTCCAGGTAGACGGTGTCATCGAGGACGAACTCGCGCCGCTTGAGCGCGAGTTCGTCCTCGGCGTCCAGGGCCTTGGCCCGGACATGCAGGTCAGACATGGCTCCTCGCCGTCCACAGCTCGGGGAACACGTTCTTCTGCGCGCGCTTCTCCAGCCAGGCCACGCCGGCCGAGCCGCCGGTGCCCGTCTTGGAGCCCATCGCGCGGCGGGTGGCGACCAGGTGGTCGTTGCGCCAGCGCCACACCAGCTCGGCGACGTCCGTCAGCGTCTCGCCGAGGCGGGCGAGGTCGCCGCTCTCGTCGCCGGAGTAGAGCTCGGTCCAGACGGCCTCGACCTCGGGCGACGGCTCGTACTTCTTGGAGAGGTCGCGCTCCAGGACGGCGGCCGGGACCGCGTACCCCCGGCGGTGGAGGAGCCGGAGCACCTCGTCGTACAGGCTCGGCTCGTGCAGCGCCTTCTCCAGCTCCGCGTGGACGCGCGGCGCGCCCCGGTGCGGCACCAGCATGGACGCCGACTTGTCGCCGAGCAGGAACTCCAGGCGGCGGTACATCGCGGACTGGAATCCGGAGCCCTCGCCGAGCGAGCCGCGGTAGGAGTTGAACTGCGCGGGCGTCAGCCCCGCCAGCGGCTTCCAGGAGTGGTTCAGGGCCTCCAGCTCGCGGATGCTGCGCTTGAGCGCGGCCACCGCGACGGGTATGTCGTCGCGGCGCAGGGCCTTCGCCGCGGTCTCCCACTCGTGGACGATCACGGTGAACCACAGCTCCATGACCTGGGTGGTGACCAGGAAGACCATCTCGCCGGGGTCGTTCGAGCGAAGGTGCTGGAGATGGGTGAGGACGTCCGCCTGGACGTAGTCCTCGTACGGGGTGGTGCCCGCGAAGTCGAGGTTCGGGGCCTCGGCCTCGTTCGCGGCCTCGGGCGTCTGCGCTGAGGCCTGCGCCTCGGTGGGCGTCTCAGGTGCCTCTGGGGACATCGCTGTCTCCTCGTACGTACTCCGGGTAGCGGTCCGCCCCTGCCGTTACCGGCACGGGGGCCCCGGTCCCCACCGGAATCCTCCGCAACTTTCCGGGAAACGGCAAGGCGCCACCGCTCGGTCAACAAGACCTAAAGCTGGACACTACTGTCACCCTTGTACGCGGCGACGCTCCCGGCAGGCCCGCAGGTGCGCGGCGTTCCCGCAGCCGCGCACCGAGTGCCAGACGCCGCTGTTGTTGCGGGAGCGGTCGTAGAACGCGGTGCGGCAGGACGTGTTCCGGCAGATCTTCAGGCGGCGCCAGACCCCCGAGGCCTGGGCGAGCAGCGCCTCGGCGAGCACGGCGGAGGCCAGCCAGCGGGCACCGGCGCCCTCCGGCTCCACGGTCAGCGTGCCGTCACCGGCGAGCCCGACGACCACCGGGGCGGAGGTGAAGCGCACCGCTTCCCCGCCCTGGTCGCCCGCGGCGAGCGCGCGCCGCACCTGGTCCCGCAGGCAGCGCAGCTTCGGCAGGTCCTCGTCCGCCAGTACGAGGTGCACGTCGGGCCGCCCCGTCTCACGGGCCCAGCCGCGCACGGCTCCGTCGGCCCACTCCTGGGCAGCGCGCAGCGCACCGTCGCCCAGGAGGTCGGGCAGGTCGGCGGGGCCGGGGCGGCCCGCGGGCGCGGTGTTCAGGAGCTCCTGGACGAGGGCGAGGCCGCCGGGCGCGGGGCTCAGGCAGTGGCGCTCGGTCGCTGGCCAGTTCATGCCTCTCAAGGTACCCGCCCTCAGGCCGACAACAGCAAAAGCCTTACAGTGCTGTCAATCGCGGGGGGTGCCCCGCGTACCGAGTGACCGACGAGAGCCCAGGAGGGCGACATGGAAGCCACGGAAGCCACGGAAGCGACGGAAGCGACACCGGAAGCCGCACAGCCGAACGGATCGGACGCCGCACGAGCCGCCCGCGTCCTCGGCCGCCCCTTCGACATCAACGGCCTGCCCCGACATCATGACCCGCGAACGGCCCACCGCGCTGATCGTCACCGCACGTACGTCGACCATGCGCGCGGGCTGGCAGCGCGTCGCCGAGGCCGTGCACGCGGCGGGCGGCGCGATCGTCCCGCAGCTGTGGCACGTGGGCGCGACCCGCGACGAGGGCCAGGGCCCGGTCCCCTCCGCGCCCCCGGCGGGCCCCTCCGGCCTCGGCCTGGACGGCGCCGCCAAGGGCCACGCGATGACGGGCGCCGACATCGACGCGGTCATCGGCGCCTTCGCCGACAGCGCTGCCGCCGCCGAGCGGATCGGCTTCGACGGCGTCGAACTCCACGGCGCCCACGGCTACTTGATCGACCAGTTCCTCTGGGGCACCACCAACCGCCGCACCGACGGCTACGGCGGCGACCTGGCCTCGCGCACCCGCTTCGCCCGCGAGATCGTCGAGGCGGTGCGCGCGGCGGTCTCGCCGGGCTTCCCCGTGATCTTCCGGCTCTCCCAGTGGAAGGCGAACGCCTTCGACGCGAAGCTCGCGGCCGGCCCGGCCGAACTGGAGTCCCTCCTCGCGCCGCTGGCGGCGGCCGGCGTCGACGCCTTCCACGCCTCCACGCGCCGCTACTGGCTCCCCGAGTTCGAGGGCAGCGACCTGAACCTCGCGGGCTGGGCCAAGAAGCTCACCGGCAAGGCCACGCTGTCCGTCGGCTCGGTCGGCCTCGACAAGGAGTTCGTGGGCCCGCAGGGCTGGGCGAAGGAGACCGCCTCCACCGGCATCGGCCTGCTCCTCGACCGCATGGAGCGGGACGAGTTCGACGTGATCGCGGTGGGGCGTGCGCTGATCGCTGACGCGGAGTGGGCGGACAAGGCGGTGACGGGCCGCCTGGCGGAGGCGGCGCCGTTCGACGCGAAGCTGCTGGGCGAACTGCGCTAGCGCCCCGAAGGGGCGCGGGGAACTGCGCGACCAGCCACAGCGGGCCCGCGGCCGAAACGACCACGGGCCCGCACAGACTCAGCCGAGCGTCTTCGCCGCCGTCTCCGACGAATCCCGCAGGAAGCCCGCGCAGCGCTCGTACTCCTCCTGCTCACCGATCGCCTGCGCCGCCCGCGCGAGGGCGTGCAGCGCGCGCAGGAAGCCGCGGTTCGGCTCGTGCTCCCACGGCACAGGGCCGTGGCCCTTCCAGCCGCTGCGGCGCAGGGCGTCCAGGCCGCGGTGGTAGCCGGTACGGGCGTAGGCGTACGACTCGACGACGCTGCCGCGCTCGAACGCCTCGTCGGCGAGCTGCGCCCAGGCGAGCGAGGACGTGGGGTACTTGGCGGCGACATCGGCGGACGCCGTGCCGTTCGCCAGCAGCTCGCGCGGCTCCGGGTCGTCGGGCAGGTGGGTCGGGGGCGGTCCCCCGAGCAGATCCTTGTGAATGGCCATGGGGCAAGTCTGCGCCATACGCGTACGGGCCCGGCACCCAGGGAAGGGTGCCGGGCCCGTATCGGTACGGACGCCTGCCGGACTACTTCAGCTTCGTACCGGTGGAGCGCAGGTTCGCGCACGCCTCGGTGACGCGCGCGGCCATGCCCGCCTCGGCCAGCTTGCCCCAGGTGCGCGGGTCGTACGTCTTCTTCGAGCCGACCTCGCCGTCGACCTTCAGGACACCGTCGTAGTTCTTGAACATGTGGTCCGCGACGGGACGCGTGAAGGCGTACTGGGTGTCGGTGTCGAGGTTCATCTTCACGACGCCGTTCTCCAGCGCGGTGGCGATCTCCTCGGCGGTGGAGCCGGAGCCGCCGTGGAAGACGAAGTCGAACGGGGACTGCTTGCCGTACTTGGCGCCGACGCCCTCCTGGAGGTCCTTGAGGAGCTCGGGACGCAGGACGACGTTGCCCGGCTTGTAGACGCCGTGGACGTTGCCGAAGGACGCGGCCAGGAGGTAGCGGCCCTTCTCGCCCAGGCCGAGCGCCTCGGCGGTGCGCAGCGCGTCGTCGACGGTCGTGTACAGCTCGTCGTTGATCTCGTGGCTGACGCCGTCCTCCTCGCCGCCGGTCGGGGTGATCTCGACCTCAAGGATGATCTTCGCGGCGGCGGCCTTCGCGAGCAGCTCCTGGCCGATGGCCAGGTTGTCGGCGAGGGTCTCGGCGGAGCCGTCCCACATGTGCGACTGGAAGAGCGGGTTGCGGCCGGCCTTGACGCGCTCGGCGGAGACGTCGAGCAGCGGGCGGACGTAGCCGTCCAGCTTGTCCTTCGGGCAGTGGTCGGTGTGCAGCGCGATCGTCACGTCGTACTTCGCGGCGACGATGTGCGCGAACTCGGCGAGCGCGACCGCACCGGTCACCATGTCCTTGCTGTACTGGCCGCCCAGGAACTCCGCGCCACCGGTGGAGATCTGGATGATGCCGTCGCTCTCGGCCTCCGCGAAACCGCGCAGCGCGGCGTGCAGGGTCTGCGAGGAGGTCACGTTGATGGCCGGGTAGGCGAACTTGCCTGCCTTCGCCCGGTCGAGCATCTCGTTGTAGACCTCGGGAGTTGCGATGGGCATGTGTCCGCTCCTTGTGATGTGCGGGTGGGGTGCTGTGTGCTGCTTGACCCTGACCTGGGGGCGACGACATCGTCGCCCCCATCTTTCCAGACTCGGCCGCCGGTACGGGCCCCGCCGTCAGTCCAGGCCGAGGTCGTCCTTGGAGTACGCGAAGAGGTACGGCACGCCCGCGCCCTCGGTGATCTTCTCGCCCGCCCCGGTGGCCCGGTCCACGATGGTGGCGACGCCGACGACCTCGGCACCGGCCTCGCGCACGGCCTCCACGGCGGTCAGCGGCGAGCCGCCGGTGGTGGAGGTGTCCTCGACGACGAGTACGCGGCGCCCCTTGATGTCCGGGCCCTCCACGCGGCGCTGCATGCCGTGGGCCTTGGCCGCCTTGCGGACCACGAAGGCGTCCAGGCGCCTGCCGCGCGCGGCGGAGGCGTGCAGCATCGCGCCGGCGACGGGGTCGGCGCCCATGGTCAGGCCGCCCACCGCGTCGAAGTCGAGGTCGGCGGTGAGGTCGAGCAGCACCTGGCCGACCAGGGGGGCGGCCTCGCCGTCGAGGGTGATGCGGCGCAGGTCGATGTAGTAATCGGCTTCGAGACCCGAGGAGAGGGTCACCTTGCCGTGCACCACGGCCTTGTCCTTGATCTGCTGGAGCAGCGCGCCACGTACGTCGTCAGTCATGCCTGTCAGCTTAAAGCCGCGTCCAGGTCCAGGTCGTCGCCGTCTCCAGCGGCTCGATGGGGGTGACCAGGCGCGGCGCGGTGTTGAGACCGTTGGGCGGGCCGGTCTGCGGCTCCACGCACACGGCCGCCTCCTGCTCGTCGTAGACGACGACCCACTGCTCGCGGCTCGTGACGTTCACCGCGAGGCGTCCGGGCCAGGTCAGCGTGATGTCGACGCCCTCGGGCATGCCGAAGCAGTCGTCCCAGGGGCCCGGCTCCGGGGCGATGCGGCGGCCGGTCGGCAGGTGGTCCTCGCCGCGCTCCTCCTGCCAGGCGGGGCTGAAGTCGACCCGTACGGGGTCGCCGCCGCCGTCCAGGGTGCGGTTGAACCACGGGTGCCAGCCCGCCTGCGCCGGGAAGGAGTCGCCGTACGTCTCGATGCCGAGGCGCAGCGTCAACGCGTCCTCGGTGAGTTCCACGATCTGGGTGACGCGCCCCGGGTAGGGCCAGGGGTCGGTGAGGTCGTACGTGAAGACGGCCTCCGTCCGCGAGGAGCGCGCCGTGCGCCATGCGGCGTCGCGGGCGAAGCCGTGGATGGCGTGCGGCGGGGAGTTCAGCGGCATCTGGTGGACGCTCGCGCCGTCGCGGAACCGGCCGTTCTCGATCCGGCCGCACCACGGGGCCATGGGGAAGGCGCCGTACCGCTCCCCCTGGCGCAGCAGCTCGACGCCGCCGATGCGCAGACTTCCGATACGGCAGCCGTTGCCCGGCCGCACGGTCACTTCCGCGTCGCCCGCGGTCAGAATCACGTCTTCGGTACTCATCCGGCCGACCCTACGGCGTACGCGGTCACCGGCGGCGGCGCAGGGCCCTGCCGACCACGATCGCCGAGGCGAGCGCGAGGGCCGCGGCGGGCGCGGCCCAGCGGAGCGTGGCGCTGGTCGACAGCGTCTCGGGGGCGGGCGCGGGGGCGTACCGGCCGCGCGGCGGGGCGTGGTCGACCTCCTCGGCGCTGCGGCCGATCATCGTGCGGCGGGCGTGGGCGGCCTCGGCGGGCGGCACGTCGAGGTCGCTGACGTCGTCGATGCCGTCGATGCCGTCGATGCCGCGCAGCTCCTCGTCGTCCTCGACGTTGACGGCGTCGTCGACCTCGATGTCGTCGAGGTCATCGTCATCGTCATCATCGTCATCAGCCTCGTCGATGTCGTCGCGGTCGTCGCTCAGCGGGTCGAGCGACGGCGGCGGCACCTCGGTCCCGAAGACGGTGGGCGCCCCGGCCGGACCGGAGTCCGCGGGCGCCGCCTCCGCGAGCCCCTCCGCGAACCGTTCGAGGAGTCTGCGCACAGCGGATTCCACAGCCTGTGGAGAACTTTCCGTGATCCGGCCCTCGGCGGCGGCCGTCCCGGCGAACACCACCGTGGTGCCCCCAGCGGCCGGCACGAGCCGCACGGTCAGCGTGAGCTTCACGGAACCGGAGCCGCGCACCTCCGCGCCCTCGCCCTCGATCACGTACGTCCCGTCGGCGCGGCCCACGGCCCGCGCCGCGCACCGGTAGGTGACGGTGTGCCCGCCCGCGCGCACCTTCAGACGCCCGGAGAGCGGCTCGGCCGCCTCCTCCGCGTCGCGCTGAAGCCCGGGGACCGCCCCGGCCACCCGCTCGGGGTCCGCAAGGACCTGCCGGAGACGCTCTGCCGAAACCGGAACGAACACCTCATGCTCCATGGCAGTCGAGCCTACCCACGCACGCGCGTCCATGTACGCCGGTTCGGCTGAGCGCGTACGTCAGTTCGCGTAACGCGGACGCACCAGCGTCGACACCGGGAGCCCCACCACCCTGGTCGGGCTTCGGCACGCACCAGGGGACGCAGCGCGGCCCGCCCGCGAGAGGCCAGCACGAACCCCCAGTCGCGTTCCCCGCGCGCCCGCTCCGACGTGCGGTCGGGCCCTGCGGCGAACCCGGACCGCCGGCCGCCCACGCGGTACGGCACGGTCCGCAGCCCCGCCGCCCGCACCGACGCCTCCACCGTCCAGAAGGTCCTCGGGCGGGTCGAGACGGGCCCGGCGTGCACGGCGAGGCGGCCGCCGGGGGCGAGGACGCGCGTGGCGAGGCCGTAGAACTCCAGGGAGTACAGCTTCGCGCCGGCGGTGATGCCCGGGTCCGGCAGATCGCAGAGCACCACGTCGTACGTCCCGCGCGCGGAGCGCAGCCAGCGGAACGCCTCGCCGTGGACCACCCGCAGCCGGGGGTCGCGGTAGGCGTGGCCGTTCAGCTCGCTCAGGGCCGGGTCGTGGCGCGCCAGGCCGACGACGCCCGCGTCCAGCTCGACGATGTCGACGCGGCGCACCCCGCGGTGGTGCAGCACTTCGCGCGCCGCGAGGCCGTCGCCGCCGCCGAGGACGAGCACGCGCGCGTGGGGGCCCCGCATCGCCGGTTCGACGAGCGCCTCGTGGTAGCGGCGCTCGTCGCGTCCGCTGACGCGCAGCCGTCCGTCCAGGAAGAGGTCGAGGGAGCGTCGCCTGCCGCCGGTGAGGACGACCTCCTGTACGTCGGTCCGGACGGCGACCCGCGCGTCCGCGCCGTACACCGCACGCCGCGCGGCCCGCTCGAAGTCGTCGACGAGCACGGCGGCGGAGGCGAGCACGGCAAGGACGAGGACGTTCGCGATGAGCACCGCCCAGCGGCCGCGCACGCTCAGGCCGCGCCCGAAGAGGCCGAGGACGAGCGCGCAGCCCACGACCGCGTTGACCGCGCCGGTGAACAGGGCGCCCGTGAGCTGTCCGAACGCCGGGAGCAGCAGGAAAGGAAAGGCGAGGCCGCCGACCAGCGCGCCCACGTAATCGGCGGCGAACACGTCGGCGACGGCGCCGCCCGCGTCCTGGCGCCGGATGCGCTGGATGAGCACCACGAGGAGCGGCACCTCGGCGCCGATGAGGACGCCGATGGCCAGGGAGAACGCGGCGAGGAGGTAGCGCGAGCCGCCCGCCCACGCTCCGCCGTGGTCACCCGTCCAGGCGAAGGCCGCGTACAACGCCATGGCGCTGCACCCGCCGATCAGCGCGAGCGCCGCCTCGACGAGGCCGAACCACATGGGGGCACGGCGCCGCAGACGCTTGGCGAGCAGCGAGCCGATGCCCATGGCGAAGACCATCACGGAGAGCACGACGGAGGCCTGGGTGACCGAGTCGCCGATCAAGTAGGCGGCGAGGGCGACGAGTTCGAGTTCGTAGACGAGCCCGCAGGCGGCGCAGAGGAACACGCCCAGCAGGACCAGGAACCGTCCCGTCCGGGCGGAGACCGGCAACCGCGCCGACGAATCGAGCATCCGAGAACGCTACGTCACGGACACCGCTACGCGGGCAGTGCGGCCCGTACTCCCACCCTCGACCGCGTGGCGACCAACTGGCCGTCCTGCGGGTACGCGTGCCACGTCCGCCACATCACCGCCCCCTCGTGCCGCTGCGCCAGCAGGGCCGTGAAGGCGTGCGGGCTGCCGGGGAACACCCCGGCGAGACCGTGCGGATGCTCGGTGACGAGGGCCAGCAACTCCTGGGCGCGGCCCGCGAATTGACCCTGCGAAAGCGTCTCGACGCGCGCGGCGAACTCGTACTCCCAGTCACCCACCCGTTTGGACACGCCCAGCGGGAGCGGTGTACTGCTGCCGGGAATGCAGGCCACGGTCTCCGAACAACTGCCCTGCTCCTCCTCCAGGAGCACCTGGTGCGAGGCCCCGAGAAGTCTCAACTGCACTCTGGCCTCGGCCAGTTCCACGTCGAGCGTGGCGAGCGCGGGCAACGGCTCGCGCCCCAGGGCCCAGGCCAGGTCCGCGGCGCGCGTGTCGGTGTAGACAGTCTTCAGGGTCGTGAGCATGGGTCGGCTCCGCTAACACGCAGTGGAAATGGGGCCGGCGCACCCGGATCGGTCACCGGGAGGTCGGAATACCGGCTCGTGCCCACGAGCACTTCCCCTACGGGTTTCCAGAGTTCGGTGCGTCAAACCCAGAAACCTGAAGGACGTCCGAGGGCGGTACTGACGTATAAGAGGGAATCATGGTCGACGACAGTGCCACAGCGTTTTTACCCAACTTCATAGGGTTTCCATCCCCCTGGGGGCTGCACAGTTCAACTGTTCAATGCCGCAACCATGCCGGACAACCTCAAAGCGCCCGGCGGGAGTTGCCTGCCCCGCCGGGCGCTTCCTCTGGGATCGGTGGACCAGCTGCCCCGTGTCAGCTGCCTCCGCCGCATCCGCCCCCGCCACCACCGCACGAGGAGCTGCCGCCCCCGCACGAGGATCCGCCTCCGCAGGAGTGACCGTCGTGGTGGCCCCCGTCACCACCGCCGCCCACCCACCAACTGCCGCCGCCCGCCGTGCTCGACGCGGTGCCCGAAGCCCACCGCGAGCGGGTGCGGCGCCTGCCGCTTCCGCCGCTTCCCCCGCTTCCCCCGAAGCGGATCGCCGCGACCACGGCGAAGATGAACACCGCACCGAAGATGAAGGCCACGAACACGGCCACCACGCCCCTTCCGTTCCCCCGAAGCGTGGTCCCCCGTGGGCCTCGCTTCTCGCGTGACAGGGGGATGCCCCCGGGCGCGGCGGCCCAAAGCAGAGTTGAGGAAGTCCAGAGGTTCGGCGCAGGATGGCCGCCATGACCTCCACTTCCGGGAGCGGGCGCCCGCTGCTCAACCGCCGCCTCGCCGAGTTCGGTACGACGATTTTCGCCGAGATGTCCGCCCTCGCGGTCACCACGGGCGCGATCAACCTGGGCCAGGGCTTTCCGGACACCGACGGCCCCGAGTCCGTCCGCGAGGCCGCGGTGCGGGCGCTGCGCGACGGGCGCGGCAACCAGTACCCGCCGGGTCCCGGCGTCCCGGAGCTGCGCACGGCCATCGCCGAACACCAGCTCGACCGCTACGGCCTCACCTACGACCCCGGCCTGGAGGTCCTCGTGACGGCGGGCGCGACGGAGGCGATCGCGGCGTCCCTGCTCGCCCTCGTCGAACCGGGCGACGAGGTCATCGCACTGGAGCCCTATTACGACTCGTACGCCGCCTCGATCGCGATGGCGGGCGGCTCCCGCGTCCCGGTGACCCTGCGCCCCTCGGAGGGCAGCTTCCGCCTGGACCTCGACGAGCTGCGCGACGCGGTCACGCCGCGCACCCGGCTGATCCTCCTCAACACCCCGCACAACCCGACCGGCACGGTCCTCACGCGCGCCGAGCTGACGGAGATCGCGCGGCTCGCCGTCGAGCGGGACCTGCTCGTCGTCACCGACGAGGTCTACGAGCACCTCGTCTTCGACGACGCCGAGCACATCCCGCTCGCCTCGTTCCCCGGCATGCGCGAGCGGACGGTCAGCATCGGTTCCGCGGGCAAGACGTTCTCGTTCACCGGCTGGAAGGTCGGCTGGGTGACCTCCACGCCCGAGCTGGTGGCGGCGGTCCGCTCGGCGAAGCAGTACCTCACGTACGTGGCCTCGGGGCCCTTCCAGTACGCGGTCGCGGAGGCCCTCGCCCTGCCGGGCTCCTTCTTCACCGACTTCCGCGCGGACATGCGGGCCAAGCGGGACCTGCTCAGCGAGGGCCTGACCGCGGCGGGCTTCGACGTCTACCGCCCGGCCGGCACGTACTTCGTGACGACGGACATCCGCCCCCTGGGCGAGACCGACGGCTTCACCTTCTGCCGCGCCCTGCCGGAACGGGCCGGGGTCGTCGCCATCCCGAACGCGGTCTTCTACGACCACCGCGACGCGGGCGCGCCGTTCGTGCGTTTCGCCTTCTGCAAGCGGACGTCCGTCCTCGAGGAGGCCGTGGCCCGCCTGAAGTCACTGGCGGGCTGAGGGCCCCGGGCATGGCGAGAGCCCGGCCGGGGTGGTGGTCGCCCCGGCCGGGCTCTCGTGCGCGCAGGGACCCTCAGGCCTCGTCGTCGCCCGGCTTCTCGCCCTCGGCGGAGTCCACCTCGGACTCCAGGCCGAGCTGCTCGACGAGCCAGCGGTCGAACTCGATCGCGGCGCGCACCCAGCTGACCGTCGACGACACGAAGTGCTCCAGGGAGACTCCGGTGCCGATCAGCATCTGGGCCTCGCCGATGAGGCGGACCGTGCCGTCGTCGTGCGTGTGGCTGTAGACCTTCGGCCACAGCGTGCGGCGGTTCCAGTCGTCGATCGACTCCAGAAGCTGCTGCTTCTGCTCGATCTGGTGGGGCCGGTCGTAGAACGTCCGCACCGAGAAGACCTGCTGGTCGTCCTCGCCACGGAACATGAAATACGTGCGGAACTCCTCCCACGGCGCCGCGAGGTCACCCTCGTCGTCGACGACGTGCTTGAGCTCCATCTGATCCAGGAGCTGCTTCACCAGGTCCTGGTCGGGGACGACGGGGCCCGCCGGTCCTGCGCCCTGCTGCGGTTCGGGCTGTCCCCCGAAATTCGGAATCGAGGACGGGTCGATGCTCACGTGCGGTGTCCCTTCGTATGGATGGGCCCATCCTCTCCCAGGATGGGCCCCCGGGGGCAAGCCCGGCCCCTCGTCTGCCGCGTTTCGGCCGTTCGCCGACCGCGGACAGGCTGTGGCTGGTCGCGCAGTTCCCCGCGCCCCTTGAGGGGCGGGGGGTGCGCCCCGTCAGGGGCGCGGGGAACTGCGCGAGGACGGACCACGGCCCGCAGACGGCATAGGCACCCGCCCGGCAGACGAGAAGCCGCTACAACGACTTCCCCGCGGCAGGGCCCACCCGCAGGCCCTCCCCCGCACGGTCCACCCGCACCGTGTCGCCGTCCTTGACCTCGCCCGACAGGATCTCCTTGGCGAGACGGTCACCGATGGCCGTCTGGATGAGCCGCCGCAGGGGCCGCGCCCCGTACGCCGGGTCGTTGCCCTCAAGGGCCAGCCAGTCCAGCGCCTCGGGAGTGACGTCCAGCGTGAGGCGCCGCTCCGCGAGCCGCTTGGCGAGGCGGGCGATCTGGAGCTCGGCGATGCGTGCCAGTTCGTCCTTGGTGAGCGCCGAGAAGACCACCAGGTCGTCCAGCCGGTTCAGGAACTCGGGCTTGAAGGACGCCCGCACCACTTCCAGGACCTGCTGCTTCTTCTCCTCCTCGCTCGTCAGCGGCTCGACGAGGTACTGGCTGCCGAGGTTGGAGGTGAGCACCAGGATGGTGTTGCGGAAGTCCACCGTGCGGCCCTGGCCGTCGGTGAGGCGGCCGTCGTCGAGGACCTGGAGCAGGACGTCGAAGACCTCGGGGTGCGCCTTCTCGACCTCGTCGAGGAGGACGACCGAGTACGGGCGCCGCCGCACCGCCTCCGTCAGCTGGCCGCCCTCCTCGTAGCCGACGTAACCGGGCGGGGCACCGACCAACCGGGCGACGCTGTGCTTCTCGCCGTACTCGCTCATGTCGATGCGGACCATGGCCCGCTCGTCGTCGAAGAGGAAGTCCGCGAGGGCCTTGGCCAGCTCGGTCTTGCCGACGCCGGTGGGGCCGAGGAAGAGGAAGGAGCCGGTGGGGCGGTCGGGGTCGGCGATGCCCGCGCGGGTGCGCCGCACCGCGTCGGAGACGGCGCGCACGGCCTCGCCCTGCCCGATGAGCCGCTTGCCGAGCTCGTCCTCCATGCGCAGCAGCTTCTGCGTCTCGCCCTCGAGGAGGCGCCCGGCGGGGATGCCGGTCCAGGCGCCGACGACATCGGCGATGTCGTCCGGGCCGACCTCCTCCTTGACCATGGTGTCCTTGGACTGGACGGCCTCCTCCTCGGCCTCGGAGGCGGCTTCGAGGTCGCGCTCCAGGGTCGGGATCTCGCCGTAGAGCAGCTTGGACGCGGTGTCGAAGTCGCCGTCGCGCTGGGCGCGCTCGGCCTGGCCGCGCAGCTCGTCGAGCTTCTCCTTCAGCTCACCGACGCGGTTGAGGGACTGCTTCTCCTTCTCCCAGCGGGCGGTGAGGCCGCGCAGCTCCTCCTCCTTGTCGGCGAGGTCGCGCCGCAGCTTCTCCAGGCGCTGCTTGCTCGCCGGGTCGGTCTCCTTGCTGAGCGCCAGCTCCTCCATCCGCAGCCGGTCCACGGCGCGCTGGAGCTCGTCGATCTCGACGGGCGAGGAGTCGATCTCCATGCGGAGCCGGGACGCGGCCTCGTCGACGAGGTCGATGGCCTTGTCGGGCAGGAAGCGGGAGGTGATGTACCGGTCGGAGAGCGTCGCGGCCGCCACCAGCGCGCTGTCGGCGATCTGGACCTTGTGGTGGGCCTCGTACCGCCCCTTGAGCCCGCGCAGGATCGCGATGGAGTCCTCCACGGACGGCTCGGCGACCAGGACCTGCTGGAAGCGGCGTTCCAGTGCGGGGTCCTTCTCGATCCGCTCGCGGTACTCGTCGAGGGTCGTCGCACCGACCATGCGCAGCTCGCCGCGGGCCAGCATCGGCTTGAGCATGTTGCCCGCGTCCATGGCGGAGTCGCCGCCCGCGCCCGCGCCGACGACGGTGTGCAGCTCGTCGATGAACGTGATGATCTGCCCGTCGCTCTCCTTGATCTCGGAGAGGACGGTCTTGAGCCGCTCCTCGAACTCACCGCGGTACTTGGCGCCGGCGACCATGGCGCCGAGGTCGAGGGAGACCAGCCGCTTGTTCTTCAGCGACTCCGGTACGTCGCCCTTGACGATGCGCTGCGCGAGGCCTTCGACGACGGCGGTCTTGCCGACGCCGGGCTCGCCGATGAGCACGGGATTGTTCTTCGTACGCCGGGAGAGCACTTGGACGACCCGCCGGATCTCCTGGTCCCGCCCGATGACGGGGTCCAGGCGCCCTTCGCGGGCCGCGGCGGTGAAATCGGTGCCGAACTTCTCCAGCGCCTTGTACTGACCCTCGGGGTCGGGTGTGGTCACCCGGCGCCCTCCCCTTGTCGTCTCGAATGCGTTCAGCAGCTTCTTGTCGGTGGCCCCGTGCCTGGCGAGGGCCTCCCCGGCCTGCCCGCCCTTGGCGGCGACGCCGATGAGCAGGTGCTCGGTGGAGAGGTACTCGTCGCCCAGCTCCTTCGCGCGCTGCGCGGCGTCGGCGATGACGGCCAGCAGCTCGCGGTTGGGCTGCGGCGGGGCGACGGTCGACCCGGTCACGCTGGGCAGCGCGGCGAGTACCCGCTCGGTGTCCGCGCGCACGGCCGCCTGGTCGGCGTCGACCGCGGCGAGCAGATCGATGATGTTCTCGTTGTCCTCACCCTCCAGCAGGGCGAGAAGCAGATGCGCGGGCGTCAGGTCGGGGTGCCCGTCCTGCACGGCCCGGTCGCCGGCCGCGTTGATGGCGGCGCGGCTCCTGTTCGTCAGCTCTGCGTCCACGTGCGCTCGTCCTCCTTACGGGTTCCCATGAACCACGGGTTCCAGGTTCCGGTGGGTTCAGACCCTTGACTCTGACCTGATCAACCTACACAAAGTTGAGTCTATTCCACTCAAGGGAGAAGCCGGAAGACGGGGCGGCTATGTTCCGGTCCATGAGCCCGAACGCATCCGCCCGGATCGACATACGCAAGCCGCCCGAGCCCTACCTCAGCTTCTGGCGTGAACGGCACCTGTGCACCTTGACGACGCTGCGGCCCGACGGGACGCCGCACGTGGTGCCGGTCGGCGTGACGTACGACCCGCAGGCGGGTGTCGCCCGCGTCCTCGCGCGCGGGACCAGCCGGAAGGTCGCGCACGTCCTGGCGGCGGCGGGCACCCCGGACGGCCCGGGGGCGCGGGTGGCGGTGTGCCAGTTCGCGGGGCGGCGCTGGGCGACGCTGGAGGGCCGCGCGACGGTCAGGACGGAGCCGGCGCTGATCGAGGAGGCGGAGCTGCGCTACGAGGAGCGCTACGAGCGGCGTCCGTCGCCCAACCCGGAGCGGATCCTGATCGAGATCGAGGTGACGCGGGCCCTCGGGAAGGTGTGAGGGGCGCAGGGGACCCACGGGGCGTGCGGGCACGGGGCGCCACCGTGTTGCTGCTGGGGAAGTGCCTGCGCGATTTACAACGACGGGGGAATCGCGTCAGGCACTGCGGGGGGTGGCTGTGGCGTTGTCCGGGGCGCCCGCCATCGCGCCCGGGTTTTGCTGTTCATGCTCTCCGACGAGCTGGTGGTCGCGCCGGTCGAGATTGACGAAGACCATCCCGTACCGAACGGCGCACCGCACGGGCTGCGGCGCGCCTCGCGGCCGCCGAAGGCACCGGTAGGCCCGGATCTCCTCCTCGTCGTCACGGGTGACGACGATCGGCTCACCGAGCAGGGTCACCATCAACGAGTCACCGCGGTGGGGGATCGCGGTCACGAGGTCGATGAAGTGCCAACCGGAGCGGTAGGCGGTGGCCATCTCCCTGCGGAAGGTGCGGTCGTCAGGAGGGGTGCTCATGCCTCGCCACCCTTCGGCAGGACATTCCACGACAGGTCCGACTGGGGAGCGGCTGTCACCGATCCGCCGGCCGGCACGCTGTTCCAGGAGAGATCCAGAGTGGTCACCGCGCCCAGGGCCAGCCCGACGGAGAAGGTGGTGACAAGCACCGAGCGAAGCATGCGCTTAAACATGGTCGGCTTCGTCCTCACTTGGTAGGTTCCTCTCCCCCGGCTCAACAAGACGATGTCTCAATCGAGCACGTCAAAGCCACAGGGTCGATGCATCATGTTCCTGCACGTTCAGGACCCTGGGGGGTGGAGATTTGCTCACAAGAGACGCCAAACCGACACATCCTCACCCCGCGACCCCACTTTGTGACGAGGGTGCGAGGCTTTACGCCAGCGCACTGAGCAACGGCCGTCTGGCACGGTCCGAGGCCGAGAACGCGCCCTGCCTCCTTGAGTCGAGCCTGTTGCGCCCGGACCCGGACGACGGCGCCTGGTTCCGTCCGATCTCCCCGTCCGCCGCACTCGCCCAGCGGATCAACCCCATCGAACGGGAGATTCAGGACCGGCGGCGACTCGCCGTGCAGCTCACCGACCTCTTCGAGCCATTTATGGCCATCACGGCCCGGACCGAGCCGACAGCGCACTCGATCACCGTGCTGGAGGACGTCGAGCACATCGACGCCGCGATCGAACGGGCCACCTCCGAATGCCGCTTCGAGATACTCACCGCCCAGCCGGGCGGCGGCCGCAGCGAGGACTCCCTCACCGTGGCGCTGCAGCGCGGCCAGACCGTACTCGAACGCGGCATCACCATGCGCACCCTCTACCAGCACACCGTCCGGCACAGTCAGGGCACTCTCGCGTACGCGGCGCGCATGGCCAAGGGCAACGTGCACATCAGGACCCTGGAAGAGCTGATCGACCGACTGATGATCTTCGATCGCACGGTCGCGCTCATCCCCGCCAGGGAGGACCGCCAAGTCGCCCTGGAACTGCGCCATCCCGGCATCGTCGAGTACCTCGCCAAGGTTTTCGAGCACCAGTGGAGCAGAGCGACGCCGCTGCTCGACGAGGTGCCGTACGCACCCTCCACCGACGGAATCACCGGCGTCCAGCGCTCCATCGCCAGGCTCCTCATCGAGGGCCACGTCGACGAGGCCATCGCGCGCCGCCTCGGCATGAACGTCCGCACCTGCCGTGCCCACATCGCCAAGATCGCCGCCGCCCTCGGCAGCGGCAGCCGCGCCCAGCTCGGCTACCTCATCGCCCAGTCGGGAATCCTCGACAAGGAGCGCCCCCAGTAGCTCCCGCGGCAACCCCCTCAGCGACCCCGGGGCGTCTCTGTACGGGAAGTGGACACTTCAATCAGAGGCCCGCACCCCTCCTCCGCGTCCTCTGCATAGAATCGCGGCGCTTCAACCGAGCGGGAGGGAGCACACATGAACACGGAGCACGTGCCACAGGGAGTGGAGGAACTCCGCGAGACAGGTTCAGCCGCACACCCGCGCGCCCTCCGCACCGGCCCGACCCCCACCGCCCCCGCCATCACCGTCCTCGACGGCCTCGACCGGATCAACGCGGCCATCGACCGCGCCATGGACGACGTCACGGAGGAGTTCCTCGCCATCCAGCCCGGCGGCACCCGCCCGCCCGAGACCCTGGCCGAGGCCTTCCCGCGCGACCAGGCGGTCCTCAGCCGGGGCTGCCGGATGCGGACCCTCTACCAGCACACGACGCGCCATTCCCTGCCCGTGCTCGCCTACTTCGAGCAGCTCGACGGCGACGCCGAGGCCCGCACCCTGGACGAGGTCACCGACCGCCTCTTCGTCTTCGACCGGACCGTGGCGTTCATCCCGGCGAGCAAGGACCGCACCGTCGCCCTGGAGCTGCGCCACCCGGCCCTCGTGGAGTACTTCGCCACCACCTTCTGGCGGCTGTGGCGCCTGGCCACGCCCATGTGGCCGCAGGCCGCCCCGCAGGTCTCCGAGGGCGGCATCACCCCGCGCCAGCGCGCCATCGCGGGCCTGCTCGTCGAAGGCCTCACCGACGCCGAGATCGCCGACCGCCTCGGCATGAACATCCGCACGGCCCGCGTCCACATCGCCAAGCTCGCCGCCACCCTGGGCAGTGAGAGCCGGGCCCAACTCGGCTTCCTCATCGGGCAGTCGGGCATCCTCGACCGGGAGCAGTGAGAGGCACGGCCGGCTTGCGCCTCACCCGTCGGTCCCCGCCCCGGCCCACTCCCTCAGCAACGCCTCCCGCTCCGCCGTCCTCGGCGTCCCCCCTTCCCGGCCGCGCCCCCACTCCGCCATCGCCGCCAGTGTCGTCAGGAGGGTGCCCGCGCCCTGGGTGAGGCGGGCGAGGAGGTCGCGCGAGAGGTCGTACTCCGTGGCGGAGTAGCCCGTCGCCGCGGCGGTGTACGCGGTCAGTTCATGCTCGGCGCCCCGCGCGTCGGCGAGCCGCACCGTCATCGTCGGCGCCGTGTCGCCACCGCCGAGGCCGACCGTCAGGGCCATGTCCACCAGGGCGCCCACCTGCCGCTTCAGCGTCCTCACGGGGGCGCCGTCGACCGCCAGGGCGTGTACGTCCTCCCAGGGCCACATCCCTGACTGCTTGTCACCGAGGGCCAGCACGCCCTCCGGGGTCAGGCGCACGCCGGCCGCCAGACCGGACGGTTTCGCGCCCACGTACACATCGCCCTCGGCGATCCAGAACAGCCCCACCATGGCCATGGAATCCCACTTCCCTCACGTCGCCCACCGCAACGCGCGAAGGGGCCGGGAGGTTCCCCTCCCGGCCCCGCGTGCGCCATGAGTCGGCGTCATGAGTCGTGTCTCATGAATGAGGGCGGTCGCTACTGCTCCGTCGTTCTCTTCGGCCGCCAGACCACCAGCGCGCTCGCCTGCTGCACGTCCTGGTACGGGACGAGGTCGCGACGGTACGAGGCGTGCACCGCCGCTTCCCGCTGCTGCATGGCGGCGGCTGCTCCCTCCACGGCCGCGGAGAGCTCCGCGACCCGTGACTGGAGCGCCGCGACCTGGTTCTCCAGCTCGATGATCCGCTTGATGCCGGCGAGGTTGATGCCCTCCTCCTGCGACAACTGCTGCACGGTGCGCAGCAGTTCGATGTCGCGCGCGGAGTAGCGGCGGCCCCGGCCCGCGGTGCGGTCCGGGGAGACCAGGCCCAAGCGGTCGTACTGGCGCAGGGTCTGCGGGTGGAGGCCGCTCAGCTGGGCGGCCACCGAGATGACGTACACCGGCGTATCGTCGGTGAGTTGATACGGATTGCGACGACGGCCGACCCTATCCATGGGTCACGCTCCCTTCGCGGCCTGGAACAGTTCTGCCCGCGGGTCGACGCCCGCAGTCGCCTTGCGGTAGGACTCCAGGGCTTCCTTCGCCGGGTCCGACAGGGAGGTCGGGACCGACACCTCCACCGTCACCAGCAGGTCGCCCCGCGTACCGTCCTTGCGGACGGCGCCCTTGCCGCGGGCCCGCATGGTGCGGCCGTTGGGCGTGCCCGGCGGCAGCTTGAGGGTGACGGGAGGCCCGCCCAGCGTCGGGACCTTGACCTCACCGCCGAGCACCGCCTCGGGGTACGTCACCGGCACCGTGACCGTGAGGTTGTCGCCCTTGCGGCCGAAGACCGGGTGGGCGTCGACGTGCACGACCACGTACAGGTCGCCGGCCGGACCGCCCCGCTCACCGGGGGCGCCCTTGCCGCGGAGCCTGATCCGCTGGCCGTCGCTGACCCCCGCCGGGATCCGCACCTGCATGGTGCGGGACGACTTCGCGCGCCCCGAGCCGTGGCAGACCTCGCACGGGTCCTGGGCGATCAGGCCCCGGCCCTTGCAGTCCACGCACGGATCGGTCAGCGAGAAACCGCCGCCGCCGCCCCGCGAGACCTGACCGGTGCCGACACAGGTCGGGCACACCCGCGGCGTGCCGTTCTTGTCGCCGGTGCCGGAACAGGCCTTGCAGGCGGCCTGGGAGGACATGCGCAACGGCACCGTCGCGCCGTCCACCGCCTCCGTGAAGCTCAGCGTGACCTCGGACTCGATGTCCTGGCCGCGCCTCGGCTGCGTACGCGTGCCCGTACCGGCACCCGCGCCGCCGCGGTTGAACAGGCCCCCGAAGACGTCACCGAGACCGCCCCCGAAGCCGCCGCCGGCCGCTCCGCCCCCGCCCTGGGCGCCTCCGAAGAGGTCGCCCAGGTCGAAGTTGAACGAACCGCCGCCGGCTCCGGGGCCCTGCCGGAATCCGCCGTTGCCGAAGAGAGCACGCGCTTCGTCGTACTCCTTGCGCTTCTTGGGGTCACCGAGGATGTCGTTCGCCTCGGAGATCTCCTTGAAGCGCTCCTCCGCCTTGGCGTTGCCCTTGTTGGCGTCCGGGTGGTTCTCGCGGGCGAGCTTCCGGTACGCCTTCTTGATCTCGGCTTCGGTGGCGTCCTTGGGGACGCCGAGGACCTTGTAGTAGTCCTTCTCGATGAAGTCCTTGGTGCTCATCCCCGACGTCCCTCCTTCCTACGTACGACAGATGCGTTGCTGACGTCAGCCCTCGTCCGGGCCACCGGTCTCCTTGTCCTTCGCCTCATCGGCGGAGGGGGAGTCGGCCGCGGCCGAGGACTCGTCGCCCTTGACCGTCTGCGCGCCGGGCTGCGGTTCGGCGACGGCCACCCGCGCGGGGCGGATGGTGCGCTCGCCGATGCGATACCCCGGCTGCAGGATCGCGACGCACGTCGTCTCGGTGACGTCCGGTGCGTAGCTGTGCATCAGGGCCTCGTGGATCGTCGGGTCGAAGGGCTCGCCCTCCTTGCCGAACTGCTGGAGGCCCATCTTGGCGACGACGGTCTCCAACGCCTCGGCCACCGACTTGAAGCCGCCGACCAGTTCGCCGTGCTCACGGGCGCGGCCGATGTCGTCGAGGGTCGGGAGGAGCTCGGAGAGGAGGTTCGCCGAGGCGATCTCCTTCACCGTGACCTTGTCCCGCTCCACCCGGCGGCGGTAGTTCTGGTACTCGGCCTGCAGCCGCTGGAGGTCCGCCGTGCGCTCGCTGAGCGCGGTGCGCACCTGGTCCAGCTGTGCGGTCAGGCTCACGTCCTGGGCGGACGTCTTGCTTTCCGCGTCCCCGGCCGGGGCCGCCGGGCCCTCCTCGGAGGAGGGCTCGGCGGCCTTCGGCGCCGCGTCGTCAGGGGTGGCGCCAGAGGGGACGTCAGGCTTCTCGGCGCTCTCGCCGAAACCCGGGGTCTCCTCGGTCATCAGACAGCGCCGCCCTTCGCGTCACCGGGCTTCTCGTCGTCGACGATCTCGGCGTCGACGACTCCGTCGTCCTCCTTGGCCTGGTCGGCGCCGGGGGCCGCGCCCTCGGCACCGGCCGCCTGCGCGCCCTGGGCGTCGGCGTACATGGCCTGGCCCAGCTTCTGCGAGACGGCGGCGACCTTCTCGGTGGCGGTGCGGATCTCGGCCGTGTCCTCGCCCTTGAGCTTCTCCTTCAGCTCGTTGACGGCTTCCTCGACCTCGGTCTTGACCTCGCCCGGGACCTTGTCCTCGTTGTCCTTGAGGAACTTCTCCGTCTGGTAGACGAGCTGCTCGCCCTGGTTGCGGGACTCGGCGGCCTCGCGGCGCTTGTGGTCCTCGTCCGCGTACTGCTCGGCCTCCTGGCGCATGCGGTCGACCTCGTCCTTCGGCAGCGAGGAGCCGCCGGTGACGGTCATCTTCTGCTCCTTGCCCGTGCCGAGGTCCTTCGCGGTCACGTGCATGATGCCGTTGGCGTCGATGTCGAAGGAGACCTCGATCTGCGGGACACCGCGCGGGGCCGGCGGCAGGCCCGTCAGCTCGAACATGCCGAGCTTCTTGTTGTACGCCGCGATTTCGCGCTCGCCCTGGTAGACCTGGATCTGGACCGACGGCTGGTTGTCCTCGGCCGTCGTGAAGATCTCGGAGCGCTTGGTCGGGATGGTCGTGTTGCGCTCGATGAGCTTCGTCATGATGCCGCCCTTGGTCTCGATACCAAGCGACAGCGGGGTCACGTCGAGGAGCAGGACGTCCTTGACCTCACCCTTGAGGACACCGGCCTGGAGCGAGGCGCCGATGGCGACGACCTCGTCCGGGTTCACACCCTTGTTGGCGTCCTTGCCGCCGGTCAGCTCCTTGACGAGCTCGGCGACGGCCGGCATGCGGGTGGAGCCACCGACGAGAACGACGTGGTCGATCTCGGAGAGCTGGATGCCCGCGTCCTTGATGACGTTGTGGAACGGCGTCTTGCAGCGCTCCAGGAGGTCGGACGTGAGCTGCTGGAACTGGGCGCGCGTGAGCTTCTCGTCCAGGTGCAGCGGGCCCTCGGCGGAGGCCGTGATGTACGGGAGGTTGATCGTGGTCTCCGTGGAGGAGGACAGCTCGATCTTGGCCTTCTCGGCCGCCTCGCGCAGGCGCTGGAGCGCCATCTTGTCCTTGGAGAGGTCCACGCCGTGGCCGTTGTTGAACTGCTTGACCAGGTAGTCGACAACGCGCTGGTCCCAGTCGTCACCACCGAGGTGGTTGTCGCCGTTCGTGGCCTTCACCTCGACGACGCCGTCGCCGATCTCGAGGAGCGAGACGTCGAAGGTGCCGCCACCGAGGTCGAAGACCAGAATGGTCTGGTCGTCCTTGTCCAGGCCGTAGGCCAGGGCGGCGGCGGTGGGCTCGTTGACGATGCGCAGGACGTTCAGACCCGCGATCTCACCGGCCTCCTTGGTCGCCTGGCGCTCCGAGTCGTTGAAGTACGCCGGGACGGTGATGACCGCGTCGGCGACCTTCTCGCCCAGGTAGGCCTCGGCGTCGCGCTTCAGCTTCTGGAGGATGAACGCGGAGATCTGCTGGGGGTTGAACCCCTTGTCGTCGATGTCCACCTTCCAGTCGGTGCCCATGTGGCGCTTGACCGAGCGGATGGTCCTGTCGACGTTCGTGACCGCCTGGCGCTTGGCGACCTCGCCGACGAGCACCTCGCCGTTCTTCGCGAAGGCGACGACGGACGGCGTGGTCCTGGCGCCTTCGGCGTTGGTGATGACGGTGGGCTCGCCGCCTTCGAGAACGCTGACGACGGAGTTAGTCGTGCCCAGGTCGATGCCGACCGCACGTGCCATTTCGGTTCCTCCAGAGGTACTTCTTGAGTGGATCTGGCTCAAGGATGCATGAGCGCTGCCCTGGCGTCAACAGATGTGAGTCTGGGGGGCTCAACTCTTATCCGGGGCTTACGCGCAACCTGGCCTCCCGGGGGCTCGGCGTTCGGCTGCGGGTCGCTTGCGGCTGGGCGCGCAGTTCCCCGCACCCCTAAAGGGGCGCGCCCTTTGGGGCGAGCGGCGCGGGAAGGGTTGCCTGAGCGACGCAGATCACCGGGTTGCTGGCTACAGTGCGGCGGAGTAAGTGGGTAGTCTCAGACGGACTGCATAAGTTACCGCTTAGTAATCACCACCTCGCAGGCCCGAGGAGCCCCCGAATGCAACTCGCCGCGATCATCGTGTCGCTGGTCCTGACCGTGGTCGGCGTAGCGCTGCTCGCTCGCGCCATCGGCCAGTTCGTCCGGTACTTCAAACTCGGACAGCCCGTGCCCGCCGGCCACCGGACCGACAACCCGTACCAGCGCAGCGTGACGCTGGTCAGGGAGTTCCTCGGTCACACCCGGATGAACCGGTGGGGCATCGTCGGCTTCGCCCACTGGTTCGTGGCCGTCGGCTTCCTGACGCTGCCGCCGACCATCGTCACCGCGTACGGCCAGCTCTTCCAGGCCGACTGGACGCTGCCGGTCCTCGGCGGCTTCCTGCCGTACGAGATGTACATCGAGTTCATCGGCGCCATGACCACCCTCGGCATCGCCGTGCTGATGGTCATCCGGCTGCTGAACCTGCCCTCGCGCCCGGGCCGCAAGTCCCGCTTCGCGGGCTCAAAGATGGGCCAGGCGTACTTCGTCGAGTACGTCATCCTCACCATCGGCCTGGCGATCTACGTCCTGCGCGGCCTCGAAGGCGCCCTGCACCACGTCGACCACTACGAGGCCGCGTACTTCGCCTCGTACCCGCTGGTCCTGCTCTTCAAGGGGCTCAGCGTCGCGACGCTGCAGACGCTCGTCTACCTCGCCGCCATGATCAAGCTCAGCACCACCATGATCTGGATGATCACGGTGAGCCTGAACACCAACATGGGCGTCGCCTGGCACCGCTTCCTCGCCTTCCCCAACATCTGGTTCAAGCGGGACGCGGACGGCTCCACCGCACTCGGCGAGCTCCAGCCGATGACCAGCGGCGGCAAGCCCATCGACTGGGAGGACCCGGGCGAGGACGACACCTTCGGCGTCTCCCAGGTCGAGCAGTTCTCCTGGAAGGGCCTGCTGGACTTCTCCACCTGCACCGAGTGCGGGCGCTGCCAGTCGCAGTGCCCTGCCTGGAACACCGGCAAGCCGCTCTCCCCGAAGCTCCTGATCATGTCGCTGCGCGACCACGCGCACGCCAAGGCGCCGTACCTGCTCGCGGGCGGCGGCAAGACCATGGAAGGCGAGGAGAAGGCGTCGGCCGAGCAGCTCGCCGATGTCCCCGCCGCCGCTCTCGCGGAGGCCGAGCGGCCGCTCATCGGCACCCTCGAAGAGAACGGCGTCATCGACCCGGACGTCCTGTGGTCCTGCACCACCTGCGGCGCCTGCGTCGAGCAGTGCCCGGTGGACATCGAGCACATCGACCACATCGTCGACATGCGCCGCTACCAGGTGATGATCGAGAGCGCGTTCCCGTCCGAGGCGGGCACGATGCTCAAGAACCTGGAGAAGAAGGGCAACCCCTGGGGGCTCGCCAAGAAGCAGCGCGTGGAGTGGACCAAGGAGGTCGACTTCGAGGTCCCGATCGTCGGCAAGGACGTCGAGGACCTCACCGAGGTCGACTACCTCTACTGGGTCGGCTGCGCGGGCGCCCTGGAGGACCGGGCCAAGAAGACCACCAAGGCCTTCGCGGAGCTGCTGCACATCGCGGGCGTCAAGTTCGCGATCATGGGCGGCGACGAGAAGTGCACCGGTGACTCCGCCCGCCGCCTCGGCAACGAGCCGCTGTTCCAGCAGCTCGGCCAGGAGAACGTCGCGATGCTGAACATGGCGTACGGCGAGGACGACGACGATCCGGAGACCAAGAAGCCGAAGTCGGCGAAGAAGATCGTCGCGACCTGCCCGCACTGCTTCAACACGATCGCCAACGAGTACCCGCAGCTCGGCGGTGACTTCGAGGTCATCCACCACACGCAGCTGCTCCAGCACCTCATCGACGAGGGCAAGCTGATCCCGGTGACGCCGGTCGAGGGTCTGATCACGTACCACGACCCCTGCTACCTGGGCCGCCACAACAAGGTCTACACGCCCCCGCGCGAGATCATGTCCGCCGTCCCCGGCCTCCGCCAGCAGGAGATGCACCGCCACAAGGAGCGCGGCTTCTGCTGCGGCGCCGGTGGTGCCCGGATGTGGATGGAGGAGCGGATCGGCAAGCGCATCAACACCGAGCGCGTCGACGAGGCGCTGTCCTTGAACCCGGACATCGTGTCGACCGCCTGCCCGTTCTGCCTGGTCATGCTGACCGACTCGGTCAACGGCAAGAAGAACGACGGCAAGGCGAAGGAGTCCCTCCAGGTCGTCGACGTCGCGCAGCTGCTGCTCGACTCGGTGAAGACGCCGGTCGACCCGGCGGGCGACGAGGAGTCGGCGGACGCGCCGGAGCCCGAGCCGGTCAAGTAACCGCCGCAGTACCGTGCCCAGGCCGGTTCCGCCCTTCGGGGCGGGACCGGCCTGACGCCTTTCGACCGAGGAGTCCCTATCCCTGAGATCCCTGAGGTCCCTGAGATCCCTGAGCGACAGCCGACGAGCCGGTGGGCGCGGTTTGGAGCGGCATGGGCCTGCGCCGCGTCCCTGCTCACCGGATGCGGTGTCCTCGGCCAGGGCGGCACGGACGACGAGGGCGGGCGGACGTTCGGGCGGCCGCCCGCGGGCAAGGCCGCCGAGGACCCCGCGCCGGGCGACTTCAACGGCGACGGGTACGACGACCTCGCCACCGTCCTGGTCTCCACCCGCAAGGACAAGGACGGCGACAAGCACCTGAGCAGCACGCTCACCGTCGTCTACGGCTCGGCGAAGGGCCTGCGCCCCGACTGGTCGCAGCGCCTGCCGGCGGGCACGAGCGACGGCAACACGGCGTTCGGACCGCTGCTGCGCGCCGACCTGGACGGTGACGGCTTCACCGATCTGGCCACCTATGCCGACGGCGACAAGTTCGCCCGGGGCACGTACGTCTTGTACGGCGGGCCGCGTGGCCTGTCCGGGCGCCGGCCCATCGAGGCGGAGGCGTTCCGGCCCGCCGCCGCGGGCGACTTCGACGGGGACGGCGCCGCGGATCTCTTCGACGGCAGGACGACGCTGTACGGCCCCTTCCGGCGCGGTGCCGGCACTGCCGCGCGCACGGCCACCGTCCCCGGCGGCCACACCGGCCCCCGGCAGGCCGTCGCGGGCGACTACGACGCCGACGGCCGTACGGACGTGGTCCTGACGTATCCGTTCAACGGCGACGACTACGAACAGAACGACGACCCGCCCACCGGCCGTCCTCCGCAGATCGACTATTACCAGGGCGGCCCCGGCGGGCTCAGGAACAGCGATCCCGTGCCGCCCGGCCTCGGCTCCATGGCCACCTATGAGGGACCGCGCCAGGGTGTGGCCGGGGATGTGGACGGTGACGGCGTCGACGACTTCGTGGCCAACGGCGAGCACCACGTCGAGGGCGCGGGTGCCCGGAGCAAGCTCACCGTCATCCACGGGTCGAAGGCGGGCCTCGGCCGCGCCAGGCCCCCCCGGGTCCTGACGGGGAGCGGCACCTGGTGGGGCAGCTCGCCGATGCTCGGCGACGTGACCGGCGACGAGAAGCCCGACCTGGTGGCGGCCCGGCCCGGCTTCAGCCTCACCGACACCGACCGGCTGCTCCTCTTCCCGGCGGGCGCGCGGGGGCCCGCCACGGAGGGGCAGCAGACCGTACGAGGGGACGACCCCGGCCTGCCCGGCGACCTGGAGGAGTTCAGCTTCGGGCCACTGGACCTGCTGGACG
This sequence comes from Streptomyces sp. 135, assembly GCF_020026305.1. Lineage (NCBI taxonomy): Bacteria > Bacillati > Actinomycetota > Actinomycetes > Kitasatosporales > Streptomycetaceae > Streptomyces > Streptomyces sp. 135. The sequence goes on along the minus strand of NZ_CP075691.1, from coordinate 4,508,543 downwards.
TGGACGGGGACGGCCGCCGGGACGTGATCGTCCACTCCCACAAGTACGGGCGTCCGTACGGGGACTTCGTGGTGCTGCGGGGTACGCCGAAGGGGTTCGTGCCGAAGGAGGCGCGGCACTTCACCTCCGACGACGTGGGGGTGCGGGTCGGCCGCCGCTGAGACAGCCCTGTTCACCCGGCGGTCACCGTGCCGCTTCCATCGCACAACCCTTCGTACGCCTCGCGAGTCACACACCCGGAAGCGAAGCCTTGCCCAAAGGCTCACTCTGAGCCCATTTCCGGGAGGACACGTGCGCGTAAGAAGCCTGGCGGTCACCGCCACCGTCGCGGCCCTCGCGGCGACGGGGCTGACGCTGCCGGTCGCGGGTCCGGCGAGCGCCGCCCCCTCCGCCCTGAAGGACGACTTCAACGGCGACGGCTACCGGGACCTCGCGATCGGCTCACCGCGCACCAACTCCGTCACCGTCACCTATGGTTCGGCGTCGGGCGTCGCCCCCGAGCGGGCCACCACCCTCACCCAGGACTCCACCGGGATGCCCGGCGTGACCGAGCCCGAGGACGAGTTCGGCGAGAACGTCACCACCGGGGACGTGAACCGTGACGGCTACGCCGACCTGATCGTCGGCGCCCCCGGTGAGCAGGCCGAGGGCAGGCCCTCCGGTTCCCTGACCATCCTCTGGGGCGGCAAGGGCGGCTTCACCTCCGGCGGCGTCGCCGTGAACGCGCCGGACAGCACGGCGGGCCGCTTCGGCGAGGCCACCACCTGGGCCGACGTCGACGGCGACGGCGCCGCGCAGCTGGCCGTGATCAGCGGCGACAACTGGTGGTTCTACGGCGACGACGGCGACCTCAGCCGCCCGCTCGGCCTGGAGTTCGACTTCCTCCCCGAGGGCGTCCGCCTGGCGGGCATGGTCGCGGGCAACTTCCGGCACAGGGACGGCATCGGCTTCGTCCTGTACGGCGAGCGCGCGGACGGCGGCGCCTACACCGCCCACATGAGCGGCGGCCCGGGCGACTACGGCTACGGCGCCGAGGTCATCGCCGAGGGCGACGACCCCACCGCCACCCGGGACGCGGCCACCGCCGGTGACGTCGACGGCGACGGCTACGCCGACCTCATCACCGGCAACTCCCGCGCCGGGGGAGGCGGCAAGGGCGGTTCGGTCACCGTACGGCTCGGCGGCGCGGCGAAGTTCGGTGCGCCGGTGACGTACGACCAGGACAGCCCCGGCGTACCCGGCGCCGACGAGGCCGACGACCGCTTCGGCGCGTCCGTCTCCGCGGGCGACGTGACCGGCGACGGCCTCCCCGACCTCGCGGTGGGCGCGCCCGGCGAGAGCGTCGGCACGGTGGCCGGCACCGGCAGCGTCACGCTCCTGACCTCCTCCGGCGGCTCCTTCGCCGCGGGCAAGGCCTGGCACCAGGAGACCGCGGGTGTGCCCGGCGTCGCCGAGCCGGGCGACCACTTCGGTACGTCCGTACGCCTCAAGGACATCAACAAGAACGGCAGGGCGGACCTGGCCACCGGCGCGACCGGCGAGGACATCGGCACGACGCGGGACGTCGGCGCCGTCTGGGTCCTGCGCGGCACGGCGACGGGCCTGACCTCGTCATACGCCGCCTCCTTCAACGGCGAGGACTTCGGCGTCGGCGCAGTGGACGCGGGCTTCGGCCACACGCTGCGCTGACACCGGCGCCTTGCCACCTTTCCCTCTCATCCGGCTGGAGACCTCTCAGTGACTCAGTACGTGCGCACGGCCGCGCGCAACAAGCTCATGGCGGCGGGCGCGCTGTGCGCCGCCACCGCCCTCGGCCTGACCGGCCTGACGGCGGGCAGCGCCGCCGCCGCCCCCGCGAAGCCGCGGGCCGACTACAACGGCGACGGCTACGCGGACCTCGCGGTCGGCGTGCCCGGCGCCACGGTCGGCGGCCAGGCCAAGGCCGGTTACGTCAGCGTGGTCTGGGGCGGCGTGAACGGCCTCGGCGGCCACGGCTCGACGACGGTCAGCCAGTCCACCGCGGGCGTGCCCGGCACGGCCGAGGCGGGCGACGAGTTCGGCAAGGCCGTCGACTCGAACGACATGAACGGCGACGGCTACGCCGACCTGGTCGTCGGCGCCCCCGGCGAGGACATGGGCACCGCCGCGAACGCGGGCAGCGTCGCGGTCGTGTGGGGCTCCGCGAGCGGCTTCAAGGGCGGCTTCACCGCGGTCTCCGGGAGCGACGAGTCCCGCGGCTTCGGCAGAATCCTCACCACCGGCGACTTCGACAAGGACGGCGACAAGGACATCGCCCTCAATACGCACAGCGACGAGACGAGTTCGCTCGCGATGCGGCCGGGACCCTTCACCGCGGGCTCGCCCGCCGCGTTGTCCCGGATCGACGGCTGGCACTTCGCTGGCCCGACCGTCGTCACCAGCGGCGACTTCGACGGTGACGGCGGGGACGACATCGCCCTGGCATACGGCGGCGGGGAGTCCAACGGCACCAGGGTGCTCAGCCGGGCGTCCGGCGAGTGGGAGCCGATCTGGGGCACCGGTGAGACCAGCCGCACCGCTCTGGCCGCCGGTGACTTCGACGGCGACGGCACCACCGACCTGGCCATCGGCGGTGTCCAGCCCAACCCTGAGTCCGAGGGCCCCGCCGCCTGCGAGGACCGGCTCGGCGGCGCCGTCCTCACCGTGTACGGCAAGAAGGGCGGCAAGCTCGGTGACGGCGGTGACTCCTGCACCACGCAGAGCAGCCCGTCGGTCGGCGGTGACGCGGAGGCCGACGACAACTTCGGCGCCCACCTGGCATCAGCCGACGTCGACCGGGACGGCATCGACGAGCTGATCGTCGGCGCCGACACGGAGGCGATCGGCACCGCCAAGAGCGCGGGCGCCTACTGGGTCCTCGCCTCGCTCGGCACCGGTGAGGCGTTCGTGGGCCCCTCCTTCAACCAGAACTCCACCGACGTGGCGGGCACCGCCGAGGCCGACGACCGCCTCGGCGCGGCCGTCACCACCGGCGACTACAACGGTGACGGCTACCCGGACCACGCGGTCGGCGCGCCGGGCGAGGACGGCAAGGGCGGCGTCTGGTACGCCCCGACCCCCAAGGACGGCCCGAACCCGCCGGTCACCTCGGTGACGCCGGGCAAGCTGGGACTCTCGGGTGTCACGCAGTACGGGGCCGTGCTGGGCCGGTAGACCGCCGGCGGCGTCACCGAACCCACGACCTCACGCGCCGGGCGGACCGGAGCTTCTCCCCTCCGCCCGGCATTTCCCTTTCCCACCAAACCCGGCAACCTCTGCCAACTCCCCGCCCCCATACAACCCTTGCCCTCCTCCGACGGTCTCCCCTTCGTCGACCACAGCGTGACGTCAGGGCCAATGCCCGGTGAACGCGCTGGTTCCGCAGCCCATTTGACCGCGGGTGCCCGCCAGGCATCCCCGCATGCCGCAGGAGAATCGCATGGCCAAGCACAAGCGCACCACCGACGCCGGACCCGGCCGCATACGCCTCGCGGCGGCCACGGCCGTCGCCGCCGCGATGTCCGGCGGACTGCTCGCCGCCACGGCGGGCACCGCCTCGGCCGCGCCCGCCGGCGCCACCCAGCCCGACGCCGACTTCAACGGCGACGGCGCCGCCGACCTCGCCACCTCCGCCTCGGGCGCCCACGTCGCCGGCAAGGACCGGGCGGGCCAGGTCACCGTGACGTACGGCGGCGCCGAGCGGCACCACACCACGTACAGCCAGGACAGCCCCGGCGTGCCCGGCTCCGCCGAGAAGGGTGACGGCTTCGGCGTCGACAGCGCGTACGGCGACTTCAACCGCGACGGGTACGACGACCTCGCGGTGGCCGCGATGGGCGAGGACGTCGGCTCCGACGTCGACGGCGGCACCGTACAGATCCTGTGGGGCTCGAAGAACGGCCTGTCCGGCGGCACCACGCTGAAGGACCCGCGCCCCACCAAGCACGACTTCTTCGGCGGTCCCATCCAGGCGGGCGACTTCGACGGCGACGGCAAGGACGACCTCGCCATCGGCTCCCGCTCGGGCGCGGCCACCATCGACGTGTACGAGGGCGGCTTCACCCGCGCCGGCGGCACCGGCAAGCACTACACCGTCACGCCGCCCATCCACAGCGGTGAGGGCGCGGGCCCGTTCAACCTGCACTCCGGTGACATCAACGGCGACGGCAAGGACGACCTGATCGTCGACGGCTACTCCGTCGCCGGCGGCGACAACGCGAACCTCTGGCTGCCCGGCAGCGCGAACGGCGTCACCACGACCGGCGTTCAGCGGCTCCCCGGCGGCGTCATCACCGACGTGGGCGACACGAACAGCGACGGGTACGGCGACATCGTCATCGGCATGACGTGGGACGACGGCATCGACGGCGCCCACAAGGGCGGCACCGTCTACGTCGTCAAGGGCAAGTCCACCGGCCCCTACGGCGGCAGCCAGGTGATCACCCAGGACACCGAGGGCGTGCCCGGCGCGGGCGAGAAGGGCGACTCGTTCGGCAACGAGCTGGACCTCGGCGACATCAACGGCGACGGCCACCTCGACCTCGTCGTGGGCACCCCCGGCGAGGACCTGGACGGTGTCTCCGACGCGGGTTCCGTCACCGTCATCTACGGCGCCACGGACGGCTCCGGCCTCTCCACGGCGGGCTCCGTCCTGCTCAGCCAGAACACCCCGGGCGTCCCGAACTCCAACGAGACGAACGACTTCTTCGGCTCGGACGTCCACATCGACGACCTCGACGACGACGGCCGCGGCGACATCGCGGTGGGCGCGGCCGGCGAGAATTCCGACAACGGCGCCCTCTACCTCCTGGACTCCAAGGCGGACGGCACGCTGTCCGGCGGGGCGGGCGTCTACACCTCCACGGTGGGCATCTCCGCCAAGGGCACCCCGAACTTCGGCTACAACTTCGCGGACTGACCTCCCCCCTGCCATGACCGCCGGGCCCGCACACCACGCGCGGGCCCGGTCGTCATCGTCCCCGGCGGCCCTCAGGGAACCGCCTCGGGCCTGAGACTCGACCACGCAAGAACTGGAGCCTCCGTGCGCACACGCATACGCACACGCACCCTCGCCCTCGCCGCGGCCACCACGCTGGCCGCCACCGGCCTGGCCCTCCCCCTCACGGCCACCGCGGCCTCCGCCGCGCCCTCCGAACGCCCGCCCCTGACCAGTGACTTCGACGGCGACGGCTACGCGGACCTCGCCGTCGGCGTGCCCTCCGGCACCGTCGACGGCAAGGCGCGGGCCGGCTACGTCAGCGTCGTCTTCGGCGGCGCTGACGGCCCGGGCTCCGGCGGCGTACGCCGCATCACCCAGGCCACCGTCGAGGTGCCCGGCACCCCCGAGACCGGTGACCTCTTCGGCGGCGCGGTCACCACCGCGCACGTGGACGACGACAAGTACGCCGACCTCGTCATCGGAGCCCCCGGCGAGGACATCGACGGCAAGGCGGACGCGGGCTCCGTCACCGTCCTGTACGGCACCGGTGACGGCTTCGCCCTGGCCGACACCGCCGCCCGCGGCGAGAAGGCCGGCGACGCGTACGGCATGTCGCTGGCCGCCGCCGACTTCACCGGCGACACCGACGTCGACCTGGCGATCGGCGGCAAGGACAAGGTCGTCGCCAACCTCAACCCGTTCGCGGCACGCACCGAGCCCGTCATGGCCGACCGCATGGGCGGCCGCGCCCCTGTCATGACGACCGGCGACTTCGACTCCGACGGCCGTCCCGAGCTGGCCATCGCGTACTACACGCAGAACCAGCCCTACACGCAGTCCCACATCCAGCTCTACAGCTACAACACGGACGTGTCCCGGTTCACCGGGTACTGGAACAGCGACAACGGCGCCGCGAACGCGCTGGCCGCCGGCGACTTCAACGGCGACGGCCACGACGACCTCGCACTCGGCAACTGCCGCGAGATAGCCGACGAGAACATCGACGATCCCTGCGGCCCGGAGCGGTTCGCCAAGGGCGGCGGCATCCACATCCACTACGGGAGCAGCCGCGGGCTCATATGGGAGGGCCAGACCCTCAACCAGGACACCCCGGGCGTGCCCGGCGTCGCCGAGACGGGTGACGACTTCGGCAACGCCCTCGCCGCCGCCGACATCGACGGCGACGGCAAGGACGACCTGATCGCGGGCGCCCCCGGCGAGGCCATCGGCAGCGCGGCCCGCGCGGGGAGCGTCACGGTCCTCAAGGGCGGCGCGAAGGGCATCCTCGACGCGTCGGGGGCGGCGAGCGCGGTCGCGTACCAGCAGGACTCCCCCGGCATCCCCGGCGTCGCGGAGAAGGGCGACGCGTTCGGCACGGCCCTCCTCACCGCCGACCACGACGGCGACGGCCGCCCCGACCTGTCCGTCGCGGCACCGGGCGAGAACGCCTCGGCGGGCGGCGTCTGGGAGCTGCCCTCCGTGACGGCGTCCGGCGTCACGGCCATCACGCCGAAGTCCATCGGCCTGCCCGCCTCTTCACACCCGTACGCGTACGGAGCGGTCCTGGCCCGCTGAGCGGCCTGGTCCGCGCCGCCGCGGCCGGCCCGTGGCGACCCCTGCGGGATTCCCTTAGGGGTTGTCACAGGTCGGCCGCAAAGCCTCTCTCCTCCCAAGGAGGGACGACCGCACTCCGTAAGACCAGGTACGTTCGATTCGTGGCTGGATTCAGGATCGGACGCGGCCGGGACAACCGCGCCCCGCGACCGCAACAACAACCGCGGCAGCAGCCGTACGGACAGCAGGCCCCCCAAGGGCAGCAGCAGCCGTACGGCTACCCACCCGCGCCGCCGAACCCGCAGCAGTACGGCGGCGGCGCACCCCAGTACGGCGGTGCCGGCCCCCAGTACGGAGGCGGTGGCCCGCAGCCCGGCAGAGGAGGCGGCCAGCAGTGGCCGCAGGCCGGCGGCGGTCACGGCGAGCCGGAGTACTTCGGCGGCCCGGGCGACCAGGGCCACGCCCCCCAGGGCGGCTACGACCCGTACGCGGCCAACAACCCCGGGCACACCCAGGCCTTCTCCATCGGCGAGGACCCCTACAACCAGGGCGACACCTACCGCGCGGGCCAGGCCCCCGCGGCGCCGATCGGACCGCGCCTGCACTGGAAGGACCTGCTGCGCGGCATCGTGCTGCGCCCGGGCCCGACCTTCCTCCAGATGCGGGACTACGCGATGTGGGCTCCGGCCGTCGTCGTCACGTTCCTCTACGGCCTGCTGGCGATCTTCGGCTTCGACGACGCCCGCTCCGACGCGATCAACGCCACGCTCTCGGCGGCGGTCCCGTACGTCCTCACCACCGGCGTCGCGATCACCATCAGCGCCTTCGTCCTCGGAGTGGTCACGCACACCCTGGCCCGCCAGCTCGGCGGTGACGGCGCCTGGCAGCCGACGGTCGGCCTCTCCATGCTGATCATGTCGCTGACGGACGCGCCGCGGGTGATCGTGGCGATGTTCTTCGGCGGCGGCCAGCCCTTCGTCCAGCTGCTCGGCTGGGCGACCTGGATCGCGGCGGGCGCGCTGCTGACGACCATGGTGAGCAAGTCCCACGACCTGCCGTGGCCGAAGGCGCTCGGCGCGGCCTCGATCCAGCTGTTGGCGATCCTGTCGATCGTCAAGCTGGGCACGTTCTAGCGGCGCCGCGACGAGGCAAGGGCCCGGCGGACTGAACGTCCACCGGGCCCTTCCTCATAAACGTACGACCCCGGTCAGGCGTCGAGAACCTGACCGGCCCGCTTCACTACGGGCGGCTCGACGCTCCACGGGAAGTTGATCCACTCATCGGTGCGCTTCCACACGTACTCGCACTTCACGAGCGAGTGCGACTTCTCATAGATGACGGCGGACCGCACCTCGGCGACATGGTCGAGACAGAAGTCGTGCACGAGCTTCAGCGTCTTGCCGGTGTCGGCGACGTCATCGGCGATCAGCACCTTCTTGTCGGTGAAGTCGATGACGTTGGGCACGGGCGCGAGCATGACGGGCATCTCGAGCGTGGTCCCGACGCCCGTGTAGAACTCCACGTTCACGAGGTGGATGTTCTTGCAGTCGAGCGCGTACGCGAGCCCGCCGGCGACGAAGACACCGCCGCGCGCGATGGAGATGATGACATCCGGCTGGTACCCGTCATCGGCGATGGTCTGCGCGAGCTCGCGCACGGCGCCGCCGAACTTCTCGTACGTAAGGTTCTCGCGTACGTCACTCATGCTGGATGTCACACCTGTGTCCGATGGAAATTGAGGAAGGACCGGGAGGCGGTCGGCCCGCGCTGCCCCTGGTAACGCGACCCGTACCGCTCCGAGCCGTAGGGCTCCTCGGCGGGCGAGGTCAGCCGGAACAGGCAGAGCTGCCCGATCTTCATGCCCGGCCAGAGCTTGATCGGCAGGGTCGCCAGATTCGACAGCTCCAGGGTCACGTGCCCCGAGAACCCGGGGTCGATGAACCCTGCGGTGGAGTGCGTGACGAGCCCGAGCCGCCCGAGGCTGGACTTGCCCTCCAGCCGGCTGGCGAGATCATCGGGAAGGCCGACGACCTCGTACGTGGAGGCCAGCACGAACTCCCCGGGGTGGAGGATGAACGGTTCGTCGCCCTCGGGCTCCACGAGCCGCGTCAGGTCGGCCTGCTCCACGGAGGGGTCGATGTGGGGGTAGCGGTGATTCTCGAACACCCGGAAGTAGCGGTCCAGCCGCACATCGATGCTCGAGGGCTGCACCATGGATTCGTCGTACGGGTCGATCCGTACCCGTCCGGAGTCGATCTCGGCCCGGATGTCCTTGTCTGAGAGAAGCACGCACCGAGGATACGCAGAGCGCGCGGGCCCGCCACAATCTCATGGACGGCAAGCCCCGCGCGCCCTGTGCTGTTACCGCTGTTACTGCCGTTACTGCTTGCTACCGCTGTGACTGCCGTTACTGCCGTTACTGCTTCTGCAAGGCCACCGGCACGGCGTGCCGGAGCCGGGCGCAGCGCGGACACCGGATGAGCCGGCCGGGCCCGAGCCGGTCGGCCTGCTGCATCGGGAACGACGCGGTGCTGAACACGTGCCCTTCGGCACATCGGACGACGGTGCGCTCCATCAAGTCCTCGAGTCCCTTCCCCAAAGCCGTGTGTGAACTCGTACGCCTGAGACCCGTTTCCGAGCCGACGACGAAAGCCCACATTACGGTACGAAAGGGGCGCCATTTCAAGCGGCACGACCAGAGGCGCGGCCCATCGACGGTCCGCCCACGGTACGCCCCAACTCCCTCCCGCCGCACGGCGCATCCACGTCCCGGACAGCGGGCGGGCCCCGCGGCGGGGGCGCCGGGGGCCGGTGATGAGGTAGAGTGTGCGACGGTACGCAACCGCTTCTGGCGGTGCGTTTTCGCGGGTGTAGTTTAGTGGTAGAACATCAGCTTCCCAAGCTGAGAGTGCGAGTTCGATTCTCGTCACCCGCTCCACGAAGAAGGCCCAGGTCATCGACCCGGGCCTTTTTGCTGTCCATCATGATCAGTTGTCGCGTGCCAGATTCGCGTCGGAACACTGATCGTCCGGTTTGTCCGGCGAGTGTCGCCGGGCGCGCACCGGCTCATCGCACCGAACCGTAAACCTCAGCGCTTGGACGTCGATGCCCCAGCGGCGGAGCCCGGCCAGCTCCTCGGGCTGGAGTGAACAGCTTCGTCGGGCGGTGCCCGAACCTCTAGCCCGCACCGACCATGGCATCACGACTCATCGCCTACTTAGGCCTGCGCAAACGCCTCGGAGCCGGTCCACGCATGCACCACACCACTGATGTCCAGCAATAAGAGCTGCCCACGGCGGCGTGCCGTTGGGAGCGACGTCTACCCCCTCACCACTGCCTCTCCCCCACCGGCGTGCCACCCGAGGTCGATGACGGCCGCCACGGCCGCGGGTTCGCAGAGGTCGCCCTCGAAGCGCGGGCGCACGAGCCAGTACGTGCCGGGGGGCCCTGTGCGGTCGAGCCCGGGTACGCCGAGGTAGGTGCCGCTGCTCAGGCGCGGTGCGCTGTCCTGGTGCTGCCACGCGCGCGCACGGGACGGCTTCGTCAGGGCGTAGTAACTGCCGCCCAGCGTGCGGCCGTCGTAGATGACAGGTCCCACGACGATCCGGGCGAGGCGGGCGGCGGCCTCCTGCGGGGCGGTGGCACCCACGGCTGCCTGCACCAGCGCCTCGGGAAGGCGGACCGCGTCGAACCGGCTTCCGAGCGGCAGCAGCGCCACACCGGATTCCTTCCACTCCCAGAAGGCATGCTCGGGGGCGGACTGACTGTGCGCGAACCACGCGCTCAGTGCCGTCACCGGGACTGAGGCTGGGGCCAGGGCTGTGCTTTCCGCGGTCGGCGTCCGGTCCGCGTTGTCGGCCATGTCGACTCCTTGGTGGTCGGCCATGCCCCGGGGCCGGACGTGTGCCTGCCTCGGGACGTTGTCTTCCACATGGAATCGTTCTTTCACACAGCGTGACAGGGACGTCGCGTCCTACTTTCGCGACGCTATTCGGCGACTCCCAGGGATTCCGCCAAGGGCCGTAGACCCGGCGGGTGGTTGGGGAGCGCCCACAGGTCACGCACGATGGCCACGGCCAAGGTGTGGTGCTGCATCCACGTGGGCGCCACGCGGTGCAGTGACTCCAGGGCCTTCACCGCGCCGGCCGCGTCGCCGAGGTCGGTGTGCGCCCGGGCCACATCCAACAGCAGCCACGTCCTCCAAGAGGCGGGCACTTCCTTGCCCAGGCGCATGCCCTTGGCCAGCGCCAAGGCTTCCTGCGGGTGGCCGTACTGCACGGCCAGCCGGACGCGCTCGATGCGTACCGATGACGGGCTGAACACGCTGACCATGCGGCTGTCGCTGCCAGGCGGCAGCTTGGCCACACGGGCGGCCTCTTCCTCGGCGTGCGCCATCAAGGCGGCTGCCCGCTCGTAGTCGTTGCTGCGCGCGGCCGATGTGGCCGCGGACATGGTCAGCGCACCCCAGACCTTCAGGCCGTCGGCGGTGTTCGTGTGGCCACCGTCCGCGGTGGCATCCGCGGCATGCAGGGCAATGCTCAGGGCATCGTCGAGCCGGCCCTGCCGCTGATACGTCCACGCAACGGAGTTGACGACTATGGGACGCAGCAAGGGATCACCGCAGCGATCCGCTGCGTCGATGGCCCGCTCCAGGCTGATCAAAGCGAGGTCGGTCTTTCCCATCCGTACGGCGACGTGCCCAGCGAGCTGCAGTGCCTTGCCCAGCGCCGCGAAACCGGCACCCTGGGCATCACCGTCGCCGTCGCCCAGGACGGTGGCCGCGCGCGCATCCGAGATCATGTCGGGCAGCGCCTTCATCACCGTGTCGAACTCGGCCGCGTGGTACTGAGTCCAGCCCTCCGCGACCTGCTCGCGCAGGACAGCGAGCGAGAAGCCGGGCCCAGGCGACTGCGGCTCCGGGCCCCCGAGCGCAGGCATGATGGCGCGCCGCACCGCCACGAAGCGTGGCCCGTCGTTCTCCCCGGTGGAGGAGACGGCAGGTGGGTCTCCAAGCAGCGTCGTCAGTTCCACGCCGAGACCATTCGCCAACGCGTGCAGCGTGGGCAGACGCGCCGAATGCTTCCGCCGCTGCTCAAGCTGCCGGATCACATCCACGCACACGCCCGAGCGCTCGGCCAAGTCCTCCTGTGTCAATGAGGCCAGACGGCGCAGGCGCCGGAGAGTCCGCCCCAAGTCATCGTTCGCCACGTAATCAAGGTACGCCGCCCCTCCAGGGCAAGCCGCTACAGGTCACGCAGACACGACGACCACCAAGTGGGCCGCCACTGCCCCGAAACCGGACGAGACGGGCTGTGCTCCTGCGGATTGGAATCACCCGAGGGCAGTCAACCCCCAGGGAGACACCGGCTGTTGAGCCTCATCAGACCGATTGAGTTACAACTTCCTCCACTGCTTTCAAGGCAGCTCGCTCCGCTCTCCACTCGCGGCCCAGCCGACCACCGGGCCTGTGCTCCTGCCTGTCCCGCTCCGCCGGCTGCCCGCACCGCGCGGCATCAGCGAAATACTCGTCGTGGCTTGCTACACCGATCTCTCACAAGGTCAAGAATCAGTAATAACCCAGTTCCGGGGCAGGCCACTCCTGTCGCGCAATACCACTGGAGAGCGCAATCTACCAGCGCCCTGGACAGCTTTTTGCAAAGCCACCTGCGGGTCCTTTGTCACGCTAAGCGCGCGCTGTACCGTCTCTCGCCGCTCAACATGCCCTCTCGGCTCATCGTCGAGAAATCTAATCTCTAAAGCGTCCGAAATTTTCACCTTACCAGCCAAGATTTCGGCGTCTCCGTCTCGGAGCATCCTCGCAGCTCTACTCGCAATTACATCGAACCCAAGAGCGATAGAGACCGCTTGGGTGCAGAAGTCCAGCAAATTTTGCGGCTGTACGTTAGCTTCCGGATTATGCGCAGCGGTGTGACGAAGACGCATAGCTTGATCGTACGCCGACTTCAATGGCAGGCTACCCGCGCCACAGCGGCTCGCTACGCGTGATATTTCGTTCCATGCATCCTGAGCGTTGAACGCAGTGAGAATACTTGCAATCTCTGAACTGCTCACATTCGACCCTAGGTACCCTAGGCTGTAGCGGCTTAGCTGCAGTGGACCTCCAGCAGTACTAGCCACGTGGCTAGCAGCAGCCTGCAACAAAGCCAAAGCGTCTTCGCCCGAGTTTTTAGCCATCTCCGCTCGAGCTCGAGCAGCCTTCATTGCACCCATCGTGGCAGCTTCCCGCAGGAGTGCAGGGAGATCAGAGAATGGGACCACTGTTCTACTGACAAGATCGAGCAGTTCGCCGGTTCGGGCGCGAATGAAATCCTCCAGAGAGGTGAACGCAACAACCATTAGGCCGTTCCTCAGCAGCTTGGCCCTGTCGTTGTGCTCAGCATCGGTCAGTAAACGGTCGATCAAAATCGGATCACTGGCCGCCTTCTGTATTGCCTCAACCCTGCGAAGCAAAGCATCATGACAAAACATTACTGGAGCCTCGACCTCTCCCTAGAAGGACGAGACCAGGTCCCAGACCTTGTCAATTCTATATTGCACACGTGAAGCGGTGTTAGTGGATACCCTGACAGAATTGTCGAACTGCGGATCCGTGAACAAAGCGCGCGTACCCTGCAGAACCTCACTCTTCCTTGAAATCATTGAGGCAATACGCCGTTCGTCGGCCAGCGTCACAGCGACCATTTGCGCGTCGAACATGCCTGCCAGCATCTGGTCGCGCCAGCCCTGACCGTCTGGCCGCTTGAAAGCGTACTCTCCCCAGACTGCTTCACAAGAGTCAAGAGCCCTTTTGAACTGAGATCTCAAGCTACCGATTTGGCTCTTCTTGATCCCAGCGTTACGCTCCATGAAGGCATCCATGGAATGGCGATAGTCACCAGAGAAGCTCTGCCACTCCTCGGCAAGAACAAAGTACCGAAGAACGAACTCGGCATCGGTCATAAGATTATAGGCCGACGATTTATTGTCCCGGATCTTAAGCTGCCTGCGAAGGAAGGGGGCTTCCGCCAACTCCATAATAAGATCATTCAGTGCGCCCCGATAGATGACGTTTCTAATCTCTTGCGCATTGAGCGGCTCGCCACCCGAGTTCAGACGATGGAATACCTCGTATTTAGTCGACCGGTCGGATTGCCTAAGGATCGTGATGGCGCGAATATACGGGCGAACGGTGAGTGAGTTCTGAAGCTGACTAGGAAGTTCCGAGAATTTCAGCCCGCTAATTTCATCGAACCTGTCAAGAGGACTTAGAGGGAATCGATCGGTCATGAAATCACGGATGGCTGTAATGCGCTGCTTCCCGTCGATCACCGAGTAGCTTCCATAATCGTCCTCCGACAGGTAGACGGGAGGAACTGGCACATTGAGCAAAAAGGATTCAATGAGCGCAGATTGGCGACGAACATCCCAACGCTCACGCCTTTGAAACTGAGGAGATACATCGATGGCTCCAGTCTGCGCCATCTGAGAAACTGTCTCCAGCGACAGATCGGACGCCTGAATTACGAGCGCATTCTGGGCGGATTTGAATTTTTCAACAATTTCCACTTCACTCGCCACTAAACTCTCCTTGGTCAGTCATGCTGCATGTGCAGTCAGCCAATTCTGCCCCACCTGCGGTTCGACTCGCTGCCCTTACCTCCAAAGTTGAGGCGACTACCCGCCTGGCAACGCTGACCAACAACGGCGGACGAGCGCGAACGTCTGTGGCCATCAGTGCAGGTATGCGCCACTCCGACCCAAGGCAGTGCCTCCCCCACTCAAGGTGCTTCGAGACGAAAAAGTCCGTGTACAAGGGCTCGTCACCACGGTTCCGAGGACGGGTGTCACGCTCTCATCACCTCGCGGCCCCGCAGTATGCCGCTGGCCTGCGGCTTCATGGCGCTCACCGGCGTCGATCCGGCATGAGAGCCCTCACCCTGCTCGCCCCGAGCGGCGCCGGACGCCTGAATCGCGTGTGACTCAGCTGCGCCCTGGGGCCTGCCTCATGTGTCAGCAAGGACCTGGCGCGTCGAAGCAGCGGGGGAAGGCGCTGGGGTGCTGGCGTGTCTGGACGTACAACCTTTCGTCCGGCGTACGTGTCATGGGGACACCTGTTTTTCGATCAAGGAGTTCCGTTGCGTAGAGCAGTCACGGCGGCCGCCGTGCTCACCGCTTCCGTCGCCGCCACCCTCAGCCCGGTGACGTCGTCTGCCGCCGCACCCTACAAGGGGGCCAACACGGCGGCCGTGCAGGACGACTTCAACGGTGACGGATACCGCGACCTGGCCATCGGAGCTCCGGGTGCCGCCAATGGGACGGTGGAGGAGGCCGGTTCGGTCGTCGTGCTCTATGGCTCCGCGTCCTCGGTGAGCACCACCCGCCGCACGGTCATCACCCAGGCGACCACCGACATCCCCGGCGCCGCCGAGGAGTCCGACCTTTTCGGGAGGACGGTGAGCAGCGCCGACCTGGACCGGGACGGTTATGCCGACCTGCTCGTCGGCGCCCCGGGCGAGGACGTCGACGAGGCCGAGTCGCGGGGCTCCGTGACCGTGGTGTGGGGCGGACCGAGCGGACTGAAGGGCGGCACGACCATCGCCCCTCCGGCCAAGTACGGGGAAGGCAGGACCTACTGTCGATTCGGCATGTCCATCGCCACCGGCGACATGAACGGTGACGGTGCCCCGGAGGTCGGCATCGGCTCCGGCTGCAGTCCCGCCTCCTACAGCGGCCCCTTCACCCGCACTGGCCAGGCCGCCGCCCGCTACCTGGAGTGGCGGAAGAACGCTCGTGGCGTGGTGATGGGGGATGTGAACGGCGACGGCAGGGCCGAGCGCTTCTACCTGGCCGGTCCCACCGATGGCGACATCCGGGGACCGGTGACCCTCGACGAGGGAGCCCCCGACTCCGAGGACCCGTCCGTCAACCAGGGCATCGAGCTGCCGGACGCCGACGGCCATGCGGGGCAGATCGGCGACATCAACGGCGACGGTTACGGCGACCTCGTCACCGGCATCGGGGGCGACGACTCCCACTTCAACGCACCCACCCCTGCGGCCCACCGTGGCGGCGAGATCCAGGTTCTCTATGGCGGTGCCCAAGGCATCACCGCCGGGCAGAAGCCGAAGGTCTTCCACCAAGGCACGGCGGGCGTCCCCGGCGCCGCAGAGTGGGGTGACTGGTTCGGCCAGTCCCTGAGCGTCGGTGACGTCGACGCCGACGGATACGCCGACGTCCTGGTCGGCTCGCCCGAGGAAGCGGTCGGGTCGCTCGCCTCGGCAGGCACCGCTGTCCTGCTGCACGGCTCCGCCTCCGGCCTGACGACGGCCAAGGCGGCCGGTTACAGCCAGAACACCGGGGGCGTACCCGGCACCGCGGAGGCCGGCGACGGGTTCGGCGCCGCCGTCCACCTCGCCGACCTGAACAAGGACGGCAAGGCGGAGACGGTCGTCGGCGCCCCCACGGAGAACTCCGACGGCTGCTTCTGGATCGCCCGCGGCTCGACGTCCGGCCCCCTCCTGAACGGCTCCGTCAACCTGTGTGGCAAGGCCGCCGGCATCGCCGTACGCGGCATGAATGGCTACTTCGGCGCCGCCCTGAGCAGCCCTCACGTGGAGAACTGATGCAGGCCGAGTCTGATGGGGCATGTCTGCGTCCTGGACACCGCCCTTCCTAGGGGGCCCTCCACACCACTCACTCCCGCCGAACCTCCTTCGCCGTCAGCAGGGCTGGAAGGACGGCAGCGGGACGTGAGCCGGGCGGCAGGGGGACGTGAGCGGGGTGCGGGAGGGTTGGGGATGTCAGCAGGTCAGCGCGGTCGCCGAGCGGTCGGGGTGGGCTTGTTTCGGCGCTTTCCGTATCGACTTCCGGGGGAACTCCCATGCGTACTTTCCGCAGCCGCACCACCGTCCTCGCCACCGCCGGCGCCGCCGTCTTCGCCCTCTCCCTCACCGCCTGCGGCGGTGACGGCTCGGGGGTGCGGTCCGCCGGGGCCGCTTCGGGTGACACCACCGTCACGGTGTCCTCATCGAAGTCGGCGGGGTCGTCGGACGTGGTGGGGGCCGCCAAGGGCTCGGACGGGTCGGTCGCGCGGGGCGCGAAGAGTGGTGGGGCCGGGGCCTCCGCCGCCGCCCCCGTCTGCACCACCAAGGACGTCTCCGTCAGTGCCACCCGCCACGGTGGTCCGCCGTACACCCACATCGTCCTCACCGCCGAGAACACCTCGGGCCGCAGCTGTGCGATGACCGGCTTCCCGGAGATCCAGTTCCTGGAGAGCCACCGCGAGAACGTGCCGCCGGTCGCCAAGAGCAAGCCCGCCGCGCCCGTCGTCCTCAAGGCCGGTGCCCCCGCCTACGCCCTCGTGAAGCTGTCGGACGGCGGGGCGCATGAGGACAACGAGGTCGTCACCGACTTCTCCGTGACGTTGCAGGGCGGTGGCGGCATGACCGCCGTCGCGGCTCCGGGCAAGGGCGGCATCGCCGTGGACCCGGCGAAGTGGGCGACCGGCTACTGGACGTACGAGCTGCGCAACGGTGCCGACGACTTCTGAGAGTCGTCCTCGGGGCGGGCGCTGAGCAGGGCGGGTGTTGAGTTGGGCGGGTGTTGCGTTGGGCGGGTGCTGAGCAGGCCGTACTAAGAGTTCGGGCTCGTGGCCAGGTCGGCCAGCGCCGCCGCCTCCTCCGTGCCCTCCTCCGCGCCGAACACATGCACCACCAGGCCGGGTTCGCCGGGCGCCGCCGGGACGTGGAGGCTCTCGAAGTCCAGGGTGAGGATGCCGGTCCGCGGGTGGCGCAGGCGTTTGCTGCCCGAGGCGCACATCACCACCTCCCCGCTGTCCCAGATGCGGCGGAACTCCGCGCTGCGCAGCATCAGTTCGGCTATGAGTGCGTCCAGTTCCGCGTCGTCCGGGTAGCGGCCCGCCGCCACCCGGAGCTGGCCCACGGCCTCCGCCGCCCGGTCGGTCCAGTCCGGGTGCACGTCGCGGGAGGCGGGGTCGAGGAAGACGTAGCGCGCGTTGTTGCGGTCGCGGCGGGCCGGGTCGGCGAGGCCGCCGAGGAGTTCGGCGCCGAGGGCGTTCCAGGCGACGACGTCCAGGCGGTGGTCGGTCGCGAAGGCCGGGAAACCGTCGGCCACGGCATCCAGGACGCGCCGCAGCAGCGGGCTGACCCTGGCCTCCGGCGCCGGGCCGCGTTCGGCGCCGGCGAGCGTGGTGAGGTGCGTACGTTCCGCCGTGTCCAGGGTGAGCGCTCGGGCCAGGGCGTCGAGCACTTCGGGGGACGGCTGGGTGGCGCGGCCCTGTTCGAGGCGTACGTAATAGTCGACGCTGATGCCGGCCAGCTGGGCCAGCTCCTCGCGCCGCAGGCCGCGTACCCGGCGGCGGGTGCCGCCCGGGAGACCGACGTGTTCCGGGGTGACCCGGGCCCTGCGGGCGCGCAGGAAGCCGCCCAGTTCCCGGCCCGTGTCTCTCCCGTCGCCCTGCGTCGCGCCACTGTCCATGGACCCCAGTATGGGTGGGACCGCCGGTACCAGGATTGCCGTTCCGCCGTCGCGCAGGGGGCTGGTCGGCGGTGCCCGGGCGGGAGAGCGTGGCGTCATGAACGCCAAGAAGGTCCTCGTCGTCAGCGCCCACCCCGAACCCCTGTCCCTCAATGCCGTCCTGGCCGACTTCGCCGTCGGCCATCTGCGCGCCGCCGGGCACGAGGTGCGGGTGTCCGATCTGTACGCGATGAAGTGGAAGGCCACGGTCGACGCCGATGACTACGAGGGCCCGGATGCCGGGTCCCGGCTGCGCGTGATGGCGGCTTCGCAGGAGGCCACCCTCGGCGGGCGGCTGACGCCCGATGTCGCGGCGGAGCAGGAGAAGGTGCGGTGGGCGGACGCGGTGGTGCTTCAGTTCCCGCTGTGGTGGTTCTCCGCGCCCGCGATCCTGAAGGGCTGGATCGACCGGGTCTTCACGGCCGGGTTCGCCTACGGGGCCGCCGTGCCGCCGCCGTACAGCGAGGGGGTCCTCGCGGGGCGGCGGGCGCTGGTGTCGGTGACGGCGGGGGCGCGCGAGACGTCGTTCTCGGACCGGGGCATCCACGGCGAGATGGCGGATGTGCTGTATCCGATCCAGCACGGCCTGTTCTGGTTCACGGGCATGGCGCCGCTCCCGCCGTTCGCCGTGTGCGGTGCCAACGAGCTGTCCGAGGAGCGGTTCGCGGCGGTACGGGAGGCGTACGCGGCGCGGCTCGACGGGCTGTTCACGGACGAGACGGTGCCGTTCCGTTCGCTCGTCGGCGGTGACTACGACCATGACATGCGGCTGCTGCCGGGGGTGGAGGAGCCGGGGGTCGGCGGGTTCGCGCTGCACCGCCGCCCCGGGCCGGCCCTTGTCCCTGTCCCGAGGGCTTGAGATCTGGTCCCCTTGCCCCGGGGGCTTGAGAACTGGTCCCCTTGCCCCGGGGGCTTGAGAACTGGTCCCCTTGTCCCTGGGCCTTGAGAGCTAGTCCCCGGAATTGTCGCTGCCGCCGCGGCCCTTCTTCGTGGCCGCGTTCTTGGTGGCCGCGGCGGCCAACTCGGCGGCCACGGTGGTGGCTTTGGCCACCCCGTGGACCCAGCGCGGGCCGCCCCGCGCCGCCCACACGACGGCGCCGAGGCCCGCCGCCGCGATCAGCACCCCCATGCTGAGCAGCAACACCATCATCGACATCCCCACCCCACCTGACGCGGGTCTCCGTAGAGCCCTTCGTTCGGGCCCCGATCATCTCAGACCCATGGGCAGAGCTTCACTGGTCCGTGGCGGTCCGCCTGGCCGGGAAGCCGTGGGTGCGGGAGATGACGACCACGAGCAGCACCGGGACCAGGAGCAGCAGGATCGTCCAGGGGAAGGCCGAGGTGCCGGCGAGGCCGAGGAGGACTCCGCCGATGACGCCGCCCGCCGCCATGGCCACGTTCCAGAGGGTGACCAGCATGGCCTGGGCCGCGTCCGCCGCGTCGCCGCCCGCGTCACCGGCGGCGGTCTGGAGGAGGGTGGGAGCGCCGCCCCAGCCGAGGCCCCAGAGGGTCACGGCGGCGTATACGAGCGCCGGGCTGTCGGAGAGCGTCGCCAGCACGGCCGCCGCCACGCCGACCAGGAGCACGGCGGCGAGGGTGAGCGCGCGCAGCCTGCGGTGGATCAGGGTGCCGACGATCCAGATGCTGAGCAGGGACGCGGCGCCGAAGACCAGGAGGACGAGGTCGGTGGAGCCGCCCATGCCGAGGCCGTCGAGGTACGTCGCGATGTACGTGTAGAGAACCGTGTGCGCGAGGACGAAGACCAGGGTGACGAAGAGGACCGGTGTCACGCCGGGTACGCGCAGCGCGCGCAGCATCGGCGGGGTCGCCCCGCGCGGCCGGCCGGGGTAGTCGGGCACGAGGGCCGCGATCCAGGCCAGGAGGCCCACCGTGAGGCCGGTCATCACGAGGAACGCCACCTGCCAGCTGAGCAGTTTCCCGAGGTAGGTGCCCGCCGGGACGCCGAGCGAGAGCGCCACCGGGATGCCCGCCATGGCGATGGCGATCGCCTTGCCCTGGAGGTGGACGGGCGCCATGCGGCGGGCGTACCCGGCGAGCAGCGCCCAGGCCAGGCCCGCGGCCACGCCCGCGATGAAACGGGCGGCCATCGTGAGGATGTAGTCGCCCGAGACCGCCGTGACGGTGTTCGCGGCGGCGAAGCCGGCCATCGCCATCAGGAGGAGCCGCTTGCGCCGCCAGCCCGCGGTGGCCGCGGTGAGCGGTATCGCGGTGAGGGCGGTACCGACGGCGTAGATCGTGACGGTCTGGCCGGTCGCGGACTCGCTGACGCCGAGGTCGGCGCTCATCGCGGGCAGCAGGCCCGCGGGCAGTGTCTCGGTGAGGCTGGTGATGAAGACGGCGGTGGCCAGGGCGAGGAGGGCGGCCAGGGGGAGTTTTTGGGGGTGCGGGTCGGGGGGTGGGGTGGCGGTTGTGGGGGGTGGGGTGGCGGTTGTGGGGGGTGGGGTGGTTGTGGGGTTGTGGGTGGCTGCGGGGTGCGCGGCTGCCGGAGTTGTGGGTGCGGGGTGCGTGGTTGCCGGGTGCGTGGCTGCGGGGTGTGCGGGTGCTGTGGGTGTGTGGTCTGTGGTGGTCATGGTGGTGACTCTGCTCGTGAGGGCTTCGGGAGTGCTGATGGTTCGCTGATGGTCGGCCCGGGGTCCGCTGGTGGGCGGTGTGTACGGTGATCCGTATGCGGTTCGGGGTGCTCGGTCCACTGGCGGTGTGGGACGGCGAGGGGGAGCCCGTGAGGGTGCCCGAGGTGAAGGTCCGGGCGCTGCTTGCCGATCTGTTGGTGCACGAGGGGCGGGCCGTCTCCGCCGACCGGCTCATCGACGACCTGTGGGGCGGCCGGCCGCCGGGTAATCCCGCCAACGCCCTTCAGGCCAAGGTCTCCCAGTTGCGCCGTGCGGTCGGGCGGGACCGTGTCGTGCGTCAGGCGCCGGGCTATCTGCTGCGGGTGGACCCGGCGGCGGGGGACGAGGTGGACGCGGTCCGTTTCGGTGAGCTGGTGGGCGGGGCGCGTGGCGAGGCCGATCCTCGGATACGGGCCGGACTCCTCACCGAGGCGCTTCAGTTGTGGCGTGGGCCCGCGTATGCCGACTTCGGGGACGCGGAGTTCGTACGTGTGTCGGCGCAGCGGTTGGCCGAGCAGCGCCTGGCCGTGCTGGAGGAGCGGGCCGAGGCGCGGCTTGCCTTCGGAGATCATGCTGCCGTCATCGGTGAGTTGGCGGAGCTGGTGGGGCGGCATCCGTTGCGGGAGCGGCTGCGGGGTGTGCAGATGCGGGCCCTGTATCTGGCGGGGCGGCAGAGTGAGGCGCTCGCGTCCTATGGGGAGCTACGGGAGCGGCTCGCGCGGGAGTTGGGGGTTGATCCCGGGCCCGAGTTGACCTCGTTGCGGGATGCGATTCTTCGGCAGGAGCTCTTGCTTGAGCCGGGTTCTTCCTTGCCGGCCCAGCCGCCCGCGGCCCCGCGGCCGCCTTCGCAGCGTAGGGGCCATGACCTCCCCCGTACCAACCTTCCCGCCCCCCTCACCGCCCTCGTGGGACGCGAGCCTTGCGTCGATGAGCTTCAGCGGCTGCTGGACGTCTCGCGGCTCGTCACGCTGACCGGGCCCGGCGGGGTGGGGAAGACGCGGCTCGCCGTCGAGGCCGCCTCGCGTGCGGTGGGGGGTGAGCGGTTTTCTGACGGCGCGTGGATCGTGGAGTTCGCCGGGCAGGGTGCGGGGGACGGTGTCGCCGGGCTCGCCCAGGTCGTCGCCGGTGTGCTCGGGGTCCGTGATGACGTGCCCGCCGGGGCGCCGGCGTCCGGGTCCGCCGCCGGGCCCCTCGAACGCCTCGCCGCCGCGCTGCGGGACCGCAACGTACTTCTCGTCCTCGACAACTGCGAGCAGGTCGTCGAGCAGGCCGCCGCGCTCGCGGAGGCGCTGCTGCGGGCCGCGCCGGGGCTGCGGGTCCTTGCCACCAGTCAGGAGCCGTTGGGGCTCACGGGCGAGGCGGTGTTCTTGGTGGAGCCGCTGCGGGGCGCCGACGCGGTCGAGCTGTTCGTTGCCCGTGCCGCTGCCGCGGCGCCGGGGTTCGCGCTCTCCGGTCCGCGGGACGCGGAGGCCGTCGCCGAGATCTGTCGGCGGCTGGACGGTATTCCGCTCGCTCTGGAGCTTGCCGCTACGCGCGTACGTGGCTTGGGCGTACGGGAGTTGGCCGACCGCCTCGGTGATCGCTTCCGGTTGCTCACGTCTGGGCAGCGGGGGGCGCCGGCCCGGCAGCAGACGTTGCGTGCGGTGATCGACTGGAGCTGGGAGTTGCTCAGCGAGCCTGAGCGCGTTGTGCTGCGGCGGCTTGCCGTGCATCGGGATGGGTGCACGTTGGAGGCTGCGGAGGCGGTGTGTGCGGGGGGTGGTGTGGGCCGTGAGGAGGTTCTCCACCTGGTGATGCGGCTTGTGGACCGGTCGCTGGTGGTGGTGGTGCCGGGCCGTGGGGGAGTGGGCGTCCGGTATCGGCTGCTGGAGTCCGTGGCCGCGTATGCGGTGGAGCGGTTGCGGGAGGCGGGGGAACTGGGCGGTGTGCGGGAGCGGCATCTGCGGCACTATCTGGCGTTGGCCGAGCGGGCGGGGGCGGGGCTTCGGGGTGGGGAGGGGCAGGGGGCTCGGGCGGCTGGATGCGGAGGCAGGGAATTTTCGGGCGGCGTTGGAGGAGGCGGTGGGGCGGCCTTGGCCTCGGGAGGCGGGGCGGTTGGTGGTGGCGTTGGCTTGGTGGTGGTTGCTTCGGGGGCGGTTGGTGGAGGGGCGGCGGGCGTTTGGTGCGGTGTGGGGGGTTGGGGGTGGGGGTGGGCCGGGGGTGTTGTGGGGGGAGCTTTGGTTGCTCGGCAGGGGGTTTGCTCTGTTGACCGGGGAGCGGGTGGGGGTGGAGGTGGGGGTGGGTTTGTGCGGGTGCGAGGGGGTTGTTCGCGCCGTTCCCCGCGCCCCTGAGGGGGCCGGGGCTGCGGTTGTGGGTTCGTGCGGGTGCGAAGGGGTTGCTCGCGCAGTTCCCCGCGCCCCTGAGGGGGCCGGGGCTGAGGTTGTGGGTTCGTGCGGGTGCGAAGGGGTTGCTCGCGCCGTTCCCCGCGCCCCTGACGGGGCGGGGGCTGCGGTTGTGGGTTCGTGCGGGTGCCGCGCCCCTGACGGGGACGGGGCTGCGGTTGTGGGCGGGGGTTTGTGGGCCCTTTGGTTTTGTGGGTATGGGCTGTTCAGTGTGGGGGAGTTGGGAGCGAGTCAGGACGTCAACTCTCGGGTTCTTCGGGGGGCCGAGGAGCGAGGCGATCTGTGGGGTCTTGCCGCTGGGCTTGCGCTTCGGGCCATGCATGCCTTGCTTCGGGGGGATCTCGACACCGTGGGGCGTGACGCGCTTCGGGCCGTCGAGGTGTTTCGGGGACTCGGGGACCGGTGGGGAGAGTTGCAGGGCGTCGCTCCGCTTGCCGTGCTCGCCGAGATCAAGGGGGACTACGACGAAGCCGCCCGCCGCCAGAACGAAGGGCTGCGCATCGCCCGTGAGCTCGGGCTGGACGCCGAGGTCGCCGCGCGGCTGTCCGGACTCGGGCGGCTCGCCCTGCTCACCCGGGAGTGGGAACGCGCCCGTGCGCTGCACGAGGAGGCACGGCGCCTCGCCGCCTCCCAGGGCTACCGCTACGGCGAGATCCACGCCGAGATGGGCCTCGCCCTGGGGGCCCGCCGCTCCGGGGATCTCGCCGCCGCCGAATCGTATCTGCTCCGCATCCGCGACCGCCACGCCGACGTGTCCTCCCCCGCCGGCGACCACCTGCTCCACGCGGAGCTGGGCTTCATCGCCGAACTCCGCGGCGACGCCACCCGCGCCGAGGCCGAGCACCTGCGTGGCCTGGAGATCGCCCGGCGTCTCGCCGAGCCGCGTGCCCTCGCCCTCTCCCTGGAGGGCCTGGCAGGAGCGGCGGCCCTGGGCGGTGACGCCGTGCGCGCTGCCCAGCTGCTGGGCACCGCCGACGCGGCCCGCCGTAGCGTCGGCGCCCCACTGCCGCCCGCCGAGCGAGGGGACGTCGATCGAATCACGGCGGCCACGAAAGCCGCCCTCCGCGATGCCGCCTTCGCCGAGGCGTTCGCGCGGGGCGCGAAGCTTCCACCGGACCACGATCACCCCGGCGACCCCACTGCCCCCGGCCACCCCGGTTAGGCTGGGCCAGATCCCGAGGCCGCGGCTCGTCCAGGTCACGGGGCATGGGGAACGATCCGCCGAGCGGATCCACACACTGGGGGGCCTGACATGGCACTTTTCGGCAACGCGCACACCATCGATCCGGGCAAGGCGCAGAACGAGTACGCCCGGCTGCTCGGCCACGGTGAGCAGGTGCACGCCGCGTACCTGCTGATACGCGACACCATGCTGTTCACCGACCGTCGGCTGATCATGGTCGACAAGCAGGGGATCACCGGCAAGAAGGTCGAGTACCACTCGGTGCCGTACCGCAGCATCACGCACTTCGCGGTGGAGACGGCCGGGCACTTCGACCTCGACGCCGAGCTGAAGATCTGGATCTCCGGCAACCAGGTGCCGCTCCAGAAGACGTTCACCAAGGGCGTCGACATCTACGAGGTGCAGGCGATCCTCACGCAGTTCGTGGCGCGCTAGGGCCTGTCTGACGATTCCCGTCGTCGCCCGGAGGGCGGCCTCGCGGCGCCCTGGCCTCCGGTCCTCCCGTGGCCATCCCTTCGGCCGGGGTCGCACAGACCTTCGGCCGATGGGCGTCGGGCACCCGCCCGCCAGGCTGGTGGTCCTACACCACACCACGGGAGGCGCAGTGCGTGACGCAGCGATCAGCAGGGCCCGGTTCCTCGCGGCGGCGGGGGCCGGGGCGGTGGCGATGGCGGCCGGTGGAGTGCCGGGCCTGACGGCCGGGCGGGCCGAGGCCGCGCCTGCCCGGGACCAGGAGCAGGAGCAGGAGCAGGCCCGGGACCAGGGCCAGGTCCAGGACCAACCCCGCGGTCTCACCTACCGCGGTGTCTGCTACCAGGTCGGCGACGGCGAGTCCCACGCCACCCGCTGGACCCCGGCCCGCATGCGCCACGACGTGCGGGCGATCCGGCGGGACCTCCACGCGAACTCCGTCTCCGTCTTCGGCGACGGCGTCGAGCGCCTCGCCGCGACCGCCTCCGAGGCCGCCGAGCGCGGCCTGCACGTCTGGCTCCAGCCGCGTCTCGCCGACGTACCGCAGGGCGACATCCTCGACCACCTCGCGGAGGTCGGCCGCCACGCCGAGCGGATGCGCCGCCAGGGGGCGCGGGTCCACCTCAGCGTCGGGTGCGAATTCGTGCTGTTCGTCCCCGGGATCGTGCCCGGCGCCACCACCATGGAACGCGTCGACAACTTGCTCAAGGGCGACTTCGACCCGCAGGCCATGGCGCGCGGGCTCCGCGACTTCATCGCCCGCGCCGCCAGGACCGGCCGCTCCGTCTTCCACGGCCCGCTCACGTACGGCGCGGCCCACGACGACGAGGTCGACTGGTCCCTCTTCGACATCGTCGGCGTCAACTACTACGGCTACCACCGCACCAAGGCCGCCTACGTGAAGGACCTGGCTCCGTACCAACGCTGGGGCAAGCCCATGGCGATCACCGAGTGCGGATCGTGTACGTACGAAGGAGCGCCCGTGGACGGCGGGATGGGCTGGTACGAGGCCATCGACCAGACCAAGGAGCCCGCGGAGATCAGCGCCGGCCTGCGTCGCGGCGAGCCCACCCAGGCCGCCTATCTCCTGGACGTCTTCGACGTCTTCGAGTCCATGAACCTGCACGCCGCCCTCGCCTACACCTTCGTCTCCCCCGAACTCCCGCACCACCCCGACGAGCCGCGCCATGACCTCGACATGGCGAGTCACGGCCTCACCAAGGCTGTCAGGGACCACTACGACGACCCCGAGTCCCGCTGGCACTGGGAGCCGAAGGAGTCCTTCCGCGCGCTGGCCCGCCACTTCGAACAGGCCACGCGGCCCTGACCGTACTTGGCACGCCGATGCCTTCCGCCCGGCGCCGCGCGTGTGCTTGCCTGGGGGTCATTTCAGCTGTCTGGGGCGGGAGTTGCCGGTGAGGAAAGTGTGGGCGGCGGCAGTGCTGGCCGGGGCGTTGCTCCTCGCCGGGTGCGGGGACCCGGGATCCGGGGGCGAGGCGGCGCCGCAGGACGTGCCGGACGCCCCGCGCGCCGCGCGGACCGAACGCGTGCCCTCCGCGCCGCCGCCCTCGGCGACCTCCACCACCCGGCAGCGGATCGCCGGCAGGCCCGGCACGAAGGTGCTCTATCTCGGGGACTCCCTGGCCATGGAGAACCAGGACGTCCTGGGCGCCCACCTCAAGGACCGCCTGGGCGCCCGCTACCGCAGCGCGCCGTACTCCGGCACCACCCTCTGCGACTACCTCGAAGGCACCGGAAAGGACTCCCTCGTCCCGGCCGCCGACAAGGCCGCCGCGCTGGTGCGCGCCGAGCGGCCGGACTACGTGGTGCTCCAGTTCTGGGGCAACGCGTGGGGCTACACGCCGTGCATGGACGGCATCACGTACGACAAGGCACGTGAGAAGTACTTCGACCGGTACGCCGCTGACGCGAAGGCCCTGGTCAGGCAGATCGACGCCGCCGCGGGAGCGGGCCGGACGCGCATCGTGTGGGTGCTTCAGGGCCCCGATCCGATCACGCCCGACCGGGTCCGCCGCGTCAACGCCCTCTACGAGGCGCGGGCCCGCGCATCCGGAGGTCTCGTGGCCGACGCGGGCAAGGCCGTGGCCCCGGCGTCCGCGCGGTACACCTGGGCCGAGAAGCTGCCGTGCACGTCGTACGAGACGCGGCACCCCGCGTACTGCACGGAGGCCGGGCGGAACCTCACCGCGCTCCACCGCGGCGACGACTACCTGCACTTCTGCCTGGCGCCGACCACGGCCAAGTCCCGTCCGTGCCCGGCCCGTTCGCCGGGCATTCGCCGCATGGCCTCCGCCATCGCCGGGGCTGTCGCGGCGGATCTGCGGTAGCCCGTTCGGAGTACGCCCGGTCGCCGCGCACGGCCCGCCGTCACAGGCTGTGAGTCCGTGACAGAGGAAAGAGGCGGGCCATGAGCAGCGCGACGCCCCATACGCCGGGCCACCACACGCCTGGTCACCACACGCCGGGCCAGGAGACGCCGGGCCCCCACCACCCGGTGGAGGAGAACCCGTGGGCCACCGGCGGCGCCATGTTCGCCGGTGTCCTGATGCTGGTGAACGGCGTCCTCGGCGTGTTCGTCGGCATCGCGGGCATCGCCAAGGACGACGTGTACGAACGTGTCGGCGACTACGTCTACAAGTTCAACCTCACCACGTGGGGCTGGATCCACCTCGTGCTCGGGCTCGTCATCGCGGTCACCGGCTGGGGCATCCTCAAGGGCGCGGCCTGGGCGAAGGCGACCGGCGTGGCGCTGGCGGCGCTCGGCGTCGTGGCGCAGTTCCTGTGGCTGCCGTACACGCCGGTGTGGGCGTTCATCTCCATCGCGCTCGGCGTCTTCGTCATCTGGGCCCTGTGCACGGACCGTTCGGACGTGGCCGGGCCCTGAAGCGGACGGGGAGTGTTGGTCAGTACGCGGCGGGGCCGCCGTTCGCCGCGACGGTGTCGCGGACCGCGCGGATGAACGCCTCGGAGCGGGCGTCGGTGCCCCCCGTGCGCCAGACCAGCGCGACGTCGGCGCAGGGCACGTCATGCAGCGGTACGAAGACGACATCCGGGCGGGAGTAGTACCGCTCCACGGAGGCGGCCATCGGGGAGATCCCCTGGCCGGTGGCGACCAGCGTCATCAGCTCCTGGAAGCCGGCGACGGCCCGGCCGCGGCGGATCTCGCGGCCGCTCGGCGTGCGGCGCGGCACGTGGAAGTCCCACCAGTAGGCGGGCGCGCCGTTGACGACGCCGAAGAAGGTCTCCCCCGCCAGCTCCTCCAGGGAGACCGAAGCCCTCGTGGCGAGCGGGTGGCCGAGCGGCACGGCGAGGACGCGCGGTTCGTTGATGACGACGGGGCCGACCGTCAGGTCCGGCTCGGCCACGGGCAGGCAGGTGAAGAGCACGTCGATCTCGCCGCCGCGCAGGGCGCCCAGCGGGTCCTGGTACTGCGTCTCGCGCATGGCGACCTCGCAGCCGGGGCAGCGTTCGCGGAACGTCGCGAGGATCGGGGCGGTCAGCGAGCCCGCGCCCGAGCCGAGGAAGCCGACGCTCAGCTCGCCCGCCACGCCCCGCGCGGTGTCCTTGGCCCGCGCCACGGCCGCCTCAAGGCGCGCGTGCAGCGGTGCCACTTCCTCGTACAGCTGCCGTCCCAGCGGTGACATCCGTACGACCCGGCTGGTGCGTTCGAAGAGGGGGGCGCCGATCTTGCGCTCCAGCTTCTTCACCGTCTGGCTGACGCGGGCCTGGGAGAGCAGGAGGCGCTCGGCGGTGCGGCCGAAGTGCAGCTCCTCGGCCAGCGTCAGGAAGGTCTCCAGCTCCTGCCGTTCCATCACGTTCCCCCTGTACCCCTGTGCGCCTGTGACCTGCATCGATAAGCGTGACCGCAGTGATCGTTCCATGGATCGCCATTGATCGTGCCGCGTGGCCGGTGGATCTTTGGAGAACCGAGGACCGAGAACCGGGCCCTTCCCCCTCAACTCCCTGGAGACCATGATGATTTCGCGTGCCCGTATGACCGCCGTCGCCACCGCCGCCGCCCTCGCGCTGACCGCGGGGTCCGTCCTGACCGGCGCCCACGCCATGTCGCCCGCTGATTCCCCCGCCAAGAAGCCGGAGGCGGGGTGGTCGGCCGCCTGGGCCGCCGCCCCGCAACGGCCGAGCACCGGCTTCAAGACCAACTGGTCGGAGGCCGGTTTCGCCGGGCAGACGCTGCGCCAGGTCGTCCGCGTCACCGAGGGCGGCGACCGGGCCCGCATCCGGCTCTCCAACCGGTACGGCGCCTCACCGCTGCGGATCGAGAGCGCCACCGTCGCGCGGACGGCGAAGGGGGCCGCGGTGGAGAAGGACTCGGTGCGGCGGCTCACGTTCGACGGGAAGGGCTCGGTCACGATCCCGGCGGGCGCCGACCTGTCCAGCGACGCCGCCGGCCTGCGTGTGGCGCCCCTGGAGTCCGTGACCGTCACACTGCACCTCGCGCAGACCACGGGCCCGGCCACCTTCCACGCCCAGTCCTTCGCCACCAGCTACCGCGCGGACGGCGACCACACCGCCGACACCGGCGCCAAGGCCTTCGGCGAGACGTCGGAGTCCTGGTACTACCTCGCGGGCGTGGACGTGAGCGGCGGCTCCGGGCGTGCGGCCGGGCGGGACGGTGTCGTGCTCTTCGGCGACTCCATCACGGACGGCTTCGCCTCCTCCACCGACCGGAACCGCCGCTGGTCCGACGCCCTCGCCGAACGCCTCGCCAAGGCGGACGACCGGCGGCCCGTGCTCAACGCGGGCATCGGCGGCAACATGGTCCTCAACGACTCGGCCTGGTACGGCGAGCGCAGCGCCAACCGTTTCGCACGGGACGCCCTCGACCTGCCCGGTGTCGGCACGGTCGTCGTCCTCGAAGGCGTCAACGACATCGGGTTCTACGAAGGCGAGCACCCCACGTACAAGCCCGCCCCGCGGATCACCGCCCGGCAGCTCATCAACGGCCACCGCAAGCTGATCCGCGAGGCCCGCGCCGAGGGCGTGCGGATCGTCGGCGCGACGCTGCTGCCGTTCGGCGGCTCCGACCACTACGGCAAGCACGCGGCGGCCGTGAGCGACGCGTTCAACACGTGGGTGCGTACGTCGGGCGAGTACGACGCGTACGTCGACTTCGACAAGGCCCTCGCCGACCCGGACCACCCGGAGCGGATCGCCCGCGCGTACGACAGCGGCGACCACCTGCACCCGAACGACGCCGGGTACCGGGCGATGGCCCGCGCGGTGGACCTGAAGTCGTTGTGACGCCGTTCCGCCACCGGGGCTGGCTCACTCCGTCGTGTAGTAGCGGTAGAACGTCACCGCGAAGACGCTCGCGGCGGCCACCAGCCCGAAGACCGTGGACCGCACCACGCTCGCCCCGCCCGCGCTGACCAGGAAGCCGAAGCTGATCCCCGCGAACGCCGCCCATGCCATGGCGCGCGGTTCTCGGGGGAGCGAGGGCGCCGCCCGGTGCAGGGCGTACATGAGGACGGCGAAGACGAGACCGGCGAGGACGCCGAACAGGGCGCTCCCCGCGGTGAGCGGACCGCCGTCGCGCCGGATCAGGCCGGCCCACAGGCCGTAGACGACGCCCATGAGCAGGGCGAGACCGGCCCAGCGGGCAGCGCTGGACGCGGCCCGCGAGCGACGGGAGCGGCGGAAGCGGAAGGCGGGTGCGGCGTGTGCCATGACGGTTCCCTTCTCTGGGGCGTTATCCGGTGCCGGTTCGTCCGGGGTCTTGGCGGTGCCGGTGTCCGGGGTCTTGCGCTGCCAGGCCCCGGGCCTTGCCGGTGCCGGTGTCCGGGTCTTGGCGGTGCCGGTGTCCGGGCCTTGGCGGTGCCGGGCCCCGGGCCTTGCAGGTGCCGGGCCCCCGGACCTTGCAGGTGCCGGTCACCGGGCCTTGGCGGTGCCGGTGTCCGGGGTCTTGCGCTGCCAGGCCCCGGGCCTTGCCGGTGCCGGTGTCCGGGTCTTGGCGGTGCCGGTGTCCGGGTCTTGGCGGTGCCGGTGTCCGGGCCTTGGCGGTGCCGGGCCCCCGGACCTTGCAGGTGCCGGTCACCGGGTCTTACCGGCGCCGGGCCCCCGGACCTTGCAGGTGCCGGTCACCGGGCCTTACCGGCGCCGGGCCCCGGGTCCACCAGCGCCAGCCTCCGGGCCGCGCCGGGCCTCGGGTCCACCAGCGTCAGCCTCCAGGCCTTACCGGCGCCAGCGCCCCGGGGGCCTTGCCCGTGTCGGCTGGGCGTCAGCGGTCACGGTTCGCGCACGGGTCGTGGTGGCAGTCACGGTCCCGCCACTGGGGGCAGGGGTCGGCGGAGCAGCTCGGGACGTGGCGGCCGTGGGTGTCCACGTACGCCGCGCTCACCCAGCCGCGGACGCCGGTCAGCCAGTACCAGTCCGCGTTGCCGTGCACCACGGTCGTGCCCCTGACGGCGCACTCGACGCGGTCCTGGCTGCCGTGCGGGAGCTTCGCGACGATCGCACCGTCGGTGCCCGGCCGGTCCCTCACCTTGAGGTCGGGGCCGGAGACGACGGTGCCCCAGATGACTCCGCGGTCGTTGTCGGCGGGGGTCGCGGCGGTGGCCGCGGCCGTGCTCCCGGCGGTACCTGCGGTCAGCACCGCCGCCGCGCACGCGGCCCCGAGGGTCAAAGCGATTCGCATGATCGGCCTCCTCGTTCCCACATCCGGGAAACGCCCGTTTCTCCAGGAAACACCCGTTCGGCCCAGCGCTCCACCCGAGCCTGTTCCACACTGGAGACCGATGAGTTTCCGGGGCGGACCCGGTCTACCCTCCCGACGACACTCCTTCGCGGAGACATTCGGCGAGAAAGCGGGCGGACATGAGCAGCATGGCCATCGAGACCGCGGGTCTGGTGAAGACCTTCGGCGACAACCGCGCGGTCGACGGCATCGACCTCGCCGTCCCGGCCGGCACGGTCTATGGCGTCCTCGGGCCGAACGGCGCGGGCAAGACCACCGCCGTCAAGATGCTCGCCACCCTGCTGCGGCCCGACGGCGGCGAGGCGCACGTCTTCGGCCACGACGTGGTGCGCGAGGCCGACGCCGTACGCAGCCGGGTCAGCCTCACGGGGCAGTACGCGTCGGTCGACGAGGACCTGACCGGCACGGAGAACCTGATCCTGCTGGCCCGCCTCACCGGGCACACCAAGAAGGCGGCGCGCGAGCGGGCCGGGCAGCTCCTGGAGGCCTTCGGCCTGACCGAGGCGGCGGCCCGCCAGGTGAAGAACTACTCCGGGGGCATGCGGCGCCGCATCGACATCGCCGCGTCCATCCTGAACACCCCCGACCTGCTCTTCCTGGACGAGCCGACGACGGGCCTCGACCCGCGCAGCCGCAACCAGGTCTGGGACATCGTACGCGCGGTCGTCGGCCACGGCACCACGGTCCTGCTCACCACCCAGTACCTCGACGAGGCCGACCAGTTGGCGGCGCGCATCGCCGTCATCGACCGGGGCAAGGTCATCGCCGAGGGCACCAAGGGCGAACTGAAGGCGTCCGTCGGCGCGGGCTCCGTACACGTACGGCTGCGGGACGCCGCACGGCGCGAGGAGGCCGCGCGGGTCCTCGGCACGGTGCTCGGCGCGCAGGTCCAGCTGGAGCCCGACCCCGTGGCCCTGACCGCCCGCGTCGGCACGGACGGCGCGCGCAACGGCCGCGGCGCCGCCGAGCAGGCCTCGCGCGCGCTCGCCGAGCTGGCCCACGCCGGGATCACCGTCGACGACTTCGCGCTCGGCCAGCCCAGCCTGGACGAGGTCTTCCTGTCCCTGACCGGTTCGGACACCGGCCACCACACCCCCACGACCGATCCGCAGAACCTCACGAAGGACCTCACGAAGGAGGCCACGGCATGAGCACCGCCGCCCCCGCCGAGACGCAGGACCTCGCGCCCGTCCGCACCGAGTCGCTCGCCGAGCTCCTCATCTCCACCGACCGGCCGCCGCGGCCGAGCGCGCTCTCCGCCTGTCTGACGTTCGGCTGGCGCGCCATGCTCAAGATCAAGCACGTGCCGGAGCAGCTCTTCGACGTCACGGCCTTCCCGATCATGATGGTGCTGATGTACACGTACCTCTTCGGGGGCGCGCTGGCCGGGTCGCCGAGCGAGTACATCCAGTACCTGCTGCCGGGCATCCTCGTGATGTCCGTCGTCATGATCACGATGTACACGGGCGTCTCGGTCAACACCGACATCGAGAAGGGCGTCTTCGACCGCTTCCGCACGCTGCCGATCTGGCGGCCCTCGACGATGGTCGGCTACCTCCTCGGCGACGCCCTGCGCTACGCCATCGCCTCCGTGGTGATCCTCACCGTCGGCCTCATCATGGGCTTCCGGCCGGACGGCGGGTTCGTGGGCGTCGTGGCGGGGATCGCGGTCCTGCTCGTCTTCTCCTTCGCGTTCTCCTGGATCTGGACGATGTTCGGGCTGCTCCTGCGCACCGAGAAGTCCGTGATGGGCGTCAGCATGATGGTGATCTTCCCGCTGACCTTCCTCAGCGACATCTTCGTGAAGCCGGAGACGATGCCGGGCTGGCTCCAGGCCTTCGTCAACAACAACCCCATCACCCACGTCTCCTCCGCGGTCCGCGCCCTGATGGACGGCACGTCGCCGACGACGGAGCTGGCGTGGACGTTCGGCTGGGCGCTGCTCCTTGTGGCGGTGTTCGGGCCGGTGACGATGCGGCTGTACAACCGCAAGTAGCGCGAATTACCCCATCTCCGGATTGCCCCATATGCAGTCGCCCCGGTCGCGTGCCACGCGGCCGGGGCTTTGCCTGTAGAGGTGCCGAAAACCGTCCTGTCCGCCGTCCTGCTCGTCCTCGCCTGCCTCCTGGTCCCGCTCGGCGCGCTCTCCACCTGGGCGAAGTACGAGATCGGGGACCGGGACAGCTACGTCGCCACGATGGCGCCGCTCGCCTCCGACGACGCGGTGCGCACGGCGGTGGCGGACGAGGTGACCGGTGCGGTGATGAAGGAGATCGACGTGGGGCCGCTCCAGGGCGCGGTCGAGGCGTTCGTAGGGGACGCGGTGCGGTCGTTCACGGAGACGGCGGCCTACCGGACGGCCTGGGACGCGGCGAACCGGGCGGCGTACGACGCGGTGCGGCGGGCCTGGGGGGATGACTCCGACGGTGCGGTCACCATCGACCTCGCGCCCATCACCGAGCAGATCAAGCGGCAACTCGCGGACGACGGGGTGCCGTTCGCGTCGAAGATCCCCGTGAAGCACACGGAGGTCACGGTGATGCGGTCCTCCGACGACCTCGGGTGGCTGCGGCGGGTCTTCGGCGTGCTCAGGTCGGCGGGGCTGTGGCTGCCGGTCGCGGCGGTGGTCCTCGCGGTGGCGGGGGTCCTCCTCGCCGCTTCCCGGCGGCGGGCGGTCGTCGCGACGGGGCTGGGTGGGGGGCTGGCGGCGGGGGTGCTTCTGGTGGGGGTCGCGGTGGGGCGCGGGGTGATGCTCGACGACTTGCCCGCGGAGGTTTCCCGTGGGGCCGCGGGGGCGGTGTACGACGCGTTGACTGCGTCGCTGTGGGCTGCGGCGTGGGTGTTGGTGGGGGTGGGGCTGGTGGTGGCACTGGGGGCATGGCTGTCCCCCCGATGGCGCAGTGCTCCGCGGGCCGGGCGGGGCTGGTCGCGCAGTTCCCCGCGCCCCTGAACGAGCCTCCGCCGGTCACACGTAGCCTGCGGGCCGGAGGGGCTTGCTCGTGCAGTTCCCCGCGCCCCTATCGGGGCCCATCCGCTCGCATCTCATCCGCGGGCCGAATGGGGTTGCTCGCGCCGTTCCCCGCGCCCCTGGCGGGGCGCCCGACCACCCACACCAGCCCCCGTTAGGGGGCGCGGGGAACTGCGCGACCAGCCACCGACCACCCGCACCCGACCAACCGCCCCTCAAGGGGCGCGGGGAACTGCGCGAGCAACCACCCACAACCCGCACCCGACCCAACCGCCCCTCAAGGGGCGCGGGGAACTGCGCGAGCAACCACCCACAACCCGCACCCGACCCAACCGCCTCTCAAGCGGCGCGGGGAACTGCGCGACCAGCCACGACCGGCCCGCACCCGACACACCCCGTACCCCGCATACGGCAGGATTCCGCACAGCCGAACACACCCGCCCCGCCCCACCCGAAAGCAGAGGCCCCGCCTTGGACAGCGTGACCGTCGCCCCGGACACCGAGCCGGAGGCGGCCCGCACCGCACCCCGCCGCCGAGGCCGAGCCGCCGCATGGACCGCGGCCATACCGCTGGCCGGCGTCAGCGCCGTCATCGGGTTCCGCGTCGCCGACTCCGACGGTTTCACACCCCTACCGCAACTGCTCGCCTTCCTGCCCTGGCTGCTCGTGCCCACTGCCGCCGGCCTGGCGCTGGCCCTGCTCGCCCGCTGGCGCCTCGGCATGGTGTGGGGCGTCGTCGTGCTCGGCCTCGTCGCCTGGTACATGGAGCCCTACGGGAACACCGACGCACCGCGCGGCGACGCCGTCGCCGAACTGCGCGTCATGACGTCCAACGTGGAGTACGGGCGCGGCACGAAGGGCCTGATCAAGGCCGTGCGCGAGGAGCGGCCCGATCTGCTCTTCGTCCCCGAGTGCGACCACGCCTGCGCCGCCCTGCTCCGCGAGGAACTCCCCCGCGCCGACTACCCCCACCGCGAGGCCGTCGCCGCGTACGGCCCCGAGGGCTCCGTCATCCTCTCCAAGGTGCCGCTGAAGGACCCGCACCGCGTGCGGGCCACGCTCGGAATGCCGGGTGCCATCGCCGACGTGAAGGGTCATCCGGTGCGGATTCTCCTCGCGCACCCCATGCCGCCGATGCCCCGCCAGGTCGACCTGTGGCGCTCGGAGATGCGCAAGCTCCAGGAGTACGCCGCCGACGGCGACGGCAGGTCCACGATCATCGCCGGGGACTTCAACGCCACCCAGGACCACGCCGCGTTCCGCTCGGTCCTCGACCAGGGGCTGCGCGACGCCGCCCGCCTCGCCGGCTCCTCGCGCACCCCCAGCTGGCCCACGGCCGTGCCCTCGCCGCTCGGCACGCAGATCGACCACATCCTCGCGACCCCGGACTTCGCGGCCCGCGACGCCCGTTTCCTGGAGATCGGCAACACCGACCACCGGGCACTCGTCGTCACGCTCACCCTGCACCGGCCGGACGGAACAGACCGCTGATCCACCGGCCAGGGCAAGCACCGTAAAGCGGCGATAATGGGCACATGCCCCGTGAGACCCCCGCCGCCCCACCGGAATCACGCGGCCCACTGCGCCCGCTCACCCCACCCGACTGGCTCGTCCGGTCCCTCAAGCCGCAGTCCGCGCCCATCCCCTGGGCGGCCGTCGCCCGCGCCTCGGTCGCCATGGCCCTGCCGCTCGCCGTCGGCATCCTCGCCGGACAGCCCACGTACGGCGCGCTCGCCTCCATGGGCGCCCTCTCCGGCGTCATCGGCGACACCG
This sequence comes from Streptomyces sp. 135, assembly GCF_020026305.1. Classification (NCBI taxonomy): domain Bacteria; kingdom Bacillati; phylum Actinomycetota; class Actinomycetes; order Kitasatosporales; family Streptomycetaceae; genus Streptomyces; species Streptomyces sp. 135. The sequence goes on along the minus strand of NZ_CP075691.1, from coordinate 4,472,355 downwards.
CCGACGCCTACCGCATGCGCGTCCTCAACATCGCCGTGCCGCAGCTCTTCGGCGCCCTCGGTGTCACCCTCGGCTCGCTCGTCTTCGGGCACGGCTGGGTGGCGGTCGGCGCCGTCACGTTCGTGGCGCTCGTCTCCGGGATGATGTCGACGATCGGCGCGGTCGCCTCCGTCGGCGGGCTGCTCCTGCTCCTCAACTGCGTGGTCGGCGCGGGCCTTCCGATGCCGGGCCAGTGGTGGCTCGCCCCGGCCCTGATGACCGGCGGCGGCCTCCTCGTCCTCGCGCTCGGCCTGCTCGCCTGGCCGCTGCGCTCCGGCGTCCCCGAACGCGCCGCCGTCGCCGCCTCCTACCGCTCGGTGGCCGCGCTCCTCGACGCCGCGGGCACGGACGCGTACGACGACGCGCGCGCCGCCGTCACCGCCTCCCTCAACCAGAGCTACGACCTCGTCCTCGCCCGCCGCACTCGTGACCACGGCCGCAACCCCGAACTGGTGCGGCTCGTCGCCCGGTTGAACGCCCTCACCCCGATCGTCGAAGCCGCCCCCGCCACCCATCTGAGCGCCCGCCACGCCTGCGTACGCCTGCCGCCCGAGATCCCCGCCGTCATCCGCGACATGGCGCGGGCGATCGAGCACGGCGGCGGCGCCCCGACCGCCTGGACCCCGGACCCCGAACGCCTCCCCGAACCCCGCGACCACGCCGCCCGCGCCCTCGACCACGCCGTGCTGCACGCCGTGGAGACGCTGGGCGACGCCGACCCGCTCGGCGTCATCAAGGCCGACGACCGGCTCGGCCACCCGGCGGCGCTGAGCGTCCGGATCCGCCGTGCCGCCCGCAACGTCGTCCTGTCCGGCGCCTCCTGGCGCTACGGCCTGCGGCTCGCGCTCTGCATCGGCATCGCGCAGGCCCTCGTCTCGCTGATCGACGTCCCCAGGTCGTACTGGGTCGCGCTCACCGTCACGTTCGTCCTCAAGCCCGACTTCGGCTCGGTCTTCTCGCGCGCCGTCCTGCGCGCGCTCGGCACGGCCGCCGGCCTGGTGGTCGCCGCCGCCGTCCTCGTCCAGGTGCCGCACGGCTGGTGGGACGTGCCCGTGATGATGCTGCTCGCCCCGCTCATCCCGGCCCTCACCACGCGCGGCTACGGCTACCAGACGGCGGCGATCACCCCGGTGATCCTGCTGCTCTCCGACATCCTCAACCACCAGGGGCTCGGCCTGGTCGTGCCGCGTCTGGTCGACAGCCTGATCGGCTGCGCCATCGCGCTCGTCGCCGGTTATCTGCTCTGGCCCGAGAGCTGGGGCACCCGGATCGGCGACCGGCTCGCTGACGCGGTCGCCGACACCGCCGGATATGTGGAGTCCGCGTTCGGGGCCGCCGTCGAACCGGCCGCCCGCGCCCGCATGCGCCGCCGCCTCTACCGCGACCTGTCCGTCATCCGCTCCGAGTTCCAGCGGGCCCTGACCGAGCCGCCGCCGACCGGCACGCGCGCCGCCGCCTGGTGGCCGCTGGTCGTCGCCGTCGAACGCATCCTGGACGCGACGACCGCCGCGAGGGTCCGCATCCGGCACGGAGCGCGGCCGCCGGCACCCGACGAGGTGGCCGAAGTGGCACGCGAACTACGGGAGTTGGCGGGCGGCCTGCGGGCGTCGGCGGTGCTCGAAGAGGTGCGTACGGAATTCACGGTCGGCCCGAAGGACAGCGTCCTGGAACCGTTGCGCCAAGAGGTCGGCGCGGCACGGGCCATCGCCTCCCCGAAGCCCTGAGCCCCTAAGCCCTGGCTCCCTGAAGGGGCGCGGGGAACCGCGCGACCGGCCACGACCGGCCCGCGGCTCCCCGACGACCGTTCCCTAGCGCACCTTGTGCAGCGCCTTCGCGAGCCCGTTGGCCCACAGCTGCTCCACCTTCGACCGCTCCGCCGCGTCCGGCTGCGCGTTCGTGCAGGACGGGCCGGGGCCGCCGCCCGACATCAGCTGGCTGCACGGCCCGTCGTAGGTGTCCGGCAGCCCGAGTACGTGCCCGGTCTCGTGGGTGGTGACGCGGGTCGCGTCGTACTCCTTGTTCTGCGCGTAGTCCAGGAAGATGTACCCCTTGCCGTGCCCGTCGGTGCTCGCGTACGAGCCGCGCGGGTCATTGCCCTCGCGGTACGAGAAGCTCGCGCCGGAGCTGCCCTGCTGCAGCTTGACGTTGGAGACCGCCGAGTTCCATATGGAGGTGGAACTCGCTATCTGCCGGGCGAAGGTGGGCGCTCCGGAGGCGTCGTAGACGACGGTCACGGACTTCGCCCCGGGGTTGGCCGCGCGCTTCTCGGCGACCGCCTTCACGACGGCCTCGAAGAACGCCTTGTTGGCCTTGGCCTCCCGCGCCGAACCCTCGTATGCCGATCCCTCGTACTGGGCGTACGAGGCGGAGGACGAGTTCAGGGCGGGGGTCGCGGCCGACGCCGACGTGGCGGCGCCACCGAGTCCGGTGACGGTGAGTCCGAGGACGGCCACGACGGACAGGTATCGCTTGCTCATGTGTGGGGGGGGCTCCCTACTCGTTCGACCGACCGTGGGGGGTCGATGAAAGGTGAACTTTTCGGTGGCTGTGAGTCTCGGGGAGCAGGGGGCGCGTGGGGATGATGGCAAGACGCGATAGCCCGGAGCTATCACCGGACTCGGCCGGTCCAGAACGGCTGGTTCTCACGGGGTTTGGGTGTCTGGTGCGGCGGCCGTACCGCCTCTACGCTCATCGACCATGGAGCTCGAGGTCAGGCACCTCCGCGCGTTGTGCGCCATCGCCGACACCGGCAGCCTGCACAAGGCGGCGCGTCAGCTCGGCATGAGCCAGCCGTCGCTGACGACCCAGCTGCGCCGCATCGAGCACGCGCTCGGCGGCCAGCTCTTCGCCCGCGAGCGCACCGGCTGCCGGCCGACGCCACTCGGCCGGGTCGTCCTGAGCCGGGCCCGCCCCCTGGTCACGGAGATGCGGTCCCTGGTCGCCGAGACCAGGGCCGCCGCCGCCCGCGCCGCCGAGGGCCCGCGGCTGCGCATCGGCTCCACGGCGAGCCGCGCCATACCGGGCTGGCTGCGCCGGCTGCGCGTGCGCCTGCCGGGCACGGAGATCTCGCTCCAGATGGACGTGTCCGCCAACGCGCTGCTGCGCATGGTGGCCGCGGCACAGCTCGACGTGGCGTTCGTGCACGAGGTGGAGGGCAGCCCGCTGCGGCTGCCGGAGGCCCTGCGAAGACGTGTCCTCCTCGACCGCGAGCCGCAGTTCGTCTCCCTGGCCGCCGACCACCCGGCGGCGGAGCGGCCCGTCGTGCGGCTCAGCGACCTCGCGGACGACCGCTGGATGGTCGACCCGACCGTCGACGGCGAGTGGGACGGCCTGCGCCGCGTCCTGACCACGGCCGGCCTCAACCCCCCTGTCCTGCACGGCGACTACCTCACCGCCGCGTCTCTCGTCGCCACCGGCGAGGTCGTCACGCTCTGCCAGCCGACCTCACGGGCCCGCGCCGACATGGCCGTACGCCCCCTCCACGGCGACCCCATCGGCGTACGCCTGATGGTGGCGGCCCGCACGGAGGACGAGCTGAACGCGGTCTACGGCGAGCTGGAGGCCGCCTACTGGGAGGCGGCCCGGCAGTCCGCCGCCTATACGGAGTGGCTGCTGCGGTCCGGCGACGCCCGCGGTGCCGCCGGCGGAACGCTGGTCCCGGCCGGCCGGTGACCTCCGGCGGATGACGCCTGCGCGGAAGGGGGCACCCGGCGGCTGCCGGATGCCCCTCCGCCTACGTACTCCCGCCTGCTTCCGGGTCAGACGCCGATGTCGCGGCCGTCCTTACGCCACACGGAGACGACCGACGGACGCACCAGCTTGCCCGGGCCGTCGGGCCAGGCGCTCGCGGGCTTCTCGACGGAGGCGCCGTCCACCTCGCCCGGGTGCTGCACGGCGACGAGCACGCGCCGGTCCTGGATGAGCGGACCGCAGGTCTCGGCGCCGGTCGGCATGGTCAGGAACTGCTTGAGCTCACCGCGCCGCTCGCCGCGCGTGGCCACACCGAACAGGCCGTCGTGGGAGCCGAGCTGGTTGCCGTCGGTGGAGAGCCACAAGTTGCCGTGCGGGTCGAAGGCGACGTTGTCCGGGCAGGAGATCGGGGAGACCCGGTCCTTGGGGAAGCCCGCGAAGTACGTCGAGGGGTCGTCCGGGTCACCGGCCACCAGGAACAGCGACCAGGCGAAGGTGGTGGCGTCGGCGCGGTTCCGGCGCTCGGTCAGCTCCAGGACCTGCCCGTGCTTGTTGAGGTTGCGCGGGTTGGCCTCGTCGGCGCCTGCCTTGCCCGGCTTGCCGCGGTCGGAGTTGTTGGTGAGCGCGACGTACACCTTGCCGGTGTGCGGCGACGGCTCGATGTCCTCGGGGCGGTCCATCTTCGTGGCGCCGACCTTGTCACCGGCGAGGCGCGTGAAGACGTACACCTCCTCGGCGGTCATGCCCTCGACGTGGCTGACGGCCTTGCCGCCGGGTCCGGCCGTGGCCAGCGGAATCCACCGGCCGCTGCCGTCGAACTCGCCGTCCTGCGGCAGCGTGCCCTTCCCGTCGATCTCGGCCGCCGGGGAGTCACCGGTCAGCTTGGCCACGTAGAGGGTGCCCTCGTCGAGCAGCGTGAGGTTGTGCTCGTGCGCGGCGCGGGACTTGCCCTTGGCCATGCGCTTGCTGCTGACGAACTTGTAGAAGTAGTCGAACTTCTCGTCGTCGCCCATGTAGACCACCGGGCGCCCGTCGTCCGTCAGGCGCGGCTGCGCGGCCTCGTGCTTGAAGCGGCCGAGCGCGGTGCGCTTGCGGGGCGTCGAGTCCGGGTCGAACGGATCGAGCTCGACGACCCAGCCGAAGCGGTTGGCCTCGTTGGGCTCCTTGGCGAGGTCGAAGCGGTCGTCGAACCGCTCCCACTTCCGCTCGGAGGCGGCACCGGACACGCCGTAGCGCTTGAGGCGCGCGGCGGCCGTCGGGTCGGTCACCTGCACCGCGTTGGCGAAGTACTGGTTGAAGTTCTCCTCGCCGTGCAGCGTGGTGCCCCAGGGCGTGGTGCCGCCGGAGCAGTTGTTGAGCGTGCCGAGAACCGTGGTGCCGCGCGGGTCGGCCTTCGTACGGACCAGGTCGCTGCCCGCGGCGGGGCCGGTCAGGCGGAAGCGGCTGGTGGCGGTGAGGCGGCGGTTCAGGTGGTGCCGGGTGACGGCGCGCAGCGCGCCGCTGCGCCGCTCCCCCTCCACCACGACGACGGAGAGGCCGTGCGCCGCCCAGGCGATCTCGACCTGCTCGCGGGTCGGGTTCTCGGGGTCGTACCCCTTGAACATCAGGATCTCGTCCGTGTACTCGTGGTTCGCGACGAGGACCTGACGGCCGTGCTCGCCGCGCAGCGGCAGGAGGGACAGGAAGTCGTTGTTGTAACCGAACTGCCCGGCCTGCGCCTTGGCGGTCTGCCGGTCGGGGTCGAAGGCGGGCGCGCCGCGCAGGATGGGCTCGCCCCAGCGGATGACGACGTTCTGTCCGTAGCCGGCGGGGACGGTGACGGCGTCCTTGGTGTTCGGTGCGACGGGCGCGAACCGCAGGCCGCGTGCGCCCCTGCCCTTTCCGGCCGTACGTCCTTCAGGCGCGGCCGCGGCGGCCTCACTGACTCCGGGGCCCGCTATGAGGGTGCTGCCCGCGGTGGCGGCGACCGTCACGACGGCGGCGGCGCGCATCATCGAACGGCGGCTGAGCGCACCGGCGATGACGTCGCCGACGTACTCGTTCTCGCTGGTGTTGGGCACCTCGCCGAAGCAGGCGTCGCCGCAGCGGAAGCGGCAGGTCAGGGCGGAACGGCCGCCGCTCCCCTGATGCGAGGTGATGATCGGCAGCAGCTTGGGCACGGATCCTCCGTCGTCATGGCGTGGCTTGATTCCGCCGTGAGGCTAGGTGTGGGTTCCGGCACGGCGGCGGCCTGCGGGTGAACGGAGGGTGAATCCGTGGCACATGGGAGGAAGTTGACAACGGGTTGACGCGAGGGATGGCCGGGCGGTGACCCTGCCGAAGATCGCGGACGGCGGCGGCTAACCTTACGTGTCCGCCCTGGCCAGGGATTCCAGGGGTTTTCGGGAATCAACTCACGCGGAGGGTTGCGCACATGGGCATTCTGAGTCGCCTGCGGAACGCGTTCGGTCGGTCACGCAAGGAGAGCGTTCCTGAGGCACGGGAGCCCGAGCGTGCGACCGCGGCAGGGGAACCGCACCCCGCGGAGGACGTGACGCTGCCGTCCCCGTCCCCGGAGCCCACCCCGGAGCCGGCCCACAAGGCCACGCTCCCGTCCCCCAGCCCCGAGCCGACCCCCTCCACGGTCGACGACCTGGTAGCCGCGGCGTTCGACAACGTGACGGTCCCGGCGCAGGGGGCAGACCACTCGACACCGAAGCCTGCGGCGCCTGAACCGGACGCCACCGCTACGCCTGCGGCTGAAGCGAAACCCGAGGCCGAGCCTGCGGCGGCTGAACCGGACGCCCCCACCGCAACCGTGGCCGAAGCCGAACCCGAGCCCGAGCCCGCGGCGGCCGAGCCGGACGCCCCCACCGCCGAGACTGCGGCTGAAGCGGAACCCGAGCCGAAGCCTGCGGCAGCCGAGCGGGCACAGCCCGAAGCTGCCGGTGCCGATGAAGCACCGGCAACTACACCGCCCGTGACGGAGCCCGAAGCCAAGGCGCAGCCGGAAACCCCGGCCGAACCCACCACCCCGGCGGAGCCCGAAGCCAAGGCCGAACCCGAAACCCCCGCCGAACCCAAGGCCAAGCCCGAACCCGAAGCCAAGGCCGAACCCGAAACCCCCGCCGAACCCAAGGCCAAGCCCGAACCCGAAGCCAAGGCGGCGCCCCCCGTCCTCTCCGCCGCCAAGGTCAAAGCCAAGGCCCCCGCCCTGGCCACCGCCTACAAGGCCGCCGGCGCCGCCCTGAAGAAGAACGGCCTCACCGGAACCCGCGCCCCCGTCTACCTCGTCCTGGACCGCTCCGGCTCCATGCGCCCGTACTACAAGGACGGCTCCGCCCAGAGCCTCGCCGACCAGACCCTCGCCCTGGCCGCACACCTGACGCCGGCCCCCGAGGCCACGGTCCACGTCGTCTTCTTCTCCACCGACATCGACGGCACCGCCACCCTCACCCTCCCCGAGCACGAGGGCCGCATCGACGAGCTGCACGCCGCCGCGGGCCACATGGGCCGCACCAGCTACCACCGCGCGATCGAAGAGGTCGTATCGCACTACGAATCGCACTACGCGAAGTCGGAGCACAAAGAGAGCAAAGAGAACGGCACCCCCGCCCTGGTGATCTTCCAGACGGACGGCGCCCCCGACGCGAAGGGCCCCGCGACCCAGGCCCTGGCCGACGCCGCCACGCACCCGCTCTTCTTCCAGTTCATCGCCTTCGGCGACCACGACGCGAAGGGCTTCGACTACCTCCGCAAGCTCAAGGCGGACAACGCCGCGTTCTTCCACGCGGGCCCCACCCCCCGCGAGCTCACGGACAAGGAGCTGTACGAGGGCCTGCTGGCGTCCTGGCGCCCGTAGCCCGACGGTGGGCGACGGCGGACCCGGCCACCGGAGCTGCCGGGTCCGCCCCTTGATATCGAGGTGAGTGGATCTTCGCGGGGCCGTTAGGATTTCGACCATGGCGGCCACTGGATCCGAGAAGCAGGGAGCGGACGAGAACGCGAAGGCGTTCTACGTATCGACCCCCATCTACTACGTAAACGACGCTCCTCACCTGGGCCACGCCTACACGACCGTTGCAGGGGACGTGCTCACGCGCTGGCACCGTCAGCGCGGCGAGAAGGTGTGGTACCTCACCGGCACGGACGAGCACGGTCAGAAGATCATGCGCACGGCCGAGGCGAACGACGTCACCCCGCAGGAGTGGTGCGACAAGCTCGTCACCGAGGCCTGGAAGCCCCTCTGGGAGCACCTGAACATCGCGAACGACGACTTCATCCGCACCACGGAGAAGCGTCACACGGACCGCGTGCAGGAGTTCGTCCAGGATCTCTACGACAAGGGCGAGATCTACAAGGGCGGGTACGAGGGCCCGTACTGCGTGGGCTGCGAGGAGTACAAGCTCCCCGGCGACCTCATCGAGGCCGAGGACGGCACGAAACTCTGCCCGATCCACAAGAAGCCGGTGGAGCTCCTCAAGGAGGAGAACTACTTCTTCAAGCTCAGTGAGTACGGCGACAAGCTCCTCGCCCTCTACGAGGCCAACCCCGGCTTCATCCAGCCGGAGTCGGCGCGCAACGAGGTCGTGAACTTCGTCAAGCAGGGCCTTCAGGACCTCTCCATCTCGCGCTCGACGTTCGACTGGGGCGTGAAGGTCCCCTGGGACGACAAGCACGTCATCTACGTCTGGGTCGACGCGCTCCTGAACTACGCCACGGCGGTCGGCTACGGCGCGGACCAGCGGAAGTTCGACGCCACCTTCCCCGCGAACGTGCACCTCGTCGGCAAGGACATCCTCCGCTTCCACGCGGTGATCTGGCCCGCGATGCTGCTCGCGCAGGGCCTGCCGGTGCCGGGCAAGGTCGCCGCGAACGGCTGGCTGATGGTCGGCGGCGAGAAGATGTCGAAGTCGAACCTGACGGGCATCAAGCCGCAGGATCTGACCTCGCACTTCGGCGTGGACGCGTACCGCTGGTACTTCCTGCGCGCCATCGCCTTCGGCAGCGACGGCTCGTTCTCGTGGGAGGACTTCTCCGCCCGCTACACCAGCGAGCTGGCGAACGACTACGGCAACCTCGCCTCACGCGTCGCGGCCATGGTCGGCAAGTACTTCGGCGGCGAACTGCCCGCGGCCACGGCCTCCGGTGACGCCGAGAAGGCGGTCCAGGACGGCCTGGCGAAGGCCGTCGCGGACGCCGACCGCGCGATCGGCGAGGAGCTGGACTTCCAGTCCGGCATCCTCTCGATCTTCGCCTTCGTCAAGCAGGTCAACGGCTACATCACGGAGCAGGAGCCGTGGAAGGTGGCCAAGGACGACTCGGAGGAGGGCCGCGCCCGCCTCGCGACCATCCTCTACACGGCGGCCGAGTCGCTGCGCGCGGTGGCGGTCCTGCTGAACCCCGTCATGCCGGAGACCTCCCAGAAGCTCTGGGACTCCCTCGGCGCCGAGGCCCCGCTCGGCGCGCTGGCCGACCAGCGGGTCCAGGACGCGGGCACGTGGGGCCGGCTGCCGGCCGGTTCGACGGTGACGAAGGGCGCGGTGCTCTTCCCCCGCCTTGAGGAGAAGCCGACCGCGTAACGCGTCGCGGACGACACCCGGCACCCGACATCGAGGTCCCGGCGCCGCCCCCTGATTCACGGGGCGGCGCCGGGACTTTTCCGTACCTACCCCTACCCCTGTCCGGTGCAGAGCCGCTACGGGGGGCCGGCCGCGACCGTTCCCCCGGCTACGCGCCGTACGCCCCGACCAGCCGGGCCAGTTGCCGGCCCACCGCCCGCAGCGGCTCCTCGCTCCGGCTGACCTGAGCCGTCACCTCGGCGCCCTCCAGGGCGCTGATCACGGTCGTCGCCAGCTCCCGGGCGTCCTCCGGGCCGATCCCCGACGCGGCGAGCCGCTCCTCGACGATCCGCTCCCAGCCGCGCAGCGCCTCCGCACAGACCCGCTGGATCTCGGAGTCCGTGCCGAGCGTCTCCAGGGCCGCCGCCGTGACGGGACAGCCGTCGATCCAGCCCGACTCCCGCAGCCCGACGGCGAGGACGTCGGCGCAGCGCTCAAGGGCCGGGCCCGGCGCGCCCTCACCGGCCAGCCCCTCGCGCAGCAGATCCGCGAACTCCTCGCTGCTGTGCCTGAGGGCGGCCACCGCCACGGCTTCCTTGCCGCCGGGGAAGAAGTGGTAGACGGAGCCGAGCGTGGCCTCGGCCTCCTTGGCGATCTGCTTGATGCCGGTGCCCACATAGCCCTGCCGCTGGATGAGCCGTGCGGCGACGACGACGATGCGGTCGCGGGTACTGGGGGTCGCGCTCTTCGCTGCGCTGCTGTCGGCCATGGGGCCACCTTACCCGAGCATTAAGTAGAGCGTTCGTTCTAGAGCTGTGGTACGTTCGGTCCGAGCCGCTAAATAGAGCGATCGTTCTAGCCGCTTCCTCTCTGACACCAGGAGCCCCCATGCGCACCTCCCCCTCCACCGCCACCGCCACTGTCACCGTGATCGGCCTCGGCCCGATGGGCCAGGCCATGGCCGCCGCCTATCTCGACCGGGGCTACCGCGTCACCCTCTGGAACCGCACGGCGTCCCGCGCCGACGCCCTCGTGGAGCGCGGCGCCACCCTGGCGGCCACGCCCGAACAGGCCCTGCGGGCCTCCGACCTGACGGTCCTCAGCCTCACCGACTTCGACGCGATGTACGGGATCCTCGAACCCGCCAAGGCGGCCATCGCCGGACGCACCCTGGTGAACCTCAGTTCGGACACCCCCGAGAAGGCGCGGGCGGGCGCCCGCTGGGTGACGGAGCTGGGCGGAATCCACCTCACGGGCGGCGTCCTGTGCCCGCCGCCCCTGATCGGCACACCGGACGCGTCGACGTTCTACAGCGGCCCGCGCGCCGCGTACGACACCCATCGCGCGGCCCTCGAAGTGATCACCGGCAAGACGGACTACCGGGGCGAGGACCCCGGCCTGGCCGCGCTGATGTACCAGCTGAACATGGCCATCTTCTGGCCGTCGATGATCGCCTACTGGCAGGCCGTGGCCGTGGCCGGCGCCCACGGCATCACCGCCGCGGAGATCGCCCCGTACGCCACCGAGAACTTCGCGGGCATGGGCCACTTCATCGACTTCTACGCCCCCCGCATCGACGCGGGCAACCACGCGGGCGACGTGGACCGCACCGTGATGGGCCTGGCCAGCATGGACCACGTGGTCCACACGGCGACGGACGCGGGCGTGAACGCGGCGTTCCCGGAGGCGGTACGCGACATCTTCCGCCGCGTAGTGGAAGCGGGCCACGGCGCGGACAGCTTCAGCCGGGCGGTGGAACTGATGAGAAAGGGCTGAGCCGTACCCGCCACCCGAACCCTGGACGTGAAGTTTTTCGCACACCGTACGCGCCCTGCGTACGGTGTGCGCTACGATGGCGGTGTTCCGTAGTCGAGGACGCATGAGGAGGCCGCCGTGCCCGGTGAGAAGAAGTCCGAGATCGCCTCGGTCTGGACCCGTCCGCGTCGGCAGCGTGAGCAGCTGAGCCGGGAGCAGATCGTGGCCGAGGCCGTGCGGCTGCTCGACGCGGACGGGATCGAGGCGCTCAGCATGCGCAAGCTCGGCACCCGCCTCGACGCGGGCGCCACCTCCCTCTACCGCCACGTCGCCAACAAGGACGAACTGATCGAGCTGGTCGTCGACGAGGTCTACGGCGAGCTCGCGGTGCCCGCCGCGACCGGCGCCGCCGACTGGCGCGAGGCGGCGGCCCGCAGCGCCTACAGCCTGCGCGCCATGATCCTGCGGCACCCCTGGGTCGCCGCCGTGCTCGGTCAGGTCGGCCTCATCCACCTCGGTCCGAACGTGACGAAGATGTCCCAGCGGATGGCCGCCGTCTACGACGCGGCCGGCTTCCCCGCCGACGAGACCGAGCAGGCGCTGAGCACCGTCATCTCGTACGTCATCGGCATGGCCACGAGCGAGGCCGCGTACCTGTCGCTGATCGCCCGTAGCGGCAAGACCGAGCGGGAGTTCGCGGAGAGTCTCGCCGCAGGGAGCGCCGATGCGGGTGACGTGCGGGTCGGGGATCCGCAGCAGGCCCGTGAGGAGACCTTCGACTACGGCCTCCAGCGCGTGCTCGACGGGCTCGCCGTGCGGCTCGGTCCGGTCGGCGGCTGAGCCATTCCCCCACGTCCGGAAGGCCGTTGGCCAACGTGGCCTGACTCACGGCTTACTTCACGGTGAGCTAAGTCATGCGGAGAGACGGCTTAATTTGACGCCGTCTTCACACTCCCCTACGTAAGCTTCACTGCATGGCCACGACTCCCTCCCCCGACCGGCGGCGCACCGCCGAGGAGGTCAACGAGGAGATCCGTGCGCTGTGGCTGGGCGCCGGCGGACGGCTGCGGCCCGACGAGCGGCGCGTGTATGAGCGGCTCGTCACCGAATGGGCCGAGGCCGAGGCTGATTCCTCGCCCACGCACGCCGCCTGAGGGTCCACCCCTCGGGGCGGGCGTCACCTGCCCAGCGCCGCCGCGTCTCCCATCACGACCACCGGTTTCCCGTCCGGCTCCAGCGTGCGGAGCAGTTCCTTCATGCGCGCCCTCGGCAGCGACACGCACCCCTGAGTGGGCCCTCCATGGTCCACATGCAGCCAGATTCCGCCGCCTCGCCCCGCGCCCAGCGGCCGGGTCCAGTCCAGCGGTGTCGTACCGGGCCTGCGGTTGTCGTTGACGGCGATGACGTAGTCGAAGGAGCCGTCCAGCGACTCGCCCTCGAAGCCGGTGCCGCGCGCCCTGAACGCCGGGCCCCTGTCGTACGGGAAGTCGGTCCCGGGATCCGGGAGCAGCCCGCCCGCGTCGGTCGGCCCGAAGACGCCCACGGGGGACCTGAGGTCGCCCTGGCGGTGGTGGTCGGTCCAGCCGCGCAGCGCGTTGTGCGCGGGCCAAGGACCGCTCACCGCCCGCCAGTCGGCCGTGCGGCCCTGCCGGGCGTAGAGCACCGCCGTCGAGCGGTTGGCGTCCCGCGCCTCGCCGGTCACCACCAGCGCCTGGCGTGAGCCGTCCGGTATGCGCGCCCTCGTCCGGGGCCCCAGCCCCGGTATCTCCCGCGCGGCGGCGACGAACGTCTCGAAGTCGCCCCCGCCGCCCATGTATCCACCGTTCTCTTCGGTCTCCCACAGCCGTGGAACGCGGTGGGCCGCCGCTCGGGTTGCCCGGGAAACGAAGATGAGGCCCAGGCAAGGGAGATGAGGCCCGGGAAACGAGAAAAGGGGCCCGGAACCGTTCGGTTCCGGGCCCCTTCCCTTCCGGCTACTGCGCCGCGGGCTTGCGCAGCGCGATGTTCAGCTCGCGCAGCCGCGACTCGTCCAGCTCGGTCGGCGCGCCCATCATCAGGTCCTGGGCGTTGCCGTTGAGCGGGAAGGCGATCGTCTCGCGGATGTTCGGCTCGTCGGCCAGGAGCATCACGATGCGGTCGACGCCCGGGGCGATGCCGCCGTGCGGCGGGGCGCCGAGGCGGAACGCGCGCAGCATGCCCGCGAACTCGTGCTCCACGGTCTCCGCGTCGTAGCCCGCGATCTCGAAGGCCTTCAGCATGACCTCGGGCTCGTGGTTGCGGATGGCGCCGGAGGACAGCTCGATGCCGTTGCAGACGATGTCGTACTGCCAGGCGAGGATGTCCAGCGGGTCCTTCTCCTCCAGGTCCTTCATGCCGCCCTGGGGCATCGAGAAGGGGTTGTGGGAGAAGTCGATCCTGCCGGTCTCCTCGTCCTTCTCGTACATCGGGAAGTCGACGATCCAGCAGAAGCGGAAGACGCCCTCCTCGAAGTGGCCCGCGCGCTTGGCCGCCTCGACGCGCACCGCCGACATGATCTTGGAGACCTCGTCGAACTCGCCCGCGCCGAAGAAGACGGCGTGGCCGGCCTCCAGGCCGAGCCGCTTGGTCAGCTCCGCGACGTTCGCCTCGGTCAGGAACTTGGCGATCGGGCCGGTCAGCGAGCCGTCCTCGGCGACGCGCACCCAGGCCAGGCCCTTGGCGCCGTGCTCGACGGCGTAGTCACCGAGGCCGTCGAAGAACTTGCGGGACTGCGAGGCCGTGTCCGGCACCGGCAGCGCGCGCACGTGCTTGCCCGCGAAGGCCTTGAAGTCGGAGCCCTCGAAGATGTCCGTGATGTCGTGCAGTTCGAGCTTCGCGCGCAGGTCGGGCTTGTCGTTGCCGTACTTCAGCATCGACTCGCGGAACGGGATGCGCGGGAAGGGCGAGGTGACCTCGCGGCCGCCGCCGAACTCCGTGAACAGCTCGGTCATGAGCTTCTCGATGGGCTGGAAGACGTCTTCCTGCTCCACGAAGCTCATCTCGACGTCGAGCTGGTAGAACTCGCCCGGCGAGCGGTCCGCGCGGGCGTCCTCGTCGCGGAAGCACGGCGCGATCTGGAAGTAGCGGTCGAAGCCGGAGATCATCAGCAGCTGCTTGAACTGCTGCGGGGCCTGCGGCAGGGCGTAGAACTTGCCGGGGTTCAGACGGGAGGGGACGACGAAGTCACGGGCGCCCTCGGGGGAGGTCGCGGTGAGGATCGGCGTCGCCATCTCGTTGAAGCCGAGGGCCACCATCTTCGAGCGGATCGAGGCGATCACGGCGCTGCGCAGCATGATGTTGCGGTGCATGCGCTCGCGGCGCAGGTCGAGGAAGCGGTACTCCAGGCGGCGCTCCTCGTTCACCCCGTCCTCGGCGTTGATCGTGAAGGGCAGCGGGCCCGCCGCGCCGAGCACCTCGACGTCGGAGGCCTCGATCTCGATCTCGCCGGTGGGCAGCTCGGTGTTCACGTTCTCCGCGCCGCGCGAGACGACCTTGCCGTCGACGCGGACGACCGTCTCCTTGGAGAGCTTGTCCAGGACCTCGGCGGCCTTGGTGCCCGGGCGGGCCACCAGCTGCGTGATGCCGTAGTGATCGCGGAGATCGATGAAGAGAATGCCGCCCAGGTCTCGGCGATTGTGCAGCCAGCCGCTCAGCCGGACGTCGGTGCCGACGTCAGAGGCGCGGAGCTCGCCGCAGGTGTGGGACCTGTACCGATGCATCGTCGTTCATCCAGTCTTCGCGAATAGGGGAGAGAGCAGACCCTCCCAAGGCTACCGTCCGGGCGAAGATCGGTTTCCGGATATCCGCCGGGGCCCGCCCGAGCGGGGCCGGTGCGGCCGGGCTCGGTGGCGACTTCGCCGTACATCTTCCTAAAGTGGGTCAATGCGCACCGACGATCCCCTCTCGCAGGTGGCGGACGATCCCCTGCCTCCCGTGCGGGACGTCCTGGCCGCCATCGCGACCGGCCTGTGGCGCTGGGACAACGCCTCCGGGACCGTCACGCTGGACGCGGAGGCGGCCCGGCTCCTCGGCCTGCCCGCACGCGCCCAGACGCTGACCGAGGCCGCCGTGCGCTCGCGCTTCCACCCGGTCGACTGGAACGAGATCTACGGAACCGTCCAGCTGGCCGTCGCCGAAGGCACCCTCGCCGAGGCCCGGCTGCGGATCATGGACGACACGGGGCGGCGCGTGCTGCGCACCGTACGCAGCCGCTCCAAGCCGGTGCTGCACGACGCGACCGAGGCGTACGAGCTGATCGGCACCCTCCAGGAGGTGACCGAGCCCGCGCCGGGCACCGCGGCCCGCACACCCGTGACGGGTGACTGGCGCCGCTCCCGCGAGGCGTTCCTGCTGGATGCGGGCCGCGCGCTCGCCGAGGCCCGGTCGACGGAGGAGGTGCTGCGGGTCGCCGCGGGGCTCTCCATGCCGGGGTTCTCGCCGGACGGGCTCGCGGTCTTCGGGGCGGCGGGCGACCGGCTGACGATCATCGGGCACCACGGCCACCAGCCGGGCGACGACGGGCCCTTCTCCGCGATGCCGCTGGACACCGACTACCCGGCGGCCGAGGTGGTGCGCACCGGCCGCGCGGTCTACCTCTCCTCGCCGGAGGACTACCGCCGCCGCTATCCGGCGGCCTGGCCGCTGGCCCGGCGCTTCGAGCGGCAGTCGTGGGCGTTCCTGCCGCTGACGGTGGCGGGCCGCACGATGGGCGCGTGGATGGCCGCCTTCGCCTACCCGGTGTCCTTCACCCCCGACGAGCGTTCCGTCCTGACGACGGTCGCCCGGATGCTGGCGCAGGCCCTCTCCCGGGCCGGGGTCGCGGAGTCCGAGCGCGAGCTGACCGAGGGCCTCCAGCGGTCGATGCTGCCGATGCTCGGGCCGCAGATCCCGGGGATGAGCGTGGCGGCCCGCTATGTGCCGACCGGCGGCGGCCTCCAGGTCGGCGGCGACTGGTACGACATGATCCCGCTGCCGAGCGGCCGCATCGCCTTCGTCATCGGCGACGTCCAGGGGCACGACGTGCGCGCGGCGGGCCTGATGGGGCAGCTGCGGATCGCCCTGCGCGCGTACGCGTCCGAGGGGCACCGCCCGGACGCGGTGCTCTCCCGGGCCACGCGCTTCCTGTCGGGCATCACGGAGTCCATCACGTACGGGTCCAGCGGCAGCGGCGCCGACGAGACCACGGTGTACGACCCGCGCTTCGCGACCTGCCTGTACGTCGAGGCGGATCCGGCGACCGGCGTCCTGGAGATCGGCCGCGCCGGCCATCCCGAACCGGCGATACGCATGAGTGACGGAACGGTTCTGCAACGGGCCACCGCGGGCGGGCTGCCGCTCGGCGTCGACCCGGACGCGGACTACCCCACGACCCGTCTCGTCCTGGAGCCCGGCGAGACGATGCTGATCTGCACCGACGGCCTGATCGAGACCGGCGGCCACGACCTGGACAGCGGCTGGTCGCGGATCAGGACGATCCTGGAGGAGTACGGGGGCGAGGGCGACGGCGGCGAACACGGGAACGGTCTCGAACAGCTCGCGGACTCGCTCGTGCAGGCCGTGCACGGGCCCTCCTCGCACTACACGACGGGCCCGCTGGCCGACCGCCGCGAGGACGACATAGCGGTCCTGCTGCTGAGCCGGACCAGCCGCCCCGAGCAGCGCACCGCCCGCCGCACGGTCCTGACGGTCGCGCAGGCCGAGCCGGAGCGCATCGCGGGGGCCCGCCGGCACCTGCGGGAGCTGCTGCACGACTGGGCGGACGACGACCAGGTCGACTCGGCGGTCCTGATGGTCTCGGAGATGCTCACGAACGTCCTGGTGCACACCGACGGCGACGCGCTGCTGGTCGCCGAGGTCAGCGGGGAGCCGGGGGCGCGGCGGCTGCGGGCGGAGGTCGCGGACGGCAGCGACGACCTGCCGCACAAGCGGCATCCCGGTGAGCTGGCGTCGTCCGGGCGGGGGCTGGTGCTGATGGAGTTGCTGGCGGACGCGTGGGGGGTGGATCCGCGGGGGGACGGGAAGAGCATTTGGTTCGAGCTGTATGAGGGGGCGGGGGCCTCCGGCGGTGGGGCGGAGTAGGGGCGGGTGGGTGGCTCGGGTCCGTCGGTTGGGTGCGGGTGTGTGTGGGCTGAGCGCGCAGTTCCCCGCGCCCCCTACGGGGCGGGGGCCGTGTAGCGGGAGCGTAGTTCCGCCAGGATGCCGAAGGCCGCTGCTGTCAGCGGGACCGCGAGGAGCATGCCGATGATCCCGGCGACGGACGCCCCGGCGGTGATCGCCAGCATCACCACCGCCGGGTGCATCTGCACCGTCCGGCTCTGGATGACCGGCTGGAGGATGTGGCCCTCCAGGACCTGGACGGCGAGGACCACGCCGAGCGCCCAGAGGGCGATGGCGAAGCCCCGGTCGGCGAGGGCGACCAGGACGGCGACCGCGCCGGACAGAAAGGCGCCGAGGTAGGGGATGTAGGCGCCGACGAAGACGAGCGCGCCGAGGCCCACGGCTCCGGGCACCCGCAGGACCAGCAGCCCCACGGTGATGCAGAGCGCGTCGATGAACGCGATGATCGTCGTGCCCCGCATGAAGCCCTCGATGGCGCCGAAGGCCCGGTGCGCCATGGCCTCCACGACATCGGCGGAGTCGCCGGGCGAGAGCGAGCGCAGGGCGGCCATCGCCCGCCCGGAGTCCCGCAGGAAGAAGAAGACCAGCAGCAGCGCGAGCACGGCCATGGCGATGACCTCGCCGACGACGCTGAGCCCGCTGAGCACCCCGGAGGCGGCGGTCCCGCCGAATTTGCCGAGGAGCTCCTTGGCGTTGGACGCCATGTCGTCCAGCGAGGTGCCCGCCGCCCCGAAGTACTTGGCGACGTCGGTCGCGGCCTGTTTCAGGGAGGCGATGATCTGGCCGCCGGTGTCGATCAGGGCCCGCACCACGATGTAGGTGACGCCGCCGACGACCGCGACGACGGCCGCGCAGGTCAGCCCGGCGGCCAGGGAGCGCTGCACCTTCATCCGGAGCAGGCGCCGGTACAGCGGTCCGAGGAGCGCGGTGCCGAGCAGGGCGAGCAGGACCGGTGTCACGGCCGTCTTGAAGGTGACGCACAGCCAGACGCCGACGGCACCCACGCCGACGACGAGCAGGACGACCACGCACCAGGCGGCCAGACGCCGGACGGGCTCGGGAAGAAGGGTCTGCACCCTCCCACCCGAGCACGCCGGACGGGGCCGCGCACGCCAGGTACGGCTGTCTGCCGTGCGCGTCCCCGGAACGTGCGAACTACATGCCGTGCACGGCGGGGACCGTCCCGAGAAGCCCCTTCTGGAAGTCCTCGAAGGCCTGCTGGAGCTCGGCCTGCGTGTTCATCACGAACGGCCCGTAGTGCGCCATCGGCTCGCGGATCGGCTGCCCGCCGAGGAGCACGACCTCCAGGTCGGGAGTGTTCCCGTCCTGCCGCTCGTCCGCCCGCACGGTCAGCGAGGAGCCCGCGCCGAAGACCGCCGTCTGCCCGCCGTGCAGGGGGCGGCGCTCGGCACCGGCCGTGCCGCGTCCGGCGAGGACGTAGGCGAGGCCGTTGAAGTCCGCGCGCCAGGGCAGCGTGACCTCGGCGCCGGGCCGCACGGTCGCGTGGATCATCGTGATCGGCGTGTGCGTGATGCCGGGGCCCTGGTGCCCGTCGAGCTCACCGGCGATGACGCGCAGCAGCGCGCCGCCGTCGGGGGAGGCGAGCAGCTGGACCTGGCCGCCGCGGATGTCCTGGTAGCGCGGGTCCATCATCTTGTCCCTGGCGGGGAGGTTCACCCACAGCTGGAGGCCGTGGAAGAGGCCGCCGGACATGACGAGCTCCTCCGGCGGCGCCTCGATGTGCAGCAGGCCGGAGCCGGCCGTCATCCACTGGGTGTCGCCATTGCGGATGGTGCCGCCACCGCCGTTGGAGTCCTGGTGCACGAAGGTGCCGTCGATCAGGTACGTGACCGTCTCGAAGCCGCGGTGCGGGTGCCAGGGGGTGCCCTTCGGCTCTCCCGCCTCGTACTCCACCTCGCCCATCTGGTCCATCATGATGAACGGGTCGAGGTACTTGTAGTTGATTCCCGCGAAGGCCCGGCGCACCGGGAACCCCTCGCCCTCGTAGCCGCTGGGCGCGGTCGTCACGGCGAGCACGGGGCGTGCCACGGCGTCGGCCGGTGCCACCACTCGGGGCAGGGTCAGCGGGTTCTCGACGGTCACTGCAGGCATGGTCGGTACCTCCTTGTGCGCTCACTTTAGTTGAACGTAGAACTTTCTGCCACCTGAACGAACGAGACCCGGAGGGCATTCCCTCCGGGTCCGGCAGGTGGCTTGATCTGTTCCGTTCAGGAGCTGCGTCTACGGCCCGACCGGCTCCAGTTGCAGATAGTCCAGGTTCCAGTTCTGGAACGCGCCCGCGTCCAGGGACAGCCGCACGTGGTGGTGGCCCCGGGTCAGCTGCCGCGGGTCACGGCTGTCCTGGAGTACGAAGGCATGGTGAGCCGTCGTGTTGGCGACCGGCACGGCCTTGCCGGGCGGGGCGCCGTCGTAGGCGATCCGATAGGTCCCGGCGGGTGTGTACGGGGACGAGGCGCGGGCCATGAGGGTGTAGCGCCCGTCCTTCGGTACGTCGACTCCGTAGGTGAGCCACTCCGAGCCGCGCATCCAGCACACCACCACCGCTCCGTCGTGGTCGCAGATGTCGACGTCCTCACCGGGCCGCCCCGGCCCGTCGCCCCGGTTCCCGGGGTCGATGTCGTGGTAGGCCCTGCCCCTGCCGCCCGGGGCGTAGTTCTCCGCCTGGACGCGCACCGCGCCCGGCGGGACGGGGTCCGCGACGCCCTGGGTCAGGTAGCGCCTGAGCGCCTCCACGTTGTCGGTCTGGAGGACCGTCGCCCGGTAGTGGGCGATCAGCGCGCCCCAGCCGCGCGCGGGGTCGATCAGCGAGGCCTCGTCGGTGAACCGGGCCGCGAAGCCGTTGCGCATGGTGTTGAACCACACGCGGCCCGTCGCCCGCAGCTCCTGGAGGAAGGCGGGGGCGGCCACCTGGTCGCGGACGTCGTCGAAGACGACCTCGAACGCGGGCGGCCGTGCCGCCCCGAAGTCCGCCACGGACGCCGCGTTGGCGTCGTCCACCACGTGCATGTACAGCGCGCCCCGATGGCCGTCGAGGAACGCCCGCACCTCGGGCACCGGCGCCCTGGACTTGAAGAGGCCGTTGCGCACGGTGCCGGTCTCCTCAAGGACCCGCCAGACGGCCTCGCGGTCCTGCCAGGCCCGGTCGAGGTTGACGAGGCCGAGCGTGCGGGCGGCCCGTATGGCCTCGGCGAGGGTGGGGACGCGCTCGCCGGTGACCGCCGCCTGGCGGCCGCCGAGCCCCGCGCGCAGGCGCAGGCCGCTCAGCTGGGCGTGGGTGAGGTCGGCGACGCGGCCGGTGCCGTTCGTGGTGCGGTCCACGGTCTCGTCGTGCATCAGGACGGGGACCCCGTCCTTGGTCAGCCGGACGTCGGCCTCGACGATCTCGGCGCCGTCCGCGAAGCCCGCCCGGATCGCGGCGAGGCTGTTCTCGGGCGCCTTGCGCCACTGCCCCCGGTGGGCGACGGTCATGACGCCCGCCCTCGGCCCGTGGTCGAGGAAGTCGCGGTGCGCGCGGTCGGCAGGGGTCTCGGCGGGCGCCCCGTGCGGAGCGGCCCCTTCCGTCACCCCCGTGGCCGGCGGCGCGGTGCACAGCAGTGCCGCGCACAGGACGGCGGTCACCGCGGCGGTGACGGGACGGCCGCCCGGGACGGCGACGGCACGGCGCGAGATCATGGACGCGGGCATAGCCGAGAGCTTCCCGCGTCCGCCCGCGGGCCGAACCAGGCCCGCGCGCCGTTCACCTGACGGGGCGGCAGCTGCCGTACCCCGCCCGGACGCGGGACGTCAGCCGTACATCCGCCGCATCGCGAAGTCGACCATCTGCTCCACGGCCTTCGCGTCGAAGACCATGCGGTGCTCGCCCTCCATGTCGAGGACGAAGCCGTACCCGGTCGGGAGCAGGTCGATGACCTCCGCGCCGGTGATCACGAAGTACTTGGAGTCCTTGCCCGCGTACCGGCGCAGCTCCTTGAGGGAGGTGAACATCGGGATGACGGGCTGCTGGGTGTTGTGCAGCGCGAGGAAGCCGGGGTTGTCGCCCCGCGGGCAGTAGACCTTCGAGGTCGCGAAGATCTGCTGGAAGTCCTCCGCGGACATCGAGCCCGTGGTGAAGGCGCGCACCGCGTCCGCGAGCGACGGGGGCGAGGGCTCGGGATAGAGCGGAGGCTGCTGGCCGTACCCACCGCCGGGCATGCCCTGCGTCTGCTGCGGAGGCGGCTGCGCGCCCGGCGGGGCGTACTGCTGCTGGGCGCCGGGATTCTGGTCGTAGCCATACATGCGCGTAAGCGTACTGAGTCACAGATGGCCGGTTAGGGGTTGCTTCTTATTACCGACGGGTAGCATCATCGTAGCTACTTGCTGGTATTCCATCCCTTTCCTGCTTACGGAGCCTTCGCCATGGGCCACTACAAGTCGAATCTCCGCGACATCGAGTTCAACCTCTTCGAGGTGCTCGGCCGCGACAAGCTGTACGGCACCGGCCCGTTCGCGGAGATGGACGTCGACACCGCCAAGAGCATCCTGGAGGAGCTGCGCCGCCTCGCCGAGAACGAGCTGGCGGAGTCCTTCACCGACGCCGACCGCAACCCCCCGGTCTTCGACCCGGAGACCAACACCGCGCCCGTCCCGGCGTCCTTCAAGAAGAGCTACCAGGCCTTCATGGACTCCGAGTACTGGCGCCTCGGCCTGCCCGAGGAGATCGGCGGCACCACCGCGCCCCGCTCCCTCATCTGGGGCTACGCGGAGCTGCTGCTCGGCTCGAACCCGGCCGTGTGGATGTACTCCTCCGGCCCGGCGTTCGCGGGCATCCTCTTCGAGGAGGGCAACGAGGCGCAGAAGAAGATCGCCTCGATCGCCGTCGAGAAGCAGTGGGGCTCCACGATGGTCCTCACCGAGCCGGACGCCGGTTCGGACGTGGGCGCCGGCCGCACCAAGGCCGTGCAGCAGGAGGACGGCTCCTGGCACATCGAGGGCGTGAAGCGCTTCATCACGTCCGGTGAGCACGACATGTCGGAGAACATCCTCCACTACGTCCTCGCCCGCCCCGAGGGCCACGGCCCCGGCACCAAGGGCCTCTCCCTCTTCCTGGTCCCGAAGTACGAGTTCGACTGGGAGACCGGCGAGCTGGGCGAGCGCAACGGCGTCTACGCCACGAACGTCGAGCACAAGATGGGCCTGAAGGCCTCCAACACCTGCGAGATGACGTTCGGCGACCGCCACCCCGCCAAGGGCTGGCTGATCGGCGACAAGCACGACGGCATCCGCCAGATGTTCCGCATCATCGAGTTCGCCCGGATGATGGTCGGCACGAAGGCCATCGCGACGCTGTCGACGGGCTACCTCAACGCCCTGGAGTACGCCAAGGAGCGCGTGCAGGGCCCGGACCTCGCCCAGTTCATGGACAAGACCGCGCCCAAGGTGACCATCACCCACCACCCGGACGTGCGCCGCTCGCTGATGACGCAGAAGGCGTACGCGGAGGGCATGCGCGCGCTGGTCCTGCACACCGCGGCCGTCCAGGACGAGATCCAGGTCAAGGAGGCGGCGGGCGAGGACGCGACGGCGCTCAACGCCCTGAACGACCTGCTCCTGCCGATCGTGAAGGGCTACGGCTCGGAGAAGTCCTACGAGCAGCTGGCGCAGTCGCTCCAGACGTTCGGCGGCTCGGGGTACCTCCAGGAGTACCCCATCGAGCAGTACATCCGCGACGCCAAGATCGACACCCTCTACGAGGGCACGACCGCGATCCAGGGCCAGGACTACTTCTTCCGGAAGATCGTCCGCAACCAGGGCGCCGCACTGAACGGCCTCGCCGAGGAGATCAAGAAGTTCCTGGCGGTCGGCACGGGCGGCGAGACGCTGGCCGCCGCCCGCGAGGAGCTGGCCAAGGCCGCGGTCGAGCTGGAGGCCATGGTCGGCGTCATGCTGACCGACCTCGCGGCCACCGAGCAGGACGTGAAGTCCATCTACAAGGTGGGCCTGAACACCACGCGCCTGCTGATGGCCTCCGGTGACGTCGTCGTCGGCTACCTGCTGCTGCGCGGTGCCGCGGTCGCGGCGGAGAAGCTGGAGACCGCCTCCGCCAAGGACAAGGCCTTCTACGAGGGCAAGATCGCGGCGGCGAAGTTCTTCGCGGCGAACGTCCTGCCGGGCGTCGCCACGGAGCGCAAGCTCGCCGAGGGCGTCGAGCTGGACCTCATGGAGCTGGACGAGTCCGCGTTCTAGACGTCCCAGCCGCCCGTCAGCTGTCCGTTTCGCCTGATACGGCCGTGGCCCGCCCCGTTTGAACACGGGGCCGGGTCGCGGCCGTCCCTCGTTAGGCTGACTCCATGAGTACAGCGCCCCGCTTCGACCGCGGTCACACCGAAGACCTCATGTCCTTCCTCGCGGCCGGCCCCACGCCGTACCACGCCGTGGCGAGCGCCGCCGAGCGTCTGGAGAAGGCCGGTTTCCGGCAGGTCGAGGAGACCGACGCGTGGGACGGCACGACCGGCGGCAAGTACGTGCTGCGCGGCGGCGCCATCGTCGCCTGGTACGTACCGGAGAGCGCCGACCCGCACACCCCGTTCCGCATCGTCGGCGCCCACACCGACTCCCCGAACCTCCGGGTGAAGCCGCGGCCCGACGCGGGCGGCCACGGCTGGCGTCAGGTCGCCGTCGAGATCTACGGCGGCCCGCTGCTCAACTCCTGGCTCGACCGGGACCTCGGCCTCGCAGGACGCCTCTCGCTGCGCGACGGCACCTCACGGCTCGTGAACGTCGACCGGCCGCTGCTGCGCGTGCCCCAGCTGGCCATCCACATGGACCGGTCCGTCCACACCGACGGGCTGAAGCTGGACAAGCAGAAGCACATGCAGCCCGTCTGGGGCCTGGGCGACGACATCCACGAGGGCGACCTCATCCGCTTCCTGGAGGAGGAGACCGGCCTGCCCGAGGGCGAGGTCACCGGCTGGGACCTCATGACGTACTCCGTGGAGCCCCCCGCCTTCCTCGGCCGCGACCGCGAGCTGGTCGCGGGGCCGCGCATGGACAACCTCCTGTCCGTGCACGCGGGAACGGCCGCCCTGGCCGCCGTCTCCGGACGCGACGACCTGCCGTACATCCCGGTCCTCGCCGCCTTCGACCACGAGGAGAACGGCTCGCAGTCCGACACCGGCGCCGACGGCCCGCTGCTCGGCTCGGTCCTGGAGCGCTCGGTGTTCGCGCGGGGCGGTACGTACGAGGACCGGGCCCGCGCCTTCGCCGGGACGGTCTGCCTCTCCTCCGACACCGGTCACGCCGTGCACCCCAACTACGCGGAGCGGCACGACCCGACGCACCACCCCCGCGCCAACGGCGGCCCCATCCTCAAGGTGAACGTCAACAACCGCTACGCCACGGACGGCGCCGGACGCTCGGTGTTCGCCGCCGCGTGCGAGAAGGCGGGCGTGCCGTTCCAGTCGTTCGTCTCCAACAACGCGATGCCGTGCGGCACGACGATCGGTCCGATCACCGCGGCCCGGCACGGCATCAAGACGGTCGACATCGGCGTGGCGATCCTGTCGATGCACAGCGTGCGCGAGCTGTGCGGCGCGGACGACCCGCACATGCTGGCCAACGCGCTCGTGGCGTTCCTGGAGGGCTGAGAGCGGCGGAGAAGTCCGCTTCCCCGTGTGGTGGTGGCCCAGCCGGGTACACGGTGCAACGCAGCCACGACCACAGGGAGGCGGTCCATATGGGCCTGGGCGGATGCATCATTCTCATCGCCGTGGGCGCCATTCTCACGTTCGCGACGGACTGGAAGATGGAGGGCTTCAACGTCACCGTCGCCGGCCTCGTCATGATGGCGGTGGGCCTCATCGGTGTCGCCGCGTTCACCAGCATCGCGCGGCGCAGGCGGGCGGTGGTGCCCCCGGTGGCACAGACGACGGTCGTCGACCCGGAGCAGGAGCGCAGGGGCTACTGAGCGGCGAGCCCCCTAAGGGGCGCGGGGAACTGCGCGAGCGACCACGACGGACCCGCAGCCACAAACGGACCGTGGCCACCCCGCGCCCCCACCCCGCCCGGCTCACCGCCGCGGCGGATCCATCCCCAGAAGCCGGTCCTTCAACGCCGGGAACTGCTCCCGCGTGGCCATGACCTTCGCCGGGTCCACATCCACCGTGAGGACCTCCTCACCGTCCCCCGCTTCGGCGAGCACCTCACCCCACGGATCGACGACGACACTGTGCCCGGCCTGAGGCACCCCCGCATGCGTACCGCCGGTGCCACAGGCAAGGACGTACACCTGGTCCTCGACCGCCCGCGCCCGCGCCAGCAGCAGCCAGTGCTCGCGCCGCCGCGCGGGCCACCCCGCCGGCACCACGAACATCTCCGCCCCCGCGTCCACCAGCCCCCGGAACAGCTCGGGGAAGCGCAGGTCGTAGCAGGTGGCGAGGCCGAGCGTGGTGGACGGCGTCCGTACCGTCACGAGCCGAGAGCCCGCGCCCATCAGGACCGCCTCGCCCTTGTCGAAGCCGAAGCGGTGGATCTTCCGGTAGGCGGCGGCGAGTTCACCGTCGGGGGAGAAGACGAGAGAGGTGTTGTAGAGGGGGCCTTCCGGGTCCCGCTCGGGGACGGACCCGGCGTGCAGCCAGACGCCCGCGTCCCGCGCCGCCTCGCGCATGGCCTCGTACGTGGGCCCTTCCAGCGGCTCCGCCTCGCTCGCGAAGGAGTCGTACGCGAAGGCCCCCGTCGTCCACAGCTCCGGCAGCACCACGAGGCCGGACCGCTCCCGCGCCGCCACCTCGCGCACCAGCCAAGAGACGCGCTCCCTGCGGGAATTGACGGATTCGCCCTCGTCCACGGCGATCTGGATGAGAGAGGCGCGCACACTACCACCGTCCTGGCATTCGATCCGTCGTCACCGTCAAACACAGCCTACGATCGTCACACGAAACCACTGCCGGGGTGACTGCGGGCAGCGTACTGTGATTTTCCGGGGCGGGGGACCTCCCCGAACCCCACGCCGCCGCCCAGCCACCCACCGCCCGCGTACGACCGCCGAGGGGTCCCGTGAGTCTCCATCCCAGCCTGCAAACCTACGCCGACGCCTGGACCCACTCCGTGGAAGCGATATCCGAGTTGGTCACACCGCTCGCCGAAGGAGAGTGGAACTGGGCCACTCCCTGCCCCGGCTGGTCCGTGCGCGACATCGTCTCCCACGTCATCGGCCTCGACTGCGAGATGCTGGGCGACCCGCGGCCGATCCACTCGCTGCCCCGCGATCTGTACCACGTGAAGACCGAAGGCCAGCGGTACATGGAGATGCAGGTCGACGTGCGGCGCCACCACACCGCGCCGGAGATGACCTCCGAGCTGGAGTACACGATCATCCGCCGCACCCGGCAGCTGCGGAACGAATCGCGGGACCCGGGCACCAAGATCCGCGGCCCCCTCGGCACCGAGCAGACCCTCGAACTGGCCATGCGGATGCGGGCGTTCGACGTGTGGGTGCACGAGCAGGACCTGCGGACGGCGCTGAAGAAGCCGGGCAACCTCGACTCCCCCGGCGCGTACGTGGCCCGCGACCTCCTCCTGCACGGCCTGCCGAAGGTCGTCGCCAAGAAGGCCGGCGCGCCCGCGAGCTCCGCCGTCGTCTTCGACGTGAGCGGCCCCGTGGAGTTCCTGCGCACGGTGCGCGTGGACGCCGACGGCAAGGGCACCGTGGACAACGCCCCCTCGCTCGGTCCGCTCGCCACCATCGCCCTCGACTGGGAGACGTACTTCCGGCTCGCCTGCGGCCGCGTGACGTACGCCGCCGTCGCCGACCGGGTCAAGTCCGAGGGCGACCACGACCTGGCCGAGGCGATCCTGCGCAACTTCGCCGTGACGCCGTAGCGTCACGCGGGCACGTGGACCGCCTCCACCCGTGAGGCGACGAGCCGCTCCCGCTCCCGGCGCACCGCCCGCCCGCGCAGCCGCAGGATCTGGCCGAGGCCGACCGCCTCCAGGACGAAGACCGCGGAGAAGGCGATCCGGTAGTCGTCCCCCGTCGCGTCGAGCAGCAGGCCGATCGCGAGCAGCGTCGTCATGGAGGCGACGAAGCCGCCCATGTTGGTGATGCCCGAAGCCGTGCCCTGCCGCTCGGGCGGGTTGGCGGGCCGCGCGAAGTCGAAGCCGATCATGGAGGCGGGTCCGCAGGCGCCGAGCACCGCGCACAGGACGATCAGCAGCCACATCGGGGCGTGGTCCCCGGGGTAGGCGAGCGTGGCCGCCCACGCCGTCGCCGTGGCCCCGATCGTGCCGAGCGCCAGCGGGAGCCGCGCCGCGTGGTGCCGGGCGACGATCTGGCCGTAGACCAGGCCGATGACCATGTTGGACAGCACGACGAGGGTGAGCAGCTCGCCCGCGGCCGCCCGGGACAGGCCCTGCGCCTCGACGAGGAACGGCAGGCCCCACAGCAGCAGGAAGACCATCGCGGGGAACTGCGTGGTGAAGTGCACCCACATCCCGAGCCGGGTGCCGGGCTCGCGCCAGGACAGGGCGATCTGCTCGCGCACGAAGGCCGCGCCCGTGTGACCGGCCGGTTCCGGCTCGTGCCCCTCGGGGTGGTCCTTCAGGAACAGCGTCATCAGGACGAGGACGACGACACCGCAGAGCGCGCTGCCCGCGAAGGCCGCGGTCCAGCCGACGGAGTGCAGCAGCCGGGCCAGGACGAGGGTGGAGACGAGGTTGCCCGCCATGCCGACGAGGCCCGCGAGCTGGGCGACGAGCGGGCCGCGCCGGGCCGGGAACCAGCGGGTGCCGAGCCGCAGGACGCTGATGAAGGTCAGCGCGTCACCGCAGCCGAGCAGGGCGCGGGAGGCGAGCGCCATCGCGTACGAGGGGGAGAACGCGAAGCCGAGCTGTCCGACCGTGAACAGCACGACCCCGATGGTCAGCACCTTCTTGGTGCCGAGCCGGTCGACCATCAGGCCGACGGGTATCTGCATGCCCGCGTACACGAGCAGCTGGAGTATGGAGAAGGTGGAGAGCGCGGAGGCGTTGACGTGGAACCGGTCGGCGGCGTCGAGCCCGGCGACGCCGAGCGAGGTCCGGAAGATGACGGCGACGAAGTAGACGGCGACGCCGATCGACCAGACCAGCACGGCCTTCCTGCCGCCGGGCGGGTCTCCGGGCAGGCGGACGGAGGCGGAGGCGGAGCTCACCGCACCTCACCCCGCGCCAGGTTCTGGAACCACCCCACGTGGCGCGTGACGACGGCCACCGCCGCCTCGGCGTCACCGGCGACCAGCGCGGCGAGGATCTCCTCGTGCTCCGCGAGCGTCTTGGCGATCCGGTCCGGGTGCGAGTGCATCACGGCGACCCCCATCCGCAGCTGCCGGTCGCGCAGCTGGTCGTAGAGGCGGGAGAGGATGTCGTTCCCGCCGCTGCGCACGATCTCCGCGTGGAAGCACCGGTCGGCGACGGCCGCGGCCGCGAAGTCCCCGGCGGCGGCCTGCACGCGCTGCTGGTCGAGGAGTTCGCCGAGCCGGGCGAGCAGCCCCGCCGACGCCGGCACCGCCTTGCGCACCGCGTGGGTCTCGACGAGGAGCCGGGTCTCGACGACGTCCGCGATCTCCTGCGCGGAGACGGGCAGCACGAGGGCCCCCTTCTTCGGGTAGAGCCGCAGCAACCCCTCCACCTCCAGCTTCAGCAGCGCCTCGCGCACCGGCGTACGGGAGACGCCCACGGCCTCGGCGAGCTCGCCCTCGGTGAGCAGCGTGCCGCCCTCGTAGCGGCGCTCCAGGACGGCTTGCTTGACGTGCGCGTAGACGCGCTCGGCGGCGGGGGGCCGCTTCAGGGTGGTGGCAGGGGCGGTGACGGCGGAGGCTGGCATGCGCACAGCATAGATACAACAGGTATACGCGGGAATCCCGGTCCACATGGCGGAATCCCGCATCCTCCGAGCACTTTCCGGGCCGCCGAGCACATCCATCGCCCCCTCTCGTGCGTCTAACGGGAGAGCGGCCCCCTCATGTGGCCGCAATCCAGGGGCATTTGGAGCAGAGATCTTGAAAACCGGCATCAAGGGCGTACGTCGCGTATCAGCCGTTACCATCACCGCGAGCGCGATACTGGCCGGCGGCGTCCTCACCACTCCGGCCCACGCGGCCGCACCGCCGAAGCCGTCCATCGTCGCCAAGGGCGGCTATGTGATGAACAACGGCACGGGTAAGACCCTCTTCACCAAGTCCGCCGACACCCGCCGGTCCACCGGCTCCACGACGAAGATCATGACGGCGCGCGTGGTGCTCGGCCAGCGGAACCTCAACCTGGATTCCAAGGTCACGATCCAGAAGGCGTACAGCGACTACATCGTCGACAACAACTACGCCTCCTCGGCCCGCCTGATCGTCGGCGACAAGGTCACCGTCCGCCAGCTGCTGTACGGCTTGATGCTGCCCTCCGGCTGCGACGCCGCGTACGCGCTCGCCGACAAGTTCGGCAAGGGCTCGACCCGCAAGGCCCGCGTGAAGAACTTCATCGGCCAGATGAACTCCACGGCGAGGACGCTCGGCCTGACCAACACCCACTTCGACTCGTTCGACGGCATCGGGCACGGCGCGAACTACTCGACGCCGCGCGACCTGACGAAGCTCGCGAGCAACGCCATGAAGTACTCCACGTTCCGCACGGTCGTGAAGACGAAGGCGACGAAGCAGAAGGTCACCACCAAGTCCGGTGGCTACCGCTACATGCCGTGGGAGAACACCAACAACCTCCTCGGCTCCTACCGCGGCACCATCGGCGTGAAGACGGGCTCGGGCCCCGAGGCGAAGTACTGCCTCGTCTTCGCCGCGACGCGTAACGGCAAGACGGTCGTCGGCACGGTCCTGACCTCCTCCTCGGTGGCCAACCGCACCTCGGACGCCAAGAAGCTGATGGACTACGGCTTCAAGGTCGCCTGACACCCGGCGCGCGTACGACGAGGGGGCCCACCGCGGTGATCGCGGCGGGCCCCCTTTCGCGTGCCGTCCTGCTCAGCCGGTGCTACGTCCAGGTCAGCAGCCGCTTCGGCCGCTCCAGGACGGCCGCCACGTCGGCGAGCACCTTGGAGCCCAGCTCCCCGTCGACCAGGCGGTGGTCGAAGGAGAGCGCGAGCGTGGTCACCTGCCTTGAGCTTTGCCCCTGGATCGCGGACCCAGGACGTGTCGCGGACGTTCGTTCGAGCTGCATCGACGCCGACGCCGACAGTTCGGGCACCGTCGTCCAGGCACGATGGCCGCGGCGACTCTGCCGCGGGGCCTCGTCGCCTGATCGCCACCAGCAGGGCCTTGGCGATGAGCAGCAGCGGATTGACCCGCAGCCCCTCGAAGCCGTACGTGCCGGGGTCCCGCTTGATCTCCTCGACCAGCTTCATCGTCCGCGTCACGTCGACCGTCACGAACTCCGTGACGTGCGGCGCGGTGAACGCCGAGCCGACCATCGCCTGCGCGGTGGCCTTGCGGACACCCTTGACCGGGATGCGGGTCTCTCGGGCGTCCGCACCGGCCACGGGGGCGGGAGCGGTCGGCGGCGCGGAGGCCTCGGCCGGCTCCGGACGGTCCTCTGCCCGCGGGGCCGGGGCCGCCGCCGCGTGCACGTCCTCGCGCGTGATGATCCCGTCGGGCCCGGACGGCGTAACCCTCGCGAGGTCCACACCGAGGTCCTTGGCGAGCTTGCGCACCGGCGGCTTGGCGAGCGGGCGGGCGCCATGGCCGTTCACCTCGCGCGGCGCCACCGGCTCCGGCTCCGCCACGGGCACGTCCTGCGCGTCCTGGGCCCCCGCCTTGCGGGCGCGGCGCTTCGTCGAGGACTCGGCGACGCCATACCCCACGAGCACGGGCTGGCGTCCCGCCGGGGCGGCCTCCTCCGCGGCGGCCTTCGGGGCGGGAGCCTCCTCGGCGGGGGCGGGCACGGCGGCCTCCTCGGCGGGGGCGGCCGGGGCGGCGCCGCCCGAGACGTCCACCGAGATGATCACCTGGCCGACGTCGACCGTGGTGCCCTCGGGGAAGCGCAGTTCCCGTACGACACCGTTGAACGGAATGGGCAGCTCGACCGCGGCCTTGGCCGTCTCGACCTCGCACACGACCTGGCCGTCGGTGACGGTGTCACCGGGCGCCACGTACCACTTGAGGATCTCCGCCTCGGTGAGCCCCTCGCCCACGTCGGGCATCTTGAACTCGCTCAGAGCAGCGTCTGTCATCGTCGTCACGACCCTCTCCCTCAGTACGCCAGCGAGCGGTCGACGGCGTCGAGCACCCGGTCGAGACCCGGCAGGTACTCCTCTTCGAGGCGCGCCGGCGGATACGGCGCGTGATAGCCGCCGACCCGCAGCACGGGCGCCTCCAGGTGGTAGAAGCACCGCTCGGTGATGCGCGCCGCGATCTCCGCGCCCGTGCCCAGGAAGACCGGGGCCTCGTGCACGACGACGAGCCGCCGCGTCTTCTCGACCGAGGCCTGCACGGCGTCGAAGTCGATCGGCGACATGGAGCGCAGGTCCAGGACCTCCAGGGACTTGCCCTCCTCCTCGGCGGCCGCGGCCGCCTCCAGGCAGACCTTCACCATCGGGCCGTACGCGGCGAGGGTGAGGTCGCTGCCCTCGCGGGCGACGACGGCCTTGTGCAGGGGGCCGGGGAAGGCGTCCGTGTCCACCTCGCCCTTGTCCCAGTACCGCCGCTTGGGCTCGAAGAAGATCACCGGGTCGTCGCTCTGGATGGCCTGCTGCATCATCCAGTAGGCGTCCGCGGAGTTCGACGGGGAGACCACCTTCAGGCCCGCCACGTGCGCGAAGAGCGTCTCGGGCGACTCGCTGTGGTGCTCGACGGCGCCGATGCCGCCGCCGTACGGAATGCGGATGACGACCGGCATCTTGATCTTGCCGAGCGCGCGGGCGTGCATCTTCGCGAGCTGCGTGACGATCTGGTCGTACGCGGGGAAGACGAAGCCGTCGAACTGGATCTCCACCACGGGGCGGTACCCGCGCAGCGCCAGGCCGATGGCCGTGCCGACGATGCCGGACTCGGCGAGCGGGGTGTCGATGACCCGCTCCTCGCCGAAGTCCTTCTGCAGCCCGTCCGTGACGCGGAAGACGCCGCCGAGCTTGCCGACGTCCTCGCCCATGATGAGGACCTTGGGGTCGTTCTCCAGCGCCGTGCGCAGCGATTCGTTGATCGCCTTGGCGATGGGCAGTTTCCGGACAGTCATGGTTACTTGACCTCCCCGCCCGCGGGGGCGTCGGCGAACGACGCCTGGTAGGCGGCGAACTGGGCGCGCTCCTCGTCCACGAGCGCGTGCCCGTCCGCGTAGACATTCTCGAAGATCGCCATCAGATCCGGATCCGGCATCGCCCGCACCACCTCTCGCACCCGCTTGCCCAACGCTTCGCTCTCCTCGTCGAGTTCCGCGAAGAACGCCTCGTCCGCGTGGCCCTCGGACTCCAGGTACGCCCGCAGCCGCAGGATCGGGTCCTTGGCCTCCCAGGCCACCCGCTCGTCGTCGTTGCGGTACTTGCTCGGGTCGTCCGACGTGGTGTGCGCGCCCATGCGGTACGTGAACGCCTCGATCAGCGCCGGGCCCTCGCCCGCGCGGGCCCGCTCCAGGGCCCACTTGGTGACGGCGAGCACGGCGAGCACGTCGTTGCCGTCGACCCGCACACCGGGGAAGCCGTAGCCCTGCGCGCGCTGGTAGAGCGGCACCCGGGTCTGGCGCTCGGTCGGCTCGGAGATCGCCCACTGGTTGTTCTGGCAGAAGAACACCACGGGGGCGTTGTAGACCGCGGAGAAGGTGAACGATTCGGCCACGTCGCCCTGGCTGGAGGCGCCGTCGCCGAAGTACGCGATCACGGCGGAGTCGGCGCCGTCCTTGGCCACGCCCATCGCGTAACCGGTGGCGTGCAGCGTCTGCGAGCCGATGACGATCGTGTACAGGTGGAAGTTGTTGCTGTTCGGGTCCCAGCCGCCGTTGTTCACGCCGCGGAACATGCCGAGCAGGTTGGTGGGGTCGACCCCGCGGCACCAGGCGACGCCGTGCTCGCGGTACGTGGGGAACACGTAGTCGTCGTCGCGGGTGGCCCGGCCGGAGCCGATCTGGGCGGCCTCCTGGCCGAGCAGCGAGGCCCACAGGCCCAGCTCGCCCTGGCGCTGGAGAGAGGTGGCCTCGGCGTCGAAGCGGCGGGTCAGGACCATGTCGCGGTACAGGCCGCGCAGCTCCTGCGCGGTGATGTCGGCGACGTACGACTCGTACCGCGCGTTCTCGACCCGCTTGCCCTCCGGGGTCAGCAGCTGTACGAGTTCGGGCTCCGTGCTCTTCTGCGGCGCGGCCTTCTTCGCGCTTGCGCGCTTGCCGCCGCCGGTACTGCTGCGGCGCGGTTTGCGCGCGGCGGTGCTCTCCACGGTCACGTGTGCTCCTCCGTCGGTCCGGCCCCCGGGATTACCGGGATGACCAGTACGGCTCGCCTGGTCCGTGCCCGCGCACGGGGTGGGTGCGTCTCGGCCGGGAACAGGCGTGACAGGTGCCCCGGCGAACGCCCTGCACAAAGCACGTTACCCAGTGCGTCCCATTTCTGTGAAACCCCATCTGACCTGCGAATTTGCTTGGATTTCCAAGTAAACGACGGATCACCGGCCGCCCGGATTTCCGAGCGGATCGAGAAAGGGGGGAACACTTCCTGGTCACAGCACTGATCACAGCCTGGCAGGGGGCCGGAACACCGGCACGTTATCCCGGCCACCCCGGGCTCGGGAAGGGTTCCGCCCGGGCACGGAGAGAGATCGTGTGTGAGACTGGCTCCGTGCGCGAAGACGGAAAAATTACGGTATTTCTACTCGACGACCACGAAGTGGTCCGGCGTGGAGTCCATGAGCTGCTCTCCGTGGAGTCCGACATCGAGGTCGTCGGCGAGGCCGGAACGGCGGCGGACGCCCTGGTCAGGATCCCCGCGACGCGACCGAACGTGGCCGTGCTCGACGTGCGCCTGCCGGACGGCAGCGGGGTGGAGGTATGCCGCGAGATCCGTTCGCAGAACGAGGACATCAAATGCCTGATGCTCACCTCGTTCGCCGACGACGAAGCCCTTTTCGACGCGATCATGGCCGGCGCCTCCGGTTATGTCCTCAAGGCGATCCGCGGCAATGAACTGCTCACCGCCGTGCGCGATGTCGCGGCCGGCAAGTCCCTGCTGGACCCCGTGGCCACGGCCCGGGTCCTGGAGCGGCTGCGCGACGGCAACAACGCCAAGGGCGACGACCGCCTTGCGGGCCTCACCGAGCAGGAGCGCAAGATCCTCGACCTGATCGGCGAGGGCCTCACGAACCGCGTGATCGGCGAGCGGCTGCACCTCGCCGAGAAGACGATCAAGAACTACGTCTCCAGCCTGCTCTCCAAGCTCGGCATGGAGCGCCGCTCACAGGCCGCGGCGTACGTGGCGCGCATGCAGGCAGAGAAGCAGCACTGACGGGACCCGGCGGCAGGGACGCGGTGACCGGACGCCGCGCGTGGGGCCCGGGACTTACGTCCCGTTTGATGGGGGCGGGGGCCTCTTTTCCGACATCCCGTCCGTGGACGAGGGTGGGGGTCATGTCCAGCGACCCCAGCGCCTCCACGGACTCCGTCGACCCCGATGAACAGCTCGCCCTCGAACTGCTGCGCCGTACCGACTACGGGCGGGTGGCGACCAGCATGCGCGCGCTGCCCTTCCTCGCGGTGGCCCGCCACGTCGTCGTCGGCGGCAAGATCCTCCTGCGCCTGCACAAGGGCTTCGGCTACCACCAGGCCTGCGTCGGCAGCGTCGTCGCGTACGGCGCCGACAACGCCGACGTGGCGTCGCCCCGTGACGTCCGGTGGACCGTGCAGTGCATCGGCCTGTGCGAGGCGGTCGAGCCGACCGACACCGAGCTGGGACTCTTCGGTCCGGCGCCGCGCTTCGCGGACGGCGAGCCCTTCGACCCGGTGTATCTGCGCGTAGAGCCGCAGGTGGCCAAGGTCCACACGCTCCGCGCCGGCCAGGACCACCGGCTGCAGCGCGTCCGCTGACCCGCGTACGCCAGAGCCCCTGTTCCGCCGTGGCGGAACAGGGGCTCTGGGTTTCGGCTCTCGGCCGGGCCGCGGGTCAGGACCCGTCGCCGTCCCCCGGATCCTCCGGGTCCCCGCCGTCGCCCGGATCCGTCGGGTCGTTCGTGGGCTGCGTCGGGTCCGTGGTCGGCTCCGTCGGATCCGTCGTCGGCTGTGTCGGATCGGTGGTCGGCTGCGTCGGGTCCGTCGTCGGCTGCGTCGGACGCCCCGTGGGCCGCGTCGGCCCGGTCGGCTGGTTCGTCTGCGGGGGGTAGCCGGTCTCTCTCCCGGTCTCCTCGCCCGGATCCGTCGCCTGGCCCGTCTCGTCCTTGTCGGGGCTCTTGCTGGGCTCCTTCTCCTGCGACTGCTTCGTCGAAGGAGTCACGGGCGGCTTCTTCTCCTTGGTGCCGTCGTTCGCGCTGAGCGCGAAGGCGACGCCCACGGCGATCGCGATGACCGCGAGCACGGCGAAGATCCACATCTTGCCGCGGCCGCCCTTGCCGCCCTGGTGCCCGCCCTCGAAGCCGCCGTCGTCACCCGGCGGGCGCAGCATCGGGCCCGGGATCTGCGCGGTGCCGGAGTCGGGGTGCGCCATCGCGCCGGCCCCCGTGACACCCATCGCCGGAGTGCTGCCGCCCTCGTGCATCGCCGCGAAGTCGACGGGTCCGGTGTTCCAGGTCCCCGTGTGGCTGCCCTGCTCGTGCAGCATCTGGAGCCCGTAC
Source organism: Streptomyces sp. 135 (assembly GCF_020026305.1). Lineage (NCBI taxonomy): Bacteria > Bacillati > Actinomycetota > Actinomycetes > Kitasatosporales > Streptomycetaceae > Streptomyces > Streptomyces sp. 135. The sequence goes on along the minus strand of NZ_CP075691.1, from coordinate 4,436,423 downwards.
TGGACGAGGCCGCGCATCTCCTCGGCGGTCTGGAACCGGTCGTCCGGGTCCTTGGCCAGGGATCGCATGACGAGCCCGTCCAGCTCCGGCGGCGCCTGGTCCGAGACCTGCGAGGGCGGTACGGCCTGGTCCTGGACGTGCTGGTAGACCACGGAGAGCGGCGTCTCACCGGTGAACGGCGGCCGCAGGGCGAGCAGTTCGTAGAGCAGACAGCCGGTCGCGTACAGGTCGGAGCGGTGGTCGACGGCCTTGCCGAGCGCCTGCTCGGGCGAGAGGTACTGCGGCGTGCCCATGACCATGCCGGTCTGGGTCATCGTCGACTGCGCGCCGTGCAGGGCGCGCGCGATGCCGAAGTCCATCACCTTCACCGCGCCGGTGTTGGTGATGATCACGTTCGCGGGCTTGATGTCACGGTGCACGATGCCGTGCTGGTGCGAGTACGCGAGCGCCTCGAGCACCCCGGAGACGATGATGAGCGCCTGCTCGGGACCCGGCGCCTCCGCGTTGAGCAGCAGATCGCGGATCGTGCGGCCCTCGACGATCTCCATGACGATGTACGGGACGACACTCGGCCCGACCACGTCTTCACCGGAGTCGTACACCGCGACCACGGCGTGGTGGTTGAGACCCGCGACCGACTGGGCCTCGCGCGTGAAGCGGGCCTTGGAGACCGGGTCCTCGGCGAGGTCGGAGCGGAGCAGCTTGACCGCGACGGTGCGGCCGAGACGTACGTCCTCGGCGGCGAACACCTCCGCCATGCCGCCCCGGCCGAGTCTGTGGGTCAGCCGGTACCGGCCGTCTCCGACGAGCCCGCCGTTGCCCCACAACTCGGGCGCGTCAGACATTCCGCCGCCAGACGCCTCGGGGTCGGACGGGCCCTGAGCGCGCTGCGTCTGTGCCATCAGTCCTCGCCGTCGTTTCTGGTCGTGGTACTTGGTGCTGAGTACGTCGCTGTACGGGTACTCCGACGGGCCACGCTACAGCCTTCACACCACCTGCCGGTTCGAGGTGGACCGGACATAAAAGTGTTCCCGGGCCCTCACGCGCAAACTTGTAACGCTTCCGAGACGCTTCTTGCGCGTACGGTCACGGAACGGGCACCGAGCTTGACGCGTCCTCGTCCTGGGGCAGACTTGGCCAGGAATAGCGGGTAATCGATCACCAGCCGCGGAGCCGTCCGGTTGCCGCGCGCCGATGGGGGACGCACGAGATGAGCAGCCAGGACGGCGCACAGGGGCGGTACGCGGGGCGTTCGCTGGCCGGCGGCCGCTACCAACTGCGCGATCTGCTCGGCGAAGGCGGCATGGCCTCGGTCCACCTCGCGTACGACACCGTTCTCGATCGCCAAGTCGCGATCAAGACGCTCCACACCGAGCTGGGGCGTGAGCAGTCCTTCCGCGAGCGCTTCCGCCGCGAGGCCCAGTCGGTGGCGAAGCTCACGCACACGAACATCGTGTCGGTCTTCGACACCGGCGAGGACGATCTCGACGGCACGACGATGCCGTACATCGTCATGGAGTACGTCGAGGGCAAGCCGCTCGGCTCCGTGCTCGACGCGTCCGTCACGCAGTTCGGCGCGATGCCGACCGACCAGGCGCTGAAGATCACCGCCGATGTGCTGGCGGCCCTGGAGATCAGCCACGAGATGGGCCTGGTGCACCGCGACATCAAGCCCGGCAACGTCATGATGACCAAGCGCAACGTCGTCAAGGTCATGGACTTCGGCATCGCCCGCGCCATGCAGTCCGGCGTCACGTCGATGACGCAGACCGGCATGGTCGTCGGCACCCCGCAGTACCTCTCGCCGGAGCAGGCGCTCGGCCGCGGCGTCGACGCGCGCTCCGACCTCTACTCCGTCGGCATCATGCTCTTCCAACTGGTCACCGGGCGGCTGCCGTTCGAGGCGGACTCGCCGCTGGCCATAGCGTATGCGCACGTCCAGGAGGAGCCGGTCGCTCCGTCCTCGATCAACCGTTCCCTGCCGCCGGCGGTCGACGCGATCGTCGCCCGCGCGCTGAAGAAGAACCCGAACGAGCGCTTCCCCACGGCCGAGGCCATGCGCGACGAGTGCCTGCGGGTCGCCCAGTCCTTGCAGGCCGCTCCTTCTCAGGCCCCCAGCATCGTGCCGGGCGCGCAGACGGCGAGCGGCGCGGGCGTCGGTTCGGCGGTCTTCCCGCCGGTCGACTCCTCGCTCCCGCCGCAGTCCGGCGCCGTCCAGACGCCCTACCAGCCGGGCCCGTACGCCCCGTCGACCCCGGCCCCGACGCCGGGGTACGGCTATCCGCCCCAGCAGGGCTACCAGACCCCGGCGCCCACCAACGCGTACGCGCCGCAGCAGGGGGCGCACACCCCGCCCCCGTACAACCTCTCCCCCCAGCCGGCCACGACGACGTCCTCCTCGGGCTCGGGCGGCGGCGGCAAGCGGCGGAACATGCCGGTGATCGTCGGCTCGATCGTCGTAGCGCTCATCGCCATCGGCGGCCTGATCACGGCGCTCACCCTCAGCGGGGGTGAGGAGGGCGGCAAGGAAGCCGGGGGCGACAAGTCGAAGCAGCCGGTGGCGGGGCACAAGGGGCCCGACCGCAACAACACGATGGAGGTGGAGGAGTGCAAGGAGCCGGAGACGTCGTACAACGACGAAACGAAGATCAAGGTCCCGGACTTCACCTTCAAGGACTGGAAGTCGGTCCTGTCCTGCCTCCAGGCGGCCGGCTGGAGCTACGACAAGCGCTCCGTCAACGAGAACGCCTACGGCGAGGACACGGTCATGCGGCAGACCCCGAAGGAGGGTTCGGACGTCGACCCGAAGAACGTGGACATCCAGTTCGACGTCTCCACGGGTAACCCGGCCTAGTCTCCGGCCCGCTGCGGCTTCTCTACGGCGAGGGCCCGGTACGCGTTGTTCCGCGTACCGGGCCCTCGCCGCATACCGGTCCTACAGGTAAGGGCCTCCCGTACGGCCCGCGAGGCCGCCCTCGTCGTCGTCCTCGCCGCCGCCCACGCCGGGCGGCAGCGCCCGTCGCATCTGCTCCAGCTGCGCCCGCGCCGCCATCTGCTGCGCGAACAGCGTCGTCTGGATCCCGTGGAAGAGGCCTTCCAGCCAGCCGACCAACTGGGCCTGCGCGATGCGCAGTTCCGCGTCGCTGGGGGTCGCCTCCTCCGTGAAGGGCAAGGAGAGCCGCTCCAGTTCCTCGACGAGCTCGGGGGCGAGGCCGTCCTCCAGCTCCTTGACCGAGCTGGCGTGGATCTCCTTGAGGCGCACCCGGCTCGCCTCGTCGAGAGGAGCCGCCCGCACCTCCTCGAGCAGCTGCTTGATCATGCTGCCGATGCGCATGACCTTGGCCGGTTGTTCGACCATCTCCGTCACCGGAACCTCGCGGGATTCGTCGTCTCCGCCACCACCGAGAGCCATTCCGTCCTGGCCCACGACCAGGACTTGGGGGCTCTCCGGTGACCGTTCGCTCCTCGGCATCTCCATGCCGCCATTCTGTCGCACCCGTGCACCACACATCGGTGGTGCCCCCGTACCGAGGTGATCCACCCTCGTGCGCGCGGCGTCCGCGCCTCAACCTCGCCTCAGCCGCAGGCCGAGGAAGCCGAGGCCGAGGCCGATCAGAACCAGGCCGGCGCCGAGCGGCAGGACGCGCAGGCCGGAGAGCGCGGGGTTCGCGGGCGCCGGCTGCCCGGCGTCGGCCACGGTGTCGCGCTGCGTCACGTGGGCCTGTTGCGGTTGCCGCGACGGCACGGGGGGCGGCGGCGTGGACGCTGGTGGCGGATCCGGAAGCGGCACATCGGCGCGTCCCGGCCGTGCGCGTCCCTCGCCCGCGCGGCTCCCGGCACGGGGCGTCTCGTCGACGGTGGTGAGGGGTCCTCGGGGGGCAGGCTGAACCGCGTACGACATGACGGCGGGGGCGACCGCCACCACGCCCGCGCACAGCACCGCCACCACGAGGACCATACGAAGAGTCACCCACGAAACCGCCACCGCACCGGTCGCCTCCCGCTGTCGGGACACCCGAGGTCAGTTCGGGGACCCAAGGTCAGAGGATCGTCACGCCAGTGACAGCGTCACACGGCATGACGCTTCCGGCACCCTGGCCACCCCCGCCCGGGGCATGGGCGCTAGCGCGTGAGCAGCACCTTGCCGATGTGGCTGCTCTCCTCCAGGACCCGGTGCGCGGCCGCAGCGTCACTCATCGGCACCGTGCGGTCGACGATCGGCCGTACATGGCCTCCGGCGATCAGCGGCCAGACATGCTCACGCACCGCCGCGACGATCGATGCCTTCTCGGCGGCGGGACGGCCGCGCAGCGAGGTGGCGGTGACGGCGGCGCGCTTGTTGAGGAGCGTGGCGATGTTCAGCTCGCCCTTGACGCCGCCCTGCATGCCGATGATCGAGAGGCGGCCGTTGACCGCGAGGGCGCGCACGTTCCGCTCCAGGTACTTCGCGCCCATGTTGTCGAGGATGACGTCCGCACCGGCCCCGTCCGTGGCCCGCTCGATCTCCTCCACGAAGTCCTGCTCGCGGTAGTTGATGAGGATGTCGGCGCCGAGCTCCTGGCAGAACGCCAGCTTCTCCTTGCTGCCCGCCGTGACGGCGACCTTCGCGCCGACGGCCTTGGCGAGCTGGATCGCCATGGTGCCGATGCCGCTCGAACCGCCGTGGGCGAGCAGCGTCTCGCCGGGCCGCAGGTGGGAAATCATGAAGACGTTGGACCAGACGGTCGAGGTCACCTCGGGCAGCGCCGCCGCCGTCACGAGGTCGACGCCCTCGGGTACGGGGAACAGCTGACCGGCCGGGACGGCGACCTGCTCGGCGTAACCGCCGCCCGAGAGCAGGGCGCACACCTCGTCGCCGACCGCCCATCCTGAGACGCCGGGGCCGAGCGCGGTGATCCGGCCCGCGCACTCAAGACCGGGGTACGGGGACGCGCCGGGCGGCGGGTTGTAGGCGCCCTGCCGCTGCAGCAGATCGGCACGGTTCACGGCGCCGGCCACCACCTCGACCAGCACCTCGCCCTCGCCGGGTACGGGATCGGGCACCTCGGCCCATACGAGCGCTTCGGGGCCACCGGGTTCGGGGATCGTGATCGCATACATGCGGCCGAGGCTACTCCCGCCCCTTCAAGGCCGCGGGGATCTCCACGCCCCTTCAGGGCCGCGGGGAACTGCGCGACCAGCCACGACGCACCCGCACCCACATATGCACCGGCACCGGCACAGCCCCCGCAGAACCTCAATCCGTCGGCAACGGCCTCGCATCCGGCGCAACCACCGTCCCCGGCGTCGCCCGCACAATCGTGATCAGCCGGTCCGTCAACTGCAGCTTCCCGACGGCCGGATCGTCATACCCCAGCACTCGATGCCCGCGTACGACACTCACGACCAGGTCCTCCGTCTCCCGAACGCCCCGCCCCACCTCCGCCTTTATGACCGGCCGCTCCACGAGGTCGAGCCCCGTGCCCTGCTGGATCAGGTCCTCCATGACCATGCCCGCACTCGGGCTCAGCACGGAGAGCCCGAGCAGCCGCCCGGCCGCACTGGCACTGGTGATCACCGCGTCGGCCCCGGACTGCCGCAGCAGCGGCGCGTTCTCCTCCTCGCGCACCGCGGCCACGATCTTCGCCCCGCGGTTCAACTGCCGCGCGGTGAGGGCGACCAGTACCGCCGTGTCGTCGCGCTGCGTCGCGATGATGATCTGGCGGGCCCGCTGCACCTCCGCGCGGAGCAGCACGTCGCTGCGCGTGGCGTCGCCGACGACACCCGCGTACCCCTCCGCCGTGGCCGCGTCGATGACCTTCGCGCTGGGGTCGACGACCACGATCTGCTCCGGCTTCAGGCCGGTCGCGCAGACGGTCTGGATCGCCGAGCGGCCCTTCGTCCCGAAGCCGACGACGACAGTGTGTTCACGCAAGTTGGACCTCCAGCGGGACAGACGCCATTCCTCGCGCGTCCGTTCCGTGAGCACTTCGAGGGTCGTGCCGACCAGGATGATCAGGAAGAGCACGCGCAGCGGCGTGATCAGGAGGATGTTGGTGAGCCGGGCGCTGTCGCTGTACGGCACGATGTCGCCGTAACCGGTGGTGGAGAGCGTCACCGTGGCGTAGTACGCCGCGTCGAGGAAGTCGACTCCCTCGTCGGAGTTGTCGTGGTAGCCGCCACGGTCGACCCAGACTATGAACGTCGTCAGGGCGAGCACCAGCAGAGCCATCGCAAGGCGCCGGGTGACCTGGCGCAACGGCCGCTCCACCACGCGCTGCGGCAGCTTGATCCGGTGGGTCGTGTGGTGCTCGGCGGGGTCGCGGGCGATCGCGTCGTGGCCGGGAAGTTTCACGTGAAACACTCCCCGCTCACGCCGTGGGCCCATGGCAGGTCGATGATCTCCAGCTCCTGGCCCTTGCGCGCACCGCCGGGCGGCACGACCGCGAGCCCGTCGGCCGCCGCGATGCCGCGCAGCATCGCCGGGCCGTTGAACCGCAGCGGCACGGCGTGCTCGGCCCGCAGGGTGACCGGCACGAGGCGGGTGTCGTACGGGTGGCCCTGCACGTCATCGCGTACCGGCGCCGTGTACGCCGGCTCCGTCGCGCCGCCGCCGACTCCCGCCGTGCGCCCGATGAGCGTACGCAGCAGGGGCTCGGCCAGCGTGAGCAGTCCGGAGACCGCGGCGAGCGGGTTGCCCGGCAGCCCGACGAGGTACCGGCCGGGGCTGAGGCGGGCCAGCAGCATCGGGTGTCCGGGGCGCACGGCGACGCCGTCCACCAGCAATTCCGCGCCGAGGCGGTGCAGCGTGGGGTGGACGTGATCGACCGGGCCCGACGCCGTGCCGCCCGTCGTGACAACCAGGTCGGCGGTGGAGGTCGTCAGCGCCTCGTGGAGCGCCTTCGCGTCGTCGCCCAGCCGCCGGACCGAGGTGACCTCGGCGCCGAGCGCGCGCAGCCAGGGCGGCAGCATGGGGCCGAGCGCGTCCCGGATGAGACCTTCGCGGGGCAGCCCCTCGGTCAGCAACTCATCGCCCAGTACGAGGACTTCGGCCCGGGGTCGGCGTACGGCGCGGAGCGTGTCGTACCCGGCGGCCGCGGCGAGCCCCAGCACGGCGGGCGTGACCTGGGAGCCGGCCGGCAGGAGCTGGTCGCCCGAACGGCACTCCTGGCCGCGCGGCCGGATGTCCTGGCCCGGCACCACCTCGCGCAGCGCGAACAGTCTGCCCTTGTCGTCGATGCGGCCGTGCTCGCTGCGCAGCACCGCCGTGGCGTCGCGCGGGATGCGGGCGCCCGTCGCGATACCGACCGCCTCGCCGTCCCCGAGCGGCTCCGGGAGGCCGTGCCCGGCGAGGACCCCTTCGGTCCGTACGGCCCAGGGGCCCGGGCCCGCGACGGCCCAGCCGTCCATGGCTGAGGTGTCGAACGGCGGCAGGTCCGTGAGGGCGGTGAGCGGGGCGGCCAGGGTCAGACCGAGGGCCTGGTCCAGCGGGACCACGACGGTCTCGCCGCCGGTCCGGGGCACGGCCCGCGCGGCGCGGGCACGGGCGGCGGGCCAGGAGGTGACGTCGTGGTGTCCGCCGTCGCCGGTGGGGTGGGCGGCTTGCGGGGGGCGACCTGGCCGTGCCGCTTGCGGGTGCCGGCCGGGCCGTCCGGGCTGCTGGGCAGGTGTGGGGGTCGACGCGGCCGGGGGCGCCGAGCGGGGGACGGCGCCGTGGCTGTCCCGGCAGTCGTTCACCAGGGCCAGGGCCTCGTCGAGGTCGGCGTCCGGCGCGGGATGCCCGCTCATCCGGCGTCCGGGTCGGTGCTGGGGGTGGCGTGGGGCGTCGCGTGGGGCAGCGCCTCGGGAGCGGCGCCGGAAGCGGGCTGGGGGTGTGCGCCGGTGGCGGCCTCGGCTTGTGCCGCGCCCGGCATCGCGTCCGGTCGGTCCTCGTCCGCCCAGCGTGCCGCGAGCGCCGCGGCCTTGCGTGCCGCCTCGGCCACCGCTTCGGGTCCGCCCGCCGTCCCGCCCCGCGCGGCGGCCTGCGCCGCCGCGTAGCCGACGAGGAAGGTGGTCAGCGGTGCCGCGGGCCTGGCCACACCGTGCGCGGCGTCGCGAGCGAGGTCGAGGAGGGTGCCGGTATCGACGTCGAGTTCGATGCCCAGCTCGTCCTTGACTGCGGAAATCCATTCATCCAACACGTGCCCATGCTCCCTGATGCGCGCCCGTGCGGCGGCGATGTCGTCCCAGGTGTCGCAGTCGAAGGCCGCCACGGGGTCGTCGACCCTGGTCAGGACGAGCCGCGCGGTGAGCAGCCGCAGGGGGCGCCCGGCGAGTCCCGAGCCGGCTTCGGTGACCTCGCGGGACTCGGGAACCTCGCGGGACTCGGAGGCCTGTCGGGACTCGGAGGCCTCCGGAAGAGCACGGATCGCGCGGATCTCACGCCGCAGCGACGCGCTCCGGTAGGCGGCGACGAGCGGCTGGTCACGGCCGTCGGGGTCGGTGAGGACCGCCCCGTCCGCGCCGCTGTCCCGCAGGGCGGCGAGCAGGCGGCGTACCGTCCGCTCATCCAGGAACGGCAGGTCGGCGGAGAGCACCACCACCAGTTCCGCGGCCGTGTGCCGCAGCCCCGCGTCGAGCGCGGCCAGCGGCCCGCCGCCCTGCGGCTCCTCGCGCGCCCACACGACGGGCCGCGCGGTCGGCCTCGGCTCGGCCACGACGACGGTGGTCCCGGCGCCGGAACAGGCGGCGAGGACCCTGTCGATCAGCGCCCGGCCGCCCACGCGCACGCCGGGTTTGTCGGCGCCGCCGAGCCGCGCGGCGCCGCCACCGGCGAGCACCACGGCGTCGTAGGGGGCACCCTCATTCGCGGTCACCCCCCGAGTATGGGCATACGGAGGATCATTGCCACCCCCGCGAAGGGCCCTTCGGGCAAGGGACTTACATCACCGTCACACCGTCACACCGACCGCAGCAGCACCGCCGGCTGTTCGACGCAGTCCGCCACGTACCGCAGGAAGCCGCCCGCTGTGCCGCCGTCGCACACCCGGTGGTCGAAGGTGAGCGACAGCTGCACCACGTGCCGTACCGCCAACTCGCCCTGATGCACCCAGGGCTTGGGCACGATGCGGCCCACGCCGAGCATGGCCGCCTCGGGGTGGTTGATGATCGGCGTGGAGCCGTCCACCCCGAACACGCCGTAGTTGTTCAGCGTGAACGTCCCCCCGGTCAGCTCACCGGGAGTCAGCTTCCCGGACCGCCCCGCCTCCGTGAGGCGGATCAGCTCGGCGTTGATCGACGCGGTCGTCCTCGACTGCGCGTGCCGTACGACGGGCACGACCAGCCCCCGGTCGGTCTGCGCGGCGAACCCGATGTGGATGTCCGCGAACCGGCGCACCTCGCGCGCCTCCATGTCCACCGTGGAGTTGAGCATCGGGAACCGGCCGAGCGCGGCCACCGCGATGCGGGCGAACAGCGCGAGCAGCGACACCTTCTGGCCGTCCCCTGCCGCCGTCGCGGCGTTCGCCTGGGCGCTCACCGCGCCGTTCATCGCGCCGTTCATCGCGGCGCGGGCCGCGAGCAGTTCGGTCGCGTCGGCGTCGACCCAGCAAGTGGCCTCCGGGATCTCGCGCCTGCTGCGGGCCATCTTGTCCGCGACGAGGCCGCGGATGCCGGTCAGCGGGTGCCGGGACTCGATGCCCGCGCGCGTGGGCTCCTGCCCCGCCTCGACCTGGCGGCGCGCCTCGGCCCTTCCCGCGCGGACCAGCTCCTCGTCCTCACGGGCCGCCGTCTTCAGCGCCGCGGCCTCGCGCGCCATGGTGTCCTCCCACGCCTCGCCGGAGGCAAGGCCGACCACGGACGCCACCGCGCGGCCCGCTCCGGTGGCCTGACCGGTGACCGCCCTGGTGGCCGCAGTGGCGGCCGCTCCGATGGCCGCCTCGACGTCGGCCCGCGTGATCAGCCCGTCCGGACCCGAACCCACGAGCTCGCGCAGCTCCACACCGTGCTCCCGCGCCAGCTTGCGCACGAGAGGCGAGATCACCGGGACAGGGCCGTCCCCGCGCGCGGGGGGCCTCTCCGGGCCGCGGTCCGTGGAGGCCGCAGGGGCTGCGGGGGCCGCGGCGGGCATCGGCGAGGCGGCCCGCGTGGGCCGCACCCTCCTGCGGCGGGCGGGCGCCGCCCCGGTGCCGTAACCGACCAGGACGTTCCCGGAGGACTCCTCCTCCGCCGCCGTCCGCAGAGCACGCTCGGCGGGCTCCTCAGGGGCGCGCGTATCGGCCGGGGTGCCCACGGCGACCGTCAACAGCGGCGACCCGACGGGCAGTTCCGTGCCCTCCTCGCCGAAACGGGCGGTGACCACGCCTCCATAGGGGCAGGGCACCTCGACCATCGCCTTGGCCGTCTCGACCTCGACGACCGGCTGGTCCACGGCGACGACGTCCCCGACCTGGACGAGCCAGCGGACGATCTCGGCCTCGGTCAGCCCTTCGCCGAGGTCGGGCAGTTTGAATTCCAGACTGTTCACGTCAAAAGCGGGCGCCATCAGTTCTCCGCCTCCCACTGCAACCGCGCGACCGCGTCCAGGATCCGGTCCACGCCCGGCAGGTGGTGCTTCTCCAGCATCGGTGGCGGATACGGGATGTCGAACCCCGCGACCCGCAGCACAGGCGCCTCCAGGTGATGGAAGCACCGCTCGGTGACCCGCGCGGCGATCTCCCCGCCGGGTCCGCCGAAGCCGCCCGACTCGTGCACGACGACCGCGCGCCCCGTGCGTCGTACGGACGCGGCGACCGTCTCGTCGTCGAAGGGCACCAGCGAGCGCAGGTCGACCACTTCGAGGCCCCAGCCCTCGGCGCGCGCGGCCTCGGCCGCCTCCAGGCAGACGGGCAGGGACGGGCCGTACGTGATGAGCGTGGCGCTGCGCCCGGGGCGCCGCACCACCGCGCGCCCGATCGGTTCGACGGCCTGCGGGGCGTCCGGATTCCAGTCGGCCTTGGACCAGTACAGCCGCTTCGGCTCCAGGAAGACGACCGGGTCGTCGGAGGCGATGGAGGCCCGCAGCAGGCCGTAGGCGTCGGCGACCGTGGCGGGCGTGACGACATGGAGCCCCGGAGTCGCCATGTAGTACGCCTCGGAGGAGTCGCTGTGGTGCTCGACGCCGCCGATCCCGCCCCCGTAGGGCACGCGCACGGTGATGGGCATCGGCATCGCGCCCCTGGTGCGGTTGCGCATCCGCGCCACATGCGAGATCAGCTGCTCGAAGGCGGGGTAGGCGAAGGCGTCGAACTGCATCTCGACGACCGGCCGCAGGCCGTACATGGCCATGCCGACCGCCGTGCCGAGGATGCCCGCCTCGGCCAGCGGCGTGTCCGTACAGCGGTCCTCGCCGAACTCCTCGGCGAGCCCGTCGGTGACCCGGAAGACGCCGCCGAGCGCGCCGACGTCCTCCCCGAGGACGTGCACCGAGGGATCCTCGGCCATGGAGTCGCGCAGCGCCCTTCCGAGCGCCTGCGCCATGGTGGCCGGTTTGGTGGCCGGCTTCGCCGCGACCGTGGTCATCGCGTCTCACCCTCCGATGCGTCCGCCTCTTCCGAGGCCGCTGCCAGCTCCGCGCGCAACTGCGCCGCCTGCTCCCGCAGGTGCGAGGTCTGCTCGGCGTAGACGTGCGTGAAGAGGTCCATGGGGTCGAGCAGGGGGTCCTGGTTCATGCGTTCGCGCAGGTCGGCGGCCATGGTCTCGGCGTCCTGCGCCACCTGCCGCCTGATGTCGTCGTCCAGCAGTCCACGCTCCGTCAGCTCTCGCTCCAGGAGCAGGATCGGGTCGTGGTCACGCCAGGCGTCGACCTCGGCGTCGCGGCGGTACCGCGTGGCGTCGTCGGCGTTCGTGTGGGCTTCCATGCGGTAGGTGACCGCCTCCACGAGCGTCGGGCCGCCGCCCTCCCGCGCGCGGGCGACCGCTTCGCTCAGGACCTCGTGCATCGCCGCCGCGTCGTTGCCGTCCACCAGGCGGCCCGGCATGCCGTAGCCGACGGCCTTGTGGGCGAGGGACGGGGCCGCGGTCTGCTTGGCGAGCGGCACGGAGATCGCGAAGCCGTTGTTCTGCACGAGGAAGACCACCGGGGCCTGCCACACGGCGGCGAAGTTCAGCGCCTCGTGGAAGTCGCCCTCGCTGGTGCCGCCGTCTCCGACCATGGCGAGCGCCACCACGTCGTCGCCCTTGAGCCGGGCGGCGTGCGCGAGGCCCACGGCGTGCGGCAGCTGCGTGGCCAGCGGGGTGCACAGGGGTGCGACGCGGTGCTCGCGCGGGTCGTATCCGGTGTGCCAGTCACCGCGCAGCAGCGTCAGGGCGCTCACGGGGTCGAGACCGCGGGCGACCACCGCGAGGGTGTCCCGGTAGCTGGGGAAGAGCCAGTCCCGCTCCTTCAGGGCCAGCGCGGCGGCCACCTCGCAGGCCTCCTGCCCGGTGCTGGAGGGGTAGACCGCGAGCCTGCCCTGCTTGGTCAGCGCGGTCGCCTGGGTGTTGTAGCGGCGGCCTCGCACCAGCTCGGCGTAGAGGCGGCGCAGGAGCCCCGGATCGGCCTTCGCGGCGGCCTCGGTGCCGAGGACGCGGTAAGGCTCCGCGTCCGGCAGCAGCGGCGCCGGATCGGTCCTGGGCTGCCAAGCGGGGGGCGGGGTGGGCCGGTAGGCGCCCCGCTGCTCCATGACCGTCATCACGGCACCTCCTGGTGGAAGCGGACTCCTCGTGGGAGCGGCAAAAGAGGCGCAGCGGTGTGAGGCGCCTCACCTACCGATTGTTCGGTCGTCGGCACATTTTGGCTACAGGCACCTCCAGGCTGTGGACAAACGGTTCTCCACAGCCTGGGATGGATGCAGTACGTCCATGGTAGGGAGGCGGGGGGACATGGCATCTGAACGAATGGCCGACCAGCATGCCGACGACCGGCCGGAGCCCCGAGTGCCCGATCCACCGGAGCCCCGAGTACCGGAATCAAGGGCTCCGGAGCCCCGGCTCGCAGAGCCCCGGCCCTTGGACGCCATCGACCGCGACATCCTCCAGATCCTGCACACGGACGGTCGCGCCTCGATACGTTCCGTGGCCGAACGGGTCCATGTGTCGCGGGCCAACGCGTACGCGCGCATCAACCGCCTGATCGACGACGGCGTCATCCGGGGCTTCGGGGCGCGGATCAACCACGAGCGCGCCGGGCAGGGCGCCTCCGCGTACATCACGCTCAAGATCGTCCAGAACACCTGGCGCACGGTGCGCGAGCATCTGCGCGCGCTGCCCGGGGCCTCCCACATCGCGCTGGTCAGCGGCGACTTCGACGTCCTGCTCCTGGTCCACACGCCGGACAACCGCGCCCTGCGGGAACTGGTGCTCACCCGGCTCCAGTCCATCCCCGAAGTCCTCAGCACGCGTACGTTGCTGGTCTTCGAGGAGGACGACCTGGAGAGCACCGTCAGCGCCGAACCCGGCGGTTCAGCGCCCCGTCAATGAGCGCTCAGCGGTCGGTGCGCAGCCCCGCGAAGGCCAGCTGCACGACGGCGTCGGCGATCTGCGAGCCGTTGGCCGCGCCCCGGATCTCCGGGCGGTACCACTCCACGATGGAGTTGATCATCCCGAAGAGCAGCCGGGTGGCGAGGCGCAGCTCGACGTCGGAGCGCAGGTCGCCGTCCGCGACGGCCTCCTTGAGCAGCTCGGCAACCTGCTGGTCGAACTCCCTGCGCCGCTCCAGGGCCCACCGTTCGGTGTCCGTGTTGCCGCGCACCCGCAGCAGCAGCGTCACGTAGGGCAGCTCGGCGACCAGGACCTCCACCGTGCGGCGCGTGACGTACTCCAGGCGCGCCACGGCGCTGCCCACGCGCGCGTGCTCCTCGGCGAGGATCCCGAAGAGGCCGTCGATCGCCCGGCTCACCGCGCGGCGCAGCAGCTCCTCCTTGCCCGTCACGTGGTGGTAGATCGACGACTTGGAGATGCCGGCCGCCTTGGAGAGGTGCTCCATGGACGTGCCGTCGTAGCCGCGCTCGTTGAAGACCCGCACGGCGACGCCCAGCAGCGTCTCGGGGGTGTACGTGTCCCGTCGGGCGGTGGTCATGAGTACTCCTCTCGCACGGCCTGGCGCCGCAGTGCCTGGGAGGGCGCGTAACGCCCGGTGGGGTACTCGCCGTGCAGAAGGTCCAGCGCCTCGGCCACGCGGTACGCGGTGAGGCGGCGGCCCCATTCGACCGGGCCGAGCGGGTAGTTGACGCCAAGGCGCATGGCGGTGTCGACGTCCTCGGCGCCCGCCACCTCGCGCCCCACGGCGTCCAGGGCGAAGTCCACGAGCATCCACACCGTGCGGGCGACGATCATTCCCGGAGCGGGGCCGATGACGCTGACCTTCTTGCCGAGCGCCTGGAAGAGACCGATCGCCTCCTTGAGGGCCGGTTCGCCCACCCGGCTCGACGGGGCCAGGGCGATGCGCGTCGCCGCCCGGTAGTCGAGCGCGAGATCGAAGTGGATCGTGGGCTCCGCCGCGGCGTCGGGGGACATCCCGTCGGCCAGTTCGAGCCGTGCGCCTCCGGGCAGCTCGATGGAGCCGGGGTAGCTAGGGGTGTCCTTCCCGTGCCCGACCCGGATGCCGGCTTCCCGCATGAGGCCGAGCAGACCGTCCGCCGCGAAGAGGTCCCCGTGGACGGTGACGGACTCCGGAGCCCGCTCGGGCCCGGCGGTGTGCGGCTCCGCGCGCGGGGCGCCGTCCCCGTACGCGTACCAGCCCTGGCCCGATTTGCGGCCGAGACGGCGTGACTCGACGAGCCGGCGCTGCGCGAGCGAGGGCGTGAACTTGGGGTCCTGGAAGAACGACTCCCACACCGAGCGCGTGACCGCTTCGTTGACGTCCTGGCCGATGAGGTCGGTGAGTTCGAAGGGGCCCATCTTGAAGCCGCCGCACTCGCGCAGCACCGCGTCGATGGTGGCCGGGTCGGCGACCCGCTCCTCGTACAGGCGCAGGGCCTCGGCGTAGAAGGGCCTGGCCACACGGTTGACGATGAAGCCCGGGGTGTCCGCGCAGCGCACGGGTGTCTTGCCCCAGGCCTTCGCGGTCTCGTACGCGCGCGTGGCCGCCCGCTCGTCGGTCGCGAAGCCGCTGACCACCTCCACGAGGGGGAGCAGCGGCGCCGGGTTGAAGAAGTGCAGGCCCACGAAGCGGCCCGGCGCGCGCAGGGCGCCCGCGATGGCGGTCACGGAGAGGGAGGAGGTGTTGGTGGCCAGCAGACAGTCCTCGGCGACGACGCCTTCCAGGTCCTGGAACAGCCGCTGCTTGACGTCCAGTTGCTCCAGCACCGCCTCGACGACGAGGCCGCAACCGGCCAGCTCGGCGAGGCTCTCGGCGGGCGTGAGCCGGGCGGCCGCGGCCGCGCGGTCCTCGGCCGTGAGCCTGCCCTTCTCGACGAGCCGGTCCAGGCGGGCGCCGATCGCGTCGGCCGCGTCCTTGGCCCTGCCGGGGGCCGCGTCGTACAGCCGCACGGGGTGGCCGGCCACCAGGGCGACCTGTGCGATGCCCTGCCCCATGGTTCCGGTGCCGACCACGGCAACGGCGCTGCTGAGCTCGAGTGCTGTCATGTTCGCGATCCTCCCGCACGGTCCGTCGGCCGACGGGTCCGGGGTGGTGGTCCCGGAGGGTTCGGGGTGGTGGCCCCCGAGGGTTCTGAGTGGCCGCGGAGAAGTTGTCCACAGGTTTGGCGGACCCTCTTGTCCCGACCGATCGTTCGGTTACTCTAGCTCTGTCAGCCAGTCCCTGCCCACTGTTCCCGCCCACTCGCCAGCTCGATGGAGAGCTGACCGACGAGGAGTTGGTCCTGTCATGGCCGCCGAACTCACCGCGCACCAGCTGATCGCCAAGCACCGGCCCACCCTCGACCAGGCGCTGGAGACGATCCGGACGCGCGCCTACTGGTCCCCGCACCCCGAGCACCCGAAGGCGTACGGGGAGGACGGCAGCCTGAGCCTGCCCGAGGGCAAAGCCGCCTTCGACGCCCTCCGGGGCACCCGCTTCGACCTGGACCAGCCCGGCACGGACGACTGGGTGGGCGGGGAAGTCTCGCCGTACGGCCCGGAGTTGGGGATCACGTATCCCCACCCCGACATCGACACCCTGCTGCCCGCCATGCGCGCCGGGATGCGCGCCTGGCGCGACGCGGGCGCGGAAGCGCGGGCGATGGTCAGCCTGGAGATCCTGGCCCGGATCAGCGCCCGTACGCACGAGTTCGCGCACGCGGTCATGCACACCAGCGGCCAGGCCTTCATGATGGCCTTCCAGGCGGGTGGCCCGCACGCCCAGGACCGCGGCCTGGAAGCGATCGCGTATGCCTACGTCGAGCAGGCCCGCACCCCCGACACGGCCGAGTGGCACAAGCCCCAGGGCAAGCGTGACCCTCTCGCGATGACCAAGCGGTTCACGCCGGTGGCGCGCGGCCTCTCGCTCCTGATCGGCTGCAACACCTTCCCGACGTGGAACGGCTACCCGGGCCTCTTCGCCTCGCTCGCGACCGGCAACCCCGTCCTGGTCAAGCCCCACCCGCGCGCGGTGCTCCCCCTCGCGCTCACGGTGCGGATCGCCCGCGAGGTCCTCGCGGAGGCCGGCTTCGACCCGAACCTGGTCTGCCTGGCCGCCGAGCGGCCCGGCGAGGGCATCGCCAAGACGCTCGCCGTGCGCCCCGAGATCAAGATCATCGACTACACGGGCTCGTCGTCCTTCGGCGACTGGCTGGAGACCAACGCCCGCCAGGCGCAGGTCTACACGGAAAAGGCCGGGGTCAACACCGTCCTCGTCGACTCGACGGACGACTACAAGGGAATGCTGGCCAACCTCGCCTTCTCCCTGTCCCTCTACAGCGGCCAGATGTGCACCACCCCGCAGAACCTCCTCATCCCGCGTGACGGCATCCGTACGGACGCCGGAGCCAAGTCGTACGACGAGGTGGTGGCCGACCTCGCCGCTTCGGTGAACGGCCTGCTCGGCGACGACGCCCGGGCGAACGGCATCCTGGGCGCGCTGGTCAACCCCGACGTGCGGAGCCGCCTGGACGCCGCCGCCGGGCTCGGCGAGGTGGCTCTGCCGTCACGGCAGATCACGAATCCCGAATTTCCCGACGCCGTGGTGCGTACTCCGGTGATCGTCAAGCTGGACGGTGCGAAGCCGGACGCCGAGGCGGCGTACCTCAGCGAGTGCTTCGGCCCCGTCTCCTTCGCGGTCGCGGTCGACTCGGCGGCGGACGCGGTGGAGCTGCTGCGCCGCACGGTGCGTGAGAAGGGAGCGATGACCGTCGGGGCGTACACCACCTCGGAAGAGGTCTCCGCGGCCGTCGAGGAGACCTGCCTGGAGGAGTGCGCCCAGCTGTCCCTGAACCTCACGGGCGGCGTCTATGTGAACCAGACGGCGGCGTTCTCGGACTTCCACGGCTCGGGCGGCAACCCCGCGGCGAACGCCGCGCTGTGCGACGGCGCGTTCGTCGCCAACCGCTTCCGCGTGGTGGAGATCCGCAAGGACGCGTGACCCGCGCGCGGGACGGGCTCGGCGGGTTCAGGCCTCCAGGCCCGGAGGCCTGCCCGCCGACCAGTGGAAGAGCGCCATGCCGACGCTCGTCGCCAGGTTGTAGCTGGAGACCTGCGGCCGCATCGGCAGGGACACCAGGTGATCGGCCCGTTCGCGCAGGGCGGCCGACAGACCGCTGCGCTCGGACCCGAAGGCGAGCACGGCATCGTCCGGGAGCTCCAGCCCCCGGATGTCCACGCCCTCCGCGTCGAGCGCGAACACCGGCCCCGGCGGCAGCTCGGCGGCCTCCATCCGCTCCACGGCCGTCGCGAAGTGCAGGCCGGCCCCGCCGCGTACGACCGTGGGGTGCCAGGGGTCGAGCGTCCCGGTCGTGACCACACCGGTCGCGCCGAACCCGGCGGCGAGCCGGATCACCGCCCCGGCGTTGCCGAGATTGCGGGGGTCGTCGAGCACCACGACCGGCGCGGGCCTCGGCATGCGCGCCAGCGCTTCGAGGTTGGCCGCCCGCGAGGGACGTACCGCCAAGGCGGCCATCGCGGTGGGGTGCAGACGGGGCACCAGCGCGCGCAGCCGCTCCTCGGGGACCTCCACCAGAAGCGCGTCCAGCGCGGCCCTCACATCGGGCGCCAGTTCGTCAGCGAGGGCGAGCGCACCGGCCCGGTCGACGGTCAGCGCGACCGGCACCCGCGCGTCGAACCGCAGCGCGTGCTTGATCGCATGGAAGCCGTCGAGCAGCACGGAGGTGTCGGCGAGCCCGCGCCAGGCGCGCACGGCACCGTCAGGACCCGCAGCGTCCGTCCTGGTCATGCGGGGCCCGCCGCATCCGTCCTGTTCATGGAGTGAAGCCTACGCGCGCGTGACCGGCGGCTTTCCCGTCCCGCTGCGCGTCCGTGGGGGTCCGCGGCAGAGGGCCCCTGCGCGTCAGACGGGCGAGCGCCGGACGGGCGCGCGGCACACGGGAAACCACCGCTCCACGCGCGCGTGCCGCCCACCCGCCCAGGCGCAGCAGGAACGACGTCGGCAGGAAGACCGCGTCGGCCGCGATCATCGCCAGTGAGAAGAACGGCAGCCCGAGGACGACGGCGATCACGGCGTGCTCGAAGATCATCGCCGCCAGCAGGACGTTCTTCACCCGGCGGTTGATGAGGGTGAAGGGGAAGGCCACCTGCACGGCGACCGTCCCGTACGTCACCAGCATCAGCATCACGCCGTTGGACGACAGCAGGTCCGAGAGGGCGGGCCACGGGGAGAAGTAGTCGAGGTTCAGCGGGTAGTACACGGCCGTGCCGTCCTGCCAGCGACTGCCCTGGATCTTGTACCAGCCCGCGGTGGCGTAGATCAGGCAGGCCTCGACCATGATCAGGAGAAGGCCCGCGTTGTGGACGATGTTGGCGAGGACGTCGAGCAGCTTGCGCAGCTCGCCGTGCGGGGCGCGGCGGCCCACCGCCCCCCACAGGCCGTGTGCGAGCCACAGCCCCCAGAAGATCAGCAGCCACCCGCCGCTGAGCTCCCCCATGAAGGTCACGACGGACAGGGCGAGCCCGAGCACCCACCACAGCACGGGCCCGACCCGGTCGACGCCCCAGCCGGCGGCCTGGCCGACCGCCTGGCCGACCTCCTGGCCGACCGCCCTGCCCGCTTCCGCACGCGCGCGTGCCGCACGCCGCGCGTCCAGCGACCAGACCTGGCCGCACCGGGTCAGCACCAGATAGGTCGCCATGAGATGGATGACGTTGTCGCCGCCGTCGCCGATGAAGATGCTGCGGTTCTGGAGCGACAGCACACCGATCATGAACAGCACGGACATCGTGCGCGTGCGCCAGCCGAGCATCAGCAGGGCGCTGCTCAGCATCGCCAGCGCGTAGACGACCTCGAACCAGAGCCGCCCGTCCGACCACATCAGGACCGTGAAGGCGTGGTTGCCCGAGATGAGCTGCCGGGCCATGTCCCAGTCCCAGGGGCCGTCCGGCCCGTACATCTCGTGGCGGTGGGGGAATTCCCGCAGCAGGAAGAGCAGCCAGGTGGCGGCGAAACCTATGCGGACCACCGCGGTCTGGTACGGGCCGAGGGCGGCTCCCGTGGCCTTGTTGACCCCCCGCACCAGCGGGCGTTCGATACGGGTCACCGGGCAGTCCCCTCGGCGTTCGGACGCGGACCGCTTCCCGAACCGTTCTCCGAACCGTCTGACGAGGTGCTTCCCGACCCGTTCTTCGAGCCGTTCTCCGAGGTGTCTCCCGAGGCGAGCGGCAGGTCGTCGGGCGTCACGGACCACCAGGGGAGCAGCCGGTGGACCGGCTTGGGGGAGACCTTCTCCTCGCTCCACTTGGGCGGCCGCACGTTCGTGGTCCTGGAGCGCAGCTGTACGCGCACGATCTCGTCGCCCTTGCCGCCGGGCCGCTCCCGTTCGAGCCGCATGTACGCGATGCGGCGGATGTAGCGCTCGGACAGCTGGCCCCGCAGGCCGACGGGACGATTCTGCGCGTCGTGCGAGCCGGCGTAGAAGTCCCAGGCGCGCCGCAGCTCGTTCTGCTGCGTGTGGCTGGGCAGCAGGTTGCCGTCGATGTCGGCGCCGTCCCGCGCGGAGAGGTCGTACCAGTCGGTCGTCCGCACCCCCCCGTCGGCCGTACGGAGCTCCGCCCGGGCCTGCACCGCGATGTTCTGCTGGAGGGGGTTGGGCGCGAAGAGCTTCCAGTTCTGCTCGAACTCGGGGTAGATCCACGCGTCAACCGCGTCGCCGTGCCGCTTGGTCAGGGTGTTCGAGGGAGCCACATGGAGGAAGAGCATCCCCACGTGGACGCATGCGGCCACGGCGACGAGCACGAGGACGCAGGCCGCGGCGATCTGGTAGCCGAGCTTCAGTCCGGCGATGCCGGGGGGTGGAGGGGTGGGCGCCGCTGCCGGGGCGGGCGGCGCGGCAGCCGGGTGCCGGGCGTGGCCGCCGGGTCGGGCGGCAAGGCGGGCCTGGCCCTGAGGCCTGCGGGCGGGGCCCGGCAGGCTCCCTGGGCTCCCCGCCCGTGCCCTTGTCGTTCCCGTCCATTCCGCCCCGTTCCCCGATCCCGCTCGAACCCTGCCGCCGGAACGGTACTCAGGCCCGCCCGCCGCGCACAGCGTTCGCGAAGTTATCCACAGGGTTGACACCTTATGGCGCCGCGCCGCACCATTGAATCCAACGAACCGAACGATCGGTCGGTCGGTTCGCTCAGGTCGAGTTCGCTCAGGTCGAGGGGGACCGAGATGGCGACAGCAGCCGCACACAGGGCGGCGAGGACGGAGCCGGTCGAAGCGACGTCCTCGGCCGAGCAGCAGGCCGCCTTCGACGAGGCGGTCGCCGCCGACGAGCGCATCGAGCCGCGCGACTGGATGCCGGACGCCTATCGCGCGTCCTTGGTCCGGCAGATCGCGCAGCACGCCCACTCCGAGATCATCGGCATGCAGCCGGAGGCGAACTGGATCACGCGCGCCCCCTCCCTGCGGCGCAAGGCGATCCTCATGGCCAAGGTGCAGGACGAGGCGGGCCACGGCCTGTATCTCTACAGCGCCGCCGAGACGCTCGGCACCAGCCGCGACGAGCTGCTCGACAAGCTGCACTCGGGCCGCCAGAAGTACTCGTCGATCTTCAATTACCCCACGCTGACCTGGGCGGACGTCGGCGCGATCGGCTGGCTCGTGGACGGCGCCGCGATCACCAACCAGGTCCCCCTCTGCCGCTGTTCATACGGCCCCTATGCCCGCGCGATGGTCCGCGTCTGCAAGGAGGAGTCCTTCCACCAGCGCCAGGGGTACGAGTCCTTGCTCGCCCTCAGCCGCGGCACCCGGGCGCAGCACGAGATGGCGCAGGACGCGGTGAACCGCTGGTGGTGGCCCTCGCTGATGATGTTCGGGCCGCCCGACGACGAGTCCTCGCACTCCGAGCAGTCGATGACATGGAAGATCAAGCGCCACTCGAACGACGAGCTGCGCCAGCGCTTCGTGGACATCTGCGTCCCCCAGGCCGAGTCGCTCGGCCTGACACTCCCCGACCCGGACCTGGTGTGGAACGAGGCGCGGGGCCACTACGACTTCGGCCCCATCGACTGGACGGAGTTCTGGGACGTCCTCAAGGGGAACGGCCCCTGCAACGACCAGCGCATCACCCAGCGCAGGCGCGCCCACGAGGAGGGTGCCTGGGTCCGGGAGGCCGCGGCGGCCTACGCCGTGAAGCAAGCGGCCGCGCCCCGCACGGACAGCCCGCACGCCGGCGACACCGCACGACAGGGCACCGCCGCACGACAGGGCACCGCCGCACAGCACGGAGAGGCGACAGCATGAGCAGCTCGACCGACTGGCCGCTGTGGGAGGTCTTCGTCCGCTCCCGCCGCGGGCTCTCCCACACCCACGCCGGCAGCCTGCACGCGCCCGACGCGGAGATGGCCCTGCGCAACGCCCGCGACCTCTACACCCGCAGGAGCGAAGGCGTCTCCCTCTGGGTCGTGCCCTCCGCCGCGATCACCGCCTCCTCGCCGGACGAGAAGGACTCCTTCTTCGAGCCGGCCGGTGACAAGCCCTACCGCCACCCGACGTTCTACGAGATCCCGGAGGGGGTGAAGCACCTGTGACCGCCACACCCACCCCCGCCGCCACGTCGACGCGGGCCCAGCCCGCCCTCGCCCTGGGGGACGACGCCCTGGTGCTCTCGCACCGCCTGGGGGAGTGGGCGGGACACGCCCCCGTCCTCGAAGAGGAGGTCGCCCTCGCGAACATCGCCCTCGACCTGCTCGGCCAGGCCCGCGTCCTGCTCTCCCTGGCCGGCGACGAGGACGAGCTGGCATACCTCCGCGAGGAGCGCGCCTTCCGCAACCTCCAACTGGTCGAGCAGCCGAACGGCGACTTCGCACACACCATCGCCCGCCAGCTCTACTTCTCCACCTACCAGACCCTGCTGTACGGCCAGTTGGCCGCCGGAGACGGCGAGTTCGCGCCCCTGGCGGCGAAGGCCGTCAAGGAGGTCGCCTACCACCAGGACCACGCCGAGCAGTGGACGCTGCGGCTCGGCGACGGGACGGCAGAGAGCCACGAGCGCATGCAGCGCGGACTCGACGCGCTGTGGCGCTTCACCGGCGAGATGTTCCAGCCGGTGGACGGCCTGGACGTCGACTGCCAGGCACTGCGGGACGGTTGGACGGCCTCGGTGACCGCCGTCATCGAGCGGGCCACCCTGACCGTGCCGGACGGGCCGCAGGTCGGTGCGTGGACGGCGGGCGCCGGACGCCAGGGCCTGCACACCGAACCGTTCGGACGCATGATCGCCGAGATGCAGCATCTGCACCGCAGCCATCCGGGGGCGTCATGGTGACGACCTCGCCCAGCGCCCTGGAGGCGGAGCTCCTGGCCCTCGCGGGCTCGGTCCCCGACCCGGAGCTGCCGGTGCTCACCCTGGCCGACCTCGGTGTGGTGCGCGGCGTGCGGCTCCTCGCTCCCGGCAAGGTCGACGTCGAGCTGACCCCCACGTACACCGGCTGCCCGGCGATCGAGGCCATGACCTCCGACATAGAGCAGGTGCTGTACGAGCACGGCATGGCCGAGGTCTCGGTGCGCACGGTGCTCTCCCCCGCCTGGTCGACGGACGACATCAGCGCCGAAGGCCGCCGCAAGCTCGCCGAGTTCGGCATCGCGCCGCCGCGCTCCCACCCGGCGGACGGCCCGGTCCCCCTGAGCCTGACGATCCGCTGCCCGCACTGCGGCTCGACCGACACGGAGCTGCTGAGCCGCTTCTCCTCCACGGCCTGCAAGGCGTTGCGCCGCTGCGCCTCCTGCCGTGAACCCTTCGATCACTTCAAGGAGTTGTGATGGCCCGCTTCCACCCGCTCCGGGTAGCGGCGGTCGACCGGCTCACCGACGACTCCGTGACGCTGACCTTCGACGTGCCGCCCGCCCTGCGCGAGGAATACCGCTTCGCCCCGGGCCAGCACCTGGCCATACGCCGCTTCGCCGACGGCACCGAGATCCGGCGTACGTACTCGATCTGCTCCCCCGCCCCGCGCCCCGACGCCGCGGACGAGCCCCGGACGCTGCGGGTCGGGGTGCGCCTCGTCGAGGACGGCGCCTTCTCGACGTACGCCTTCAAGGAGCTGGCCATAGGCGACGAGCTGGAGGTGATGACTCCGGCCGGCCGTTTCACCCTGGAGCCCGCGCCCGGACGCTACGCGGCGGTGGTCGGCGGCAGCGGGATCACCCCGGTGCTCTCCATCGTCACGACGCTCCTGGAGCGCGAACCGCTGGCCGACTTCTGCCTCATCCGCAGTGACCGCACCGCCGCCTCGACGATGTTCCTGGAGGAGGTCGCCGACCTCAAGGACCGCTGGCCTGACCGGTTCCAGCTGGTGACCGTCCTCTCCCGCGAGGAGCAGCAGGCTGGCCTCGACTCCGGACGTCTCGACGAGGAGCGGCTCACCCGGCTCCTGCCGGCGTTGCTGCCCGTGGCGGAGGTCGATGGCTGGTTCCTGTGCGGCCCGTTCGGCCTTGTGCAGGGCGCGGAGCGGACCCTGCGCGCCCTGGGGGTGCCCCGTGGGCGCATCCACGAGGAGATCTTCCACGTGGACGGCGGTGTGGCCACCGCGGCCCAGGCCCCGACCCCGACGGCCACGGTCTCGGACAGCACGGTGACGGCCACCCTCGACGGCCGCTCGGGCACCTGGCCCGTCCTGGACGGCGAGACGCTGCTGGAGACGGTCCTGCGCAACCGCGCGGACGCGCCCTACGCCTGCAAGGGCGGGGTGTGCGGGACCTGCCGCGCCTTCCGGGTCTCGGGCGAGGTCCGGATGGACCGGAACTTCGCGCTGGAACCGGAGGAGACGGAAGCCGGCTATGTACTGGCGTGCCAGTCGCGCCCGGTCACGGCCACGGTGGAGCTGGACTTCGACCGCTGACCGCACGTCCCCAACCGCCGGACGCCCCGTCCCCACCCCCGCCTCACCCGCGCCTCTCCCTACCCCTCCCTGCCCCTCTCTGTTCCCTTCCTCTAGAACCTGTTCTATCTTGACGCCCCGTCAGGTACGCGGGACCGGTGCACGGGAGGACAGGCAGTGGACTTCACCTTCACCGAGGAACAGCAGGCCGTGGTCGAGACGGCCAAGGCGCTCTTCGCCGACGTCGTACCGGACGGGGTGCCGAGCCCGGCACTCACGCCCGGCGCCGTCGCCGAGGACTTCGACCGCGCCCTGTGGTCCAGGCTGGCCGACGCCGACCTCCTCGGCCTGCTCGTCGGCACCGAGCATGACGGCGTGGGCCTCGACGCCATCGCCCTGTGCCTGGTGCTCCGCGAGTCCGCGAAGGTCCTCGCACGGGTCCCACTGCTGGAGAACAGCGCCGCCGTATGGGCCGTACAGACGTACGGCGGCGATGATGTGAAGCAGCGGGTTCTCCCCCGAGCCGTGCGCGGAGAACTCGTCCTGACCGTCGCCGCCACCGGCCGCACCGGCCACGACCCGGCCGAACTGGCCGTCACCGCGCGGCGCGACGACGGCGCCTGGCTCCTCGACGGGCTGCACACGGCCGTCCCCTGGGCGCAGAACGCCGACCTGGTCGTCATCCCCACCCACACACCCGACGGGCGCACCATCCTCGCCCTCGTCCCGCGCGACCACGACGGCCTCACCCTCGCCGAGCAGTACTCCACCAGCGGAGAGCGCCTCGCCGAGCTGCGCCTGGAGGGCGTCCGCGTCGCCGCGTCCGACGTCATCGAGGCCGACGGCGCCTGGGACCGGCTCCGCGACCTGCTCACCACCGGCGCCTGCGCGCTCGCCCTGGGCCTCGGCGAGGGCGTCCTGCGTATGACCGCTGAATACACCGGCAGGCGCGAGCAGTTCGGCCACCCCGTGGCCACGTTCCAGGCCGTGGCCGTGCAGGCCGCCGACCGCTATATCGACCTGCGCGCCATGGAGGTCACCCTCTGGCAGGCCGCCTGGCGCGTCAGCACCGGCGCGGACGGCGCCCTGCCCACCACCGCGGACGTGTCCGTCGCCAAGATCTGGGCGTCCGACGGCGTACGAAGGGTCGTGCAGACGGCCCAGCACCTGCACGGCGGTTTCGGCGCCGACACCGATTACCCCCTGCACCGCTACCACGCCTGGGCCAAGCAGCTGGAGCTCTCCCTCGGCCCGGCAGCGGCACACGAGGAGACCCTGGGCGATCTGCTGGCCACCCACGCGCTCGGCTGAGGCGGCTCAGGCAGCTCGGCGCAGACGGGTAAGCCCATACGCCGCGGGCGCGGTCTCAGATGACGGAGCCCGGCTCGCCCTTGTCGTCGACGACGGGGCGGCCCGCGGCGGCCCAGGCCTCCATGCCACCGGCGACGTTCACCGCGTCGATGCCCTGCTGCCCGAGGTACATCGCGACCTGGGCGGAGCGACCGCCGAACCGGCAGATGACGTTGACCTTGCCGTCCTGCGGCGCGGCCTCGGTCAACTCGCCGTAGCGGGAGACGAATTCACTCATCGGAATGTGCAGCGCACCCGCCGCGTGGCCCGCCTGCCACTCGTCGTCCTCCCGGACGTCCAGCAGAAAGTCGCCGCTCGTGAGGTCTTCGACGCCGACCGTGGGCACATGAGTTCCGAAAGCCATGTCCCCGACGCTACCCGACCCGCGCCCGCCCGCGGACGCGACCGGCGCGACCGAGGCGCCCGGCGCGACTAGGCGGTCAGCCGCTCCAGCTCGGCCTCGCGCTCGGCGACCTGCGCGAGCAGCTGCTCGGCGATCTCGTCGAGGAGCGTGTCCGGGTCGTCGGGCGCGAGGCGCAGCATGCCGCCGATCGCGCTCTCCTCCAGCTCCTTGGCGAGGACCGTGAGGAGTTCCTTGCGCTGGGCGAGCCATTCGAGCCTCGCGTACAGCTCCTCGCTGCGGGTGAGCCGCTGCTCCTCGGGCACCGGCCCCGCGGCCCACTCCTCGGAGAGCTCCCGCAGCAGCGCCTCGTCCCCGCGGGCGTACGCGGCGTTGACACGCGTGATGAACTCCTCGCGCCGCTGCCGCTCGCCCTCTTCCTGCGCCAGGTCCGGGTGGGCCTTGCGGGCCAGCTCGCGGTAGAGCTTGCGGGCCTCCTCGCCGGGCCGCACCCGCTGCGGGGGCCGCACCGACTGATCGGTCAGCATCGCGGCGGCCTCGGGGTAGAGCCCCTCGTCGTCCATCCAGCCGTGGAACAGTTCCTCGACGCCCGGCATCGGCATCACCCGCGCCCGCGCCTCTTCCGCCTTGCGCACGTCCTCGGGGTCGCCGGTGCGGGCCGCGGTGGCCTCGGCGATCCGCGCGTCCAGTTCGTCGAGGCGCGCGTACATCGGGCCGAGCTTCTGGTGGTGCAGCCGGGAGAAGTTCTCGACCTCCACCCGGAAGGTCTCCAACGCGATCTCGTACTCGATCAGCGCCTGCTCGGCGGCGCGCACGGCCCTCTCGAGGCGCTCCTCGGGCCGCGCGACCGGCTCCTCACGAGGCGCTTCGCCCTCGCCCGCTCCTTGTGACCGCGCCCTGAGCCGCTCCTTCAGCTGGTCCTTGAGCCGCCCCTCGGAGCCCGGTCGCCGCGCCCCCTCGCCGGGGGTCTCAGGAGACGCGGAGGCCTCAGAAGACACGGGGGTCTCAGGGGACTCGGGCTGCGTCGGCTCGGCTTCCGGGATCGTCACTCGTCCAGCGTAGGGCACCCGGCGCCCCGCCCCGGAAGTACACCGCGAGCACGTCCGTCACACCCCCGCCTCGGCGGCTATCCGCCCCTCCTTGACCGCCCGCACCAGCAGCGCGTGATCCGCCTCCGTACGGTCCGCGTACGCCGTCGCGAACCGTGCCATCGCCTCGTCCAGCTCGTCGCTCTTGCCGCAGTACCCCGCTATGAGACGTGGGTCGGCGCTGTGCGCGTGGGCACGGGCCAGCAGGGCGCCGGTCATGCGGCCGTAGTCGTCGAGCTGGTCGGGGCTCAGCGCCGCCGGGTCCACGCTGCCCTTGCGGTTCCTGAACTGGCGTACCTGGAAGGGCCGTCCGTCCACCGTCGTCCACCCGAGGAGGAAGTCGCTGACGACCTGCATCCGCTTCTGACCGGACACCACCCGCCGCCCCTCGTGCGCGGTGTCGGGCACCTTGAAGCCCGCCCCGGGCAGATGCGGCAGCAGGGCGGAGGGCCGCACCTCCTTGACCTGGAGCACCAGCGGCTCGCCCCGGTGGTCGAGCAGCAGCACCACATACGACCGCAGGCCGACGCTGCCCGTGCCCACCACGCGGAATGCCACGTCCTGGATCGCGTACCGCCCGAGCAGCGGCAGCCGGTCCTCGGTGAGCGTCTCCCGGTACTCCCCGAGGGAAGCGGCCACGGCGGCCGCTTCCGCGTCCGGTACGCGGCGCAGCACGGGCGGGGTGTCGACGAAGCGCCGACCCTCGGAACCGTCACCGCCCTCGACCCGCTCCGTCGACTTCGCGGCGAACCGGGCGCTCGTGTTCTGCCGGGCCTTCTCGGAGACGCGCTCCAGCGTGCCGAGGAGGTCACGCGCGTCCGTGTGCGAGACCAGTGCCTCGTCCGCGATGGCGTTCCACGCGTCCAGCGCCGGGAGCTTCGCGAGCAGCCGCATGGTGCGGCGATAGGCTCCGACGGCGTCCAGTGCGGCGACCGCGCAGACGTCCTCGCCGGCCCCGGCCTCGCGCCCCGCGAGGACCAGGGAGGTGACCAGCCGCTTGAGGTCCCACTCCCAGGGGCCGTGCACCGTCTCGTCGAAGTCGTTGAGGTCGATGACGAGGCCGCCGCGCGCGTCCCCGTAGAGCCCGAAGTTCGCCGCGTGCGCGTCCCCGCAGATCTGGGCGCCGATACCGGTCAGCGGGGCACGCGCGAGGTCGTACGCCATGAGTCCCGCGGAACCCCGCAGGAACGCGAAGGGAGAGGCGGCCATCCTGCCCACCCGGATCGGCGCGAGCTCCGGGAGCCTGCTGCGGTTCGACTCCTCGACGGCGGCCACGGGGTCAGGGCGTCCGACGCCCTCCTCGAACTGCGCGTGCGCGGAGCGGGCGACCCGCTTACGCAGCGCCTTGCCCTCGTCCTTGGGAGATCCCTGCGCGGGCCAGGCCGCGAACCCCGGCACCCTCGGCAGCCGCCCGTCCGGCGCCGCGTCCCGCCCCCGGCCGCCTCGCTGTCCGGGAACCGCGCCCCCGAACCCCTCGCCCCTGCTCAGCTCCGCCATGCCCATCGCCCCCGCCGAAACCCGCCCGACCAACGACCCTGGCCTCGAAGGTACCGCCGCTCGTCGACGCCCGTCAGAGCCTGTGGATAACTTCGGTGACATACATCACTGCCCCGCACCGGGCAGCGACCAAGTCGATCTCGGACCGGCGACGGACACAGAAAGAAGCGGTCCTCCTCCGGACTTTCATCCGGAGGAGAACCGCTTCCTCATGGTGCGCGAGGGGGGAGTTGAACCCCCACGCCCTTTCGGGCACTGGAACCTGAATCCAGCGCGTCTGCCTATTCCGCCACCCGCGCATGGGTGTTGTCTTTGGGTCTCTCACTGTGTGGTGCGAGCGCCTGCCGACATCCAGAAGATTAGCACGCTGCGGAGGGTGGATTCACATCCGTATTCGGCGGGCACCTGCCCAGGGATCCGCCCCTCACCGACGCGCGCCACCGTCCCCGCTCCCACCCCGCCCCGCGTCCGAACCCCGCGCCCGCACCCCCGCTCGCACCCCCAGGCTCCACACCACGCCCGACCCGCACTCAACCCCCGCCCGCCCCCGGACACCCCGAACACCCGTCCACACCCCACCCACGCCCCACCCGCGCCGCCCCGCTCCCCGCCGAGCCGCCGAGGTCGGCAGCCAGGTGCGGGACACTGGATTGGGACCCCCTCTACGATCCCTGGTAAGAGGAGTCTTGAGCAGGCATTCCGAGCACCCACCCGGAAGGGTTTCCGGAACCGGAAGTCAGGGGCTCGTCAGGGGTCCTGGGAGGATCCCTGGGGCCTGGTGCGGGCATGCCTTGTGAGAGGCGACACTCGTCGACTGGGCGGACAGGGGGAACCAGCCGATTTCCCGGCGCGTGGATACGATCAGTAAGCAGTACCAGGATGACTACGACGGAGGAGGTGCCCCATGGGAGTCCTGAAGAAGTTCGAGCAGCGACTCGAAGGTCTGGTCAACGGCACCTTCGCCAAGGTGTTCAAGTCCGAGGTTCAGCCTGTCGAGATCGCCGGCGCCCTCCAGCGTGAGTGCGACAACAACGCGACGATCTGGAACCGCGAGCGGACCGTCGTCCCCAACGATTTCATCGTGGAGCTCAGCGCGCCCGACTTCGAGCGTCTGAGCCCCTACTCCGGGCAGCTCGGCGACGAGCTCTCCGGCATGGTGCGCGACTACGCCAAGCAGCAGCGCTACAGCTTCATGGGGCCCATCAAGGTCCACCTGGAGAAGGCCGAGGACCTCGACACCGGCCTGTACCGCGTCCGCAGCCGCACGCTCGCCTCCAGCAGCTCCCAGGCTCCCGAGCGGGCCGCGACGGGCCCCGGCCCCAGCGGCCCCGCGGCTCCCGGCCGCGGAGCGGGCGGCGGCTATGGCTATCCGCAGTCGCCTTCCTCCAGTTCCTCCGGGGCTCCCGGCGGGGCACCTCCCATGCCGGCGGCACCACCGCCCGGCGCCGGCCGCCCCGGCGGCCAGTCCCCGGCGGCGGCGAGACCTTCGGGCCCCGGCGCCGGTCCGCTTCCGGGCGCCCAGGTGCGGCGCTGGATCGAGATCAACGGCAACCGCCATCAGATCTCCCGCCCGACGCTGGTGCTGGGACGCAGCACCGACGCCGATGTGCGGATCGACGACCCCGGCGTCTCCCGCCGGCACTGTGAGATCCGGACCGGAACGCCCTCGACGATCCAGGATCTCGGGTCTACCAACGGCATCGTGGTAGACGGGCAGCACACCACCCGCGCTACGCTCCGCGACGGCTCGCGGATCGTCGTGGGCCAAACCACCATCGTTTACCGGCAAGCCGAAGGGTGAAGCGGGGGCAATGTCAGAGCTGACCCTGACGGTCATGCGGCTAGGTTTCCTAGCTGTTCTGTGGCTGTTCGTGATCGTGGCCGTCCAGGTCATCCGCAGCGACCTGTTCGGAACGCGCGTCACACAGCGCGGTTCGCGCCGCGAGCGGCCGCAACAGGCCGCCCGACAGCAGCAGGCCGCGCCTCCCCAGCAGCGCCAGCAGCAGGGCGGCGGTGGCCGCCAGCGCCGCGGCGCCCCCACCAAGCTGGTCGTCTCCGAGGGCATCCTCGCGGGCACGACGGTCGCGTTGCAGGGCCAGACCATCACGCTGGGCCGTGCGCACGATTCGACGATCGTGCTGGACGACGACTACGCCTCCAGCAGGCATGCCAGGATCTACCCGGACCGTGACGGCCAGTGGATCGTCGAGGATCTCGGGTCCACCAACGGCACGTATCTCGACCGGACCCGACTCACCACCCCGACGCCCGTTCCGCTGGGCGCGCCGATCCGCATCGGCAAGACCGTCATTGAGCTGCGGAAGTAGTGCTACATCATGAATGAGCGCGAGCGGAGCGAGCGAGCCGAAGCGGCTGTCCAGGCACTGGACGCCGGCGCGCTCCCGACCGGAGGGTGGGCACCGTGCGGATGTACCCGGAGCCGACGGGCGAGGTGCGCATGAGTCTCTCTCTGCGTTTCGCCGCCGGATCGCACAAGGGCATGATCCGGGAGGGGAACGAGGACTCCGGTTACGCCGGCCCCCGTCTCCTCGCCATCGCCGACGGCATGGGGGGCCAGGCGGCGGGCGAGGTGGCGAGTTCCGAGGTCATCTCGACGCTCGTCACGCTCGACGACGACGTCCCGGGCTCGGACATCCTGACGTCGCTCGGCACGGCCGTGCAGCGGGCCAACGACCAGCTGCGGCTGATGGTCGAGGAGGACCCCCAGCTGGAGGGCATGGGGACGACCCTGACCGCACTCCTGTGGACGGGGCAGCGCCTCGGTCTCGTACACGTCGGCGACTCGCGCGCGTACCTCCTGCGGGACGGCGTGCTCACGCAGATCACCCAGGACCACACCTGGGTGCAGCGCCTCGTCGACGAGGGCCGCATCACCGAGGAAGAGGCCACCACCCACCCGCAGCGCTCCCTGCTGATGCGCGCGCTGGGCAGCGGTGACCACGTGGAGCCGGACCTCTCCATCCGCGAGGTCCGCGCCGGCGACCGGTACCTGATCTGCTCGGACGGCCTCTCCGGAGTCGTATCGCACCAGACCATGGAGGACGCCCTCGCGTCCTACCAGGGCCCGCAGGAGACCGTGCAGGAGCTGATCCAGCTCGCGCTGCGCGGCGGCGGCCCCGACAACATCACGGTGATCGTCGCCGACGTCCTGGACATCGACAGCGGCGACACCCTCGCCGGTCAGCTGTCCGACACCCCCGTGGTGGTCGGCGCGGTCGCCGAGAACCAACTCCAGTCGCAGGACGACGGCGCCATGCAGACGCCCGCGGGCCGCGCCTCGGGCCTCGGCCGTCCGGTGCCGCCGCAGAGCCCCCACGGGCAGGGCGGCGGCTTCGGGCCCCCCGGAAGCGGCGACACCACGGGGTACGTCCCCGAGGGCAGCTTCGGGGCGTACGACGACGATGACTTCGTGAAGCCCGGCGGCCGCAAGTGGCTCAAGAGATCCCTCTACGTGGTGCTCGCGCTCGCCGTCATCGGCGGCGGTCTCTACGGCGGCTACCGCTGGACGCAGACCCAGTACTACGTGGGCACGAAGGACGAACACATCGCCCTCTACCGCGGCATCGACCAGGATCTCGCCTGGGTCAGCCTGTCGAAGGTGGAGAAGGACCACCCCGAGATCGAACTCAAGTACCTGCCGCCGTACCAGCGCAAGCAGGTCGAGGCCACCATCGCCGAGGGCAACCTCGACGAGGCCAGGAGCAAGATCCAGGAGCTGGGTCTCCAGGCCTCCGCGTGCAAGAAGGACGCCGAGCGCCGCGAGGTGGAGCGCGAGAACCGCCAGGAGAACGCCAAGCCCGGTGAGGGCGAGGCGGGCGGCACGACCGGCTTGACCAAGGCTCCGGGCGACGACCCCACCACGAACCCGTCGGACCCGGCCGACAAGAACGACAAGAACAGCACCACCGACAAGAACAAGTCCAAGACCGCACCGACTCCCACACCCGGCCCCAGCCTCTCCGAGGATGAGCAGAAGCTGGTCCCGCTGTGCGGTAAGCAGTAAGCAGCCGTTGGGGGCCTCTGCACGCCATGAGCAGTACTACACAAACGTCGACGATCGGCGCGATCGGAGCGCCGAGCCGGCGCAACACCGAACTCGCGCTGCTCGCTTTCGCGGTCGTCATCCCGTTGTTCGCCTACATGAATGTGGGACTCGCACTGACGGGCGAGGTGCCCACCGGCATGCTCGGGTACGGGATGGGGCTCGGCCTGCTTGCAGCCGTCGGCCACATCGTCGTACGCAAGTTCGCCGCGTACGCGGACCCGCTGTTGTTGCCGTTGGCCACGCTGCTCAACGGCCTCGGTCTGGTGATCATCTGGCGGCTGGACCAGTCTGAGCGGCTCCAACAGCTGGCGAAGGACCAGTACGGATCCTTCAGCCCCTCAGCTCCGAATCAGCTGATGTACTCGGCGATCGGTATCGCTCTGTTCGTCGGAGTGCTCCTGCTGATGAAGGACCACCGGGTTCTGCAGCGTTACACCTATATCTCAATGGTCAGCGCGCTCGTATTGTTGCTGCTTCCATTGGTCCCAGGCCTCGGCATGAATGTCTTCGGCGCCAAGATCTGGATCAGCGTCGGCGGTTTCTCCATCCAGCCCGGTGAGTTCGCGAAGATCGTTATTGCCGTCTTCTTTGCTGGTTACCTGATGGTGAAGCGGGATGCCCTGGCCCTGGCGTCACGTCGCTTCATGGGGCTCTACCTGCCTCGGGGTCGCGACCTCGGTCCGATCATCGTCGTTTGGGCGATGTCGATCCTCATCCTCGTCTTCGAGACCGACCTTGGTACGTCGCTGCTTTTCTTCGGAATGTTCGTCGTCATGCTGTACGTCGCCACAGAGCGTACGAGCTGGATCATCTTCGGTTTGTTGATGTCTGCAGTCGGCGCGGTTGGTGTGGCGAGCTTCGAGCCGCATGTGCAGAGCCGTGTGCAGGCTTGGTTGGATCCAATGCGTGAGTACATGCTCAGCCGCCAGGGTGTGCCTGGCCACTCCGAGCAAGCGATGCAGGCTCTTTGGTCCTTTGGTTCCGGCGGTGTGCTCGGTGCTGGTCTCGGGCAAGGCCACTCGGATCTGATCAAGTTTGCTGCCAACTCCGACTTCGTCCTCGCAACTTTCGGCGAGGAGATCGGACTCGCCGGAGTCATGGCGATCTTGTTGATTTACGGTCTGATCACGGAGCGCGGTCTTCGCACCGCGCTCGCTGCTCGTGATCCGTTCGGCAAGCTGCTCGCGGCTGGCCTGTCCGGTGCCTTCGCCATCCAAGTCTTCGTCGTCGCCGGAGGCGTCATGGGCTTGATCCCGCTGACAGGCATGACCATGCCCTTCCTCGCATATGGCGGTTCCTCCGTCATCGCCAACTGGGCCTTGGTCGGCATCCTGATGCGCATCAGCGACACCGCCAGAAGGCCCGCACCTTCACCAGCAGCCAGCCCCGATGCCGAGATGACCCAGATTGTCCGGCCAGAGTAAGACATCATCTCAGTGGGTGAGTCTTCGATGGCATCACGGCGAGGCTGTGATGCCATCTTCCGGTCTCCGCTCGTAGCGGCGGTGGAGGTGTCGGCCATCGGACAGCAAGGACATGGTCCGCTCGACGGCGACGCAGCGGTGCCGACCCAGCGGAATCAGGGCCTGGTTGTCATGGAGGTTCGCGGTGCCCTCGCCGACGTGCTCCTCCGCCCTACGGACGTTGCGGAGCTGTTGGGACCACCCGCTGAAACCGCTCCCACTGGTCTTTCGGCGCCACCGTTCGACCAACGCAGCAGTCGTCACACCAGGCTGCCGCAAGCACACCAACTGAGCTGACGTTTAGGCGCGGGCTGTCTCCCGCTCACTCATCGTGAAGCCATCGGCTGTAGTACTAGACTCCTCCGCACCTGGCCATGGTGATCGCAAGTCGAAGAGGTTCGGACCGTGAACAAGCCGCTACGCCGGATCGCTGTCTTTTGTGGTCTGCTGGTCCTCGCGCTGCTCATCCGCGACAACTGGCTTCAATACGTCGCAGCCAGCGACCTCGAGAGCGACAAGGCCAACCCCCGCGTCACCATCGAGCGCTACTCCCAGCCGCGCGGCGACATCATCGTGGACGGCAAGCCCATCACCGGCTCCAAGGCCACCCCGGGCAGCGACCTGAAGTACAAGCGGACCTGGAAGGACGGGCCCATGTGGGCCCCCGTCACCGGCTACTCCTCGCAGCGCATCGGTGCCAACCAGCTGGAGTACATCGACGACGGCATCCTCACCGGCAACGACGACCGGCTCTTCTTCCGCCGCACGCTCGACATGCTGACCGGCGAGAAGAAGGAGGGCGGCAATGTCGTCACCACTCTCAACGGCGCCGCGCAGAAGGCCGCGTACGAGGGCCTGAAGGGCCGCGGCAAGGGTGCCGTCGCCGCGATCGACCCGTCCACGGGCGCGATCCTCGCCCTCGCCTCCACCCCTTCGTACGACCCCGGTGACTTCGCGGGCAACACGAACGAAGAGGCCGAGAAGTTCATCGAGCTGGACAAGGACAAGGACAAGCCGCTGGTCAACCGCGCGCTGCGCGAGACCTACCCGCCCGGCTCCACCTTCAAGGTGGTCACGGCGGCGGCCGCCCTGGAGCACGGCCTGTACGACGACATCGACGGCAAGACGCGCTCGCCGCTGCCGTGGGTCATGCCGAACACCACCACCCCGCTGAAGAACGAGGGCGACCTCCCCTGCAAGAACGCCTCGCTGCGTGAGGCGCTGCGGGTCTCCTGCAACACCGTCTTCGGCAAGATCGGCTCCGATCTCGGCAAGGACAAGATGCTGGAGACGGCGAAGAAGTTCGGGTTCAACTCCGAGCAGTTCGTCCCGGTGCGCTCCAACGCCTCCAACTTCCCCGAGGACATGGACAAGCCGCAGACGGCGCTGTCCTCCATCGGCCAGTTCGAGACCGCCGCGACGCCGCTCCAGATGGCCATGGTCGCTTCCGCGATCGCCAACGACGGCACGCTCATGGAGCCGTACATGGTCAGCGAGCTCCAGGCGCGCAACCTCGACGTCGTCGAGAAGCACTCGCCCAAGGAGATGAGCGAGCCGCTCTCGAAGGAGAACGCCCAGAAGCTCCAGGAAATGATGGAGACGGTCGTCAAGACGGGTACGGGCACCCGGGCGCAGATCCCCGGCGTCACCGTCGGCGGCAAGACGGGTACGGCCCAGCACGGCGTCGCGAACAGCAAGAACCCGTACGCCTGGTTCATCTCGTACGCCAAGACGGACTCCGGGTCGCCGGTAGCCGTCGCCGTGGTCGTCGAGGACAGCGCCGCCGACCGGGGCGACATCTCCGGTGGCGGGCTCGCGGCGCCCATCGCCAAGGACGTCATGAAGGCAGTCATCGCCAGCAAGAAGTGACCCCTGTCACGGCCCCTCCACATCGGTGCACGTTGCGGTACCGGTCCGGTATCGGGTGACGGTCGAGGCCGGGTCACGCAAGTCGAGCCGGGTACGGTATGCCCGGACAGCACACCGCCGGACCACACAAGGTGCGGTCGGGACCGACGGAGAGGGCTGGATTAGCTATGGAAGAGCCGCGTCGCCTCGGCGGCCGGTACGAGTTGGGCCAGGTGCTCGGCCGTGGTGGGATGGCAGAGGTCTACCTCGCGCACGACACCCGCCTCGGCCGGACCGTGGCGGTGAAGACGCTGCGGGTGGATCTCGCCCGCGACCCGTCGTTCCAGGCCCGGTTCCGCCGTGAGGCCCAGTCGGCCGCCTCGCTCAACCACCCGGCGATCGTCGCGGTCTACGACACCGGTGAGGATTACGTCGACGGGGTCTCCATCCCGTACATCGTGATGGAGTACGTCGACGGCTCCACGCTGCGTGAGCTCCTGCACTCCGGCCGCAAGCTGCTGCCGGAGCGCGCCATGGAGATGACGATCGGCATCCTCCAGGCCCTGGAGTACTCCCACCGGAACGGCATCGTCCACCGCGACATCAAGCCCGCGAACGTCATGCTGACACGCAACGGCCAGGTCAAGGTGATGGACTTCGGCATCGCCCGCGCCATGGGCGAGTCCGGCATGACGATGACGCAGACGGCCGCGGTCATCGGCACGGCCCAGTACCTCTCGCCGGAGCAGGCCAAGGGCGAGCAGGTCGACGCGCGCTCCGACCTGTACTCGACCGGCTGTCTGCTCTATGAGCTCCTGACGGTCCGGCCGCCCTTCGTGGGCGACTCCCCGGTCGCGGTGGCCTATCAGCACGTGCGTGAGGAGCCGCAGGCCCCGAGCGTCTTCGACGGAGAGATCACTCCGGAGATGGACGCCATCGTCCTGAAGGCCCTCACCAAGGACCCCGACTACCGCTACCAGTCGGCCGACGAGATGCGCGCCGACATCGAGGCGTGCCTCGACGGCCAGCCGGTCGCGGCCACCGCCGCCATGGGCGCGGTCGGCTACGGCGGGACCGACGGCTACGGCGCCGACCAGCAGACCGCGATGCTGCACCCGCAGAACGGCGGCGGCCAGACGACGATGATGCCGCCGGTCGGCCCCGAGGGCGGATACGGATCGGACGAGGGCGGTCACGGCCGCCGCCAGAAGAAGAGCAACACGTCGACGTGGCTGCTCATCCTCGCGGGCGTCCTGGTCCTGGTGGGGGCGATCCTCATCGGGAAGGTCGCGTTCAGCGGGGACGGTGGCGGCGACGGCACGATCAAGGCGCCGAACTTCGTCGGCGACACGCTCGCCGAGGGCAAGGAGTCGGCCACCAACGCCGGCGTCGAGCTCAAGGTGGGCAAGCGCGAGCCGTGCGAGAAGTACCCCAAGGGCGAGATCTGCGCGCAGACCCCGGCCGCGGACACGGACATCGAGAAGGGCGACACGGTCACGGTGACCGTCTCGTCGGGCACCCCGAAGATCGCTGTGCCGGACGTGCAGGGTCTGACCTACGCGAAGGCCAAGGAACAACTCGCCGACAAGGGCTTCAAGAACGTCGAGAAGACGACACAGGAGTCCGACCAGACCCCGGGCATCGTCATCGCCCAGGACCCCAAGGGCGACACGGAGGCGGAGAAGAGCGAGACCATCACGCTCACCGTCGCCCAGGAGAAGAAGCAGGTCAGCGTCCCCGACGTGACCGGCCTCGACTACGCGGCCGCGGAGAAGCGGCTCAAGGAGAGCGGCTTCACCGCCACGCGGTCGGACGTCGCCTCCGATGAGGTCGACGAGGGCAAGGTCATCAAGACCACGCCCGCCGCCGGCACGCCCGCCGACCCGGGCTCCACGGTCACCGTCCAGGTCGCCAAGGCGCCCGAGGAATCCACCGTCCCGCCGCTGACCGGGCAGAAGCTGAAGGACGCCCGCAAGGCCATCGAGGACGCGGGGCTGTCCGTCGGGTCCATCACGGGGCCGCAGGACGACGACGCGCTCGTGGTCTTCTCCGATCCCACCGCGGGCACGAAGGCCGCCCCCGGCACGGCGGTCAACCTCACCACCGCGGGCGGCAACGGCAACGGCGGGAACGGCGGCGGTAACGGCAACGGCGGGAACGGCGGCGGAGACGACGGCGGTGGCTTCATCGGCGGCCTGTCGCAGCGTGACTCCCACCGCGACTCGCACTGGGGCTCGAACCGCGACGACGACTGATCCGGCTCGGCACACCGCATGAAGCAGAGCCCCGGTACCGCTCAGCGGTCCCGGGGCTCTGTCATGTCGATCCGCGGGGCGCCGGCGGACCGTCAGCGGATCACTTCAGTTCCGCCGGAGGCGTTCGCTGGTTGTCGACCTTCTCGATCCGCTCCAGCTTGCCCCACACCACGTAGCGGTAGTTCGAGGTGAAGACGGGCGTGCAGGTCGTCAGCGTGATGTAGCGGCCCGGCTTCTTCGCGCCGGACTCCTTGGGGATCGGGTCCAGGACCTTCACGTTGTACTTCGAGGTCGACGGCAGCGTCGCGTACACCTTGTAGACGTACCACTTGTCCCGCGACTCGTAGACGATCGCGTCGCCCTTCTTGATCTTGTCGATCTTGTGGAACTTCGCGCCGTGTCCGTCGCGGTGCGCGGCCAGCGTGAAGTTGCCCTTCTTGTCCTCGGGCAGGGCGGACTTGACCGGCTTCTTGTAGTAGCCGGCGACGCCGTCGTTCAGGAGCTTGCTGTCGGTGCCCGGCTTGACCAGGATCTCGCCGTTGCCCATCGCGGGTACGTGGAGGAAGCCGATGCCGCCCCTGGTGTCGACGCTGCCCGGACCGCCCGCCCAGCGGTCGCGCACCCTCTCGCCCTGCTTGTGCGCCTCGCGGTCGGCGACGACGTTCGTCCACCACAGGGAGTAGACGACGAAGAGCCCGAGCACGAGGCCCGCGGTGATCAGGAGTTCGCCGAAGACGCTGACCGCCGTGGCGATGGGGCCGCGGCCCCTGCGTCGTGGTGCGGGCGCCGGAGCGGGCGCCTCGGCCTGCTTCTCGTCGTCTTCGGTCGTGGCTGCCACTGGATCTGCCCCGTTCTCACACTGCTAGTCGACCAGCGCGCTCGGCTTGCCCTTGCTGCGCGGCCGTTCCTCGGCCATCTTGCCCCAGACGATCATTCGATACTTGCTCGTGAATTCCGGGGTACAGGTGGTCAGTGTGATGTAGCGGCCTGGTTTCGTGAAGCCGGAGCCCGGCGGGACCGGGCCGATGACGCTCGTGTTGCCGGGGTCCGTCTGCGGCAGGATGCTCGCCATCTTGTAGACGTAGTACTTGTCCCGCGTCTCCACGACGATGGGGTCGCCCGGCTCCAGGCGGTTGATGTAGCGGAACGGCTCGCCGTGGGTGTTGCGGTGGCCGGCCACCGCGAAGTTGCCCGTCCTGGCGTCCGGCATGGCGGTCTTGGTCGCGCCCTCGTTGTAGTGGCCGACCATGCCGCGGTCGAGCACCTTCTGCTTGTCGATGCCCTCGGCGACCGGCACGACGACGTCCAGCCGGGGGATGTGCAGGAGCGCGAAGCCCTGGCCGGGTTCGAAGGTCCCGGGCTTGCCCTTGCCCTTCGCCCACTCCTCCTGGAGGTCGTGGGCGGCGCCGTCCGCCTGCTGCTGGGCCCGGATGTTCGTCCACCACAGCTGGTAGGTGACGAACAGCAGCATCAAGACGCCCACGGTGATGAAGAGTTCGCCGAGCCCCCTGCTGATCGCCGCACCGGGCGAGGGCCTGCGGGCGCGCTCGGCACGGCGGGCCTCCAGCCGGGAGAGCGGAGTGCCGTCCGGCCGGGTCCGCGGGGTCTGGGTCTGTGCGGGCTGCCGGGTCTGCGCGGGGCGCGTGCCG
Organism: Streptomyces sp. 135; assembly: GCF_020026305.1. NCBI lineage: Bacteria > Bacillati > Actinomycetota > Actinomycetes > Kitasatosporales > Streptomycetaceae > Streptomyces > Streptomyces sp. 135. The sequence goes on along the minus strand of NZ_CP075691.1, from coordinate 4,396,468 downwards.
CCCTTCTTGGCTGCCTTGCGGCGGGCGGCCCTGCCCCCGGTGGGACGGGGTTCCGCCGCACGGCGGGTGTCGGCGGTCCGCAGACCCACCGTCTCGTCGTCGGCTGTCGGCCCGGGGGCATAGGCGCCGTACAGCTGCTCGTACGTGGGTTCAGACGCCCCCTGCGGCCGCGCTTGCTGCCGCGGCTGCTGCTGCCGCTGCTGCGGGAGGCCCTGGGGCTGCGGCGCCGCCTGCCGCTGCTCCTGCGGGAGGCGCTGGGGCTGCGGCGCCTGCTGACGCTCCTGTGCGGGGCTCTGCGGCTGTTGCGGCAGCTGCGGCCCCGCCGACGTGCTGCGGAACCACGGCGAGGGGTGCTGGCCCGGCAGTGGATCGGTCAGCGGGTCGGCCAGGTGATCGACCGCTTCCTCCAGAGCCGCGGTCTCGTCCGGGCCCCCGGCGCCTCCGTGCGCGTAACCGCCGCCGTCCCCGTGCGCGCCGCTCGCGCCGTACGGGGCTCCGGAGGAGTCGTGCTCGGGGCGCAGGGCCGTCACGCCGTGGCCCTGCCCACCACCGGGGCCAGCCCACTCGATCGCTCGACGGCGCCGGTGTCGCCGCACTCCGCCAGCCAGTTGGCGAGCATCAGGTGACCGTGCTCGGTCAGTACGGACTCCGGATGGAACTGCACGCCCTCGACCGGCAGTTCCCGATGGCGCAGGCCCATGATGATGCCGTCCTCCGTGCGCGCGGTGACCTCAAGCTCGGCGGGGACCGTGGCGGGCTCGGCGGCGAGCGAGTGGTAGCGGGTCGCGGTGAAGGGCGAGGGCAGGCCCGCGAAGACTCCCTTGCCCTCGTGGCTCACCAGCGAGGTCTTTCCGTGCAGGAGCTCAGGGGCGCGGTCCACCACGCCGCCGTACGCCACCGCCATCGACTGCATGCCGAGGCAGACGCCGAAGACGGGCACGCCGGTCGTGGCGCAGTGGCGCACCATCTCGACGCAGACGCCCGCCTGCTCAGGGGTGCCGGGCCCCGGCGAGAGCAGGACGCCGTCGAAGCCGTCCTGCGCGTGCCGGAGCTCCACCTCGTCGTTGCGCAGCACCTCGCACTCGGCACCCAGCTGGTACAGGTACTGGACGAGGTTGAAGACGAAGCTGTCGTAGTTGTCCACGACCAGGACGCGGCTGCGGCGGCCGCCGGCGGTACTCACTGGCCGTCCACGGTGACGTCGTTGAAGGGGAGCAGCGGCTCGGCCCACGGGAAGACGTATTGGAACAGCACATAGACCACCGCGAAGACGAGCACCAGAGAAATCAGCGCCCTTACCCATGCGTTTCCCGGCAGATGCCGCCAGATCCAGCCGTACATGCCGTCCCTTCCGTCGCGTACGGCAACGGGCCTCCCTCGCCGTACGGCAACAGACTAACGGCGCAGTGCCTCCGGTTTCCCGGCCTCCACGGGCTGAGTGGCGTCCAGATGCGCCCAGACGATCAGCCGGTGGCTGTGCCCCCACTCCGGTTCACAGGTCGTAAGGGTGAGGTAACGGCCCGGCCCGTCGAAGCCGGATTTGCGCGGGACGGGGTCGATGACGCCGATGTCGCCGGGCAGGGTCCGGTAGGGCTTCTTGTCGATGCGGTACGTGAACCAGGTCGCGCCGTCGGTCAGGACGACGGGGTCGCCGGGGCGCAGCTTCGGGAAGTCCTTGAAGGGGTCGCCGTAGGTGCGGCGGTGGCCGGCCACGGAGAAGTTGCCCTTCTGTCCCAGCTGGGCGGTGGAGGCGTAGTGACCGAGGCCCTTCTTCAGTACGTCGGTGCCGGTGCCCTGGAGCACGGGCTTGTTCCACGTGAAACCGAACCGGGGGATGTACATGACGGCGAAGGGCTTGCCGTCCTTGTAGGGGGCGGGCTTCGCGGGCGATGTCCCGGCCGGCTCGTCGCCCGCCCCCGAGGAGACCGCGCCCTGCGCCCACTGGTCCTGCAAGGCGTCGATCTGGCTGTCCATGGCGTTGTCGGCCTTCACGCCGGTCCAGAACAGGACGTACACGACAAAGAGCACGATCAGCGCGCCGATGGTGACGCAGAGTTCGCTGAACGTCCTGACGAGCACACGCACGGACATACGCACGGACACAGGACGGTCCCTCCCCGGGGCTCGCTCCGTCTCACTCCACAGGCTTCGCGTAGTGGAGATCCACTGTGCCCGAGTAGCCGGGAAGAGTCACCGCCCCGTCGTCGTCCACTTTCCAGCCGAGACCGTACGCGTTGACGTACAGCATGTAGTTCTGGATCTCGGGGGACGCGGCGAGGGCGTCCTTGAGCTTGTCGGGGTCGCCCACGGCGGTCACCTTGTAGGGCGGCGAGTAGACCCGGCCCTGGAGGATCAGGGTGTTGCCGACGCAGCGCACGGCGCTCGTGGAGATCAGCCGCTGGTCCATGACCCTGATGCCCTTGGCGCCGCCCTGCCACAGGGCGTTGACCACGGCCTGGAGGTCCTGCTGGTGGATGACCAGGTCGTTCGGCTGGGGCTCGGGGTAGCCGGGGAGCTTGGCGGTGGCGTCGGGCGGGGCGTCGGCGAGGGTGACCGTGACCGCCTTGCCGCTCAGCTCCTTGGTGCCCGCGTTGGCCTCCAGGGCCTTGAGCCGGGCGTCGTCGGCCTTGGTGGAGCCGTTGTCGCGCTGGGCGAGGGCTTCCACGTCGTCCCGCAGGGAGCCGTTCGACTCGTCCAGTGTGCCGTTCTTGTGGCTGCGCTCCTGAATCAGGTCCGACAGTTTCAGCAGCGAGGCATCGGTGCGGATGTTGGTGCCCTTGGCCGTGTTGAAACTGGTGAAGAAAATCAGGCCCGCGAGCGCGAAAACGGCGCCCGTAAGCACGCGAACCGGACGCCATCGGGGGCGGCGCCCGGCACCTTCGGGGGAGTCGGCAGAATTGCTCAACGTACCCTTATCTCCTTCAGCGCCGCGGAAGCACTACGCTAACGGACGCCCGGGGGAGGCTCAGCTCCCGGTGAAGCCCGCCCGGCCAGACCACAGTTACCTGCGCGGCCACGCAGCGCATCGACAGGAGAGACCCTCGTGCCGAAGTCACGTATCCGCAAGAAGGCAGACGACTACACGCCGCCGCCGTCCAAGAAGGCGACGGCCATCAAGCTGACCAATCGCAGCTGGGTGGCCCCGGTGATGCTGGCGCTCTTCCTCATCGGACTCGCCTGGATCGTCGTCTTCTACGTCACGGACGGCAAGCTGCCGATCGACACGCTCGGCAACTGGAACATCGTGGTCGGCTTCGGCTTCATCGCGGCCGGGTTCGGCGTCTCGACGCAGTGGAAGTAGCCTCTTCCGGCCTCTCCGCGCAAGCCCTGCCCTGAGTTATCCACAGCGCTATCCACACGAGTGGAAAAGGTCTGAAGATCTGTGGATAACTCTCCGCCGGTTGACACCGGTGTGACTGGCTCCTCGCGTTGCCTCCCCGGCTCGCCCCTTGTCCTTCCTGGGGAAACCCAGGTCAGTGACGAGGGGCACAGCTGTTCCCCACAGCGTGCACAGGGTCGAGTACACGCTGTGGACAACGTGCGTCACCTCATGTGAGCTGCCCGGTCCTGACGACCACCATCACCACGGCCGCGAGCAGCACCAGCGCGCAGCTGCCGAACTGGATGAGGCTCCGCCGCTCGCGGGGCGCATGCACCATCGCGTAGCCGACGATGACACCTCCGACGAGCCCTCCGACGTGGGCCTGCCACGCGATGTTGGGCCAGAAGGCCGTGATGAGCAGGTTGATCGCCAGCAGGGCGATGACCGGCCGCATGTCGTAGTTCAGCCGCCGCATCAGGATGGCGGTCGCGCCGAAGAGACCGAAGATCGCGCCGGACGCGCCGAGCGAGGGCTGGTTCTGCTCGTCGAGTAGGTAGGTCAGCGCGCTTCCCGCGATGCCGGACGCCAGATACAGGGCGATGTAGCGGACCCGGCCGAGTGCCGCTTCGAGCGGACCGCCGATCCACCACAGGCTCAGCATGTTGAAGGCGATGTGCATGATGCTGCCGTGCAGGAACATCGCCGTCACGAGGCGGTACCACTGCCCCTCGGCGACACCCTCGACCGACCCGAACTCCGGCACGAACGCCTGACCGAGCAGGACGTACTGATCCGTGAAGCGGTCCCCCACCGACTGCTGCACCAGGAACAGGGCGAGGTTCATCCCCACCAGGATCTTGGTGATCAGGCGCGGGTCCGCGGTGACCGCGCCGCCCGCGACCGTGCGCGGCTGGTTGGCCGCCGGCGCGTGGCCGGTGCCCGAGCCCTCGCGGACGCACTCCGGGCACTGGAAACCGACCGAGGCGCTGATCATGCACTCGGGGCAGATGGGCCGCTCGCAGCGCGTGCAGCTGATGCCGGTCTCCCGGTCCGGATGCCGGTAGCAGCCGGGCAGGCCCGACGCTCCTTGCGGGTCCTGCGGGCTGCCTGGCACCTGGTCCATGGGATCCCCTCAATCTCCGTACGAAGAACACTGTGCGGCGCTGCCTGCGCCGGCGCGGCGCACATGGCAACACGCCGCCCCGCCCTTCCTTACGGATGGGCGGGGCGGTTCGGTTCCCTCGCCGATGGGCTCGGGTACGCGCTGATCAGGCGTCGCGGGTCTCGATGACCACGGACTGGATGACCACGTCGTTGACCGGACGGTCGGTGCGCGGGTTGGTCTTGGTGGCCGCGATGGCGTCCACGACCTTCTGGCTGGCCGGGTCGGTGACCTCGCCGAAGATCGTGTGCTTGCGGGTCAGCCACGCGGTCGGCGACACAGTCACGAAGAACTGCGAGCCGTTCGTGCCCGGACCGGCGTTGGCCATGGCCAGCAGGTACGGCTTGTCGAAGGAGAGGTCCGGGTGGAACTCGTCCTCGAACTCGTAACCCGGGCCGCCCGTGCCGTTGCCCAGCGGGTCACCGCCCTGGATCATGAAACCGCTGATCACCCGGTGGAAGACCGTGCCGTCGTACAGGCGGTCCGTCGTCTTCTTGCCGGTCTGCGGGTGGACCCACTCGCGCTCGCCCTGGGCGAGCTCCACAAAGTTCTTGACCGTCTTCGGCGCGTGATTCGGCAGCAGCCGCACCTCGATGTCGCCGTGGTTGGTCTTCAGGGTGGCGTAAAGCTGCTCAGCCACGATCTGCCTTCCGTTGTCTTCTGTGACACCCCGATCCTCGCACGGACCGGATCGGGACGAGTAGCCACCGAGTGGGCGCGCGCCGAAGCGATCCGTGGCATTGTCGGCGAAGAGGTCTTCTCGCACCGATTCTCCGCCTGATCAAGGGCCAGCCGGGTACACGTGACTGAGCCGGATGCCCGTCCTCTCATACCTGGGGGCGATCCGGAAGGCATGATCCTTGAAAGGGTGGAAAGGTGACATACGTATACGCCACCGAGGAGGAGGATCACGTGACCCGCATCGACAGCGTGCGCGCCGCGACCGGCTCGGCCAAGGACAGCGTGCGGCACGCCGCGGACGCGGTGGCGCCATACGCCGACACGGCCAAGGACCGGGCCGCACAGTACGCCCAGGAGGCGCGTGCGCGGCTGGCGCCCAAGGTGTCGCAGGCGGCCGAACAGGCCCGTGTCCAGTACGGCGCCCACGTCGCCCCCCGCGTCGAGCAGGCGCGTACGCACGTGCCGCCGAAGGTCGACCATGCCGCGCAGGAGGCCGCCGCACGCACCCGCAAGGCCGCCCGACAGGCGGCCGACTACTCCAAGCCCCGCATCGAGCACGCGGTGGCCGCCGCGCAGCCCGTCCGCGAGGAAGCCGCCTCCCGCAGCGCCGCGGCCCTCGCCGCGCTGCGCGGTCAGGTCTCGGCCAAGGAGATCCAGCGCCTGGTCCGCAAGCACGAGCGCCGGGCCAGGAACGGTCGCATCGCCAAGAGGATCGCCGTCTTGGGCATCCTCGCGGGTGGCGCCATCGCCGCCTGGAAGTGGTGGGACAAGCAGGCCAACCCCGACTGGCTGGTCGAGCCGCCCGCGGCCACCGAGGTCCCGGACACCACGCCGCTGACCTCGGTCGACGGCAGCGACCAGACGTCCCTCGACCCCGAGGTCCAGGCCAAGCAGGCCGAGGCGGAGGCCGAGGAGGCGGACCGGGACAAGCGGAGCTGACCCCAGCGGCTCACCCGCGCCACCCGGCGAAGACGCGACGCCGAGGGACGGCGGACCACACGGTCCGTCGTCCCTCGGCGTTTCGGCGTTTCACGTGAAACAGTGCCGCGCCCACCTCGCGGAACAGTCAGTCCACCGTCACCGGGTCGTCAGTGTCTCCGGCGACTGTTACCGCCATGACGTCGATCGTGGCGGTCTCCAGCTGCCTTCCCGACACCATCCCGATCTCCCGCTTCCAGAAGGAACTCCAGCTCACAGATGTCCAGCTAAGGCGTTACGAGCGTTTCTACGGGCTGTCCGAGGTCTGCCGGGACCCGCAGGCGACCGAGCCCGAGCTGCTCCTGCGGGCCGCGACGAAGCTCGTGGAGTTGCGGGGACAGGAACAGCGCGTCAAGTACGTCCTCCAGGCGCGGACCATGCCCTCGCCGCTGCCGTACCCACTCACCTCGCTCCGCCCGGTGCAGGCCGAACTCGGCCTGGAGCACGCCGCCGGGTTCGTCGTCTCCCACCACGCCTGCGCCTCGGGGCTGCTCGCCGTGGACATCGCGGGGACGCTGCTCGCCGCCGACCCGGACCCGGACGCGCTCGCCCTCGTCCTCGCCGGGGAGAAGGTGTGCACGGTCCAGACGCAGTCCATCCCTGACGTCACGGTGATGGGCGAGGGCACGGTCGCCGTTCTGGTGAGCGCGAACCCTGCCGGGGGCGACCGGATGCTCGGGTACGCGGCGCGCACCCACACGCGGTTCGGCGACGAGTTCATCATGGGCGCCGAGGCGGCCAAGGAGTTCCAGGACCTCTACGGGCCCGGCCTGTGCGAGGTGATCAGCGCGGCCCTGGAGGAAGCGGGGTGCGGCCTCGACGACCTGGCACTCGTGCTGCCGCACAACGTCAACCGGCTGTCGTGGATCGGCGTCTGCAAGACGCTCGGGCTGCCCCTCGACCGGGTCTTCCTCGACCTGGTGCCGGAGACCGGCCACTGCTTCTGCGCCGATCCCTTCATCAATCTGCAGAGGGCCGGGGAGCTGGGACGGCTACGGCCCGGCGACCGCTACCTCATGACCAGCGTGGGGCTCGGGGCGACCTTCGCCGCCATGGTCTTCGAGCACTGAGTACCCGTCAGCCGTACACCGCGCACCCGAGCGGGCGCACACAGAGAAATGAACGAGGTCGACATGCATCTTCCGTCCGCCGGCTTCAGCGGGCGCCTCAAGCACGCCGTCACCGGGGCCGTCGACACGCCCCTGGTGTTCCTGGGCAACTTCGAGGTGGAGAACCAGTGGGCGCTCGGCGAACCGGCGCTGCCCCGGGTCGCCTCCCACGCGGGGAGCGCCGTCGTGAACCGCATGGACGAGTTCGCGCTGCTGCTCGGCGGCAAGGACGACCACGTCGTCCTCAAGACGCCCCTGGACGACGGCTACCGCGCCTACTTGGAGGGGCTCGGCCTCACCCTGCCCACCGTGCACGTGGTCGCCGACCAGGACCCGCAGCGCACGGTCAGCGAGGACGCCCTCGCCGACCCGGAGCTGCTGCGCACCCTGTCAGCGCTCGCCGACGACGGGGCCCGGCTGACGGCGCACGGCATCTCCACCGTGGAGGAAGAGCTGGCCGAGCGGACCGGGCTGCGCCTGGGCGCTCCCCCGGCCGGCGTCTGCAAGCGGGTCAACAGCAAGGTGTACAGCCGCAGGCTCGCCGATGAGCTCGGCATCCGGCAGGCGCGGGGCTGGGCCTGCGAGACGCTCGACGAACTGGCCGATGCCGTCACCGCGGCCGGGGAACTGCTCGACGCGGGGCGCAAGGTCGTCGTCAAGGACGCCTTCGGCGTGTCCGGCAAGGGCATCGTCGTCCTCGACAGCGCCAAGCGTCTCGCCCGGCTGCACCGGATGGCGGTCGCGCAGGCCGAGCGCGCGGCGGCCGCCGACGGCACGAGTCCGCGTACCGCCCTCGTGATCGAGGAGTGGGTCGCCAAGCGGGCCGACCTCAACTACCAGTTCACGGTCGGCCGGGACGGCTCCACCCACTTCGACTTCGTCAAGGAACTGCTCACCGAGAACGGCGTCCACAAGGGCCACCGCATGCCTGCCCGGCTGAGCGAGGAGCAGGTCGAGGAGATCACCCGCACCGCGCACCGGCTCGGGGAGCGGCTCCACGCCGACGGCTACTTCGGAGTGGTCGGCGTCGACGCGATGGTCGACCCGGACGAGGGCCTCTACCCCGTCATCGAGATCAACGCCCGCAACAACATGTCCACGTACCAGAACGTCGTGCACGAAGGGCTCGCCGGCCCCGACGAGGTCGCCGTCGCCCGGCACTTCACGGTCCGCCTGGACCGGCCGCTCCCCTTCGCGGAGCTGCGCGAGGTCCTGTCCGGGCTGCTGCTGGAGGAGCGGGGCCCGCGCCCCCACGGCCTCTTCGTGAACAACTACGCCACGGTGAACGCCGCCGCCACCGACGGTGCGGACGGCTTCGAGGGCCGGCTGTACGGCGTGCTCGTGGCGGCCTCCGACGACCTGGTCGGCGCACTCGACGCCGACATCACCCGCCGCCTCGCGGCCCACACGGAACGGAGCTGAACGTGAGCGTCGCATTTGAGGTGCAAGGCGTCGGCATCACCGAACTCGCCGAGGAGTTCGGCACCCCCCTCTACCTGTACGACGGCGAGGAGATCACCACCCGCTTCCAGGGGCTGCGCGAGCAGCTGCACCCCTCCCTGGAGGTCTTCTACTCCCTCAAGGCCAACCCCAACATCTCCATCTGCTCCCTGCTGTACCGCTGCGGTGCCCGGGCCGAGGTCTCCTCGCTGACCGAGCTGGTGACGGCGCGCCGCGCGGGTGTCGCACCGCGCGACATCATCTTCCTCGGCCCCGGCAAGAGCCGCGCCGAACTGGCGGCCTGCCTGGACGAGGGCATCTACGCGCTCGTCTGCGAGTCCCTCGGCGAACTGGCCCTCATCGACGAGGTGGCGCGTGAGCGCGGCGTCACGGCGCGCGTCGCGCTGCGCGTCAACCCGAGCTTCTCCGTGAAGGGCTCGGGCCTGACGATGGGCGGCAAGCCGCGCCAGTTCGGCATGGACGAGGAGCAGCTCCTCGCCGAGACCCCGGAGCTGGCCGCCCGCTACCCCGCCGTGCGGCTCATGGGCGTCCAGGTCTACCTGGGCACGCGCATCCTCGGCGAGGAGACGGTCGTCGAGAACACCCGCCGCATCCTGGACCTGGCCGAACGCGTCTCGGCCCACCTGGACTTCCCCCTGGAGATGGTCGACATCGGGGGCGGCCTCGGCATCGCCTACTTCGACAACGAGAAGGACCTGGACCTCGCGGAGCTCTCCGCACACCTCAACCCCCTCATCGAGGGGTTCACGTCCCGGCACCCCGACACCCGCATGATCATGGAGTTGGGCCGCTTCCTCGTCGCCGCGTCCGGCACCTATGTGACGCGCGTGCGCTACACCAAGACGTCGATGGGGGAGAACTTCGCCGTCACCGACGGCGGCACCAACCACCACATGGCGGCGGTCGGCATCGGCTCGTACGTGAAGCGGAACTTCCCGATGGCCGCCCTGGAGCGCATGGACGAGCCGGCCACCGAGCCGTGGCACATCACGGGACCGCTGTGCACCCCGAACGATGTCATCGGCAAGAAGGTGCCGATGCCGGCGCTGCGGGCCGGCGAGCTGGTGGGAGTGCAGCGCTCCGGCGCCTACGGCCCGACGGCCTCGCCGGTGCACTTCCTGAGCCACGGATACCCGGCGGAGGTCCTGGTCCTGGACGGCCGGGCGCGGCTGATCCGCGAGCGGGACGACGTCGAGGTGATGCTCGGGCGGCAGCGGCTGTACGACGCCACGGGCACCGACGAGAGCTGAGCCCCGCCCGCCGGACCGACCGTCCCCGCGCCCGCGTCACCCACGCACCGAACCATTCACCCGCCGAACGACCCACCCCTGAACAAGGAGATCGACATGACCGAGAACACCGCAGTCGCCCTGAGCACCGCGGACCGCGAGCGGTATGTGAACGCTGTCCGCGAAGGCCTTTCGGAGGTCCTGAACAAGGACGTGACCGGGGCCGAGGAGAGTGTGCGGCTCTTCGACGAGCTGGGCCTGGACTCCAGCAGCGCACTCGAACTGCTCATCACCATCGAGGAGATCCTCGGCGTCCAGTTCGACGCCGATGAGCTGGAGATGACGCACTTCGAGACGGTGGGCTCCCTCGCCGGCTTCGTCGCGGCGGAAACGAGCGGCTGAGCATGTTCCGCACGACTGCGCCCGTGCGGCGTCCCCCCGCCGGGGCCGACACCCCGGCGGCCGTGCCCCGGATCATCCGGGCGGCGCGGCATACCGCGCCGGAGCCGGGCGGGGTCTACGAGCCCGATCCCGTGCGGGAGGGCTTCTTCCGCGAGATGGGCGCCCCCTACGGGGCGTCCTTCGACCGCGAGCGGTACGCCGCCTCGGGCCGGCGCACCTCCGTGGAGCTGGCGTACGGCGCACTCGACGCGTTGGGGCCGCTGTCCGCGCAGGAGTGCCCCGAGGTGGTGGTGGTCGCCTACGCCACCCCGGATTTCGAGCACGCCGAGCTGGTCGCGTCCTGCCTGAAGCGGCGGCTGCCGGGCGAGCCCCTGTCGTTCGCCCTCTCCGACCAGGGTGTCCTCGCGCCGTTCAGCGCGCTGCGGGTGGCGGTGGAGTACGCCCGACGCTGTGGCTTGTGCCGGCTCCTTGTGATGATCGTCGATCAGGGCACACAGCCGTACGCCGTGCCGGACTCGGGCCAGGCGGCCGTCCGTGCCGACGCGGCGGTGGCGCTGCTCGTGGAGTGGCCGGGGGGCGAGGGCGCCGTGCGGGGCATGGCGCAGGGCAGGCCGTCGGCCGAGGTCTTCACGCAGTGGGACGAGCGGGCGGCGGTCGTGGCCGGGGCGGGTCTCCCCGCTCGCGGAGCCGATGAGGAAGGCGCGGCGGGGCCCACGCTCCCGCCGCGCGGCGAAGTGGTGGCGAGGGGTGCGCTCGGGCAGCCGTGCACGGGCGTGTGGACCGCGCTCCTGGAGGCCGCGGCCCCGGCCCGGCACCTGGTCGTGGCCGACTACGACCGCGAGCGGGACTTCTTGGCCTACTGCACGCTCGACACGGGGGAATGGGGGACTGCTGATGGTCTCGGCCGAGGTGCGTGAGCACGGACACGAGGCACGGGTGAACGCACGCGCGGACGGATTGGTGCCCGCGCTGACGCTGCTGGCCCGGGCCCTGTCCCCCGGGGTGCCGCCACGCGGGCCGCGTGGCCATGCCGTCCTGCCGAAGGAGCTGCTCGACGAGTTCGCCGCCATGGAGGGCTCGCGGGACGCCCGGAGCGGGAGCGACGGAGGCCGGAGCGCGAGCGAGGACGAGGAACCGCTGCCGGGCCTCGCCGTCCTGCGGCCCGGTGCGGGCGGCCGGGAACCACGGCCCGGCGCCGGACCCGCGCCCCTCGACTGGAACGCCAGTCTCGCCTGGCTGCGGCTCGGCATGTCCGAACGGCTGCGGGACGACTGCATCGCCTATCTGGCGGCACGGCAGGTCGAAGGGGTCTCGCTGCTGATGCAGCAGATGGTCAAGGGCGCGCTCGCCGACGTGCTGATCGAGCACCTGGAGATCGAGGGCGTCCTCGATGACCTCGCCGACGGCGCCGCGGCCGACGACACGCCCCTCGGCCCCCGCCTGCCGGTGGACGAGCACACGCTCACCCGGATCCAGGCGCAGATCACCCGGACCGACCGGGCGCTGCTGCGGCTGCTCGGCGCGCACGGCTTCACCTCGGCGGGGCCCGGCACGGCCGCCCACGCCTCCGAACTCCTCGCCGACGTGTACTGCGGGCCACGGCCCGGCACCTCGTACGAGACCGACCGGACCGGCGATACCGGTGACACCAGCCATACCGGGCATACCGGCCATACCGCCAAGGGGGCCGTGTGATCAGCCTGCCCGGCTCGCTCCTCACCACGCACCGGTACGTACGGGACTGGGCCGACGGCCTGCGCGCGGGCGCCCTGGAGCTCGACCGGGACCCGGACGCCATCCACCGGTACCTGGACCTGCCCGCGGTGCGCTTCCTCGCCGGGCACGAGGTCCCGCCCGGCTGGGAGCGGTCGAGCCGGGACGCGGGCAGCGGTCCCGCGCACGGACTGGCCACGCTCGAACGGGTCCTGGTGAGCGAGGAACTGGCGCGCGGTGACGCCGGGATGATGCTGGCCTCGCCCGGCCCCTCGATGTGCGGGGTACTGCTGGGCGTCCTCGGCAGCCAGGAGCAGCGGGACTGGGTGTACGGCAGGCTCGCCGAGCGCCCCACCTGGACCTGCTTCGCCCTGACCGAGCCCGAGCGGGGCTCCGCCATCGGGGAGATGACCGTCACGCTGACCCCGGCGGGCGACGGCTCCTACGTCCTCGACGGCCAGAAGCGGTACGTCGGCAACGCCGCGCGCGCCGACATCGCCGCCGTCTTCGCGCGCGTCGCCGGTACCGAGCGGCTCGGCGTGACGGCCGTCCTCGTGGACACCTCCGACCCCGGCTTCCGGGCGGAGCCGCTGCCCACGGTCGGGCTGCGCGGCGTCCAGCTCACCCACATCACGCTCGACTCGGTACGGGTCCCGGCCGGGCGGGTGCTCGGCACGCACCTCCCGCCGACGCGCCGCGGCATGTGGAGCATCGTCAACGTCTTCAACCAGCTGCGCCCCAGCGTCGCGGCGATCGCCCTCGGCATCGCCCGCGCGGCCCACGAGTACGTGGCCGAGCACCGGCAGCTGCTGCGGGGCGCGGAGCGCGAGCTGTTCGACGAGCTGGGCCGGCGCATCGACGCCGCCCGGCAGCTGACCTACCGCGCCGCTCGCGCCGTGGACGCCCGGCCGTCCGCGGGGCATCTCGCGTCGGCGGCGAAGGCCCGCGCGTGCGAGCTCGCGGAGGACGTGACGATCCAGGCCCTCGGCTTCTTCGGGCCCGGCGCCCGCCTCGACCACCCGCTCCTGGACAAGCTCGCCAGGGACGCGCGGGGCGTGGAGTTCATGGAGGGGACGCGCACCATCCAGAAGCTCAACCTCTTCCAGGGGCTCCACACGGGGAAGGTGGGGAGACGCTGAACCGGGCACCCCTTCGCCGTGAGACGGACCAGGTGGTGGTGTGGCACATACCGCTCGGTGCGGGGAGCGGCCCGGACGGGTATCCGCCCGCCCTCGAAGACCTCCTCGACGAGGAGGAGACGGCGCGCGCACGCCTCGGACTGCGTCCCGGCATGCGGCGCCGTTTCGTGATCGCGCACGCCGCCGCACGGATCATCATCGGTGAGCACGTGGGCCGGGCGCCGGACACCCTGCGCTTCGAGCGGGGCCGCTGGGGCAAGCCGCTCGTCGCGGGGGCGGGGCGACCGCACTTCAACCTGTCGCACTCGGGTGACCTGGCCCTGCTCGCCCTGGCTCCCCGGCCGGTCGGCGTGGACGTGGAAGAGGCCCGCGCGGACTTGGACGGCATGCGCCTCGCTCAGCGCTTCTTCCCGGAAACGGAAAGGCAGTTGGTGGCATCCGGCGGCCGCGCGGCCTTCACGCGCCTGTGGGTCAGGAAAGAGGCGTGTGTGAAGGCCGCGGGCGCCCGGCTCACTCAAGGTATGGGACTCCCTGTCGCCCACGCCGACGGGCAGGCTATTGTGCGGCCCTCCACCGGGCCGCTCACCGGGCCCTGGAGAGTCGCCGACCTGCCACTCCCCGAAGGACGTGCCGGAGCCGTTGCGTTGGTGGGCGAAAGGCCTTTTCATGTGTCGCTGAGGATGTGGTGTCCCGCCGTGTCAAGTGGAAGAAACTCCCCCTCCAATCAACGTACTTGTACCCGTGGCCCGGAATCGGGGCGTCACTAGATTGAAAGCGTAAGAGCGCGCGGTAAAGACCGGCCGGAACGTGAAGCCAGGCCTGCGTCCCGCGATCCCGTGTTTTCGTTCGAGGAGGGGAAAGTAATCGTGGGAGGCAGGAACCTGATCACCAGGTCCGCCCGGTGGAGCGCCGTCCATCCGTGGTGGGCGATGACGCTCTGGGTGGTGTTCGTCCTGGGCGCGCTGGTGGTCGGCGGCATGGCCGGTACCCGGTCGGCCACCGACTCGGACCTGGCCATAGGCCAGTCCGGCCGGTCGGCCGCCATCGCCAAGAGCGGCGGCCTGGAAGACCATGCGGTGGAGAACATCCTGGTCACTCCGTACCGGGACAAGCTCGACCCGGGTGTGGCGCGGGCGGCGGCCGACGACGCGGTGGCCGCGCTGAAGGGCGCCAAGGGCGTCGCCTCGATCGGCAGGCCCGTCCGGGCGCCGGACGGCTCGGCGCTGCTGGTGCCGGTGACGCTCAAGGGCGATCCGGAGACGGCCGCCGACCGGGTGCAGCCGCTGCTCGACAGGCTGGACGAGACCCGCCGGTCCCACACGGACGTACGCGTCGAGCTGGTCGGCGCCGGGACCATCAAGGCCGGCCTCGACGACATGCTGGCGAAGGACCTCACGAAGGCGACCGGGCTGAGCCTGCCGGTGACGCTGATCGTCATGGTCTTCGTCTTCGGCGCGATCGTCGCCGCGAGCGTCCCCGTCGTCCTCGGCATCTCGTCGGTCCTCGCCGGCCTCGGCCTGTGGGGGGTCGCCTCCCAACTCGTGCCGGACCCGGGCCCGGTGACGCACATCATCGTCCTGATGGGGATGGCCATCGGCGTCGACTACTCGCTCTTCTACCTCAAACGGCAGCGCGAGGAACGCGCTCTCGGCGCCCGCAACATCGACGCCATCGAGATCGCCGCGGCCACCTCCGGCCACTCCGTGATGGTGTCGGGCCTGGTCGTCATGGTCTCCATGGGCGCGCTCTACCTGGCCGGGCACATCGCCTTCGAGTCGATGGCGACCGGAGCGGTGCTGGTCGTCGCCATCGCGATGCTCGCCTCGCTGACCGTGCTGCCGGCCATGCTGTCCAAGTTCGGCTCCTACCTGGACAAGCCGCGGGTGCCCCTGGTGTGGCGACTCACGCAGAAGGGCGGCCTCAAGCCCCGTCTGTGGTCGACGATGCTCAAGCCGTCCCTGCGCCACCCGGTCATCGCCCTGGTGCTCTCCGTCGGCGTACTGCTGGCCCTCGCGCTGCCGGCCCTCGACCTGAAGCTGAAGGCCACCGGCATCGACGACCTGCCCAAGTCGATACCCGCGATGCAGGCCAACGCGCGCCTGACCCAGTCCTTCCCGAGCCAGGCGGACACCCACACCGTCGCCGTGAAGGTGCCCGACGGGCAGCGCGGCGAGCTGCGCACCGCGGTCGCGGCGCTGGTCGAAAGCGCCGAGCGGAACAAGCTCTTCACGCACACCCCGCCGCCCGAGGTCCATACGTCCAAGGACGGCACGGTCGCCACGATCGCCGTCGGCACCCGCTTCAACAGCAGCTCCGAGAAGGCCCGGGAGTCCCTGTCCGTGCTGCGCGAGGACATCGCGCCGAACACCGTCGGCTCGGTCGAGGGCGCCGAGTTCGCGGTCGGCGGCAGCGACGTGGCCTACGACGTGGACTACCGCGCGAACGTCGTCGAGAAGATGCCCTGGGTGCTCGGTGTCGCGCTGCTGCTGACCTTCCTGGTCATGGCCATCGCCTTCCGGTCGCTCATGCTCGCCCTGATCACGGTGGTCCTCAACGTCCTGTCTGCGGTGGCGTCGTTCGGCCTGCTCGCGCTGATCTTCCAGCGGACCTGGGCGGAGGGCATCCTCGACTTCGAGTCCACGGGCCGGGTGGTGGCCTGGCTGCCGCTGATGCTCTTCGTCATCCTGCTGGGCCTGTCGATGGACTATCACGTCTTCGTCGTCAGCCGGATCAGGGAGGCGGCGCGCGGCGGGCTGTCCATCCGGGACGCCGTCGAGCAGGGAATCACGCGGACGGCGGGGGTGGTGACGAGCGCCGCGGTGGTGATGGTCTGCGTGTTCGCCCTGCTCGCCTCGTTGAACTTCATCGAGATGAAGCAGATGGGCGTCGGCATGGCGTGCGCGGTGTTCCTGGACGCCACGCTCATCCGGATCGTCGTCCTGCCGGCCGTGGTCACGCTGCTCGGCTGGAAGACGTGGTGGCCCTCGCGGCTCGCGCACCAGGACGAGTCGAAGCCGACGCGCCTGCCGGCCGCGGTCGAGGAGCGAACGACCGTCTACTGACCGGTATTCAACTCCCGAAAGACATATCCCCGGCTGCTGGGGGAGGGCAAGAGCCCTCCCCCAGCAGCCGTCTTTGCATGCTCTTCGCCTGGCGGACCAGCTGGATGTCCTGTGTTCAACTTGTGATGGCTGTGGCTGAAAGTGGTGGGAGTTGTAGACTCGCGTGTGCGTTCGCTGGCGACCTTACGGCGTACGCACAGGGGGAGTAGGTCGACCAGGGGGAGCGAGTCATGGGCAATGACGCCGAGGTGCCCGCGGTGCGTTGGCAGATCGAGCTCGCTCGGGTGGGGTCCCTCTCCGAACGGGAGACCCAGGTATTCGGATTGCTGGGGGCCGGTTATTCCAACCGCGGTATCGCGGCCCGGCTCCACGTCACGGAACGCACGGTCAAGGCCCACGTCGCGGCCATTCTCGCCAAGCTGGAAGTGGAATCCCGACTTCAAGTCGGCCTGGTGGCCCAGGCACATCAGCTCATGTACGAAGGTACAGTGCCGGATCAGCCGACTGTGACTGATAATTGACCGGTTAGGGGTTTACCCCAGGCTTTCCCTCTGTCAGACCGGGCCGAACAGTCGACCGCTGTTTTGCGCCCCGGGCCCGACACCGCAAGGTGCAAGGTGGGATTCTATGGCTTCAATTCTTAGCTAGGGGACGGGAATTGGTACACATCTCCATATTGGGCCCGCTGCTGATCGGGGACGGTCATAGAACCGTCGGCATGCGGGCGAAGAAGAATCGAGTCATGCTCGCGATGCTGGCCCTGAACTCCGGGCTGGTGGTCGCATTTGATGAACTCATCGACGAGTTGTGGGGGGAGACCACACTCAAGAACGCGCGGAACGCCCTGCATGCGAACGTGAAGCGCATGCGCCAGTCATTGGGGGAACTGGGCCTCGACGGCCCCGACCGGGTCCACATCCGTACGGTGGACAACGGCTACGTCCTTGAGGCCCCTGAGGGCTCCCTGGACGCGTACCGCTTCCTGCGTACGGCGGAGAAGGGCGCGAGCCTGGTCGACGAGCGGCCGCACGAGGCCATGGACCTGCTGCGCGAGTCCCTTTCCATGTGGCGGGGCCCCGCCCTGCTCGACGCCAGCGACGGCCCGCGGTGCAGAGCCGTGGCGCTCCGTCTCGACGAACAGCGCAAGACCGCGAGGGAGAATCTCATCGCGGCTCAACTCCAGGCCGGCGAAGCGGGGGTCGTCGTCGCCGAGTTGAAGCAGCTGCTCGCGCAGTATCCGGAGCGCGAGCGGTTCAGCGAGCAGCTGATGATCGCCCTGTACCGCTGTGGGCGGCAGTCCGAGGCCGTCGATATCTTCCACCGCACACGCAAGTGGCTCGACGACGAGCTGGGGCTCAAGCCGAGCCGCCGGCTGCACCACCTCTACCAGGCGATCCTGATGCAGGACCCCTCGCTCTGAGGTCCGGGTGACAGCCGTTCACCCTGTCGCGGCGCGGCTCCGTAGCGAGCTGCGCGCCGCCGCGTTCAGCGATGTCCCAGAGCCGCGTCGACCAGGGCGCCGATGTCCCGGGCGGCTCGCGGGGTGAGCATCTCCTCGTGGCCGCAGGGCACTTCGTGCACGGTGAGCGGCCCCTCCAGGTGCGGGAGCCAGCGCTGCGGGAGTGCGGCGTCCGGGGCCTGCTGTTCACCGGCGGCGACGAAGAGTGTCAGCGGTCCGGCGAACCGCCCGGGGCTGAACTCGCGGGCGATGTCGGTGTGGTGGCGCATGACGGCCATGAGACGGCGCAGGTCCTCCGCGCCGATGTCGGCGCCCGTGGCGTGGTGTTCGAGGAACGCGGCGCGGATCTCCTCGTCGGAGGGGTTCGGGTCGTCGGGCGCCACGGGATAGACGTCCAGTGCCGCCAGGAAGGCGACCTCCTCGCCCGCCGCCTGGAGCCGGACGGCCATCTCGTGCGCGACCAGGCCCCCGAACGACCAGCCCAGCAGGTGGTAGGGCCCGTGCGGCTGCACCTGCCTGACGCGTTCGACGTACGTCGCCGCGAGCGCCGGGATGTCCTTCGGCCGGTCCCAGCCGTCCGCGTCCGCCGCGATGCCGTCGGACTGGAGGGCGTACAGCGGCCGGTCCGCGTCGATGTGCGGGGCGAGTTCCGCGTACGGCAACCCGAAACCGACCCCGCCGTGGACACAGAAGAGGGGGGCGGCGGTGCCGGTGGGCCGGATGGGCAGGAGTGGGGCGAGCGGGACGGCCTCGGTGGGCGCCGAGGGGGCGGTGGTGCGGGCGGCCGCGGCGAGGGCCGCCACCGTCTTGTGGGCGAAGACGTCGGCCAGCGAGAGCGTGAGTCCCGCCTTCGCGGCGCGGCTGACGATCTGTACCGACCGCAGGCTGTCGCCGCCCAGGGCGAAGAAGTCGCCGTCGGCGTCCACCTCTTCCAGGCCGAGCAGCTCGCAGAAGACGCCGGCCAGGATCTCCTCGGCGGCCGTCCGCGGCGGGCGCCCGGGGGCGACCGCCTCGGTGGCGCCGGCCGCCGTGGGGTCGGGCAGGGCACGGGTGTCGAGCTTGCCGTTCGCCGTCAGGGGCAGCGCGGGCAGGGTCACCAGGGCCGCGGGCACCATGTGCGCGGGCAGGGACTCGGCGACGTACGCGCGCAGGACGGGCACGTCGACGGCGGCGACGCCGGAGACGGGCACGACGTACCCGGTCAGCTGCGGGGCGCCGGTCCGTGACGGCATGAGGGTGACGGCGGCCTGGTCGACCACCGGGTGGCGGGTGAGGGTGGCCTCGATCTCGCCCGGCTCGATGCGGAAGCCGCGGAGCTTGACCTGGTGGTCGGCGCGGCCGAGGAAGTCGAGGGTGCCGTCGGGCCGCCAGCGCACGAGGTCACCGGTGCGGTACATGCGCGCTCCGGGCGGCCCGAACGGGTCCGCGACGAAGCGGTCGGCCGTGGTGGCGGGGCGGCCCAGATATCCGTGGGCGAGGCCGTCACCGGCGACGTAGAGCTCACCGGTGACACCGACGGGTGCCGGTGAGAGGGCCGGGTCGAGGACGTACACCCGGACGTTGTCCAGGGGGCGCCCGATCGGCGGCTTGCCGCCCGTGGCCAGCGGCTCGCTCCAGGTGGCGCAGACCGAGGTCTCGGTCGGCCCGTAGGCGTTGCGCAGCGGGGTGCCGAGCCGGGCGAGACGCTCGGCCACGGCGGGGGGACACGCCTCGCCGCCGACGAGCAGGCACAGATCATCGGGGAACTCGGCGGCCTCCGGGAACGAGGCGACCACGGTGGGCGGCAGGACCACGTGGTTGATGCCGTGCTCCATCAGCAGGTCGACCAGGATCTCCGGGGAGAGTCTGCTGTCGGCGGTGGCGAGGACGAGTGTGCCGCCCGAGAAGAGCGAGGCGCACAGCTCCCACACGCTGGCGTCGAAGCTGAACGAGGCGAACTGAAGGACCCGCGTGCCGGGCCCGGTGCCGAGGCGTGCCCGCTGGTTGGCGGCCAGGTTGGCCGCACCCGCGTGGGGCACGACGACGCCCTTGGGGCGCCCCGTCGAGCCCGAGGTGTAGATGACGTACGCGCGATCCCGCGGCGTCAGCGGGCGGGTGCGGTCGGCGTCGGTGGGGCCGGTGCCGGGCCCCTCGGCGAGCCGGGCAAGGGTGTCCGGGTCGTCGAGGACGAGGCAGGCGGCTCCGGCGGGCAGCGCGGGAAGGCCCTCGGCGGCCGCCGCGTCGGTCAGGACCTCGGCGGGTGCCGCGTCCCCGAGCATGTACGCGATGCGCTCGGCCGGGTAGTCCGGGTCGACCGGCAGATAGGCCGCGCCGGTCTTGAGGACGGCGAGCAGCGCGACCACCAGCCGGGCGGAGCGTGGCAGGGCCAGGGCGACGAGGTCACCGGGTCCGACACCGCGCCGCAGGAGGAGGTGGGCGAGCTGGTTGGCCCGGGTGTCGAGTTCGGCGTAGGTGAGGTGGGCGGGCCCGGCGTGGCCCGGATCGGGTGCGATCAGTGCCGGCTGGTCCGGGGTGCGGGCCGCGTTCGCCTCGAAGAGGGAGACGAGGGTGGCCGGCGGCTGCGGGTGGGGGTGACCGTTCCACACCGTGAGGAGCGTGTGGCGCTCCTCGGGGGTGAGCAGGGCCAGCGAGCTGAGCGGGGCGTCGGGGGTGTGCGCCGCGGCGTCGAGCAGGGTGGCGAGGGCCTGCGCGATACGAGCCGCCGTCGCCTCGGTGAACAGGTCCTCGCTGTACTCAAGGAGGATGTCCAGGCCGTCGGGGGTGCCGTCCGCGGCCGTCCGCTCCGTCACCTGGAAGGAGAGGTCGAACTTCGCCGTGACCGTGCCGACCGGCTCGACCTCGGCCGTGAGGCCCGGCAGTTCGGGCAGCGGGTCCGCGCTGTTCTGGAAGGCCAGCATGACCTGGAAGAGGGGGTGCCGGGCCAGTGAGCGGGCCGGGTTGAGCTCCTCGACGAGGTGCTCGAAGGGCAGCTCGGCGTGGGCGTACGCCGTCAGGTCGCTCTCCCGCACCCGGGAGAGCAGGTGGGTGAACGTGGGGTCGCCGCTGGTGTCGGCGCGCAGGACGAGCGTGTTGACGAAGAAGCCGACCAGATCGCGGACCGCCTCGTCGGTGCGCCCCGCCACGGGGCTGCCCAGTGGGATGTCGGTGCCCGCGCCCAGCCTGGTCAGCAGGGCGGCGAGCCCGGCGTGGACGGTCATGAAGAGACTCGCGGTGGTGCGCCGCGCGAGATCCGCCAGGCGGGCGTGGGTTGTGGCGGGGACCGTGCACGCGACGCTTCTGCCGCGGTGTCCGGCCCGCGCGGGGCGCGGGAAGTCGGTGGGCAGGTCAAGCTCCTCGGGGAGGCCGGCCAGCGCCTCGCGCCAGTGCGCGAGTTCCTTCGCGAGCAGGCTGTCCGGGTCGCTCTTGGCGCCGAGCAGCTCCCGCTGCCACAGGGCGTGGTCCGCGTACTGCACGGGCAGCGGCTCCCACCGCGGTGCCGCGCCCGTGAGCCGGGCCCGGTAGGCGGTCGTCAGATCGCGGGCGAGCGGCCCGAGGGACCAGCCGTCGGCGGCGATGTGGTGCACCGTCAGGGCGAGGACGTGGGAGTCGGCGCCCAGGGTGAGGAGCCGGGCGCGCACGGGTGCCTGGGACGACAGGTCGAAGGGGTGGGCGGCCTCGGCGGCGAGGACCGCGGCGAGAGCGGATTCGCCGGGCAGGTGCACGTGCTCCAGGCGGGCGCCCGCCTCGTCGGCCTCCTCGCGGGAGAGGAGCAGCTGGGCGGGGAGTCCGTCGGCCTCCGCGAAGACGGTGCGCAGGCTCTCGTGCCGGGCGACCACATCACGTACCGCCTCCGTCATCGCCGCGGGGTCGAGCGGGCCGCGGAGGCGGACGACCAGGGGGATGTTGTACGTGCCGGACGCGCCGTCCATCCGGTTCAGGAACCACAGGCGTTCCTGTGCGTACGAGAGGGGGACGGCGGTCGGCCGGTGCGGGAGGGCGCGCAGGGGCGGGCGGCGGGTGCCGGACGCGGTGGGCGGCCCCGCGGGGGCGCCGGAGGCCTCGGGCAGCGTGCGGGCCAGGGCCTGCGCGGTGCGGGCGTCGAACAGGGCGCGCACGGGGACGTCCACGCCGAGGGCCGAGCGCAGCCGGTTGGCGACCCGGATCGCGGACAGCGAGTGACCGCCGAGGGCGAAGAAGTCGTCGTCGGCGCCGATCCGCTCCAGGCCGAGCACCTCCGCGAAGACCGCGCACAGCAGTTCCTCCTGTGCCCCCACCGGCGCCCTGCCCGCCCCGGCGCGCTCGCCGGGGGGCGCGGGCAGCGCCTTCCGGTCGACCTTGCCGTTCGGGGTCAGGGGCAGGGCGTCCAGGGGAACGTACACGGCAGGGACCATGTGCTTGGGCAGCACCACGGACGCGCGCTCCCGCAGCCGGTCGTGGTCGGTCCCTGCCGGTACGACATAGGCGACCAGGCGGGTCTCCCCGCCGTGGTCGGTGCGGGCCGTGACGACGGCCTGCTGGACACCGGGCTGCGCGCCGAGCACGGACTCGATCTCGCCGAGCTCGATCCGGTAGCCGCGGATCTTGACCTGGTGGTCGCTGCGGCCCGCGTACTCGAGGGCCGTGCCGGCGGGGTCCCAGCGCACGATGTCCCCGGTGCGGTACATGCGCGCCCCGGGCGGCCCGAACGGGTCGGCGATGAAACGCTCCGCCGTCAGGCCCGGACGGCCCAGGTATCCGCGGGCGAGCCCCGACCCGGCGATGTACAGCTCGCCGAAGGTGCCGTCGGGGACGGGGCGCAGGGCGCTGTCGAGGACGTACACGCGGGTGTTGGCGAGGGGGCCGCCGATGGGGGGCGGGCCCGGCTCGGACGGCGCGTCGTCCGTCGTACGCGGGGTGGGCGGCGCGGTGGGCACGGGGGCTGTCAGGGCCGCGGCCGTCGACCAGATCGTCGTCTCCGTCGGGCCGTACACATTGGTGACGGACGCGCAATGCGCGGTGAGTGCGCGGGCGAGCGGCCCGGGCAGCGCCTCGCCGCCCACCAGGGCACGGACCCCGGCCAGCCGGGGCCCGTGGTCGGCGGCGAGGGCCTGCCAGAGGCTGGGTGTGGCCTGCATCAGGGTGGCACCGAGCGACGTGACGGCGGTGGCCAGGGCGGCCGGGTCGCGCACGGTCTCCCGGTCGGCGACGAGCAGCTCGGCACCGGCCGCGAGCGGCACGAACAGCTCCAGGTTGGCGATGTCGAAGCCGAACGTCGTGACCGCGAGGAACCGGTCGACCGCGGTGACGCCGGAGCGCCCGCACATGTCGTGGACCAGGTTGGTGAGGGCGCCGTGCGGCACGACGACGCCCTTGGGACGGCCGGTCGAGCCCGAGGTGTAGATGACGTAGGCCGGGTGGTCGGCGCGCGGGGAAGGGAAGGGCCCCGGCAGGCCGAGGTCTCCGGCGGCCGGCGGACCGGCGGAGGCGTCCGGTTCGTCGAGGACCCACAGCTCGCCCGCGCTCGCCCCGTCCTCCTCGGCGAGGAGGGCCCGGACGCGGCGGTGGGTGAGCGTCACCACGGGCGCGGCGTCCGCCAGCATGTAGTGGAGGCGGTCGACGGGGTAGTCGGGGTCGAGCGGGAGGTAGGCCGCGCCGGACTTGAGTACGGCCAGGGCGGCGACGACCAGGTCGCAGGACCGGTCGAGCGCGATGGCCACCACCCGTTCCGGTCCCGCGCCCGCCGCGCACAGGGCGTGGGCCAGCCGGTCGGCCCGCGCGTGCAGCTCCCGGTGGCTGAGCCGCTCGTCGCCGCAGGTGACCGCCGGGGCGTCGGGGCTCCGGACGGCCCACTCCTCCAGGAGCGGTGCCAGCCAGTGCCCGGGGAGGTCCGCGGCGGTGTCGTTGCGTACGTCGATGACGTCCGCCCGCTCGGCCCGGTCCAGGACGTCGAGGCGTCCGCACGGCACGTCGGGCCGGGTGACGGCGTCCTCCAGGAGGCGCGCGAAGCGGCGCCCGACGCGGTGGGCGGCGGCGTGCGGGAGGCGGGAGGGGATGTGGTTGACGGTCAGCCCGAGGGGCGTGCCGGGAAAGACGGTGAGGGTCACGGGGTAGTGCGTGGCGGAGCGGATGTCGACGCCGGTCACCCGAGGGCTCGCGTCCGTGGTGAGCGGCAGCTGTCCTATCGGGTAGTTCTGGAACATCAGGGCCGTGTCGAAGAGTTCGCCGCGTACGGGGGTGAGCTGCTGCACCTCCGCCAGCGTCAGGTGCTCGTGCGGGAGGAGGTCCGTCTGGGCCCGCTGCACGGCGGCGAAGAGGTCGGCCGGTGTGCGGGACGGGTCCACGTGGACGGCGACGGGAAGCGTGTTGGCGAACAGGCCCACCATGCGCTCGACGTCGGGGATCTGCGCCGGCCTGCCCGATGTCACGGCGCCGAACACCACGGTGTCCTGGCCGGTCAGCCTGGACAGGAGCAGGGCCCAGCAGCCCTGCACCACGGCGTTGACGGTCAGGCCGCGGGAGCGGGCGAACCGCACGAGCGCGGCGGAGGCCTCGGGCGTGAGGTCGACGGGGACCTGCTCGGGCAGTGCCCCGCGGTCCTTTGCCCGGGCGCCGCTCCCGGCCTCCGCGGGGACGAGCCGCGTCGGTTCCGACACGCCCGCGAGCGCGTCCGACCAGGCCTGCCTGGCGGCCTCCTTGTCCTGCGCGTCGAGCCAGGACAGGTGGGCGCGGTAGGGGGCGGTGGCGGGCAGGTCCCGTCCGGCGGGGGCGGGCACGGGGGCGGCGGTGGCGGTGGAGACGGCGGGCGGCTCCGACGCGGACTCCTTCGCCAGTTCCGCGAGTTCGCGGATCAGCTCCGCCATCGACCACCCGTCGACCAGGATGTGGTGCACCGTCCACACCAGGCGGCAGCGCCCGCCACCCGCCCTGATCAGCGTGAAGCGGTGCAGGGGCGGGCGGGACAGGTCGAAGCGGCGCAGCCGGTCCTCCTCCGCCACGAGGTCGAGCTCCGCCGCCGTGGGCGTCCGGTCGCCTGCGCCCAGGTCCACCTCGCGCCACGGAAGCTCCACCGAGGCGGGGATCACCTGGATCGCCTCACCACTCTTCCGGTGCCGGAAGCAGGCCTTCAGATTGGGGTGCCGTTCCAAAAGCGCGCCGGCCGCACCGCGCAGGGCGGTGACGTCGGAGCCGGTCATCTCCTCGAAATCCACCACCAGCTGAATGGTGTAGACGTCCGTTTCCTCGCGGTGGTACT
Organism: Streptomyces sp. 135; assembly: GCF_020026305.1. Classification (NCBI taxonomy): domain Bacteria; kingdom Bacillati; phylum Actinomycetota; class Actinomycetes; order Kitasatosporales; family Streptomycetaceae; genus Streptomyces; species Streptomyces sp. 135. Next base: position 4,371,541 of record NZ_CP075691.1, on the reverse strand, counting down.
CGGAAAGAAAGAGCAGACCCTGTTGCAAAGGCGAGAGCGGAAGTACTTCACTGATGGCGGACGGGCGATTCAAGCCGTGCTCCTCACGGAAGAGCCAGATATCGGAATTCGACAATTTCCGATGGCACTGACCGGCAACTGACGAGGGGCTGACGTCCCGCTGACGAAACGCGCCCGGCACCGCCTCCGGCCTGCGATGCCGGGACCGTCATCAGTCCGTCAGCCCATCGTCAGCGCGCGGAGGGAGTGTGCACGGCGAGGCTAATTCGTTACCGAAGGCCAGGAGTCGTCAGTGCCGGTTATATCCGCGTCGCATGAATTCGATGTCAGCGACCTCTTCGTGAATCTGCAGCCGTTCTTCGGACGCCGTCTCTTTCTGAAGGTCGAGGGATTCAACTTCGCCGGATCCATCAAGCTGAAGGCCGCTCGCGAGATGGTCGCGCAGGCGGAGGCCGCCGGTGTGCTCGGCGCCGGCTCGACCCTGGTGGAGTCCTCATCGGGGAACATGGGAGTCGCCCTGAGCGTGCTCGCCGCCGCCAAGGGCTTCAAGTTCCTGTGCGTGACCGACTCCCGCTGCAACGCCGTGACCCGGCGCACCATGGAGTCCTACGGCGCCGAGGTCCACGTCATCACCGAGCCGCACGAGACCGAGGGCTTCCTCGGCGCGCGGATCCGCCACGTCAAGGCGCTGCTGGCCGCCGACGAGAAGAAGGTCTGGCTCAACCAGTACCTGAGCCCCGGGAACGCGCTGGCCCACTACCGGACCACCGCGCCGGCCATCGCCCGGCAGTTCCCCGACCTGAACGTGCTGTTCATCGGCGCGGGCACCACGGGCACCCTGATGGGCTGTGCCCGCTACTTCCGTGAGCGGCGGCCCTCGGTGCGGGTCGTCGCCGTCGACAGCGTCGGCTCCGTCACCTTCGGCGGCCCCGCGGCCACCCGGCACATCCCGGGCCTCGGCACCAGCGTGCGGCCCGCCCTCCTCGACGAGTCCCTGGTCGACGACACGGTCCACGTCGCGGAGGCGGACACCGTGCGCGCCTGCCGGGAGCTGATGCGGCACGGATTCCTCTTCGGTGGCTCCACGGGCACCGTCGTGGCCGGCTCGCTGCGCTGGCTCTCCGAGCAGTACGGGGACGGAGCCGGAGGCGTTCGCGACGAGGTGACCGCCGTGACCATTTCGCCGGACCTGGGCGAGCGCTATATGGACACCGTCTACCACGACGACTGGGTACGGAATTCGCTCGGTTCCGAAATCCTCACGAGCGACGGAATCACGGAGGGCGGGATCGCGGGGGGCGGCCTCATGGAAGGCACCCTCGCGGAAGGCGCCCTCGCGGAAGGCGACCTCGCCACGGAATTCGACGCCGGATTCGAGACGGTTTCCGGCTGAGTGGCAGGGACGGTTGGGTCCGGAGTCGGGGCAGAGCTGAGGCTGAGAATGACGGGGAAGAAAGAAATGACGACCAAGCGAGGCGCCGTCCTCCCGCTCACCGCGGCGCAGGCCGAGATCTGGTTCGACGAGCAGTTCACCACCGGACCGCTCGCCTACAACATGGCCGACTACATCGACCTGCGCGGCCCGCTCGACACCGAGCTGCTCGGACGGGCGCTCCAGCGCCTCGGTCACGAGGCCGAGGGACTGCGCGTGCAGTTCGTCGAGGAGGCCGGGGCCCCGGGCCAGATCGTCCGGCCGCTCGCCCAACTCCCCCTGAAACCCATGGACTTCAGCGGCGAGGACGATCCGCTCGCCGCCGCCGAACGGTGGATGCGCGCCGATCACGCCGAGCCCATGAGGGTCACCGACTTCCCGCTGTTCCGCGGCGCGCTCATCACCCTGGGCCCCGAGCACCACCTGCTCTACCTCTGCATGCACCACATCCTCGCCGACGGCTTCAGCCGCGCGCTGCTGTACCCGAAGCTCGCCGCCCTCTACACCCGGCTCGCCGCCGGCGGTACCGAGGCGGAACTCGACGGCGATGCCATCCCGCCCTTCCACCGCCTCCTGGACGCCGAGCGCGACTACCTGGACTCGCCGAAGGTCGACCGGGACCGCGCCTACTGGACCGGGCGCCTCACCGCCGGTGGCCAAGACGGGCGGGCGCCCGAGCTCGTCTCCTTCTCCGCGCAGGAGCCCGCCCGGGGGCGCGGTGCCCTGCGGCACACCTGCCGCCTCGACGCCGAAGCCACGGACGCGCTGCGCGCCATGGCCGCGGACGGCAAGGTCACCATGCCCGTCCTGATGGTCGCCGCGATGGCCGCCTACGCGCAGCGCATGACCGGCGTCGCCGAACCGCTGCTCACCCTGCCGGTGACCGGACGCGTCGGCGCCGTCAGCCGTGAGATCCCCGGCATGCTCGCCAACTACCTCCCGCTCGCCGTGCGCGTGCGGCCGGAGATGACCCGCTCGCAGCTCCTGCGCCAGGCCTGGGTGGAGGTGTCGGGCGCCCTCAAGCACCAGCGCTACCGGGGCGACCGCATCCGCCGGGACATCGGCCTGCACATCGACGACCGGCGTGCTTTCGGGCCGTTCATCAACGTCCTCAACCAGGACCCGCAGCTCGGCTTCGGCGACACCTGCCGGGGCACGGTCGTCAACCTCTCCACCGGCATCGTCAACGACCTGATCATGACCGTCCTCAACACGGCCGACGGCACGATGGAGATCCACCTCGACGGCAACCCCGAGCTGTACGGCTCGGCGGAGCTGGCCGCCCATCTCGCCCGCTTCGTGGCCTTCTTGGCCGACCTCGCCGCGATGCCCGCCGACCGGCCCCTCGGGCAGACCGGCCTCGGTGCGCCCGGTGAGCCCCTCGGTGTGCTCGGCGCCTGGGACCCGGCCGCCGAGCGGGAGGCGTACGAGGGACTCGTCGAACGGGTGCGGGCCGTGGCGGCGCGCACCCCCGACGCCGTGGCCGTGGCCGACGGCACGCGGAGCGTCACCTACCGCGAGCTGCTGACACGGGCCGCGGGCGTCGCCTCCCGGCTGGGCACCGCACGGATCGCCACGGGTTCGGTGGTGGCGATGCTGGCCGATCCGGGTGTGCCGTTCGTGGCGGGTGTGCTGGGTGTCCTGGGTGCGGGCGGTGCCTACCTGCCGCTGGACCCGGCGGCTCCGGTGGCCCGCAACGCCGCTCTGCTGAAGGACAGCGGCGCCCGCTTCCTGCTCACGGGCAGCGCCTACCGGGAGGCGGCGGCCGCGCTCACGTCCGCGCTCACGGCTGCTGACGGAGACCGGACGGAACTGACCGCGCTCGCGCTCGCCGAGCCCGCCGACGCCGACTGCGCCACGGAACTCCCGGCGGTGGGAAGTGGGTTGGATCTGGCGTATGTGATGTTCACATCGGGTTCGACGGGCCGTCCCAAGGGTGCGATGGTGCAGCGCTCGGGCATGGTCAACCACCTGTGGGCCAAGGTCGGCGACCTGGACCTGGCAGCAGGCGAGACCGTGGTGCAGAACGCGCCCCTGACCTTCGACGTGTCCGTATGGCAGATGCTGGCACCCCTCCTCGTAGGCGGCCAGGTACGGGTCTCCGGCACCGAGATGGCCGCCGACCCCGCCGCCCTGTTCACCATGGCCCACACCGAACAGATCACCGTCCTCGAAGTAGTGCCCTCACTCCTGCGAGCCGCCCTGGACGCCTGGGACATACAAGACGACGCCCCCCAACTCCCCGACCTGCGCTGGCTCATGGTCACCGGCGAGGCCCTCCCCGCCGACCTGTGCGCACGGTGGCACACCCGCTACCCGCACATCCCCCTCATGAACGCCTACGGACCCACCGAGTGCTCCGACGACGTCACCCACGCCGTCATCACGGCAACCGACACCCTCAACGGACGCGTCCCCATCGGCGCCCCGGTCCGCAACACCCGCCTGTACGTCCTCAGCGACGAACTCCAGCCCGTCCCCACCGGAACCCCCGGCGAGCTCTACGTCGGAGGAGCCGGCGTCGGCCGCGGCTACCTCCACGACCCCGCCCGCACCGCCACCACCTTCATGGCCGACCCCTTCGCCGGACCCGGCACCCGCATGTACCGCACCGGCGACCGCGTCATCCAACGCCCCGACGAACAACTCGAATTCATCGAACGCCGCGACCACCAAGTCAAAATCCGCGGACGCCGCGTGGAGACCGGTGAGATCGAAGCCGTCATCAGGGGACTGGACACCGTGGTCGACGCCGCGGTCGCCGTCCTGCCCGACGCCTCCGGCAACCCGCGCCTCTTCGGTTACCTGACCGGTCCCGACGTGGACGCCGCCCGGGTCCGCGCCGAGCTCGCCCAGCTGCTGCCCGCGTACATGATCCCCGCCTCCTGGCTGGTCCTTGACGCCATGCCGCTCACCCCCAACGGCAAGCTCGACCGCAAGGCCCTGCCCAAGCCCGCGGCCGTCGAGCAGGACACGACACGCGGTCCGCGCGACGAGCGCGAGAGGATCCTGTGCGGCATCTTCGGCGAGGTCCTCGGCCAGTCAACCGTCGGCATCGACGAGGACTTCTTCGCCCTCGGCGGCGACAGCATCCGCTCCATCCAGGTCGTCAGCCGCGCCCGCAAGGCCGGACTCTCCCTCACCACCCGCGACATCTTCACCCACAAGACCGTCGCCGCCCTCGCCCGCACCGCGGGCGGGGTCGACACGGACTCCGTGAGCGGAATCGGCACGGGTGACGACGGCACAGGTGTCGGCGTGTACGAACTCACGCCGATCATGGGGCAGTTGCACGAGGACACCCGGAGTCTGACCGGTCCCGTCGTCAAGTACAGCCAGCACGTCGTCGTACGCGTCCCGGCCGGCCTCGACGCCGACCACCTCGACGCCGCCCTGCACGCCGTCGTCGACCACCACGACGCCCTGCGCACCCGGGCCACCGAGCCGTCCCCCGGGCTCTGGCAGACGGAGGTCCTCGCGCCCGGCGCGCTGAACGGCGTACGCCTGGTCGCGACCGTGGACGCGGGCGGCGCGTACGGCATCAACAGGCCCGCAGACACCACAGACACCACAGACAGTACGGACACCACAGACAGCACGGACAGCAGCACGGACAGCACGACGGGCGCGGGCACGGAGGATGCCAAGGACGCCAAGGACGCCAAGGACGCCAAGGACATCCTCGGCCTCGCCGAGCGGCAGGCCGCGGCGGCCCGCGCACGCCTCGACCCCGCCGCCGCCGTCATGATCCAGGCCGTACTGCTCGACGCGGGCCCCGGCGCCGGCACCGGCTGGCTGGTGCTCTGCGCCCACCACCTCGTCGTCGACGGCGTGTCCTGGCGCATCCTGCTGCCCGACCTGGAGGCCGCCTGCCAGGCGCTCGCCGAGGGCCGCACCCCGGCCCTCGACCCCGTGGGCACCTCGTACCGCAGCTGGTCCCGGCTGCTCATCGAGCAGGCCCGCACCCAGGTGCGCGGCGGCGAACTCGCCCTGTGGCAGGACATCCTGGAGGGTCCCGACCCGCTGGTCGGCACCCGCAGGCTCGATCCCGCCCAGGACATCTACGGCACCCGGCGCGGCCTGCGCCTCGAACTGGGCCCCGACCTCACCGGCCCGCTGCTCACCGACGTCCCCGCGGCCTTCCACGCGGAGGTCAACGACGTCCTCCTGACCGGACTCGCCCTCGCCGTCGCGGACTGGCGCAGGCGGCACGGCCACGCCCACTACGCACAGACCCTGATCGAACTGGAGGGCCACGGCCGCGAACAGCTCGTCGACGGCCTGGACCTGTCGCGCACCGTCGGCTGGTTCACCAGCGCCTTCCCGGTGCGTCTCGACCCCGGTCCCCTGGACTGGGACGAGGTGTGGGCGGGCGGCCCGGCGCTGTCCGGTGCCCTGAAGCGGATCAAGGAACAACTGCGCGCCCTGCCCGACCGAGGCGTCGGCCACGGCCTGCTGCGCTACCTCAACCCCCACGCCGCCCGCACCCTGTCCGGTTACCACCGGCCGCAGATCGGCTTCAACTACATGGGCCGCTTCGACGCCCGCGAGGCCGGGCTGTGGGAGCCCGCCGGCGGTGACGGCGTCGTCGGCACCGGGGCGCACCCCGGCATGCCGCTGCCGCACCTCATCGACGTCACGCCCGCGACCGAGGACCGCCACGACGGCCCGCACCTGATCGCGAACTGGGCCTGGGCCGGACAGGCCGTGGCGGACGAGGACGCGCACGACATCGCGCAGACCTGGTTCCGTGCCCTGGAGCTGCTGTCCCGGCACGCCGCCCACCCGGACGCGGGTGGCCGCACCCCCTCCGACCTGCCGCTGGTGGAGGTGGCCCAGGAGGAGATCGAGGAGTACGAGGCCGACCTCGCGCGCTCCGGCACGGCGCTGGCCGACATCCTGCCGCTCACGCCCCTGCAACAGGGCATGCTGTTCCACGCGGAGTACGACGCCGCCGGCGCCGAGGACGGCAGGAACGGCCAGGACGGCCAGGTCGGCCGGGCCGGGCAGGACGGCCAGGAGGCCGTGGACGTCTACACCCTGCAGATCGTCGCCGAGGTGGCGGGCGGCCTCGACCCCGCCGTGCTGCGCGCCGCCGGGCAGGCCCTCCTCGACCGGCACCCGAACCTGCGCGCCGGCTTCCGGGCCCGCCCCGGCGGCACTCCGGTGCAGATCGTCCCGCAGAGCGCCGAGCTGCCCTGGCGCGAGGCCGACCTGCGCCACCTCCCCGAGGCCGAGCGCGCCGCCGAGCTCGACCGGATCACCGAATCCGAGCGCACCCGGCGCTTCGACCTGGCGGCCCCGCCGCTGCTGCGCTTCACGCTCGTCACCCACGGCGAGGGACGGCACCGCTTCATCTGGACCAGCCACCACATCCTGGTCGACGGCTGGTCGATGCCGCTCCTCGTGAAGGAGCTGTTCGCGCTCTGCGCGCCCGGCGCGGACGTCACTGCACTGCCGGACCCCGCCCCGTACCGCTCCTACCTGGCCTGGCTCACGGCGCAGGACCGCGACGAGGCCCGGCGGGCCTGGAGCGCGGTGCTCGGCGACGTGACCGAGCCCACGCTGCTCGTCCCGGCCGACCCCGACCGCGCGCCGGTGCTGCCCGACTCCGTACGGGCCGAGGTGTCCCCGGAGCTGACGGCGGCGCTCGCCGGCTGGGCCCGCGGCCAGGGGCTCACCCTCAACTCCGTCGTCCAGGGCTGCTGGGCACTGCTCCTCGGACGGCTCACCGGACGCCAGGACGTCGTCTTCGGCGCCGTCACCTCAGGCCGCCCCGCCGAGGTGCCGGACGTCGAGTCGATGATCGGCATGTTCCTCACCACGGTCCCGGTCCGCACCCGCCTGCACCCCGGGGCCACCCTGACGGAGCTGCTGCGCGCCCTCCAGGACCAGCAGACGGCGCTGCTCCCGCACGAGCACCTCGGCCTCGTCGAGATCCACAAGGCCGCCGGGCTCTCCGGCGAGGTCTTCGACACGGTGGTGCTCTTCGAGAACTTCCCGCTGGACGCGGGTGGTCTGGACACCGGTACCTCCGACGGGGGCCCGCGCGTGGTGAGCGCCGAGGCCAGGGACGCACGTCACCACCCGCTGAGCATGGCCGTCTTCCCCGGCGACACCCTGAACCTGCGCCTGGACTACGCGCCGGACCTGTTCACGCGTGCGGACGTCGAGCGGATCGCCGTGATGTTCGAGCACCTGCTGCGCACGGTGGCCGAACACCCCGAGCTGCCCATCGCCCGGATCGACGTGACGGCTCCCGCGATCCTCGGCAGAGCCGGTGCGCCCGGTGAGCTCGGCGGCCTGCTGGGCACCTGGGACCCGTCGATCACCGAGGAGAGCCTCGGCGTCGTCGAGCGCGTACGCTCCGTCGCCGACCGGATCCCCGACGGGACCGCCGTCACGGACAACGCAGGATCCGTCACCTACCGGGAGCTGGTGGAGTCGGCCGGCGGCCTGTCCCAGTCACTCACCGGGCGCGGTGTGGCCACGGGTTCGGTGGTGGCGATGCTGGCCGATCCGGGTGTGCCGTTCGTGGCGGGTGTGCTGGGTGTCCTGGGTGCGGGCGGTGCCTACCTGCCGCTGGACCCGGCGGCTCCGGTGGCCCGCAACGCCGCTCTGCTGGCGGACAGCGGGGCCCGCTTCCTGCTCGTCGGTGCCGGGTACGAGGTAAGCGCCCGCGAGCTGACCGCCGTACAGGACGCGGCCGCTCCCGTCACCGTCATCGCTCTGGAGGACGGTCTGACCGCGCGGGCGGTGCCGCCGGCCGTGGGTGACGGTCTGGATCTGGCGTATGTGATGTTCACATCGGGTTCGACGGGCCGTCCCAAGGGTGCGATGGTGCAGCGCTCGGGCATGGTCAACCACCTGTGGGCCAAGGTCGGCGACCTGGACCTGGCAGCAGGCGAGACCGTGGTGCAGAACGCGCCCCTGACCTTCGACGTGTCCGTATGGCAGATGCTGGCACCCCTCCTCGTAGGCGGCCAGGTACGGGTCTCCGGCACCGAGATGGCCGCCGACCCCGCCGCCCTGTTCACCATGGCCCACACCGAACAGATCACCGTCCTCGAAGTAGTGCCCTCACTCCTGCGAGCCGCCCTGGACGCCTGGGACATACAAGACGACGCCCCCCAACTCCCCGACCTGCGCTGGCTCATGGTCACCGGCGAGGCCCTCCCCGCCGACCTGTGCGCACGGTGGCACACCCGCTACCCGCACATCCCCCTCATGAACGCCTACGGACCCACCGAGTGCTCCGACGACGTCACCCACGCCGTCATCACGGCAACCGACACCCTCAACGGACGCGTCCCCATCGGCGCCCCGGTCCGCAACACCCGCCTGTACGTCCTCAGCGACGAACTCCAGCCCGTCCCCACCGGAACCCCCGGCGAGCTCTACGTCGGAGGAGCCGGCGTCGGCCGCGGCTACCTCCACGACCCCGCCCGCACCGCCACCACCTTCATGGCCGACCCCTTCGCCGGACCCGGCACCCGCATGTACCGCACCGGCGACCGCGTCATCCAACGCCCCGACGAACAACTCGAATTCATCGAACGCCGCGACCACCAAGTCAAAATCCGCGGACGCCGCGTGGAACTGGGCGAGATCGAGGCCGTCGTCCGAGGGCTCGACGGCGTCGCGGACGCCGCCGTCGCCGTAGTGCCCGACGCCTCCGGCAACCCGCGGCTCGTCGGCTACCTCTCCGGCGTGGGAACGGCCCCCGACCCCGAACGCGTCCAGCAGCACCTGTCCGGGCTGCTGCCCGCGTACATGATCCCCGCCTCCTGGCTGGTCCTTGACGCCATGCCGCTCACCCCCAACGGCAAGCTCGACCGCAAGGCCCTGCCCAAGCCCGCACACATGGACGAGGCGGAGCGGCGCGGGCCGCGCGACGAGCCGGAGAGGGTCCTGTGCGGCATCTTCGGCGAGGTCCTCGGCCAGTCAGCCGTCGGCATCGACGAGGACTTCTTCGCCCTCGGCGGCGACAGCATCCGCTCCATCCAGGTCGTCAGCCGCGCCCGCAAGGCCGGACTCCCCCTCACCACCCGCGACATCTTCACCCACAAGACCGTCGCCGCCCTCGCCCACACCGCCGCCGAGCGGGAGCGGGACGAGCCGCCCGTGCCCGCCGTGGACCCGGAGAGCAGCCTGATCGCCCTCTCCGACGAGGAACTCGCCGACCTCGAACTCGAGCTGAGTGAGGATTTGTCGTGACCGCGCCCAAGACCGGGTCGAAGATCAGTGAAGTGCTGCCGCTCTCGCCGCTCCAGCAGGGGCTGCTCTTCCTGTCCGCGTACGACCGGGCGGAAGCCGCCCTCTACACGCTCCAGTTCGTCGCGGACATCGAAGCGGACGTCGATGGGGACGCCGAGGAGACCGGCGATCGCCTGCGCGCCGCCGCGGCCGCCCTGCTGCGCCGCCACCCGAACCTGCGGGCCTGCTTCCGCAACCGCAAGAACGGTGAACCCGTCCAGGTCGTCCTCAAGGAAGAAGGGATGGAACCGGACTGGGAGGTCCGGGACCTGACCCGGCTCCCCGAAGCCGAGCGCGCGGCGCAGGCGCGGCGGATCGAGCACGAGGACCGGCTGCGCCCGTTCGACCCGGCACGGCCGCCCCTGATGAGGTTCACGCTGATCCGGCTCGGCGAGCGGCACCACCGGCTGCTGTGGTCCGTGCACCACATCCTCATGGACGGCTGGTCCTTCCCGCTCGCCGTACGCGAACTGCTGCTGCTCGGCCAGGGGCACGGCAGCGCGGAGCTGCCCGCGCCCCTGCCCTACCGCTCCTACCTGGCCTGGCTGCAGAGCCGGGACCGGGACGCGGCGCGGGCGGCGTGGGCCGAGCTGCTCGACGGTCTCGACGGCCCCGTGCGCGCCCTGCCCCACGCGGAACCCTCGCCGGAGCTGCCCGTCACCGTGCGGCACGCCCTGTCCCGCGAGCGGACGGCGGCGCTCGCCGGCTGGGCCCGCGGCCAGGGGCTCACCCTCAACTCCGTCGTCCAGGGCTGCTGGGCGCTGCTCCTCGGACGGCTCACCGGACGCCAGGACGTCGTCTTCGGCGCCGTCACCTCAGGCCGCCCCGCCGAGGTACCGGGCGTCGAGTCGATGATCGGGCTCTTCGCCAACACACTGCCCGTGCGCGCCCGTCTCCGCCCCGGCCTGCGGGCGAGCGACCTGTTCCGGGAACTGGCCCGGCAGCAGATCGCGATGATGCCGCACGAGCACCTGCCGCTCGCCGAGGTACAGGCCGCCTCCGCCGTCCAGGGCGAACTCTTCGACACCGTGCTGGCCTTCCAGAACTACCCGCTGGACGAGGAGAGCCTGCGCCGGGAGTCGGCGGGCGCGGTGAGCGCGGCGCAGGTGCGCTCGGCCACGCACTACCCGCTGAGCCTCACCGTGTTCCCCGGCGAACGCCTGGAACTGCACCTCGCCCACAAGGCCTCGCCGACAAAGCCGCAGGACGCCCGGCGGCTCCTCGACCGCCTCGCCCGCGTCCTGGGTGAGGTCGCCGACGACCCGGACACCCTTCTCGCACACCTCGGCACCCTGGAACCCGCCGAACGGCACCGCATCCTCACCGAGTGGAGCGGCGGCGGCCCGGACACCTCCGGGACGCCCTCTCGCCGTACGACCATCCCCGCGCTCTTCGCCGCGCAGGCCGCGCGGACACCCGACGCCGTCGCGGTGACGGTGCCCGCGTCCGAGGGGCCCGGCACCTCCCTGACCTACCGCGACCTCGACGCGCGCGCCAACCGGCTCGCCCACCTCCTCATCCGGCGGGGTGCGGGGCCCGAGACGTTCGTGGCGCTCGCGCTGCCGCGCGGCGCCGACCTGATCGTCGCGGTGCTCGCCGTCCTCAAGGCGGGCGCCGCCTATCTGCCGCTCGAACCCGGCCACCCCGCCGACCGCATCGCCTACACGCTGCGCGACGCGCGCCCGGCGCTCCTGCTGACCGCTGACGGACAGTTCCCCGAGCCGCCGCACGGGCTCGCCGTGGAGCGCGTCGACCTCGGTGACGAACGGACGCGGGCCGAGCTAGCCGCGGGCCCGGACACCGACCCGGGCTCCGCCGTCGGTCCCGAGCACCCCGCGTACGTCATCTACACCTCCGGGTCCACGGGCCGCCCCAAGGGCGTGGTGGTGCCGCACCAGAACGTGGTGCGGCTCCTCGACTCCACCGACCCGCTCTTCGGCTTCGGCTCCGACGACGTCTGGACGCTCTTCCACTCCATCGCCTTCGACTTCACGGTGTGGGAGCTGTGGGGCGCGCTCCTGCGCGGCGGGCGCCTGGTCGTCGTGCCGTACGACGTGTCGCGCGCGCCGGACGCCTTCCTCGACCTGCTCGCCGAGGAACGGGTCACCGTCCTCAACCAGACGCCCTCCGCCTTCCACCAGCTCATGCGCGCCGATGCCGAAGCCCGTCCGCCGCGCGAACTCGCCCTGCGGCACGTGGTGTTCGGCGGCGAGGCGCTCGACGTGGGCAGGCTCGACGACTGGTACGCGCGCCACGGCGACCACGGCACCGGCGCGCCGCTCCTGGTCAACATGTACGGGATCACCGAGACCACCGTGCACGTCTCCCACCACGCTCTCGACGCGGCGACGGCGGCCGGGGGCGGCGCCAGTGTGATCGGGCGCGGCATCCCCGACCTGCGGGTGTACGTCCTCGACAGCGCGCTGCAACCCGTACCCGCGGGCGTGCCCGGTGAGCTGTACGTCGCGGGCCCCGGCCTGGCACGCGGCTACCTGGGACGCCCCGACCTGACGGCCGCCCGCTTCGTGGCCTGCCCGTTCGGCCCCGCGGGCGCCCGCATGTACCGCACCGGCGACCTGGGGCAGTGGCGGCCGGACGGCACCCTCGACTACCTCGGACGCGCCGACGAGCAGGTGCAACTGCGCGGTTTCCGCATCGAGTTGGGCGAGATCGCGACGGTCGTCGGCGGGCACCCGCGGGTCGCCGAGGCCGCCGTGCTGGCCCGTGAGGACCGGCCGGGCGACCAGCGCCTCGTCGCGTACGTGGTGGTGGACGACGACGGGACGGACGGCGCTGCCCTCGCCGCGGAGCTGAGGCGGTTCGCCGGTGAGCGGCTGCCCGACTACATGGTCCCGGCGGCGTTCGTCCCGCTGGCCGCCCTGCCCCTGACCGCCAACGGCAAGCTCGACCGCCGCGCCCTGCCCGCGCCCGAGTACGCCACGTCGGCGCGCGCCCCGCGCACCCGCGAGGAAGAGGTGCTCTGCGGCGTCTTCGCCGAGGTCCTCGGGCTCGAACGGGTGGGCGTGGACGACGACTTCTTCGCCCTCGGTGGCCACTCGCTGCTCGCGACGCGCATCGTCAACCGGGTCCGCGCCGAGCTGGCCGTCGAACTCCAGGTGCGGGACCTGTTCGAGGCCCCGTCCGTGGCACGGCTCGCCACCCGGCTGCCCGGCGCGGAGCGGAGCAGGGCCCCGCTCGTCGCGGGCCCGCGCCCGGAACGGCTGCCGCTGTCGTACGCGCAGCAACGCCTCTGGTTCATCGAACACCTCGGCGCGCCCGGCGGGCTCTACAACATCCCCCTGGCGGTGCGGCTCTCCGGAGACCTGGACGTGGTGGCCCTGGAGGCGGCACTGCACGATGTCGTCGCGCGCCACGAGGCGCTGCGCACCGTCTTCCCGCCGCTGCCCGGGACCGCCGCCCCGCACGGCCCCAAGACCATCGGCGCCGGGTCCTCCCCCGGCCCTGGCGCCGATTCCCCGGGCGGCGTCGGCCCGGCCGAGCAGCGCGTGCTCGAGCCGGGCGACGCCCCCGTACCCCTGCCGGTGAGCGTCACGACCGAGCCGGTCCTGCCCTCCCTGCTCGCCGCCGAGGCCGCCCGCGGCTTCGACCTGGCGACGGAGATCCCGGTGCGGGCCCGCCTCTTCGCGCTCGGCCCCGACGAGCACGTCCTGCTCCTGGTCCTGCACCACATCGCGGGCGACCGGTGGTCCCTCGCGCCGCTCACCCGCGATCTGACCGAGTCCTACGAGGCGCGCCGCGCCGGCCGCGCGCCCGCACTGCCGCCGCTACCCGTGCAGTACGCCGACTACGCCCTGTGGCAACGGCGGGTGCTCGGCGACGAGAGCGACGCGGACAGCGAGCTCGCCCGCCAACTCGCCTACTGGACCAAGGCGCTGGAAGGCCTGCCGGAGGAGCTGGCGCTGCCCTTCGACTTCCCGCGCGGAGCACGGACCAGCCACCGCGGCGGTACCGTGCGGACGGCCGTCCCCGACGCGCTCGCCCGTGACCTGCGCGAGCTGGCGGCGCGGTGGGGTGTGAGCGTGTTCATGGTGCTCCAGGCCTCGCTCGCGGCGCTGCTCACCCGGCTCGGCGCGGGCACCGACATCCCGCTCGGCAGCCCCGTGGCGGGCCGCACGGACGAGCGCCTCGACGACGTCGTCGGCATGTTCGTGAACACGCTGGTGCTGCGCACCGACACCTCTGGCGACCCGGGCCTGCGGGCACTGGTGGACCGGGTCAAGGAGTACGACCTGGCGGCCTACCGGCACCAGGACGTGCCCTTCGAGAAGCTCGTGGAGGCGGTCAATCCCGAGCGGTCCATGTCCCGGCACCCCTTGTTCCAGGTGATGCTCGGCCATCAGGAGGCGCCGGACGCACCGAACGCGCCGAGCGCGGCGGCCACGGCCCACACAGCCCGCACGGACGCGGACGCCGCGCTCCTGGTACGGCAGGAGCCGATGCCCGGCGCCACGGCCAAGTGGGACCTCTTCCTCCAGTTCACCGAGGAGGGCGAGCCGGGCCGCGAGCACGGCCGGGGCCTCACGCTCACCGTCGAGTACAGCTCCGACCTCTTCGAGCCCACCACGGCCCGCCGTATCACCGACGCCTACCTGCGGCTGCTGGCCGCCGCGCTCGCCGAGCCCGACCGGCCGCTGTCCCGCCTGGACATCCTCGACCCCGAGGAGCAAACGGAACTCCTGGCCCTCGGCACCCACCACCTCGGCACCCCCCGGACCACGGTCACCGACCTGGTGGCCCGGCAGGTCGCCGCCGCACCGGACGCGGTCGCGCTGATCCACGCGGAGCCCGGCGCCCCCGGCCGGCTCGTACGGACCACGTACGCCGAACTGGACGCCGAGGCCAACCGCCTGGCGCACCTCCTGATCGACCGGGGCGCCCGGCGCGGCGACCTCGTGGCCCTGTGCCTGGAACGCGGCCCCGCCGTGGTGACAGCCGTCCTGGCCGTCGCCAAGGCGGGCGCGGCCTACCTGCCCATCGACCCGTCCCACCCGGACGAGCGGGTGCGCGGCATGCTCGCGGACAGCGGGGCCCGCCTCCTGCTGACCCAGGAGTCACTGGCGGACCGCCTCGCGGACGCGGCCACCGCCGCAGCCGGGACGCCTGGAGCCGGCGGCCTCCCCCCGGAGACCGTGGTCCTCGACGCGCCCGCCACCCGCGATGTCCTCGCCGGGCTGCCCGGCACTCCCGCGCCCGCCGTACGCCCCGACCCCGACGACCTGCTCTACGTCATCTACACCTCGGGCTCCACCGGCAGGCCCAAGGGCGTCGCCGTCTCCCACCGGGCCGCCGCACGGCTGGTGTGCGGGCTGCCCCAGCTGCGCATCACCCGCGACGACACCTTCCTGTACTTCGCGCCGGTCGCCTTCGACGCGTCCACCTTCGAGCTCTGGGGACCGCTCACCCACGGCGCGCGCCTCGCGGTCTGCCCGCCGGGGCCCGCGGACCCCGAGACCCTTCAGGCGTTCCTCGGCCGGGCCGGGGTGACGATCGCCTTCCTCACCACCCAGTTCGTCAACACCCTCGCCGACACGCGGCCGCGCGCCCTCGCCCCCCTGCGGGCGCTGCTCACCGGCGGCGAGGCGCTCTCCAAGGAGCACATCGAACGGCTGCGGGCCGCACTGCCGGACACGGACGTCCACAACGTGTACGGGCCGACGGAGACCACCACCTTCGCCACCATCCAGGACACGGCCCTGGCCACCGACGGCGGCAGCGTCCCGATCGGCCTGCCCATCGGTGACACCCGCGCGTACGTCCTGGACGAGGCGCTGCGCACGGTGCCGCGCGGGGTGGTCGGCGAGCTGTACCTGGCGGGCGAGGGGCTCGCCCGCGGATACCTCGACCGGCCCGGCCTGACCGCCGAGCGCTTCGTGGCCTGCCCGTACGGGGCGCCGGGTGCCCGGATGTACCGCACGGGCGACCTGGTCCGCTGGGACGGCCAGGGGCGCATCGACTACGTGGCCCGCGCGGACCAGCAGGTGAAGATCCGGGGCTTCCGCATCGAACTCGGCGAGATCGAGCAGCTGTTGGCCGCCCACCCGGCGGTGGCACGGGCCGCCGTCCTGGCCCCCGCCGGGCGCGACGGCCGGCGGCACCTGGTCGCCTATGTCGTACCCGCCCCGGACCACGGGCACCCCGAAGCCGCGGAGCTGCAGCAGTACCTGGCGCTGCGGCTGCCCGGCTACATGGTGCCCGGCAGCTGGGTCGCGCTGTCCGAACTGCCGCTGACCAGCAACGGCAAGCTCGACGTCACGTCCCTGCCGGCCGCGCCGGCCCGTCCCGCCACGGCAACCGGCGAGCACCCTCCGCGCGGGCCCCGCACCGAGCGGGAACGGCTGCTGTGCCTGGCCGTCCAGGACGTGCTGGACATCGGCCCGATCGGCCCCGACGACGCCTTCTTCGCACTCGGCGGGGACAGTCTCAAGGCGATCAGGCTGGTCAACAGCGCTGCCCGCGCAGGGCTGCGGATCAGCCTCGCCGCCGTCTTCGAGCACCGCACCGTCGCCGCCCTGGCCGCGAGCGCGGACACCACCGGCGGTGAACTCGACCTGCTCGGGCCGGTCCTGCCGATCCGCGCCACCGGCAGCAGGCCTCCGCTCTTCTGCGTGCACGGCGGCCTCGGCTTCGGCATCCCGTTCACGGCGCTCGCCGGGCACCTGGACCCGGAGCAGCCCGTCCACGCCCTCCAGGCGCGCGGCATCGCCGAGGCCGAACCCCTGCCCAAGGACCTCCGGGACGTCGCCGACGACTACCTGGACCGGATCACGAGCATCCAGCCGACGGGCCCGTACCACCTGCTCGGCTGGTCCTACGGCGGCGTCGTCGCGCATGAGATGGCCGTACGGCTGCGCGAGCGGGGCGAGGAAGTGGCGTACCTGGCCAACCTGGACGCGTACCCCGACGACGCGCGGGGTCTCCGCCCGACCGACGAGGAGTTCCTCGCCGACTTCCTGGCGGAGGCCGGCGCCGAAGCGGCGGGGCCCGGCCGGCTCACCCCGGAGGGCGTCGCCGCACACCTCGCACGCGGCGGCGGCCCGCTCGCCGGGCTCGGCCAGGACACCCTGGAGCGCCTGCTGAGAGTCATGCGCAACAACCTGGAGCTGTTCCAGCGGTTCACCCCCGGCCGGTTCGACGGCTGCCCGATGACGCTCTTCGTGGCGGCCGGCGGGGACAGCGGCGACCACCGCGGGCCGACCGCCGAGGAGCGCGCCCTCAAGGTCAGGAGCTGGGGTCCGCACCTCGGCCGGGACATCGACGCGTACGACGTGGACTGCGGTCACCAGCAGATGCTGCGGCCCGCCCCGGCGGCGGCCATCGGACGCACGGTCGAGCGCCATCTGGCCGCCCTGGCGGCAGTGCGGTCCGCGGCCCCGCCCACCTGACGCTTCAGCACCACCAAGGCACCAAGCCCTCAAGGCATCACGGCATCACGGCATCAAGAGATCTGGAGAAAGTCATGGCCAACCCCTTTGACAGCGAAGACGGCACGTTCCTCGTCCTCGTCAACGAGGAGGGTCAGTACTCACTGTGGCCTTCCTTCGCCGCGGTGCCCGACGGCTGGCGGGTGGAGCTGCCGGCGAGCGACCGCGCCACAGCCGTCGCCCACGTGGAAAGCAACTGGACGGACATGCGTCCGCTCAGCCTCCAGCGTCAGGCGGGCTGAGGTGGCCTCCACCGACATCGCCATCCACGCCGAGGGGCTGCGCAAGCAGTACCGCACGCACACCGCGCTGCACGGCATCGACCTCTCGGTGCCGGCCGGCAGCGTACTCGGCGTGCTCGGCCCCAACGGCGCGGGCAAGACCACCACGGTCCGGATCCTGGCCACCCTCGTCGAACCGTCCGGGGGCCGGGCCACCGTGGCCGGACACGACGTGGTCGGCCAGAGCAAGGAAGTACGGCGGCGCATCGGCCTCGCCGGGCAGTACGCGGCCGTCGACGAACTCCTCACCGGACGCGAGAACATGGTGCTGCTGGGCAAGCTGCTCCGGTTCGGCCGGCGCGGCGCGGCCCGGCGGGCCGTCGAACTGCTCGACCGGTTCGAGCTCACGGAGGCCGCCGACCGTCCCGTGAGCACCTACTCCGGTGGCATGCGCCGCCGCCTCGACCTGGCCACCTGCGTCATCGGCGAGCCGGAGGTCCTCTTCCTCGACGAGCCCACCACCGGCCTCGACCCCACCAGCAGGACCGTCCTGTGGGACGTGGTGCGCGACCTGGTGGCCGGCGGGGTGACCATCCTGCTCACCACCCAGTACCTGGAGGAGGCGGACGAGCTCGCCGACCGGATCGCCGTGATCGACGCCGGCCGGGTCATCGCCGAAGGCACCCCCGAATCCCTCAAGCGCCAGGTCGGCAGCGACCGCCTTGAGGTGACCGTGGCCCGCCCGGAGAGCCTGGACGACGCGGTCGCCGCGCTCGCCGGCCTCGGCGGCGCTCACCCCCCGGTGGCCGACGCGGCCACCTCGCGGGTGTCGGTGCAGCTCGGCGAGGGCGTCCTCGACGACGTGGCCCGCGCCGCCACGGCACTGCGCGACAAGGGCGTGCACACCGTCGACTTCGAACTGCGCAGACCCACCCTCGACGACGTGTTCTTCGACCTCACCGGCGCGGGAGAGCGCAAGGAGGCCCGGCGATGACGCCGACCACGACCACCACGACCACCACGACCTCCACCGACGGCACCGCGGACCCGGACACCGGGCCCGCCGACACGGCCCGGTCCGCCGCCGGGCGTCCGCCCGGCGGTGCGCCCGTGCGGCCCGCGGAGTCCCGGGGCGCGCTGCTCGGCTATCTCGGTGACTCGTTCGCCCTGGCCGGACGGCACCTGACGCATCTGCGCCGGTCCCCCGGCCGGCTCGTGCTCGTCACGATGAACCCGCTGGTGATGCTGATCGCCGTCGGCTACATCTTCCGCAACTCCATGAACGTCCCCGGCGGCATCGCGTACGAGGACTTCATCATGGCGGGCATCGCCATCCAGGTCGGTCTGACCAGCGTGGGCCCCACGGCCATCGGTGTCGCGCTCGACCTCCGGCACGGCCTGGTGGACCGGTTCCGCTCGCTGCCGATCGCGCCGAGCTCGGTGCTGATCGGCCGCACCCTGTCGGACCTGGTGGTCGGCGCGTTCAGCCTGACGGTGGTCTCGCTGGTCGGCCTGGCCGTCGGCTGGCGGCCGCACGAGGGCTTCTTGCGCACCGCCGCCGGATTCGGCGTCCTGCTCGCCTTCATCTACACGATGCTGTGGGTCGGAATTCTGCTCGGAACCACGCAGAAGAACGTCGAGGCCATTGACGGGACGGGCGCGCTCGTCCTTGTCGTCTTCAGCTTCCTTTCCAATGCGTACGTCGGTGTGAGCGGCCTGCCGGGATGGCTGCGCCCGGTCGCCGAATGGAACCCCGTCACCTCGGTCATCACCACGTGCCGCAGGCTGTGGGGCAATGATCCGGCGGGCGCGACCGGCAGCGGATTCCCGGCCGACCACCCCGGCCTCGTCACCGCCATCACCCTGTCTGTCCTGCTGCTCATCGCGGTCACCGGCAGCGTCCGGGGCTTCCGCAAGGCCGTCGGCAACTGACCCGCAAAGACCGTCAGTGAACGGTCACTTGGACGTCATCGACGCTGTCTAATTTTCATCGCGAAGCGATTGAGAAACACTCTGAAACTCAAAAACGGAGGAACGAACGTGACGACAGTTGCGCCGGAGAGACTTTCACGAATCCGGGAAATCATCGCCGAGAACATCGAAGTCGATGTCGAACGCATCTCGGACACGGCCCTTTTCGTCGATGAGCTCGGCGCCGACTCGCTGAAGCTCATCGACGTGCTCAGCGCCCTGGAGATGGAGTACTCCATCGACATCGACATGAACGAGCTGCCCAAGATGGTGAACGTGGAGGCCACGTACCAGGTGACCGCCGAGGCCGCCGGCTGGTGAGCGGGACGGGGCCTTGGCCCCGTCCCACAGGCATCCCACTGCTTAAGGAGTTCCATGTCCACCGCACAGTCACCGGCTGCGTCCGAGGCCCCCGCGCCGACGGACCGCCGAAGGGTCGTCCTCACCGGCATGGGGGCGATCTCCAGCATCGGCACGGGCCTCGAGGAGTACGCGCAGGGGCTGCGCACCGGCCGCTCCGGCGCACGGCCGATCACCCGCTTCGACACCGAGGGATTCGGCCAGAACGTCGCCTGCGAGGTCCCCGACTTCGAACCGGAGCGCTGGATCCGCAACGTACCGCTCGACGACATGGGCCGCGCCGGGCAGTTCGCGGTCGCCGCCGCGCGGATGGCCGTGGAGGACGCGGGGCTCACCGAGGACGACCTGGGCGAGCGGCAGGCGGTCATCAGCGTCGGCACGACCGACGGCGAGTCGCACGACATCGCCGTACTCCTGGAGCAGGAGCTGGCCGCCGGCGACCCCGAGGCGATGGACCCGGTCCTGTCCCGCCGCATCAACGCGGGCCGCCTGACCACCGTGATCGCCCGCGAGCTGCGCATGCCGAACGTGGAGCCCACGACGATCACCACGGCCTGCGCGGCGGGCAACTACTCCATCGGCTACGGACTGGACTCCATCCGCTCCGGTGACGTCGACATCGCGCTGTGCGGCGGCGCCGACGCCGTGTGCCGCAAGGCGTTCGCCCTCTTCAAGAGGTTCGGCGCGCTCACCCCGGACGTGGTGCGGCCCTTCGACAAGGACCGGCAGGGCATCCTCACCGGTGAGGGCGCGGGCATCCTCGTCCTGGAGAGCCTGGAGTCGGCGCTCGCGCGGGGCGCGCACATCTACGCCGAGGTCCTCGGGTACGGCCTCAGCTGCGACGCCAACCACCCCACCGCGCCGGACCGCGACGGCATCGCGCGCGGCATCCGCCTCGCCCTCGACGACGCCGGGGTCAAGCAGGAGGAGATCGACTTCATCTCCGCGCACGGCACCGGCACCAAGGCCAACGACCGCACGGAGTCGGCCGCCATCCTCGACGTGTACGGCGACGCACCGCCGCGCACCGTCGCCGTGAAGTCGATGCTCGGCCACTCCATGGGGGCGGCCAGCGCACTCGGCGCGATCGCCTGCGGCCTCGCCATCGAGCACGGGTTCATCCCGCCCACCATCAACCACCGGGAAACCGACCCGGAGTGCCCGCTCGACGTCGTACCCAACGCGGCCGTCGAGGCGGACGTACGGATCGTGCAGAACAACTCCAGCGCCTTCGCCGGCAACAACGCCATCCTGATTCTCGGCACGTACGGGGAGCGAGTCCGCCCATGAGTACCGCAGCAGCCACCCCGGCGGCACCGTTGCCGCCCCAGACACCCGTCATCACCGGATGGTCGGCCGTCTCGCCGTACGGCCTCGGCCGCGAGGAGTTCGCCGCGGGTCTGCGCGGCGGCGCGAAGACCGCCGTGCGGGCGGACCCGGAGCTGGGCCCGCTGCCGTCGCCCGACGCGTGCATGGTGCCGGGCTTCGACATCCAGGGCCTGCTCGGCAAGAAGGGCACGGCCAAAATGGACCGGCTCACCGCCCTGGCCCTGGTCGCCTCCGACGGGCTGCTCCTGGACGGCGAGGGCAACAGGACGGTGCGGACCGACGACAGCACCGGGGTCGTCCTCGGCATCACCATGGGCAGCCTGGAGAACGTCACGAACTTCCTGCGCCAGTCGTACACCCAGGCACGCCCCTTCCACGTGGACGCGGGCCGCATCCCCTTCGGCAGCCTCAACCACGCCGCCGGCGCCACCGCGATCCGGCACGGCCTCAAGGGCCCCAACACCACGGTCGCGGGCGGCCGCGCCAGTGGACTGCTCGCCCTCAACTACGCGCGGCGCCTGATGAGCCAGGGCCGCGCGACGAAGTACCTGGTGGGCTCCGCCGAGGAGTTCTCCGCCGCCCACGCCTGGTACGAGCACACCGCCGCGCCGGGCGAGCCCGCGCCGCTGCTCGGCGAGGGCTGCGGCCTCCTCCTCGTCGAGCACGCGGGCACCGCCGAGCGCCCGCCGCTGGCCGCGGTGCTGAGCGTCGAGACCCGCGTCGACATCGACGACGACCCGTACGCGGCCGTCACCGCGTGCGCCCGCCGCGCCCTGGACCGCGCCGGAGTCGGCGCCGACGAGGTGTGGGCCGCCGTTCCGTGCGCGGCGCCCTCCGCCGCCGGACGGGCCGAGCACGAGGCGCTGGCCGCGCTGCTGCCGGCCGCCGCGCTGTCCCGCGTGCCGTCCATGGAGCTGCTCGGTGACACCGGCGCCGCGTCGGCGTCCCTCCAGATCGGGGCGGTGCTCGCCATCGCCGGGTCCGACCACGACGCCCAGGGGCGAATCGCCCTGGTGTCCGCGGTCGACCAGGACGGTGCCGTGGCCTGTGCCGTACTGCGACTGATGGGGGAGAACGCGTGATCGCGCTGGTCAGCGGCGGGTCCCGGGGCATCGGCAAGGCGATCGTGCTGCGCCTGGCCCAGGACGGGTACGACGTCGCCTTCTGCTACCGCTCCAACGAGGACGCCGCCGAGCAGCTCACCAAGGAGGCGGCCGAGTACGGCACCCGCGTGGCGGCGACGCGCTGCGACGTCTCGGACGCCGCCGACGTACGCGACTGGTACACGCGGACCGAGCGCGAGCTCGGCCCCGTCGACGCCGTCGTCACCTCGGCGGGCATCACCAAGGACCGGCCCGTCCTCCTCATGCCCGAGGACGACTGGAACCAGGTTCTGCGCACCAACCTGGACGGCGTCTACCACGTGTGCCGCGCCGCCGCGTTCTCGATGAGCAAGCGCAAGGCGGGCACCATCGTCAACCTGTCGTCCGTGTCCGGTATCTACGGCAACACGGGCCAGGCCAACTACGCCGCGTCCAAGGCGGGGATCATCGGCTTCACCAAGTCCCTCGCCAAGGAGTGCGGGCCGCGCGGTGTGCGCGCCAACGTGGTCGCGCCGGGCCTCATCGACACCGACATGGTCCGCGACATGACGGAGGCGGCGGTGGCCCGGCAGCTGAAGAACGTGGCCCTCGGCCGCTTCGGCCGCCCCGAGGAGGTGGCCGACCTGGTGTCCTTCCTGGTCTCCGACCGCGCCACGTACATCACGGGGTCGGTCTTCGAGATCCACGGCGGCGGCACCTTCTGATGGGAGCGGCAATGCAGGGGGACCAGAGCCGGTACGACGCCATCGTCGTCGGCAGCGGCATCGGGGGCCTGGTCGGCGGCGGCTACCTGGCCGCCGACGGCCGCCGCGTCCTCGTACTCGAACAGCACGACGTGGCGGGCGGCAACGCGCACGTCTTCCGCAGGCGCCGCAAGTACGAGTTCGACGTCGGTACGCACTACCTCGGTGACTGCGGGCCCGACGGGCTCATCCCCGCCATCCTGTCCGGCCTCGGCGTCCGTGACCGGGTGCGCTTCAGGCCCATGGACAACGAGGGCGGCTTCGACCGGATCATGACGCCCACGGCCACCGTGGACGTCCCCGCGGGCTGGGAACCCTACCGTCACCGCCTCAAGCAGGCCGTGCCCGAAGAGGCCGACCGGATCGACCGGTTCATCGACCTCGCCGTGGCCGTGGCCACCGCGAGCCGGGCCGGTCTGCTGGGCGAGCCCATGGTGGAGCTGTTCCGCAAGTCCCCGCAGACGATGCGCTGGAGCCGCCGCACCCTGGGCCAGGCCCTCGACCACTGCGGCCTGTCCGCCAAGGGCCGCACCCTGGTGGCGGCGCAGGCGGGCAACTACGGCGCCATGCCGGACGGCATCGGCTTCGCCGAGCACGTCAACATCATGGACCACTACCTGCGCGGCGCGTACTACCCCGAGGGCGGCGGCCAGGCGCTGGTGGCCGCCCTGGTCGAGGCCCTGGAAGCCTACGGCGGCGAACTGCGCACCCGGTGCGCGGTGCGCCGCATCCTCATCGAGGGCGGGCGCGCCACCGGAGTGGAACTCACCGACGGGCAGCGGATATCGGCGCCCCTGGTCATCTCCAACGCCGACTACCGCCGCACCGTCCTGGACCTGTGCGGCGGTGAGGCGGCCTTCCCCGCCGACCTGGTCGCGCGGACCCGTGACGCGGTCATGCGCAGCGCCGTCGTCGCGGTGTACGTCGCACTCGACACCGAGCTGCCCGGCCTGCCCAACGCCAACATCTGGTGGCACGACAGCGACGACATGGAGGGCGCGCACGCGGCGGTGCAGGAGCGCTACGAGCGTGACGGCACCATGGAGTCGGTGCCGCAGCTGGCGTTCTCCTTCGCCTCCATCAAGGACGCGGGCGCCCCCGCCGTCTGCCCGCCCGGCCACAGCAACTTCCAGATCATGACGGGTTGCCCGCCCGGCTACGCGTTCTGGGGCCTCGAGGGCGGCCCGGTCGACGGCGAGCCCTACCGCCGCAACCCCGCCTACCTGGCGCGCAAGCGGCAGCTGACCGAGACGATCCTGGACACCGCCGAGAAGGTCCTCGGCCCGTTCCGGGACCGCATCACGCATGTGGAGACGGCCACCCCGCTCACCAACGAGCGGTACATCCGCGCCAGTGGCGGCACCCCGTACGGCATGGCCACGTGGGGCGGCGCCGGCCAGCGGCCCGACGTGCGCACCGGAGTCGAAGGGCTGTACGTGGTCGGGCAGAACGTCCGCTACGGCAGCGGAGTGGGCGGCGTCGCGACGGGCGGGGTCGCCGCCGCGTCGCAGATCCTCGGCCGTCCCCTGCTCGCCGAGGTGTACGCGGGCACGGTGCTCGGTGACGCGTCCCAGCTGCCCGAACGGGCCCCGGACTGGGATCCGTTGGCGGTGTCGCGCGGGCGGGCGCGGCAGCACGCGAAGGGTCTGGCCCGCATCGGCTGACGGGCGCCTCCCGCATCGGCCGACGGGCCCGGCCGTGCACCTTTCCCTCTCTTCTTCCCGACCAGGAGCAGTCTTCCCATGAATCAGGTACCTCCCTTCGCCGTGGTCTCCGGCGCCCAGGTGCACCAAGCCCTCGACGGACGTGAGAACGAGGTCGTCGCGGCGGTCGAGGCCGCCTACCGGCTGCACGGCGAAGGACAGACGGTCAACCCCGACTCGTACTTCCTGCGCTTCCCCGACCGCCCGTCGTCCCGGATCATCGCGCTGCCCGCGTCGGTCAAGGGCGACGTGGGGGTGCACGGCATCAAGTGGATCTCCAGCTTCCCCGAGAACGTGGCCGCCGGAGTGCCGCGGGCCTCGGCCGTCCTCATCCTCAACGACGCCGAGACCGGCTATCCGTTCGCGTGCCTGGAGAGCTCCATCATCAGCGCGGCGCGCACCGCGGCCTCCGCGGCCCTCGCCGCCGCCAGGCTCAGCGAGGCGCGCGGCGGCCGTCCCACCCGGGTGGGCTTCTTCGGCGTCGGCCTGATCGCCCGCTACCTCCACATGTACCTCGCGGCCACCGGCTTCGACTTCGACTCGATCGGCGTGCACGACCTGTCCGCCGAGCACGCCGACGGCTTCAAGGGCTATCTGCGGCGGGCCGAGGGCGAGGACTGCGAGATCACCGTCCACGACAAGGCCGAGGACCTGATCCGCTCCAGCGACCTGGTGGTCTTCGCCACCGTCGCGGGCGAGCCGCACGTGAGCGACCCGCAGTGGTTCACGCACAACCCGCTGGTGCTCCACGTCTCCCTGCGCGATCTGTCGCCCGAGATCATCCTCCAGTCGTGGAACGCCGTCGACGACATCGACCACTGCATGAAGGCCAACACCTCGCCCCACCTGGCGGAGCAGCGGGTCGGCCACCGCGACTTCGTCGCCGGCACCCTCCACGACGTCCTCACCGGACGGATCACCCCGCCGTCCGACCGGCCGGTGGTCTTCTCACCGTTCGGCCTCGGCGTCCTCGACATGGCCGTGGCGAAGTACGTCTACGACCGCGTCGCGGAGGCGGGCCAGCTGCACACCGTCCCCGGCTTCTTCCACGAGCTCAAGCGGTACGGCTGACGGGCAACTGACGTCGCGCTGACCGAACGGCCCCGAAGGCCGGGGACGCCTTGTCCCCGGCCTTCGGGGCCGCACACAATCGGGGCCATGAGATCTTTCGCCGACCTGGCCGAATTCGTCGACGCCACGGGTGAGCACCTCGGTTACAGCGAGTGGCTCGAAGTCACCCAGGAGAAGGTGGACCAGTTCGCCGGAGCCACCGGTGACCTCCAGTGGATCCACGTGGACCCGGAACGGGCGGCGACCGGCCCGTTCGGCGGGACCATCGTCCACGGCTATATGACGCTCGCGCTGCTGCCCGCGATGATGCGGCAGATATTCGAGATAGAGAACGTCGAATTGGGCGTCAATTTCGGCCTCGGCAAGGTGCGTTTTCCCCGTCCTGTCCCGGTGGGCTCCCGGGTCCGCGGCGGTGCCGAGCTGACCAGTGTGCGCGAGGGGCCTTCGGGCCACCTGACGGCCGTGCGGATGACGGTGGAGATCGAGGGCGAGGCGCGGGCGGCCTGTGTGGCGGACACCCTGTCGCTCTTCGTCGGGGGGAAGAACCTCCCCATCCCGGCCGCGGGATAGGGGAGTTAGTACCACCGCTTTCCGTGCCCGCCCGCCGCCACAATGAGGGCACGGCCACTTCGGCCCAGCGATGCGCGTGGCACTGGAGAGAGGAACGAGTCCGATGGAGCACAGCACTATGCAGCTGGCGGAAACCCGCCCGCCGGAAGAGATCAAGGGATTCTCCGTCTCGGCCGGGACAGTGGGCCTGCGGCATGCGCTCGCCCTGTGCTGGACGGCGTTCGCGGCCCTCGGCCGTTCCCTCGCCGTCTCCTCGGCGATCAGCCTCGTCGGTCCGGGCCTCGGCATGGTGCCGCGCGCCATGGAAGGCGTACGCAGCCTGAGCGCACGCCGTCGTGAACTGGCCGCCCGCTGGTCCGGCGTGCACATCCCGCCCCCGCCGGGTCCGTTGCCGCCCGTGCCCGCGGGAGCCTCCGGTGCCGTCGCCCGCTACCGCTGGATCATGAGCGACCCCCAGACCCGGCGGGAGTTCGTCTGGGTCCTCGCCGACCCCATCGCCGGCGCCTTTCTCGCCTTCTTCCCCATCGCGCTGGTCCTCAGCGGCGTCTGGGGCATCGGCCTCGCGTTCTTCGGTGTCCCCCTCTCCGTGGAGTGGGACGGCCTCTGGTACCAGTTCATCCCGATCGAGGGCCCGGTCACCGCGGTGCTCGCGGGGGTGCTCGGCGCGCTGCAACTGCCGCTGGCCCTGTGGGCGGCGCCGCGAGCCGTCCGTAGGCACGCCCTCTACACCCGCTCGATGCTCGCCCCGAGCGAGAACGAACTGATGGCCAGCCGTATCGAGCACCTCGCCACGACCCGGTCGGACGCGGTGGACACCCAGATGACCGAGATCCGCCGCATCGAGCGCGATCTGCACGACGGTGCCCAGGCCCGCCTGGTGGCGATGGGCATGACCCTGGACGCCGCCGAGCATCTCCTGGACGCCAACCCCGAGGCCGTGCGCGCCCTGCTGATCGAGGCCCGCCAGTCCTCCTCCAAGGCGCTGGAGGAGCTGCGCAACCTGGTGCGCGGCATCCACCCGCCGGTGCTCGCCGACCGCGGCCTCGCCGACGCCGTACGGGCCTTGGCCATGGTCTGCCCGGTCACCACCGAGGTGACGGTCGATCTCCCGGGCCGCCCCGAGATGCCGGTCGAGTCCGCCGCGTACTTCGCGGTCTCGGAGATCCTCACCAACGTCGCCAAGCACGCGCACGCCGGCCGGGCCTGGATCGACATCCGTTACGATCACGGCATGCTGCGCCTCACCGTCACCGACGACGGGCAAGGCGGCGCGGATGCCAGCCGCGGTACCGGCCTGCGCGGCATCGAGCGACGGCTCGCCACATTCGACGGTGTGCTGGCCGTGAACAGCCCCGTCAACGGCCCGACGATGGTGACGATGGAGCTTCCGTGCGTATTGTCCTCGCCGAAGACCACTTCCTTCTGAGGGACGGTCTGGTCCGGCTCCTGGAGGCCTACGGCCACGAGATCGTGGCCGCGGTGGACAACGGCGCGGACCTCCTGAGGTCGCTCACCAAGGAGCAGCCCGACGTCGCCGTCGTGGACGTGAGGCTGCCGCCGAACTTCACCGACGAGGGTCTGCGGGCCGTCCTGGCGGCCCGCCGTGAGATGCCCGACCTCCCCGTCCTGCTCCTCTCGCAGTACGTCGAGCCGCTCTACGCCCGCGAGTTGCTGGGCAGCGGCGGCCGCGGGGTCGGTTACATGCTGAAGGACCGGGTGACCAACGGGTCCCAGTTCCTCGACGCCATCCGTCGCGTGGCCGAGGGAGGCACCGCGATGGACCCCGAGGTGATCACCCAGCTCCTGATGCGCAAGGAGCGCGACGAGAACGTGGCCAGCCTCACTGGACGCGAGCGCGAGGTCCTGGAGTGGCTGGCCCAGGGGCGGTCCAACGCCGGCATCGCTCAGGGCCTCTTCATCTCGGAGAAGGCCGTCGCCAAGCACATCAGCAGCATCTTCACCAAGCTGGGCCTGCTCCCGGCCGACGGCGACAACCGCCGCGTACTGGCCGTCCTCGCGTACCTGGAGCAGTGACCCCGGCGGCGTTGCCCCCATGCCGTCGCCGGGAAGACGCACAAAGAGCCCCCTGACCCGCGTTTCCGCAGGTCAAGGGGCTCCTGGACGGTGGAGCCTAGGGGAGTCGAACCCCTGACATCTGCCATGCAAAGACAGCGCTCTACCAACTGAGCTAAGGCCCCGGAAGCGATGCGCCGACCCGGAAGAATCACCTCCCGGCGTGCATCGCACACCAGACTACCGGGTCTTCCCCCGGATCTCGCAAAAGGATCGGGGCTCCCGGTCGACGACCACGCTCCGTAAGATGCACGACGTGGTTCGCGGCAGCGAACCGCGGTCTTAGGGGAAGCGATGGGGAGACGCAATGGACGCCGCACAGCAGGACACCACCGCGAGAGCACGAGAGCTCCAGCGGAACTGGTACGGGGAGCCGCTGGGGGCGCTCTTCCGTCGCCTCATCGATGACCTGGGCCTGAATCAGGCCCGTCTGGCCGGGGTCCTCGGCCTGTCGGCACCCATGCTGTCCCAGCTGATGAGCGGCCAGCGCGCCAAGATCGGCAACCCCGCGGTCGTCCAGCGCGTCCAGCTGCTCCAGGAACTCGCGGGCCAGGTCGCGGACGGCAGCGTGAGCGCCGCCGAGGCGACCGACCGCATGGACGAGATCAAGAAGTCCCAGGGCGGCTCGGTGCTGACCAACACCGCGCAGTCCACGACCAGTTCGGGCGCTCCCACGGTCAAGCGCGTGGTGCGCGAGATCCAGTCACTGCTGCGCTCCGTCGCGGCTGCCGGCGACATCATCGACGCCGCCGACTCCCTCGCCCCGACCCACCCGGAGCTGGCAGAGTTCCTCCGGGTGTACGGCGCCGGGCGCACCGCGGACGCGGTCGCCCACTATGAGGCGCACCAGAGCTGAGCCGTCGACCGGGCCGCCACGCGGCCCGGAAGGGGAGCGGAGCGCGACCATGGGTGAGGTCTTCGCCGGTCGGTACGAACTGGTCGACCCGATCGGACGCGGGGGAGTCGGAGCGGTCTGGCGGGCATGGGACCACCGGCGGCGCCGGTATGTGGCCGCCAAGGTCCTGCAACAGAGCGACGCCCACGCCCTGTTGCGGTTCGTGCGGGAGCAGGCTCTGCGGATCGACCACCCCCATGTGCTCGCGCCCGCCAGCTGGGCCGCCGACGACGACAAGGTCCTGTTCACCATGGACCTGGTCGCCGGTGGCTCGCTGGCCCATGTCATCGGGGACTACGGCCCGCTTCCGCCCCGCTTCGTCTGCACGCTCCTCGACCAGCTCCTCTCGGGCCTCGCGGCCGTCCACGCCGAAGGCGTCGTGCACCGTGACATCAAACCGGCCAACATCCTGCTCGAAGCCACCGGCTCCGGGCGCCCGCACCTGCGGCTGTCCGACTTCGGCATCTCGATGCGCAAGGGCGAGCCCCGGCTGACCGAGACCGACTATGTGGTGGGCACGCCGGGTTACTTCGCTCCTGAGCAGATGCTGGGCGCCGAGCCGGATTTCACCGCCGATCTCTTCGCCGTCGGCCTGGTCGCCCTGTACCTCCTGAAGGGCGCCAAGCCGGACGCCAAGGCGCTGATCGAACGCTTCGCCGAGCACGGCACCCCGGGCCCGCCCCAGGGCATACCGGAGCCGCTCTGGCAGGTCATCGCCACGCTGCTCCAGCCCGACCCCCAGGCGCGCTTCCGCACCGCCACCGGCGCGCGCAAGGCGCTGTCCTCCGCCGCGGAGATGCTGCCCGAGCCGGGCCCCGACGACGAGCTCGTCGAGATCTTCGACCAACTGGCCCCGCTTCCCGCGGGCTTCGGCCCCGACGGCCCCCTGACCTCGCCGCCACGACCGGGCACCGCACCCGCTCACGTACCCCCTTGTCCACATCCGGACGGCCCGGCTTCCGGCTCCGTCTCCGCACCCGCCGGCCAGCCACAGGCACAGCCGCGACCCCAGCCACAGCCACAGCCCCCCACGCCTCCCCCATGGCAGCCCCCGGCCACCAGCCCCGGCGCGGAGACCGACGGCTTCCACCTGCCCCCGCCACCGCCCAAGCGACCACCCCATCCGTCCACTCCCCCCACACCCATGCCCCTGCGCGCCCCCGCGCCCGAACCCACACACGTGCCCTCCCCCCGCCCCATCACGGCCCCCACCCCCGCAGTCCACGAACCGGCCCAGGCCGTGACGTCCGGGGCCCAGCGCCCCCACGCTCCTACTTATCCATACACCGCTCACGCCGCTCAGGTTCCACATCGGAATCCGGCAATTCCTCAGCCCCACGTCCAGGCCTCTCCCGCCCCGCAGCGGCGGCCTGGTCCGCCCGCGAAGGTGGCGGTGCCGATCCTGTTCGTCGCGCTGGCCTGCCTCACGATCGGCCTCTGGGCACTGACGCGGCTCTGACGACCACGGGTCGAAGCAGCCACTGACCGAAGCGCCCGCAGCGCCACTCCGCTCACCAACGCCGAGGCGGCCCGAATCCGTGCTGAGCAGGAGCGGGTGCGGCAGCGGCCCCAGGCGAAGCACCACGCCCAGGCTCAGCGAAAGCCGCAGCCGAGCCTGACACCGCAGCCACCCTCCGCCGAGCGATCAGCGTCCACCCACCCAGGACCCCCAGCAGCGCCACGCCCACGCCGATACCCCCGACCGCAAGGACCACCATCACCCGGTCGTCCCCGCTACCCGCACCGCTTCCGGCAGCCGCCGCCGTCTCCCCCCGCCGCGCGGCCTCCGCGTCCCGCTCCGTGACACCGAACTCCTCGGCGGGCATGTGCGGACCCACGTACTCCGGACCCGGCCGCGCCGCCCCGCCGATGTCCACGCGGAGCGTCAGGGCCAGGGGGCCGCCGCCGAACTTCTCCGCGACATCCGCGCTGAGGTGGACCGCCAGGTAGTACCAGCCGGCGAACCGCATCGCGGCCACCTCGTCCGCCGGGGCGTAACGGTTCTCGTACGCGACCGGTGGCAGCGGGTCCAGCGCCGTCGTCTTCTGCTTGCCGTCGTACGCCGTGTCCGCGTCGTCGACCTCCACGCGCGCCGGATTCGCCAGGGCCATGACCAGCGCGGAGGAGACGAAACCGCTGTCATGCGTCGCCGACCCGCGCCCTGCCCCGCCGTCCGACCCACCCCTCTCACCCGTGCTGCCCAGCTCAGCGCTGACGGAGAGCTGCTGGCCCCAGTCGACGGGCACCCGGTAGAAGAGCGTCTCTCCGGGCTCGACGTCGGCGCCCCAGACGCCCTTGTCCAGCGCACGGGCGTCGTTGAAACTCGTGCCGCCCTCACGCCGCTTCCGCTCGCCGGTCGGCGGCGCGGGTGTCGCGGAGTTCCAGGACCGCGGGGGCTCCGTCCCCGTCGCCCCCGCCGACCGCAGCGAGGGCTCGGAAGCGACCCGCAGCTCCAGATCCCAAGCCCCCCGGGAGGACTCCGGAGCGCTGCTCCGCTCGACGAGCACGTAGTAGGTACCGGCCCCCTCACAGGTCTTCTCGTCGGGGCCGGCCCTGCGCACCGCCGTGGCCGTGATGGGGCGCGGGCTCTCCGAAGCCCCGAACCGCGCCTCCTGCGCCTCTACGGGACTGCAGTTGTTGCC
The DNA here is from genome assembly GCF_020026305.1 of Streptomyces sp. 135. NCBI lineage: Bacteria > Bacillati > Actinomycetota > Actinomycetes > Kitasatosporales > Streptomycetaceae > Streptomyces > Streptomyces sp. 135. The sequence continues at coordinate 4,339,730 of NZ_CP075691.1, read as the reverse complement.
GTCGGCGTCCTGTACGGACACCTCGACACCATCGGCGTAGGAGACCCTGCTGCCGAACTCCGGCACCGCCGTGACCGCGACGTACGCGCTCTCCTCGGCCTTGAGGTCCAAGCGGTAAAAACGCTGTCCCGCGCGCGGGAGGGCACTTTTATACGTCTTGCCGGAGCGGAGCCGGGGCCCTTCGATGTTGCTCGCCGCGCCGTCGACCGTCTCGGCGCCCTCGGCGAAGCCGTACGGAGTGGGCGTCCCCATGGCCCCGGCCCGCATCCCGGCGGCGGCATTCGCCTGCGTCGCCAGAGCGTCGGCCCGCCCTGGCGACACCACCACCGCGCACGTCCCCGCACACAGCGTCACGCAGAGCCCCACGGCCATGAACCCCCCCGGCCGGAGCCCTCCTGAGCCCCGCCCTGCCGAGCTCCAGCTCCTGCCAAGCCGCCGCCTCATCACGCGCCACCCCTCGTCGCGAACTCAGCCGTCCCGAACGGTCCTGCCCGCCCCGACCGTCCGGCCCGCCCAACACCAAGCGGACACCACCACGGGACCGCCATGAACGCAACCGCGCCCCCGTTTCCCGCCCTCCCCGACCCCCACCCCCGACCACACCGAAATTCGCTTAAGCAATCAAATAATTCACGCAAGCGAACCGATTCGTCGCTGAGACGGACAGCACAAAGCCCCGGCCGCAGGAGCGACCGGGGCTTGTGAAGTGACTGGTGTCGATGACTCACGAACCCGTGGGCACGGAGTCAGTCGCCTCCGTCCACAGATCCTGCTCGGCGCGATCCGCCTGGATCTGGCGGTACACGAGGAGCCCGCCGATGGCGGCCAGTGCGACCAGGAGAAGCTTCTTCACCGCGCGACCTCGTCTTTCCTTGACGTAGGGGACTTCTGGCGCCCGACTATACACACCGATCGATATCGATCGGTGACCTGGATCCGCCTCCAACTCCCGCCCCGCGGACAGCGATCGAAACGGACCACGGCGGCCCGTCCACCGCCGTCCCGCTGTGATTTTCGCCGCCCTTGCCCCCTTCTCAGACCTCTTGGGGCCATCCGGGTGGTGTTGATCTGAACATAGGCGCCGCGCGAGCGTCGGTGCTTCGTTCCTGGCCCCACATACACATCATGAGGAAAGTACGCAAATCGCCCAACCCGAATTGAGGGGTCATGACCGGCAACAAGCCCATGAAGCTGTGGACCACGATCGTCACCGCCTTCCTCGCGCTCTTCGCCGCGCTTGGATTCACCACGACGGCCACCGCGGCCACAGCGGTACAGGAGACCACGAACGCTCGCAACGCCACGGAGTGCGCGTCGCCGACGGCGCCGTTCATGGCCCTCTGGACGGCCGCGTACGAACGGTCCCTGCCCCCGACGATGAAGCAGCGCATCCGCGCCGAGGCCCACGGATCCTCACCCAGCTGCCGGCACCTGCCCCCCACGGACACGGAAGCCGAGGCCGAGGCCCCCACCCATGAGCCACGGCTCGCCGCAGAACCGTAATCCGGCCCGCATCCGGGCCCAGCCCCCAGAAACTTCCGAAGGCCCCCAGCCACCCGGCTGGGGGCCTTCGTGCGGGCAGCGACCGCCGACACGGACAGCGCAACACGAAGAGGGCGCCTCCCCTGTGGGAAGCGCCCTCTTCGTTCACTGCTGCTGTGGGGCTAACAGGATTTGAACCTGTGGCCTCATCCTTATCAGGTCGATCATGGGGAGCTGTCGACGTCGGTCAACTCGCTTGACGCCCCGCCCGGACGACCGCTGAGGCCCGACGTGGGCCGCCGACGTCCGCCCCTGTTGGTGTCAGCCGCTGATGTCAGACATCAAGCTGCCGCTTGACAGTTTTCCCTCCCACGCCTTTCCGCCCTATCGATCAGAACCGCAGGCTTGCCACCCACCCCCCTGCCACCCTTCCTGCCACCCACCCTGCCGGTCTTTGCCGGTCCCTGCCGCATCGTGTAGAGTCTGAGGCGACAGGAGCGATTGGTGTGAGGGGAGGAAGCATGGCTGCGGTGACGACGGAGGGTCTTCCCGACTGGCACGACGCGCACGGTGGCGGTCTGGTGCGAGGCGCGCTGTGGCTAATGCAGGAAGTGGGCCCGGGGAATACCTTCACCAAGAGCCAGCTTCGGGCAGCATTCCCCGACATCGCGCAGATCGATCGACGGATCCGGGATCTTCGGGACTATGAATGGGTGATCGCTACCAGCCGCGAAGATCCCAGCCTCGACCAGGCGGAACAGCGGTTTGTGGAGCCGGGCATCAAAGTCTGGGATCCAGAGGAGCGCAAGAAGAGGAACCGGGCGGCCGTCAGTACGGCGACTCGTCGGCCCCTGTTCCAGCGTGGCACTTTCGCGTGCGAGCTGTGTGGCCGGCCGGTCGTCAGCCTGCGTCACGGCCCAGGGGTGGAGCTTGTTCATCGCGTGGCCCTGGCGGATGGGGGCAGCGACGAGCCGGAGAACCTCATGGTTCTATGCAGCGCCTGCCATGCCGCTCGGGATGGGGCGGACGGCGTCTCCGAACTTGCGGCCCGGGCATCTTCATTGCCGATCCGTGAGCGAACCCGCCTGCTGACGTGGATCACTATGGGGGAGCGCCCACGCACGGCCACTGAGGACATCTGGGCTCAGTACCAGAAGCTCGCCGACGGCGACCGGCAGCAACTGGCTCGCCATCTCGCGCGCCTCCTCAATGAGGACACACAGGCGGAGGATGCCATGCCGTGACGTCGAGTGAACAAATGTTCGAGTCAGACTGGCGTGTGCCCCGGGTTTTCGAGGGCGGACGCTAGGATGACTACCGCCTCACCTAAACCTTCCTGAACTCGCTGTTGAGAGAAGCGAGTTCACATGCCCGCGGGGTCCGACCATGGGCACCGCACGAAGGTGGAGGGAGGTGATGCGATGAGCTCCGACCCGAACGAGGAGCCCCCGTGGTCCGGCCCTGAGAAGTGGCAGGTCGCCATCGGGGTGCTGAGCCTTCTGGTTGCGCTCGCCGCGCTTGCGGGACAGTTCACTCAGGGATTCTGAGTTGGGCCGCCCCGTGCGAGACGGTCGGATAGAGGTCGTGGACGCTGCTCAAGCGGCGAGCCCGGCCGCGTAGTAGTCGACCGGGCTCGTAAGGGCTCAGCTCTGGTTCCCGCCGGAGCTGGGCCCTCTTGCTTGTATACCCACCCAGGTGGCAACTTTGGCGGCTACCGACGCCAAAAAAGGGTTGGATGGACAACTCTTAATCTCTCACGGCTGCCGGCAACCATCAAGCTCACACCAGCGAACCACTAACAAGCTGGCGTCTCCCGACCCGGTTACCGGGATGAAAGCGGCTCGGGACGGTCACCCACGGTCGCAGTACTTCGCTGCTGTACGCAGTCGGCTACCTCGCCCCTCCCAAACCCCCTCAACCCACCACTCACCCCAGCTTCCGTCCCGTCCGCCGTCGACCCACACACCGTGGAGCGGGCGTGGTTCAGGGCGTCAAGGTGGAGCGCGCCACTGTACGAACGACCTTGACGCCCTGGGCCTCGTCTGCTCGGCTCTGCCTGGGTCGATGGTGGTCGGGATGGAAGCTCCCTGTGCACGCCACTACGGACCGGCAGCCTCGAACGGCGCCCCCTCCGCCCCGGTGCCGGCCGATCCCCCGCCGGAGGCTCGTTCTGACCGTGGCCGCTCATACGGTGCTCAACTCATGGCTTCCGGCCCTATCCACTGTGGGCGCGCGTCGGCGGCGGCAGCGCCGAGCGGGCCGAAGGCAGGAGCGCGGGCGCAGCCAGAGCCGGGAAGCGCGCCCGGCGGAGCGGAGCGCAGCCGGGGCTTGATGAGGTAGAGAAACTTGTAACAGGTCTAGGCGCCCTTGCCGGTCTGGTGACTAGCTGATCCCATTGCATGGGGACGGCACTTGTCTGGCGGTTCGGGGGTGAGCCATGGGCGATCTGACGGTGAACCCGTGGAAGCGGCATGGCAGGGATCGGCTGTATGTGAATCTCCCGGACGGGACTGCCGTCGCATGGGCTGATCGGCCGACGAAAGTGGTCACGATCAAGGTGCCGAAGTATCGGGAAGAGGCGTTGGCGCTCCTGCGGCAGCACCTCGGTGCCGGAATCACCTTCGGCTCGACATCTGCGCCACCTGCGAATGCTCCAGGAGCATCCCTTCCCCCACCTGCCCCACGTCCCATCCAGTCGGCTCGCCCACGTCGTGGAGAGCCATTGGCTCCCCTCCCTACCCCACCTCCCAGTGACGACCTGGCGCGTAACCGTCCTGGGGCGGGTGTGCTGGGGCTTATCGCTGAGCGAGGCCCTACCCCAGCTCAGAGGTTATGGGCGAAAGTGCTACGTCGGCCTTCGGAGTGGGATAGCTGGTACCTCGGCCTCGAAGGTGAACGACGGGTGGGCCGCGAGTTGGAACGACTTGTTTCGTACGGGTGGCATGTCCTGCACGGGGTGCCGAAGAGCAACGGTGGGGACATCGATCACTTACTGATCGGCCCAGGCGGTGTCTTCAGCCTCAACACCAAGACCCACCCCGGCGCCTCTGTCTGGGTCGGCGACACCATGGCCAAGGTCAATGGCGGGAAGCCAGTTCCGTATGCAGCCGCGAGCAAGGCTGAGGCCGACTACGTGCAAGGGGTGTTGGGGAAGCATTGTGGCATCGCCGTCCCCGTCGAACCTGCCCTGGTCTTTGTCGGGACCGCGTCACTTGACCGGGCAGCCACGCAGTACGCCGTGCGTATCTACCAGGAAAGAGACGTGGCGGCGCTCGGTCCACTCGCAGGCAGGCTCACCATGGAGCAAGTGGAGCACGTCTTCTCCGTCGCGCGGCGCCGCCGCATCTGGCTGAAGTCCTGAGCGCACCCCTTTGGGGGCCTCAGCCGAGAGCGTCTGTCCGCTCCGCCAGAGCCCTCAGCTCATCCGAAGCCGCTCGACCGGCGACGAGCATCAGTTCCCTGATGACTGCGCGAGCAGCAATGTGCGTATGGATCATTTCGGGGGCCAGTTCCTCAGCCGCCAGCAGGCAGCTCAGAGCGTCACCGAAGTGCCGTCGCTGGGCGTGAGCACGCCCCAAATCCATGAGCAGTCGCGCTTGCCGCTCGATCGACAAACCGGTGGTGGCCAAGCCCTCCCCGATGTCGATCGCTTCCCCCGCATCCCCTAGATCTACGGCTGTGGACACTGCTTGGATTTCGACGTTGGTGGGGCCGAACTCTAGGTTGAAGTCGTTGCGATCTTCACCAAGTTGCTGCGCGACTTCGCGGGCCTTCTCGATCTGCTTGCGGGCTGCTGATCGTTCACCGGCTCGCGCATGCACGAGAGCAAGCATGAGGTACAAGGAACCGAGAACGGACAGGTGTTGGGGCGTTGGCTTGTGGCTGCTGACGTAGGACCGCAAGGCGTTCACAGCCATCATCGTGGCGTGCTCAGCCTGGTCAAGGTGCTTGAGCCGCACGAAGGAATGGGCCAGTCGGTAGGTCCCGGCGAATACGCCGAGCGGCTCACCGGACAATTCGGCTTCACGGATTGCGCGGTCCGCTGCGACCCAGGCCGCATCTGCCTCGTTCTGTCGCACAAACGCGGCTGCGAGGGCTTGATACGTGCGTGCGCTGAGGCCGTGCAGCTCGGCTCGGTACTCCTCGGGAGCCGTCCGAGCAGCCCGCTCAAGACGGGGAACCAGCTGACCAAGCGTCGCGCTGAGTTCGGCGAACTGGCCGGTGTGGGTTAGGTCCCAGATCCGCTCGGCTGCCTCGCGCAGATCTTGCATGGCACTCGGCCGGAAGTCCTCACGCGGGCTGAGCAGGATGTCAATTGCCGGATGCCCCGAGAGAACCAGACGTGCCTGGTCAAGGTCATTCGTTTCGGTCTCTGCGGCAGGCTGCTGCTCCATGGGCGATGGCGCATCAGGCTGGAGAACCTGGAGCGGCACGCCCAACCCGTCAGCTAGCAGACGAAGTACATCCAGGCGGTTGACCGGCTGGATTCCACGTTCCACCTGGGAAAGCCAACTGGACGTACGCCCGATTGCCGCTGCCAACTCGCCCTGGGTCAAGCCACGCTGTTTGCGTAGCTCAGCCACTCGCGCGCCGAAGACGCGCCGCTCCTCGGAACTCACTTCTGCGCTGCCACCTTCCCCGCGATCACATCGAGGAACGTCACCTCGACACCGGCAAGGTACTGCTCCCGCTCAGCAAGGAAGTGCTTGATGTGCGGCTGAGCTTCATGTGCGTCGAACGCGGCCCGGTCTGCGTACAACTCGTAGAAGACCCGCACCAGCGGCTCTCCCTCCGGCGTGTGGATGACGTAGGTGAGTGTCTGCGGCTCGCGGGCCCTGATCCCCTCCAATGTCCGTGCGCACAGTTCATCGAACTCTGCCGCCGCCTTCTCGTCGCGCAGCGCGAAGCGGACGAATAGGCCGTAACCCTTGCTCATACGTGCACTCCTCTCAGTCACAGACAGTCTCCCAGGACTACAGAGATCCTGCGAGTAGCAGAACTTCTTGACTCGCAGTTTTTCTGTGAGTACGGTCGTAATGAAGCTGCTACCTGGAGTGGCCGGGTGGCTATCTGCCGCACTGAGGAGACGCAATGCCGTCCTTCAAGATCGACCTTTCGACCGCCATCGTGTTCGTGGCGACGCCGCCGGAGCCGAAGATGGTCAACAAGAAGACTGGTGAGCGGGCCGTGGACCGGGAGTCCGGCGCGGGCCTGTCGACGGTGGGTCTGCTGGTCTCGGATGAGGGTGAGGGGAACCTCTACCAGGTGACCGTCCCCGAGACGGGTGTCCCGCAGGACCTGACGCCGGGCACGCCGGTTTCGGTGGTGGGGCTGAAGGCGCGTGACTGGGAGAACGAGTTCAACGGCCAGAAGCGTCACGGCATCAGCTTCCGTGCGGTCGCGATCACGCCGGGGGCCTGATCATGACCACCTGGTTACTGCTGGCCGCTGTTGTGGTGGCCGTTGGCGGGCTCGGCTACGCCAAGGTCCGCGCTCCTCGCGTGTACTGGTCGCTGGTGGGTCTGCCGCTGACGTGGGGCCGGTTCACGGTGACCTACCGCTCCACGATGGAGGTGTGCGGGCTGACGGTGCAGCCTTCGGGGATGCGGGCGTTCATGACCCGCACTCTGGCCCGTCAGGAGGTGAGGCCGCAGCCTCCCAAGGTCCGCCGGGTGCGGCCTACCTCCACCGGGTTGCGGGTGTCCCTGCGGCTTCCCGCTGGACTGGAACCGGCGGATGTGGCGGCGGCCTCGGAACGGCTGCGGCATGCCTGGGGGGTGCGCTCGGTGATCGTCCACGAAGTCCGCCCGGGCGTCGTTGAACTGCGCATGACTGGTTATGACGTGCTGGCCACGGTCCGCATGCCGCGTTCGAAGAGTGATGACGGGCCGATGGTTGTTCCGGTCGCGTTGCGCGAGGACGGTTCGGTGTTCGTCCGGGACTATCCGAAGGTTCCGCATGCTCTGACGCTGGGTGCGAATCAGTCGGGCAAGTCGATGTACCAGCGCAATCTGGTGGCCGGTCTGGCGAAGCTGCCGGTGGGTCTGGTGGGGATCGACTGCAAGCGCGGGGTGGAACAGAGCGCGTATGCGCCTCGCCTGTCGGCGCTGGCCACGACCCCGCAAGAGGCCGCATCCCTGCTTGATGCGCTGGTCACCGAGATGGAAGACCGTTTCGACCTGCTGAGCCTTCACGGCGTCTCGGACCTGTGGGGCCTGCCGGAACACGTCCGGCCGGTGCCGCTGGTGGTCCTGGTCGATGAGGTGGCGGAACTGTTCCTGGTGGCCGCGAAGAAGGATGAGGAACGCCGGGACCGCATGGTCATGCAGATGGTCCGCCTCTCCCAGATGGCCCGTGCGATCGGCATCTACCTGGAGGTCTGCGGGCAGCGCTTCGGCTCCGAACTGGGCAAGGGTGCCACCACACTTCGCGCGCAGCTCACCGGCCGTGTGGTGCACCGTGTCAACGACAAGCAGACCGGTGAGATGGGCCTGGGTGATATCGCCCCCGAAGCGGTGCAGGCGGTGACGACGATCCCGCCCGACCGCCCCGGTGTCGCGGTGGCCGGCGACTCCTCCGGCGGCTGGTCCCGCATCCGCACCCCCGCCATGTCCCCCGCTGAGGCTGCGGCGATCTGCCGGGAGTTCGCTCACCTGACCCCGGCCCCGGCCTTCCTGGCCCCGTTCCGGCCGCCGGTCCGCACCGAGCCGACCCTGGTTCCGGCCCCGCCACGGGTGGCCCCGCGCCCGGTCACCGAGTAACACCGCTCGTTCCATCCCAGTCGGCGTGACCGTTCTCGCGCCAGGTCCCTACCCCGCCCATGCCGCAAGCCAGAAGGGGAGATCCACATGGCCGCACGCAAGGCCGCCGCCAAGCCTCGGGTGAAGAAGTGCCCGGAGTGCAAGGGCAAAGGCGAGATCACCGAAACCGTCCGCGTCGGTGCCCGCAAGGGCCGCGCCACCGCCGACGAACAGACCGCCCTGTGTACGGAGTGCTGGGGTTCGGGCGAAGCACTTCAGGACTGACACCCGCCGCCAACAAGAAGGGAGCCCGTGATGGCTCTGTTCGGAAAGTCGCCGCGTACCGCCGACTCCACCCCGGAAGGCGAGTGCCCGCAGTGCTGGAAGCACGCCTACGACAAGAGCATCCACCGCCGCCTGGGGCCGCGCGAGGACTGCCCGCAGTGCGTGGACCACATGGTCAACGGCTGCCCCGGCTTCAACCGACGCTGACCCCCGCCAAGGCCGGGCGGCCGGACACGCCCCCGCCCGGCCCCGGCCCCACCCCCCGCGAAGGAGGTGAAGACATGCTCCGCTCACTCCGCTTCGACGCGGTACTCATCCAAGCCGTGATCGCTGGTGCGCTGTCCTTCGCTCACCTGCATGACCTGGCCGCCGCCGCCGGACAGACTGGCTGGAAAGCCTGGGCCTACCCCATCTCGGTCGACCTGCTGCTGGTGGCGGCCTGGCGTCGGCTTCGCGGTAGTGGCCCGTCCCGGCTGGCCTGGTGCTGGTTCCTTATCGCTCTGGTCGCCTCGCTGGGCGCCAACGTCGCCACCGCCGGGTTCCTCGACATGCAGCACCCCCCGGCCTGGCTGCGGTTCGGCGTCGCTGGATGGCCCGCGCTGGCCTTCCTCGGCGGCACGCTCCTCGCCCACTCGCCTGCTCCGGATGGGGACCGGTCACCGGTTTCGCCGGCATCCGCAGCCCCGGCGCCCGCACCGGAAGTTCCTGCACCCGATCCGGCTCCGGAGCGCGAAGAGATCCCCGCCCCCGGTCCGGCCCCGGCGCTGCCCGAGGCGGCCCCGGCGGTGCCCCCGGCCCTGGTCGATCACGCCCGCAAGGTCGCCACCGAACACCACGCACGGACCGGGACCGCGATCGACGCGGCCACCCTGCGCGCCCGCCTCGGAGTGCCCGAAGCGCTCGCCAACTCGATCGTCGCCCAACTCGCCTGAGCTGAGAGGAGATCCACGATGCCCGTTCACCGCCGCTTCCGTGACGTCCGAAGGTTCGGCCCGGTGAAGGTCGCCACCTTCTACGACGGACACGGACGCGACAAGCACTCTGCGGCCTGCACCGCGCCCCGCTGCGGCTTCTCGGCGGAGTACCACGACCACTCCGCCGCCGAACTCGCCGCTCGTACCCACCGCTGCACGGCCTGACAAGGAGCGTTGTCCCATGAAGCTGCCCGATGAGCAGTTCCGCGCCGGACACATCCCCACGGAGCTGTACCGGCAGGTACCGCCCGGCACCGACATGGCCAAAGTCGTGATCGTGCAGGAAGCCCCCCGCTCCTACAAGGGCCCGATCCTGCTCACCCTGACGATCACCGCCGGGATCGTGCTCGTGATGCTGGTGGCCGCCTTCGTCGCCCAGATCATCGCCGCATCGATCATCGCGGTTCTCTCGGCGAGCTGCGGTCTCGGCTACACGTTCAGCCGCGCCAACCGCAGCGCCCGGCCCGGCCGCGCGGTCAAGGGTCGTTCGCGTGCTTCGCGTCGTCGCCCCGCACGTTCCCGGCCCGCCCGGTCTCGCAGCCGCTACCGCAAGTAGCGCCCTCCGGGGCGGCCTCTACCGCCAAGTATCCGCCGCCCCGGACGGCTCAACCCCAATCCGATCTTTCGACCCGAAAGGGCTCATCCATCATGCCCCGGCACGCCCCGAACCACCCGGTCTGCCGCCACTGCGACGGCTTCCCCGTCGTCTCGATCACGACCGGCGACCGTCACCGCGACGGCACCCGCGTCACCGTCCAGGCCACCTGCCGCACCTGCAACGGCACCGGCCACGCCACCCCCGCCAGCCTCGCGCGGACGGGGTGGTGATCACGGTGGCTCTCCTCGACTGGCGCTCTCCCGAGCACTTCGACCACTCCGGCGACAAACCGTGCGTGATCTGCACCAAGCCCACCCCGCTGCGCTCCGACCGGGGCAAGCCCGTGCACAAGGTCTGCGCCGAGGACTGGATCGACCGCCACCCCGCGAAGGAGGACGGTCAGTGAACGCCGCGCTTCCCAACGGGCTGCGAGTGCTGGACCTGTACTGCTGCCAGGGCGGCGCCTCCATGGGCTACCACCTCGCCGGCTTCGACGTCGTCGGAGTCGACCTCGCCCCGCAGCCCCGCTACCCCTTCTCCTTCGTCCAGGCTGACGCGCTCGCCTTCGTCCGTGAACACGGGGCGGAGTTCGACTTCATCCACGCCTCGCCCCCGTGCCAGCGATACACCCTTGCCCAGCGCATCCAGCGCCGCGAACACCCCGACCTGATCGCCCCCACCCGGACCGCCCTGCAAGCCACCGGCCGGCCGTGGGCGATCGAGAACGTGGAAGACGCCGCCCCGGAGCTGCGTGAGCCGGTGACCCTGTGCGCTGCCCCGTTCGGCATGCGCACCTACCGGCACCGTTTGTTCGAGACCGGTGGCGGCTTCACCTTCACGCCACCCCGTCACAAGCGGCACACCGCGCCGCTGACCAAGATGGGCCGCCCTCGGGCTGCCGGGCACTTTGCGCACTACGTCGGCAACTTCTCCGGAGTCCAGGAAGCCCGCGACGACATGGGCGTGCCCTGGATGAACCGCGACGGCATCCGCGAGTGCATCCCGCCCGCCTACACCGAACACATCGGCACCGCTCTCTACGCCTCCCTGCTGGAGGTTGCCGCGTGAACAACGCCGCCACCATGGCGGGCCTGGACCCGGCCACCCTCGCCGACGTGCTGAGGCTGGCCGGGTCCCCCGGCTTCGACCGCATCCAAGACCAGATCCGCCGGACCGGCGGCTGCTCCGACCCCATCCACCTGACCGGCTCCACGGCCACCCGCGACGCCACCACCGGGCAGGTGCTCCACTCCTACTCGACCGACACCGAACCCGGCGGACACCTCCGCGTCGCTTGCGGCAACCGCCGCGCCTCACGGTGCCCGTCGTGCGCCTGGACCTACGCCGGCGACACCTACCACCTGATCCGCGCCGGACTCGTCGGCGACCCCGATAAGGGCACCCCGCGCACCGTCCGCCAACACCCCCGCGTCTTCGCCACCCTCACCGCTCCCTCGTTCGGTCCGGTCCACAACCGTCCCGGCACCCGGCCCTGCCGCTGCGGCACCCGCCACTCCGAAGACGCTCCCGAACTGGGGACCCCGCTCAACCCCGAAACGTATGACTACGCGGGCGCGGTGCTGTGGAACAACCACGCCTCCGACCTGTGGCGCTTCTTCACCATCTACCTGCGCCGCGAGATCGCCAAGCGCGCTGGGCTCACGCAGAAGGCAGCCAGGGAACAGTCCCGGCTCTCCTTCGGCAAGGTCGCCGAGTACCAGAAGCGCGGTGCCGTCCACTTCCATGCCGTCATCCGCTTCGACGGCCCCGAAGGACCCGACACCCCGCCCCCGCACTGGGCCACCCTCGCGTTGCTCACCGACGCCATCCACGCCGCAGCCGCCCGTGTCCGCATCGACCTCCCCGCTGCCCGGGAGTTCCCAGCCCGCGTCCTGTGCTGGGGTGACCGGCTCGACGTCCAGCCCATCGAGGCGTTCGGGGACGGCTCGGAGATCACGGAACAAGCCGTGGCCTCCTACGTCGCCAAGTACGCCACCAAGGCCGCCGAGACGACCGGAGCCGTGGACCGATCCGTGGCATGCCGGGCCTGCGGTGGCACCGGCGGCTACCGCCACATCCACCGCAAGGACGGCACACCCGTTCTGTGCAACTCCTGCGAGGGAACCGGCATCGGCGCCGACCTGCGCACACTCGACGTACCCGACCACGTCCGCCGCCTCATGCACGCCTGCGCCGACCTGCACGCCGCCTACCCCGAACGCGGACTCGCCCGCTGGGCCCACATGCTCGGCTTTCGCGGCCACTTCAGCTCGAAGTCCCGCCACTACTCCACCACCCTCGGCGCCCTCCGACAGGTCCGCGCCGACTACCGCGCCGCCCAACAACGCGCCGCCCTCGGCCTCCCCGATGCGGACGAGATCCCGGAGGGGACCACGCTCACCCTCGCCCACTGGGCCTATGCCGGCCACGGCCACACCCCCGGCGAATCCTGGCTCGCCGCCAACATCCGCCGCGACCTCGAACAGAACCGCGAACTCGCCCGCGAGGAGAAGGCCGCTCTCCTCGACCTTGAAGGAGAGGCACCGTGACTACCGTTGTCCCCGAGCTGCTGACCGTGCCGGAGGTCATGGCACGACTCAAGGTCGGCCGGACGAAGGTCTATGACCTGATCCGCACGCATCGCCTGGTCTCCATCAAGGTCGACGGATGCCGCCGCATCCCGGATCACGCGGTCCGCGACTTCATCGTCGGCCAGATCGGGGAGGCTGCCTGATGGCGAAGCGTCGGCCCAACGGCGGCGGCACGATCACCAAGCGGTCTGACGGCCGGTACCAGGGTGCTGCCTATGTGACGGACACGGACGGCAACCGGGTGCGTAAGTACGTGTACGGCCGTACGTGGGATGAGGCCAACGAAAAGCTCGGCAAGCTCCAGGACCAGGAGCGCAACGGCGTGCCCGTGCCGTCCAGGTCCTGGACGCTCGGTGAGTGGCTGGCCTACTGGCTGGAGCACATCGTTGCACCGGAGCGCGAGCACAACACGTACGTGAAGTACGAGTCCAAGGTCCGGCTGTACCTGCTGCCGCACCTCGGCAAAAGACCGCTGGTCAAGCTCACGCCAGCACAGATCCGGGCCTTCATGGCGGCCCTGACCCGGGAGAAGGTCGGCGCCTCGGCCCGCTTCGAGGTCCTGCGCGTGCTCCGTAACGCCCTCAACCGGGCCATGCGCGAGGAGCTGGTCACGCGCAATGTCGCGCTCCTGGTCGACATGCCCAAGGTCAGCAAGGACAGGGGTACGGCGTGGAACGCCCGGGAAGCGATCGCGTTCCTGCGCTCGGTCCGCGCCCACCGGCTCTACGCGGCCTGCGTCCTCGTCCTGGTCCTCGGCCTGCGGCGTAGCGAGGTGCTTGGGCTGCGCTGGCAGGACATCGACTTCGAAGCGGGCCGCTTCATCCCGGTCAAGCAGGTGCAGCGGGTCAAGGGCGTGGGCCTGGTCCTCAAAGACCTCAAGACGGAGTCCTCACAGGCCGTGCTTCCCCTTCCCGAGTTCTGTGCTCGGGTCCTGGAGGAGCGGCGGGAGCTGCAAGAGTTGGAACGGAAGATCGCCGGTGACCACTGGTCCCAGGAGCCGGACCATGACCTGATCTTCTCCTCCGAGCACGGCGGCATGATCGACCCGGTGGGCTTCTCCCGCACCTTCGACCGGCTGGTCAAGCGGGCTGACGTCCGCCGGATCACGGTGCGCCTCGCCCGGCACACCTGCGGGACCCTGCTGGCCTTCCTGAAGGTTCATCCCAAGGTCGCTCAGGCGATTCTTCGCCACAGTCAGATCAGCATGACCATGGATGTCTACACCCACGTGGTGGGCGACAGTGAGCGGGAAGCGGTCGGGATGCTCGCCGAGCTACTGGAAGATCCACTCATCGGCTGATGTCACCCGTAGATGTCAAAGACCCCCAACCATGATCGGTTGGGGGTCTTTGCGCTGGTGGGGCTAACAGGATTTGAACCTGTGGCCTCATCCTTATCAGGGATGCGCTCTAACCAACTGAGCTATAGCCCCGCCGCGCTTCGGTGTGTCCCGCGCGCTGACCCCTGAAGATTAGCGCACCTGCTGGCCAGTCCCAAAATCGATACCCGCGCGGTCGGCGGATCAGCTTCCGCCGCGACCCCCGCCACAGTCACCACCACCCAAAAAAACCGTCGGCCGAGCCCCGGAAGAACCGAGACACAGCCGACGGCCGAAAACCGGTGAGGACGGAGGACTCCGCGGCGGGACCCGCCGCGACTCGCCCTCAGCCGCCGCTACTCATCCTCCGCGAGGGTCAGCTCGACGCCGCCCACGAAGCCCGCGGAGAGGTTGTAGATGAACGCGCCGAGCGTCGCCAGCGCGGTCGCCAGGACGACGTCGATGACCGCGATGATCGAGGTGAACGTCAGGACACGCGGCAGCGAGAGGAAGGACTGGAGGTCGAAGCCGTTGGACTCGTTCGAGCCCGTCGCCTCGGAGATCGTGCCGCCCACCGTCGAGAAGACACCCATCGCGTCCATGACCATCCACAGGACGGCGGCCGCGACGATCGTGCAGATGCCGAGCGCGATGGAGAGCAGGAAGCTGACCTTCATCACCGACCACGGGTCGACCTTGGCGACCCGCAGCCGCGCCTTGCGCGTACGCGGGATCGTGCGGGCCCCCGTCCGGGGCTTGCGCGCCGCGGCCGCCCCCGCCTTGGTGCCCTGCTCGTACGCCTGCGGCGGGTGGTACGGCTGCGATGCCTTGGCCTCGGGCTTCCGCTCCCCGGGCAGCGCCCCGCCCGCCGTGTCGGCGTCTCGGGTGTCCGTCACAGTCCCCCCCTGGGATCCATGAGACTCATCGGAGTCGTGTGCATCGGTGGCGGAGCCACGGGCACCGTCCGTACCGGTAGTGCCGGTTCTCTTCGTCCCGGCGCCCGTGGCTTTACTCACGACTCACTCCTCGCGCTACTCGGCCGAGGAGTCCGTGCCCTCGTCCGTACCGGCGGCCGGCTCCGCACCGTCCGAGTCGTCGACGACGATGTCCCCGTCGACTTCCTCGGCCTCGCGCCCGGCCTCGGCGTTACGAGCGATGCCGACCACGGCATCGCGCTTGCCCAGGTTGATCAGTTGGACGCCCATGGTGTCACGGCCCGTCTCCCTGACCTCGTTGACTCGCGTACGAATCACACCACCGCCCAGCGTGATGGCGAGGATCTCGTCGGTTTCCTCGACCACCAGGGCGCCCACGAGTTCGCCGCGGTCCTCCACGATCTTGGCGGCCTTGATACCGAGGCCACCGCGACCCTGGACGCGGTATTCGTCGACGTTGGTCCGCTTTGCGTACCCACCGTCGGTGGCGGTGAACACGAACGTACCCGGCCGCACGACATTCATCGAGAGCAGCTCGTCGCCGTCGCGGAAACTCATGCCCTTCACACCCGACGTGGCGCGGCCCATCGGGCGCAACGCGTCGTCCGTTGCGGTGAACCGGATCGACTGGGCCTTCTTGCTGATGAGCAGCAGGTCGTCCTCGGCCGAGACCAGCTCGGCGCCGATCAGCTCGTCGTCCGAACCGTCCTCCGTCTCACGGAGGTTGATGGCGATGACGCCGCCCGAGCGGGGCGAGTCGTAGTCCTTCAGGGAGGTCTTCTTGACCAGACCGCCCTTGGTGGCGAGCACGAGGTAGGGCGCCGCGTCGTAGTCGCGGATGGCCAGGATCTCGGCGATCTGCTCGTCCGGCTGGAAGGCGAGGAGGTTCGCCACGTGCTGGCCGCGGGCGTCGCGTCCGGCGTCGGGGAGCTCGTACGCCTTGGCGCGGTAGACACGGCCCTTGTTGGTGAAGAACAGCAGCCAGTGGTGCGTCGTCGACACGAAGAAGTGGTCGACGATGTCGTCTTCCTTGAGCTTCGTGCCGCGTACGCCCTTGCCGCCGCGCTTCTGCGAGCGGTAGTCGTCCGTCTTGGTGCGCTTGACGTAGCCGCCGCGGGTGATCGTGACGACGATGTCCTCTTCGGCGATCAGGTCCTCCATGGACATGTCGCCGTCGAAGGGCACCAGGGCCGAGCGGCGGTCCTCGCCGAACTTGTCGACGATCGCCGCCAGTTCCTGGCTGATGATCTGGCGCTGCCTCTCGGGGGAGGCCAGGATCGCGTTGTACTCGTTGATCTTCGCCTGGAGCTCGTCGTGCTCGGCGACGATCTTCTGGCGCTCCAGGGCGGCGAGCCGGCGCAGCTGCATCTCGAGGATGGCGTTGGCCTGGATCTCGTCGATCGAGAGGAGGCCCATGAGGCCCTCGCGCGCGATGTCGACGGTCTGGCTGCCCCGGATGAGCGCGATGACCTCGTCGATGGCGTCCAGGGCCTTGAGGAGGCCGCGCAGGATGTGCGCCCGCTCCTCGGCCTTGCGCAGCCGGAACTTCGTACGGCGGACGATGACCTCGATCTGGTGCGTCACCCAGTGGCGGATGAACGCGTCCAGCGAGAGGGTGCGCGGCACGCCGTCGACCAGGGCCAGCATGTTGGCGCTGAAGTTCGACTGGAGGTCGGTGTGCTTGTAGAGGTTGTTCAGGACGACCTTGGCGACCGCGTCCCGCTTCAGGACGATGACCAGGCGCTGGCCGGTCCGCGATGAGGACTCGTCGCGGACGTCGGCGATGCCGCCGACCTTGCCGTCCTTGACCAGGTCGGCGATCTTCTGCGCGAGGTTGTCCGGGTTGGTCTGGTAGGGGAGCTCGGTGACCACCAGGCACTGGCGGTTCTGGATCTCCTCGACCGCGACGACCGCGCGCATCGTGATGGAGCCGCGGCCCGTGCGGTAGGCCTCCTCGATGCCCTTGCGGCCCACCACCAGGGCGCCGGTCGGGAAGTCGGGGCCCTTGATGCGCTCGATCAGGGCGTCGAGCAGCTCCTCGTGCGTGGCCTCGGGGTGCTCCAGGGCCCACTGCGCGCCCGCCGCGACCTCGCGGAGGTTGTGCGGCGGGATGTTGGTGGCCATGCCGACCGCGATGCCCGCCGAGCCGTTGATCAGCAGGTTCGGGAAGCGGGCCGGCAGGACCGTCGGCTCCTGGTTGCGGCCGTCGTAGTTGTCCGTGAAGTCGACGGTCTCCTCGTCGATGTCACGGACCATCTCCATGGCCAGCGGCGCCATCTTGCACTCGGTGTACCGCATGGCGGCCGCCGGGTCGTTGCCCGGGGAGCCGAAGTTGCCGTTGGAGTCCACCAGCGGCATGCGCATCGACCAGTGCTGTGCGAGGCGCACCAGGGCGTCGTAGATGGAGGAGTCGCCGTGCGGGTGGTACGTACCCATGACGTCGCCGACGACGCGGGCGCACTTGTAGAAGCCCTTCTCGGGGCGGTAGCCGCCGTCGTACATCGCGTACAGGACACGACGGTGGACGGGCTTCAGGCCATCGCGTACGTCGGGCAGCGCGCGCGAGACGATGACGGACATCGCGTAGTCGAGGTAGGAGCGCTGCATCTCCGTCTCGAGCCCGACGGGCTCGACACGCATGCCCACACCCGGAACGGCAGGTTCCTCTTCGGGCATCACAGGGGTGTTCTCGTCGGCCATTGCTGGTCAAAGTCCTTTCGAGGTGCGGCTTGTACGGGCCGACTCAGATGTCGAGGAAGCGAACGTCCTTGGCATTGCGCTGGATGAACGAGCGCCGTGCCTCGACGTCCTCTCCCATCAGCACCGAGAAGAGGTCGTCGGCCTGTGCCGCGTCGTCCAGGGTGACCTGGCCGAGCACGCGGTGTTCCTGGTCCATCGTCGTGATGCGCAGCTCCTCGGCGTTCATCTCGCCGAGGCCCTTGAAGCGCTGGACCGAGTCGTCCCTGATGCGCTTGCCGGCCTGGCGGCCGAGCTCGATCAGGGCGTCGCGCTCGCGGTCGGAGTACGCGTACTGGAAGTCGTCCCGCGACCACTTGATCTTGAACAGGGGCGGGCGCGACAGGTAGATGTGCCCGTGCTCGACCAGCGGCCGCATGAAGCGGAAGAGGAACGTCAGGAGCAGCGTGTTGATGTGCTGGCCGTCGACGTCGGCGTCCGCCATCAGGATGATCTTGTGATAGCGGAGCTTCTCGATGTCGAAGTCCTCGTGCACACCGGTGCCGAAGGCCGAGATGAGGGCCTGGACCTCCTGGTTGTGCAGGATCTTGTCGACGCGCGCCTTCTCGACGTTCAGGATCTTGCCTCGGATGGGCAGGATCGCCTGGTACATCGGGTCGCGGCCGGACTTCGCCGAACCACCGGCGGAGTCACCCTCGACGATGAAGATCTCGCACTTCGTCGGGTCGTTCGACTGGCAGTCGCTCAGCTTGCCCGGCAGGGAGGCGGTCTCCAGCAGGCCCTTGCGGCGGGTCAGGTCGCGCGCCTTACGGGCGGCGACCCGGGCCGTGGCGGCCTGGATGCCCTTGCGGATGATGTCCGCGGCCTCGTTGGGGTTGCGGTCGAACCAGTCCGTGAGGTGCTCGTGGACGACCTTCTGCACGAAGGTCTTCGCCTCCGTGTTGCCCAGCTTGGTCTTCGTCTGGCCCTCGAACTGGGGCTCGCCCAGCTTCACCGAGATGATCGCGGTCAGACCCTCGCGGACGTCCTCACCCGTGAGGTTGTCGTCCTTCTCGCGCAGCAGCTTCTTCTCGCGCGCGTAACGGTTCACCAGGCCCGTCAACGCGGCCCTGAAACCCTCTTCGTGCGTACCGCCCTCGTGCGTGTGGATCGTGTTCGCGAAGGAGTACACGCCCTCCGTGTACTGCGAGTTCCACTGCATCGCGATCTCGACCGAGAGCAGGCGCTCCTTGTCCTCGGCCTCGACGTCGATGACGGTCGGGTGGATGACCTCACCCTTGCGGGAGTTGAGGTACTTCACGAAGTCGACGATGCCGCCTTCGTAGTGGTACGTGACCGTGCGGGCCTCGGGGGCCTCGTCGTCGGTCGCCTCGGGGGAGTCCGCACCCACCGTGGCCTTCGCCGACTCGCGCTCATCAGTGAGTTTGATGGTCAAACCCTTGTTGAGGAACGCCATCTCCTGGAAACGCCGCGCGAGCGTCTCGAAGGAGTACACGGTGGTCTCGAAGATCTCGGGGTCGGCCCAGAACGTCACCGTGGTGCCGGTCTCGCTGGTGGCCTCGTGCCGCTCGAGCGGTGCGGTGGGGGCGCCGCTCTTGTAGTCCTGCGTCCAGCGGTAGCCGTCCGTCTTGATCTCGACGGCGAGCTTGGTGGACAGCGCGTTCACCACGGAGACACCGACGCCGTGCAGACCACCGGAGACGGCGTACCCGCCACCGCCGAACTTGCCGCCCGCGTGCAGCACGGTGAGCACGACCTCGACGGCCGGCTTCTTCTCGACGGGGTGGATGCCCACCGGGATGCCACGGCCGTTGTCGATCACGCGCACGCCGCCGTCGGCGAGGATCGTGACGTCGATCGTGTCCGCGTGGCCGGCGAGGGCCTCGTCCACGGAGTTGTCCACGACTTCCTGCACCAGGTGGTGCAGGCCACGCTCACCGGTCGAGCCGATGTACATGCCGGGTCGCTTGCGGACCGCGTCCAGACCCTCGAGGACGGTGATCGCGCTGGCGTCGTACGAGGGCGGTGCCTCGACGTTCTCGCCGGCGGCGGTGGACTGGATGTTCTCGTTGGGGTTGCCGGAATCGGCCACGAAGCGCCCTTTCTGGCACAGCACAAGCCAAGCTCCCGGCGGTGGCCGGAGCGGCTGCGGCGTGTTTGTTCGGTAAGCCCTAGTCAGCGTTGCTCGGTGCGTCCCACAGGTGGGGCGGGATTAGCTTCCAGTCTACCGGTAGCACTGACATTGATGGGGGCTTGCCGGTACCTGAGTCCTCATGTGCCGCCCTGAACCGGACTCGGCCGACTCCCCATATGCGGAACGGGGCTCCAGAGGGCTCACAGCGGCACTCAGCGCTTCGAGCCGTCAACCCCCAGCAACCGTCGCCGGCGGTCTCAGCCGTAGGTGTCGCCGGGGCCCGTGCTGCCCGGGGCGCGCAAGGGTCCGAAGCGGCGCGGGGGGCCTCCGGGGCCGAGCACCTTGATGAGGCGCACGGTGCCGTGGCCCAGGTCTTCGTTCAGGCGGGCGACCAGCTGCGGGGCCATCAGGCGCAGCTGCGTCGCCCAGGCCGTCGAGTCGCACTGCACAGTAAGGATGCGCTCGTCCTCGTCGTACTTCTGCGGGACGCAGTGCTTGGCCAGGTCGTCGCCGACGATCTGCGGCCAGCGGCCCATGACCCCGCCGACCGCGGCGGGCGTCTCCCAGCCGCGCTCGGTGATCAGCCGGTTGATGGCGGAGCCGAGCGGCAGCGGATCACGGCCGTCGGCGCGCGCGCCGGACCGCAGGCCGCCACGGCGGGCCTGCTTCTTCTGCTGAGCGGCGTCCCCACGCGCGCGTGCCTGTTCCTTGGCGGCGCGCAGGGCGACCCGGGCCAGGTCGACGCCGGAGGGCTCGGGCGTCTTCTGCGGCCCCTTGGCATCGCCCTTGGCGGGCTCCTCGGCGCTCATACGCGCTCCACGACGCCATCCGCCACCGCGTACCTCACGCCGGAGAGCACGCCCGGGACGTCGTCGTCGACCGCGGCCGTGACCAGCACCTGCTCGCCGGGCGCCACCAGCTCCGCGAGCCGCTCCCTGCGGCGCGCGTCGAGCTCCGCGAAGACGTCGTCCAGCACCAGCACCGGTTCGTTGCCCTCGGCCCTGAGCAGGTCGTACGAGGCCAGGCGCAGCGCCAGGGCGTACGACCAGGACTCGCCGTGGCTCGCGTACCCCTTCGCGGGGAGCTGGCCGAGCTTGAGCAGCAGGTCGTCGCGGTGCGGGCCGACCAAGGTCACGCCGCGCTCGATCTCCTGCTTGCGCGCCTCTTCGAGAGCGGCTCTCAGCTGCTCGTACAGCGCCTCGCGCGTGTGGCCTTCGCCGGGCGCGGACGGCTTGTACTCCAGGGCGACCGGGCCGCCGCCGGGGGCGAGCTGTTCGTACGCCTTGTCGGCCAGCGGCTGGAGCGCCGAGATCAGGTCGAGCCGCTGCGCCAGCAGCTCGGCGCCCGCGCGCGCGAGGTGCTGGTCCCAGACGTCGAGCGTGGACAGGTCCATGGAGCGCCCGCCGTGGCGCCGGGCGAGGGCGGCCGATTTCAGGAGGGTGTTGCGCTGTTTGAGGACGCGGTCGTAGTCGGACCGGACGCCGGCCATGCGCGGGGAGCGCGCGGTGATCAGCTCGTCCAGGAAGCGCCGCCGCTCGCCGGGGTCGCCCTTGATGAGCGCGAGATCCTCGGGCGCGAACAGCACCGTACGGACGATCCCGAGCACGTCCCGCGGCCTGACCTGCGAGGAACGGTTGATGCGGGCGCGGTTCGCCTTGCCCGGATTGAGTTCGAGCTCGATGAGCTGCTGGCGCTCGCCCTGGCGGACATTGGCCCTGATGACGGCCCGCTCCGCGCCCATGCGCACCAGGGGGGCGTCGGAGGAGACCCGGTGGCTGCCGAGCGTGGCGAGATAGCCGACGGCCTCGACGAGGTTGGTCTTGCCCTGGCCGTTGGGCCCCACGAAAGCGGTGACGCCCGGGTCGAGCGGGACCTCGACCCGGGCGTACGAGCGGAAGTCGGCCAGCGACAGATGCGTGACGTGCATGGTGTGCGCCGACCTCCCCCGGCCTACTTCACTTGCTTGAGGCCTGTGCACAACCGCCGGGGTCGTGCACAGGCTGTGGATCAGTGCTCGCTCTTGGACTCGACCGCGTGGCCGCCGAACTGGTTGCGCAGCGCGGCGATCATCTTCATCTGCGGGGAGTCGTCCTGGCGCGAGGCGAACCGCGCGAAGAGCGAGGCCGTGATCGCGGGCAGCGGCACGGCGTTGTCGATGGCCGCCTCGACGGTCCAGCGGCCCTCGCCGGAGTCCTGCGCGAAGCCGCGCAGCTTCTCCAGGTGCTCGTCGTCGTCCAGGGCGTTGACCGCGAGGTCGAGCAGCCAGGAACGGATGACCGTGCCCTCCTGCCAGGAGCGGAAGACCTCACGGACGTCCGTGACCGAGTCGACCTTCTCCAGGAGCTCCCAGCCCTCGGCGTAGGCCTGCATCATCGCGTACTCGATGCCGTTGTGGACCATCTTCGCGAAGTGGCCCGCACCGACCTTGCCCGCGTGCACGGAGCCGAAGTCACCCTCGGGCTTGAGGGCGTCGAAGATCGGCTGCACCTTGGCGACGTCGTCCTTGTCGCCGCCGTACATCAGGGCGTAGCCGTTCTTCAGGCCCCAGACGCCGCCGGAGACGCCGCAGTCGACGAAGCCGATGCCCTTGGCCTTCAGCTCCTCGGCGTGCTTCTCGTCGTCCGTCCAGCGAGAGTTGCCGCCGTCCACGACGACGTCGCCGGGCTGCAGCAGCTCGGACAGCTCGTCGATGGTGGACTGGGTCGCGGCCCCGGCCGGGACCATCACCCACACCACGCGCGGGCCCTTCAGTTTGCCCACGAGCTCTTCGAGGCTGGGGACATCCGCGAGGTCCGGGTTGCGGTCGTATCCGATGACGGTGTGACCTGCGCGGCGGATGCGCTCGCGCATGTTGCCGCCCATCTTGCCGAGGCCGACGAGACCGAGCTCCATCAGAGGTTCCTTCACTAGCGAGGTGGCGTTACGGCACTTTCGTACCTGCGTCCGAGCCTACGCCCGGACGCACGCACACACCTGTGGGCTCAGCCGCTCAGACGTACAGGCATGATCAGGTACTTGTAGGCCTCGTCCGCCTCGGCGTCCACCGCCGGCCTGCCGCTCAGCAGCGCGGGCTTCGTGGAGGTCGTGAACGACAGCTGGGCGACCGGCGAGTCGATCGCGCTCAGGCCGTCCAGCAGGAACGTCGGGTTGAAGGCGATGGAGATGTCGTCGCCGTCCAGCTGGGCGTCGACCCTTTCCACAGCCTGTGCGTCGTCGCTGGAGCCCGCCTCCAGGATGAGCACGCCCTGCTCGAAGCTGAGCCGCACCGGGGTGTTCCGCTCGGCGACCAGGGCCACACGCTTGACGGCCTCCACGAAGGGGGCGGTCTCGATCACGGCGACCGAGTTGAACTCGGTCGGGAACAGCGTGCGGTACTTCGGCAGGTCGCCCTCGAGGAGACGCGTGGTCGTCCGCCGGCCCGCGCCCTCGAAACCGATGAGGCCCTCGCCCGCGCCCGAGCCGGACAGGGCCAGGGTGACCGTGTCGCCGCTCGTGAGCGCCTTGGCGGTGTCCAGGAGCGTCTTGGCGGGCACCAGGGCGACCGCGGACGCGTCCGGGTTCTCCGGCTTCCACAGGAACTCGCGGACCGCGAAGCGGTAGCGGTCGGTGGAGGCGAGGGTGACCGTGTCGCCCTCGATCTCGATGCGTACGCCGGTCAGCACGGGCAGCGTGTCGTCGCGGCCCGCGGCAATGGCCACCTGAGCGGCGGCCGAAGCGAAGACCTCGCCGGGGACGGTGCCCGTCGCGGTCGGCATCTGCGGCAGCGCGGGGTACTCCTCCACAGGAAGCGTGTGGAGTGTGAAGCGCGAGGAGCCGCAGACCACCGTCGCCCGTACACCGTCTGTGGAGATCTCCACCGGGCGGTTGGGGAGCGCGCGGCAGATGTCCGCGAGCAGGCGGCCGGACACGAGGACCGTGCCCTCTTCGTCCACCTCCGCGTCCACCGAGACGCGCGCCGAGACCTCGTAGTCGAAGCTCGACAGGCTCAGTGCGCCTTCCTCGGCCTTCAGCAGCAGGCCTGCGAGGACGGGCGCAGGCGGCCGGGCCGGGAGGCTGCGCGCCGCCCAGGCCACCGCCTCCGCGAGTACGTCGCGTTCAACCCGGATCTTCACCGTAAGCCGCCCTCCTGCTGTTGCTGGCTGCTCTCGCCCGCTGGGCCTGTGGCCCTCGTCGTCTGACTCGGTGTCTCTCAGCCATGCCGTGGGAAGGACACCGGGGTCCAGTCTGACGCACCGCACTGACAGTCGGTGCCCGTCGGGGTCAAGTCGCGGCGAGCGGCGTCGGAGCTCCGGAGAGCGAGTTGTGCACAGGCCCCACTTCCAAACGAATTCCCCGGACTCTCTAGTTGGGAGTAGTAGTAGGGGCTGTGGAAACCGTGGATAACCGTGAAAGCGCTGGTCAGCACCGGTTTTTTATCCACTGCGCCTGTGGGCGGCACCCGTGGACAACCGGGGGTTTCTGTGGACGGGGGAAAGTTCTGCACACCCGATGCACAGGCAGGGGTCACTTCTCCCCAGCGCTGTCCCCAGCTTTACCCACCTTCCCCACAGGCCAACCACGCACCTTGGTGTGACGCCTTTCACTCGACCCGGTGAGGGGGCGCGTCGCGTTGCCGAACAGTGGACGGCCGTGTGGAGAAGCCACGGAAAGCTGGGGACAACAAGCCTGAGCCTGTGGGCCGGCGGTGGACAACGTCATGCACACCCTGTGGACGAAAAATTCATCCACAGCCTGTGGAGAGTCTTCGTCCACGAATCCACAACCAGCTGACCTGGCCTGATGATCCCTCAGCAGCGTCCCCTGTGGACAGCGTCTGGACAACTTTCCAGTCCCCAGGGTGTGGAAGCGAAAAAGTTCGAACATCTGTGGAGAACCCCCGCCTGAACAGGGGAAATCGAACACCGGGGGCCTGTCGTACGAGGACTCCGTGCGGTTGCGAGGGCCTCCACGCACGCCCCCAGGACCGAAAACCGGGCTTCGGGGCCTGCCCGAGACCGCCCTCACGGCGGGAAAACCGGCTCCACGCGCGCGTGGGCGACGAAAAGGGCGCCCCGGGGAGTTCGTATCCCGGGGCGCCCTCAGCGATGTGTCTGGGCGGCTGTCAGCCGTTCTTGATGCGGTTGGTGAGCTCCGTGACCTGGTTGTAGATGGAGCGCCGCTCGGCCATCAGTGCGCGGATCTTGCGGTCCGCGTGCATGACGGTCGTATGGTCGCGGCCGCCGAACTGCGCCCCGATCTTCGGCAGGGACAGGTCGGTCAGCTCGCGGCAGAGGTACATGGCGATCTGGCGGGCGGTCACCAGGACCCGGCTGCGCGAGGACCCGCACAGGTCGTCCACCGTGAGCCCGAAGTAGTCGGCGGTCGCGGCCATGATGGCCGGCGCCGTGATCTCCGGGGCCGCGTCCTCACCGCCCGGGATCAGGTCCTTGAGGACGATCTCGGTCAGCCCCAGATCCACGGGCTGCCGGTTCAGGGACGCGAAGGCCGTGACGCGGATCAGCGCGCCCTCCAGCTCACGGATGTTCCGCGAGATCCGCGACGCGATGAATTCGAGGACCTCCGGCGGGGCGTTGAGCTGCTCCTGCACCGCCTTCTTACGGAGGATCGCGATACGCGTCTCCAGCTCGGGCGGCTGGACGTCGGTGATCAGCCCCCACTCGAAGCGGTTGCGCAGCCGGTCCTCCAGGGTGACCAGCTGCTTGGGCGGCCGGTCACTGGAGAGCACGATCTGCTTGTTCGCGTTGTGGAGCGTATTGAAGGTGTGGAAGAACTCCTCCTGTGTCGACTCCTTGTCCGCGAGGAACTGGATGTCGTCGACCAGCAGGATGTCCATCTCGCGGTAGCGCTTGCGGAAGCTGTCGCCCTTACCGTCGCGGATGGAGTTGATGAACTCGTTGGTGAACTCCTCGGAGCTCACGTAGCGCACGCGCGTGCCGGGGTACAGGCTGCGGGCGTAGTGCCCGATCGCGTGCAGCAGGTGCGTTTTGCCGAGACCCGACTCCCCATAGATGAAGAGGGGGTTGTACGCCTTCGCCGGCGCCTCGGCGACAGCCACCGCGGCCGCGTGCGCGAAGCGGTTGGACGCGCCGATGACGAAGGTGTCGAAGAGGTACTTGGGGTTCAGCCGCGCGGTCGGCTCGCCGGGACCCGTCGCGGGGGCCGGCTGCGCGGCCAGCGGGCCGGGAGCGCCGCTCGACGAGGTGGGGCCGACGGGCCCGCCCCGGTGCACGCCGTGTCCGCCGTGGCCGGCATTGCCGCGATGATCACGGGTGTCGCGGTGATCACGAGGATCGCGGTGGTCGCGATGATCACCGGACGAGTCCTGCATGTCATGGCGCTCGCGCCGGTCCTGCGGCTCGGAGCGCTGCTGGTCGTACGGCGAGCGGTCCTGCGGCGGCTGCGAGCGGTAGTCGTGCTGCGGCTGCTGCACCGGGCCGGTGTACGGATCACGCTCGGGGAAGCCGAGCCGCGGCTGCTGCCAGCCGTAGTCGTCCTGGTGCTGCGGCCAGGCGCCGGGGGCCGGGCGCTGGTAGTCCGGGTAGGCGGGGCGTGCGGACGGCATCTGGTCGGACCGGGAGCCCGACTGGTGCTCGTCCGAGGGGCGGCGCCCGTAGTTCTCGTACGACTCGCGGCCCTGACCGGAGGCCGACGGCAGCTCCTGCTCTTCGTAGCGCTGCTGGTGCGACTGCTGGTGCTGGATCGGCGGTGCCGGCGGGCCCGCGGGTTCACCGACGGAATCGTCGACCGTGATCGCGATGCGGATGGGACGGCCGCACTCGCGGCTCAGCGTCTCGCTGACCACGGGCGCCAGGCGGCCTTCGAGTACGCCCTTGGCGAATTCGTTCGGAACGGCGAGCAGCGCGGTGTCGGCGACGAGCGCCAAGGGCTGGCAGCTCCGGAGCCACCGCTCGTCCTTCGCCTCGACGCCCTGGCCCCGCCCCTCACCCAGCAGATGCTCCAGAACATGTGGCCACACTGCGGCAAGATCGGCAGGTACGTCAGCCACAGGGCACGCTCTCTCACGGGGTCCCACGAAGGTGTGGTTCTTGGGACGGAAATCGGGATGGGGAGGGGGAAGGGAACGAATCGGAGTTCAGCCAAGGTAGTCAGGGCGACGGCTGCGGTTCAAGTTGTTGTCCACAGGCTGTGCACAGTGTCCCCTTCCAACGGTCGGTTTGACCGGATGGCGTAGCCCCGCGTACCGTGACCAGGTCGAGTTGTCGATGGCTGCTGCCGCCTGCCTCCGATGGGCAAAGATCACGATCTGTGATTGTGAAGCGGTGCACTCGGTGCGTATTCGCGAGCTTCTCGTGGGCGCACGGTGACAGCCAGGCGATGTCCCGCCACCACACGATCATTTCTGGAGCCCCCGAGTGAGCAAGCGCACCTTCCAGCCGAACAACCGCCGTCGTGCCAAGACCCACGGCTTCCGCCTGCGGATGCGCACCCGCGCCGGCCGCGCGATTCTCGCGAACCGTCGTGGCAAGGGTCGCGCCAGCCTGTCCGCCTGATCTCAGTCAGGTCATGACGTCGTGCTGCCTACCGAGCATCGGCTGAGGCGGCGCGAAGACTTCGCGACCGCGGTACGCCGAGGACGCCGGGCCGGACGCCCGCTCCTCGTCGTCCATCTTCGTAGCGGTGCAACGGACCCGCACGTGCCCGGGGAGACCCTTCCCCCGACACGTGCGGGTTTCGTCGTCAGCAAGGCCGTGGGCGGAGCCGTCGTACGCAACACGGTGAAGCGCAGGCTTCGCCACCTCATGCGCGACCGGCTGGCCTCCGTGCCCCCCGGTAGCCTGGTAGTCGTACGAGCGCTGCCCGGAGCGGGCGACGCCGACCATGCACAGCTGGCCCGAGACCTGGATGCCGCCTTGCAGCGGTTGCTGGGAGGGGGCGCGCGATGAAGTACCCGCTGTTGGCCCTGATCAAGCTGTATCAGTGGACGATCAGTCCACTTCTGGGCCCTGTGTGCAAGTACTACCCGTCGTGTTCCCGCTACGGCTACCTGGCCATCGACCGACACGGTGCGATCAAGGGGACGGCGCTCACTGCCTGGCGCATCCTGCGGTGCAATCCGTGGTCGCTCGGTGGTGTCGACCATGTTCCGCCGCGCAAGCGTCCGCGGTGGCACGAGATGCTGCGCGCCGCCTGGCGCGAACGCAAGGGCGGGCCCTCCGCCGCAGGCGGGCCGACCGGGGCTCTCCCCCTGAGCACGGCCGCCGAGACCGAGACCCCGTCCCATGCTCAAGGAGCCTGATTAGTGGACACGATTGCCAGTCTCTTCAGCTTTATCACGACACCAGTTTCGTGGGTCATCGTCCAGTTCCACTCGGTGTACGGGAAGCTCTTCGGCCCCGACACGGGCTGGGCCTGGGGCCTTTCCATCGTGTCCCTGGTGATCCTGATCCGTATCTGCCTGATCCCGCTCTTCGTGAAGCAGATCAAGGCCACTCGGGCCATGCAGACGCTGCAGCCCGAGATGAAGAAGATCCAGGAGCGCTACAAGAGCGACAAGCAGCGCCAGTCCGAAGAGATGATGAAGCTGTACAAGGAGTCGGGTACCAACCCGCTCTCCTCGTGCCTTCCCATCCTGGCGCAGTCGCCGTTCTTCTTCGCCCTGTACCACGTGCTCAACAGCATCGCCACGGGCAAGACGATCGGCGTCATCGACGAGGGGCTCCTGGAGAGCGCGCGTAAGGCGCACATCTTCGGTGCCCCGCTGGCGGCGAAGTTCACCGACAGCGCCGACAAGGTCGCCTCGCTCAGTGCCACGCTGACCGACGTGCGTGTCATCACCGCCGTCATGATCATTCTGATGTCGGCCTCGCAGTTCTTCACGCAGCGCCAGCTGATGACGAAGAACGTGGACACGACGGTCAAGACGCCGTTCATGCAGCAGCAGAAGATGCTGATGTACGTCTTCCCGATCATGTTCGCCGTCTTCGGCATCAACTTCCCCGTCGGTGTCCTCGTCTACTGGCTGACCACCAACGTGTGGACCATGGGCCAGCAGATGTTCGTGATCCGCAGGAACCCGACGCCGGGCTCCAAGGCACAGGCCGCCTTCCTGGAGCGTCTGCAGAAGCAGGTCACGCACCACAAGAAGGTGCGGGGCCGTGGCAACGTGAACGTCATCAAGGCGATCGTCGCCAAGGGCCGGGACCGCAACGAGTTCGAGCGCAAGTTCATCAACGGCCTGACCAAGGCGGGCCTCGCGGCCCAGGCCGACGGCACCGTGGTGGAGAGCGAGTCCGCGGTCGCCACGGAGACCGAGGACGGGGCCACGGCCGCCGGGGCCCCCAGGCGCCAGCAGCCCAAGCGCCAGAGCAAGGCCAAGCGCCAGTCCGCAACCGCGCAGGGCGCCGTCAAGCCGGACGGCGAAGAGGTCACCAAGACGTCGCTGGAGAAGGCTCAGGAGCAGCCTGAGGACGCCACCCCCGCCAAGCCGGCGGGCGGCAGCACGACGGGCAACAAGCCCGGCTCCGGTGCCCGCAGCAAAGCCAAGTCGGGACAGCAGCGCAAGGGCCAGCAGCGGCCCAAGCACCCGTCCTCCAAGAAGTAGAAGGAGTCCATCCCGTGACGGAAGGCACCACCACCTCCGCCGCAGCTGAGGCCGGCGACACCCTCACCCGCCTCGAGCAGGAGGGTGAGATCGCGGCGGACTACCTCGAGGGTCTGCTGGACATCGCCGATCTCGACGGCGACATCGACATGGACGTCGAGGCCGACCGCGCCGCTGTCTCGATCATCAGCGACACCGCCAGCCGTGACCTCCAGAAGCTGGTCGGCCGCGACGGCGAGGTCCTGGAGGCGCTCCAGGAGCTCACGCGTCTCGCCGTGCACCGCGAGACCGGTGACCGCAGCCGCCTGATGCTGGACATCGCGGGCTACCGCGCCCAGAAGCGCGAGGAGCTCTCGGAGCTGGGCGCCAAGGCCGCAGCCGAGGTCAAGAGCTCCGGTGAGCCGACCAAGCTCCAGCCGATGACGCCGTTCGAGCGCAAGGTCGTGCATGATGCGGTCAAGGCCGCCGGTCTGCGCAGTGAGTCGGAGGGCGAGGAGCCGCAGCGCTTCGTCGTCGTACTGCCCGCCTGAGCGGTACCGCGTATGCCCGGCCCCGTCTGTTCACAGGCGGGGCCGGTCTTTGTCAGCCTGATAGTCAGCCACCCCAGTGCGGTACGGAAGGACGGTCCCCGTGACGGAGGCAGCGGAGCTTCCCCCGGCGCCTGAAGAGGCCCGGACGGTATTCGGCGATCGCTTCGCGGACGCGGTCCGGTACGCGGAGCTGCTCGCCGATGCGGGAGTGCAGCGAGGCCTGATCGGTCCCCGGGAGGTGCCGAGGCTCTGGGAGCGGCACCTGCTGAACTGCGCGGTGCTGTCCGAGGTCGTGCCCGAGGGCGTCACCGTGTGCGATGTCGGCTCCGGCGCTGGGCTGCCCGGCATCCCGCTGGCCCTCGTCCGCCCGGACCTGAAGATCACGCTGCTTGAGCCCCTGCTGCGGCGCACGAACTTCCTCACCGAAGTCGTCGAGCTGCTCGGCCTCGACCATGTGACGGTCGTGCGGGGGCGCGCCGAGGAGGTCCTCGGCAAGTTGCCGCCGGTCCATGTGGTGACCGCGCGAGCCGTGGCGCCCCTGGACCGCCTGGCGGCCTGGGGAGTCCCTCTGCTGCGTCCCTACGGCGAGATGCTCCTCCTCAAGGGCGACACCGCCGAGGAGGAGGTCAAGGCCGCGGGATCCGCTCTGAGCAAGCTCGGCGCTGTCGGCACCTCCGTCCTGCACGTCGGTGAGGGCGTGGTGGATCCGCAGTCCACGGTCGTCCGGGTCGAGGTCGGGGAGAGTCCGGGTGGCGTGCGCTTCGCGGCGAAGCGGGCCAAGGCAGCGCGCACCGGACGGGCGCGGCGCCGCCGTGGCTGATTGACGGCAGGCTGTACTCCACAAAAGCTGCCAAACGTACGCATACCGGGGTGTCGCACCAGCGGCACCCCGGTTGCCGTGCATCGTGTTTCACGTGAAACGTCGCTCACTGCTGCATGGCATCATCAATCGCGGCCGCGCTGCGGAACCTCGCGACCGTCGGCCCCTCGGTTCCCTCGATAAGGGCACGGAGTTGTCCACAGAGGTGGATTCGTCCACAGAAGACCGGGCCTCGCTGGTTCATGACCCTCAAAGCATGGGAGGCTCTGTTCATTGCGAGCCTGATGTCGAGGAGAGTGAATCCTTGCGGTCCGACGCCAACATCGCGGGACCGATGACCGATCCGGTCCCCGGTCCCCGTACCGAGTCGGCGGGGGAGGATGTTTCACGTGAAACACCGACCCCGATGGACGACACACCCATCGGTCGTGCTGCCCAACTGGCGGTGGAAGCACTCGGTCGCGCCGGCGAAGGCCTGCCGCGCCCCGAGCGGACCCGCGTCATGGTGGTCGCCAACCAGAAGGGTGGGGTGGGCAAGACGACGACGACCGTCAACCTCGCCGCCTCACTCGCTCTGCACGGCGCCCGAGTCCTGGTGATCGACCTCGACCCGCAGGGCAACGCCTCCACCGCCCTCGGCATCGACCACCACGCCGAAGTGCCGTCCATCTACGACGTGCTGGTCGAGAGCAAGCCGCTCTCCGATGTCGTCCAGCCGGTGCCGGACGTCGAGGGTCTCTTCTGCGCCCCGGCCACCATCGATCTCGCCGGTGCGGAGATCGAGCTGGTCTCGCTGGTGGCGCGGGAGAGCCGGCTGCAGCGGGCCATCCAGGCGTACGAGCAGCCGCTGGACTACATCCTCATCGACTGCCCGCCGTCGCTCGGCCTGCTGACGGTCAACGCCATGGTGGCCGGCGCGGAAGTGCTGATCCCCATCCAGTGCGAGTACTACGCGCTGGAAGGACTCGGCCAACTCCTGCGCAACGTGGACCTCGTGCGGGGCCACCTCAACCCGAACCTCCACGTCTCGACGATCCTGCTCACCATGTACGACGGCAGGACCCGGCTCGCCTCCCAGGTGGCCGACGAGGTGCGCAGCCACTTCGGCAACGAGGTCCTGCGGACGAGCATCCCGCGGTCGGTCCGCATCTCGGAGGCGCCGAGCTACGGCCAGACGGTGTTGACCTACGATCCGGGATCGAGTGGCGCACTCTCCTACTTCGAAGCGGCACGCGAGATCGCGCTGCGTGGAGTCGGAGTGCGGTACGACGTCCAACACGCCCACACGGGCGCTCAGAACAACCAGCACAGCATGACGGAGGGGACGCAGTGAGCGAGCGACGGAGAGGACTGGGTCGAGGCCTCGGCGCCTTGATCCCCGCGGCCCCCACAGAGAAGCAGGTGCCACAGAGCACGGGTGCCTCGGCCTCCGCAGCCGGGCAGGTGCTCACCGCCGAGCGAGGAGTGGCCGCCGCGAAGGTCACCGCGCTTCCGCAGAGCCCTGTTTCACATGAAACGGTGGAGCCGCCGCAGCAGGCCACGGCGACGCCGGAGAACGCCCCCGTGGCCGGTGCGTACTTCGCCGAGCTGCCGCTGGACTTCATCTCGCCCAACCCGCGGCAGCCGCGCGAGGTCTTCGACGAGGACGCCCTCGCGGAGCTGGTGACCTCCATCAAGGAGGTCGGGCTTCTCCAGCCGGTCGTCGTACGTCAGTTGGGCCCCGCGCGCTACGAGCTGATCATGGGCGAGCGGCGCTGGCGAGCCTGCCGCGAGGCCGGCCTGGAGCGCATCCCGGCGATCGTGCGTGCCACGGAGGACGAGAAGCTCCTCCTGGACGCGCTGCTGGAGAACCTGCACCGTGCTCAGCTGAACCCGCTGGAAGAGGCCGCCGCCTACGACCAGCTGCTCAAGGACTTCAATTGCACGCACGACCAGCTGGCGGACCGCATCGGCCGGTCCCGTCCGCAGGTCTCCAACACGCTGCGCCTGCTGAAGCTCTCGCCGGCCGTGCAGCGGCGGGTGGCCGCAGGAGTGCTCTCCGCGGGGCACGCCCGGGCGCTGCTCTCCGTGGACGACTCGGAGGAGCAGGACCGGCTCGCGCACCGGATCGTGGCCGAGGGCCTTTCGGTGCGGGCCGTCGAGGAGATCGTGACCCTCATGGGGTCCCGGCCCCAGAGCACTCCCAAGCCCAAGGGACCGCGCGCCGGTGCCCGGCTCTCGCCGGCTCTGACCAGCCTCGCCACTCGGCTCTCCGACCGGTTCGAAACCAGGGTGCGCGTGGATCTGGGCCAGAAGAAGGGCAAGATCGTCGTCGACTTCGCCTCCCTGGAGGATTTGGAGCGCATCCTCAGCACGCTGGCTCCGGGCGAGGGCCCTGTCCTCCAGAACGGCCAGACCACGGACGCCGACGAAGACGCCTCCGAGGACGAGAAGGGCTGAGCCATAACGGCTGACCCGCCAGAGCGGGCCGTGTTCGGTCTATGCCGGATACGGCCCGCTTTTTGCTTTCTTGCGCTATCGAGGGAATCACTTCGTGGATACGATGCGATCAGGTAGGCGCATCCACCTGACGGCACCTCATTGGGGAGGCGAGGGCCATGCGGACGATGAGCCGCACCGGACTGATGACCGCGGGTCTGGGGCTGGGAGCGGTCGGCGGCTTCGTCGGCAGCCTGCTCCGGGAACGCAGCGCTCTGACAGCCGCCCGCAGCGCGGCGGGCGAGGAAAGGGAGGGATCGCCTTCATGGGGCGTCGGCTCGTACCGCTCACGCTGGACAACCTCCCAGACCTTCCCAAGCGCTGCCGGTCCTGCGTCTTCTGGGAGCTGGACCCGGTCAGCGGCCAAGCCGCGGTAAAGGCCGGGACGCCGGAGCTGGAGAAGGAGGCGTGGATCTCCGCGGTCCTGCTGGAATGGGGATCCTGCGGCCGGGTCGTCTACGTCGACGACGTACCGGTCGGCTTCGTGCTCTACGCACCCCCTGCCTACGTTCCGCGCTCCACCGCGTTCCCCACGAGCCCTGTATCCCCCGACGCCGTCCAGCTGATGACGGCGTGGATCATGCCCGGCTATCAGGGTCAGGGGCTCGGCAGAGTGATCGTCCAGACGGTCGCCAAGGACCTGCTGCGCCGAGGCTTCAAGGCGATCGAGGCCTTCGGGGACGCGCGCTGGGAGAAGCCGGCGTGTGTGCTGCCCGCGGATCACCTTCTGGCGGTGGGCTTCAAGACCGTCCGCCCGCACCCCGCTTACCCGCGGCTGAGGCTGGAGCTGCGGACGACGCTCTCCTGGAAGGAAGACGTGGAGATGGCGCTCGACCGGCTGCTGGGAGCGGTGCAGAAGGAACCGGCGCTTCGACCGCTCTGACGGACAGCACGATGGCCCGGTCCCTCGCGGGACCGGGCCATCGGTGTTTCACGTGAAACGACGTCGCTGACTACTCGGCGATGAAGTCCGCGAGGTCCCGCTCGATCGCGGCCTTCGGCTTGGCGCCGACGATGGTCTTGGCCACCTCACCGCCCCGGTACACGTTCAGGGTCGGGATGGACATGACGCCGTACTTGGCGGCCGTGCCGGGGTTCTCGTCGATGTTGAGCTTGACGACCTCGATCTTGTCGCCGTGCTCGGCCGCGATCGCCTCGAGGGACGGGGCGATCTGGCGGCACGGGCCGCACCAGGCGGCCCAGAAGTCCACCAGTACGGGCTTGTCGCTCTTGAGGACGTCCTCTTCGAAGGAGGCGTCGGTCACGTTCTTGAGGGTGCCGGTCACGGCAGTCTCCTTAGCTTGGTGCGGTGAGGGAAGTCGGGGGGTCAGACGGTGGCAGTCGCAGCGTTCTCGCTGTCGGCGAGGGCGGCGAGGAAACGCTCGGCGTCGAGGGCGGCGGAGCAGCCGGTGCCGGCCGCCGTGATCGCCTGGCGGTACGTGTGGTCGACGACGTCACCGGCGCCGAAGACACCGGTCAGGTTCGTCCGGGTCGAGGGCGCCTCAACCTTCAGGTAGCCCTCGTCGTCCAGCTCCAGCTGCCCCTTGAAGAGCTCCGTGCGGGGGTCGTGGCCGATCGCGATGAACAGGCCGGTGACCGGCAGCTCGGACGTCTCGCCCGTCTTGAGGTTGCGCAGCGTCAGACCGGAGAGCTTCTGGTCGCCGTTGATCTCGGCGACCTCGCTGTCCCAGACGAACTTGATCTTCGGGTCGGCGAAGGCGCGCTCCTGCATCGCCTTGGAGGCGCGCAGGCTGTCGCGGCGGTGCACGATCGTCACGGACTTGGCGAAGCGCGAGAGGAAGGTGGCCTCCTCCATCGCGGTGTCGCCGCCGCCGATCACGGCGATGTCCTGGTCCTTGAAGAAGAAGCCGTCGCAGGTGGCGCACCAGGAGACACCGCGTCCGGAGAGCGCGTCCTCGTTCGGCAGGCCGAGCTTGCGGTGCTGCGAGCCGGTCGTGACGATGACGGCCTTCGCGCGGTGCACGGTGCCCGCCGTGTCCGTCACGGTCTTGATCTCACCGGTGAGGTCGACGGCGACAACATCGTCGGGCACGAGCTCGGCGCCGAAGCGCTCGGCCTGGGCGCGCATGTTGTCCATGAGCTCGGGGCCCATGACGCCGTCCTGGAAGCCGGGGAAGTTCTCCACCTCGGTGGTGTTCATCAGCGCACCGCCGGCGGTGACGGCGCCCTCGAACACCAGCGGCTTCAGCGACGCGCGCGCGGTGTAGAGCGCCGCCGTGTAGCCGGCGGGCCCGGAGCCGATGATGATCACGTTACGGACGTCGGTCACGGCTTGATTCCTCGTCTCTGGGGACTGCTGCGTACTGCTGGTGGGGTGCCCTGTCTCAGGTACTCATCCCACCCAACGGATCCTACGGGGCATGCATTCCCCGCCGTGTCCGCGTGTACGGAAGCGTGTCAGCCCTGAGGGTAGGAATGCGTCAGCAACACCTTGCCCGCGCGCGGTGAGGACTTGCCCACGCAGGCGGCGTCGATGATGTAGGCGGACACCTGGCCGGCGTCGGAGTCATGGGGCACCACGACGAGGTACGCGCGCTTTCCCTCGTACGAGCCCTCCTCGGCCGCGAGGGGCACCCGTGGGCCGATGCCGCGCTGGATGCACTCCGGTACCTGGACCGATGCCTCACGCAACGGGGCTTCGTCCATCGGGGACTCGGGGCTGGAGCGCGTGTCGAAGGTCGGCTTGGCCCCTTCCTGCTTACCGCCGCGCGACTCCTTGACGGGGTTCTTGGCGAGGAGGTCGGCCACCTGTCCCTTGAGCTTCTCCTCGGAGAAGGAGTCCGCGCTGTCCCGGTGACCCGCGGGAGGGCTCTCCGGGTCCCCGCCCACGGTCTGCATCAGCAGAGTGCCGAGGCCGATGGCGGCAGCGGTGAAGACGGCGCCGAGCACGGCGGCACGGCGCCGTGTGCGCCGCGGAGGGCCACCGCGCCCCGGCCCGGTGGCCGCACGCGGTCGCCCGGCGGGACGATCACCGGGCGCGCCGAGACGGCGGCAGGTGCGGAAGGAGGCGATGTTTCACGTGAAACATGCGGCGCCGGGGTGCGTGCCGGCGCGGCGGAGGCGAGCTCGGGCGCCGCGGGCGTCGAGGGGCCGTCGGGGGCGGTGGCGTCCAGCAGCGCTTCGGCGGCCAGCGCCGCGTCGATGCGTCCAGCGACGTCGACGGGCATCCTCGGCGGGCCGGGCAGCGTGCCGAGCATGCCGCGGATCTCCTCCAGCGAGGCATAGACGTCGGCGCAGAGCGCACAGCCGTCCAGATGCCGTCGCACGTCGCTCGTGCGCGACGGGGAGAGCAGACCCTCGGTCAGGTCGGAGATCTCGGCGACCTCCGGATGCCCGGCCGAGTCGGTCGTGGCGCTCACGCTCGCCCACCTCCGCCCTTCACAGCAGCTGAATCGCTTGGTCCTGCATCCCGTGGTTCTGCATCCCGTGGTCCTGCATCCCGTGGTCCTGCTGCCGGTGGGACGGATGTCCCCTGCGTCCGGTTCCTTTCCGGGCCGGGGCTCTTGCTTCCGCCGTCCTCGCCGCCGTCCCCGTCCCGCGCGGGTGACTCGGTACGGAGATGAGTGAGCAGCGGCAGCAGTCTGGCTCTCCCTCGGGAGCAGCGGCTCTTGACCGTGCCGGTGGGGACGTCGAGGACGCGGGCGGCCTCAGCGACGGGATAGCCCTGCATGTCGACGAGGACGAGGGCGGCCCGCTGGTCCTGCGGGAGCGTCCCCAGCGCCTCCAGGAGCTCACGGTGCAGATCGTTCCGCTCGACGGGGGCGGCAGCCGACTCCTCGGGCTCCAGGAGCTGCTCGAGACGCTCGGTGTCGTCGATGGGGGAGGTCTTGCGGGAAGCCGCCTTGCGGGCCCGGTCGAGGCAGGCGTTGACGGTGATCCGGTGCAGCCAGGTCGTCACGGCGGACTGCCCGCGGAAGGTGTGCGCCGCGCGGTAGGCGGAGACGAGGGCGTCCTGCACCGCGTCGGCCGCTTCCTCGCGGTCCCCGAGGGTGCGCAGCGCCACGGCCCACAACCGGTCCCGGTGGCGGCGGACGAGTTCACCGAAGGCGTCCTTGTCCCCCGCGACATGGCCGGCGAGGAGGTCCTGGTCGCTCATGTCAGCAAGTGCGGTGCCGTCCACCGTCGGCCCCCTCCCCCCAGTGCGCTGCGCCGAGCCGGTCCTCAGCCCTTGAACTTCACGTCCGTGATGGCTTGCTTGAACCCTGCCCTGTAGTACCCGTCGGGGCCGGACTTCGGCACCGCGGTCACCCACAGGAGCACGTACTGCGACTTCACGGGCTTCTTGGCCTCGATCTTCGCGGTGGTGCCCGAAGTGGTGGTGCCGCCGATCTTCTTCATGGAGCTGATCGGTGTCGACGGTGAGAGCGAATCCACGGCGTACAGCGTGACCGTGGTGTGGGGTCCGCCGTACTGAAGGGCTATCGACGCCGCCGAGACATCCTGCTCCGAGCCGAGGTCATAGACGATACCGACACCGGGCTTGTACGGGGCCAGCGCGGGACCGTCATTGAACGTCTTGGTGCGCCAGAGCGAGGCCCGGTCCTTGTCGTAGGTGTTGCCGACGCTTTCCGGATCCTGGGGGGAGCCCTTCAGGACGTACTCCTGCGCGCCCTCGATGCTGATCGGCTTCTTGGGCTTCGGCCGGTCCTTGTCGTCGCCCTGGGTCGTCTGCGTGTCGTTGGCGTCCCCGGAGTTCTCGCGGTCCATGAGCGCGTCCGCGAGCTGCCAGCTGCCCAGGCCGAGCGCGGCGATGAGCAGCGCGGACACGGCCCACTTGAGGGCCCGGCCGGTGCGGCTCTGCAACGGGGGCGGCGGGGTGAGCACGGGCTGGGTGGCGCCGAGGTGGGGCACGGGGCGGCCGTAGCTGCCCTGCTGGTACGTGGTGCGCTGGTACTCGGGGGGCGCGGTGAAGGCCGGCTCCGGCGGGCGGATGCGGGGCATCTCACCGATGGCCTTGACCAGCTCCTCCGGCGTCGTGCACGGCGGGTCCTGGCGGGAGGCGGTCGCGCCGTCATTGACGAGCGCCCGCATGGCCAGTTCGGAGAGGCCGCGGTGGACGCCCGCGCGCACCTGGTCAGGGGCGATGAGGCCGATGTCCTTGGGCAGCCCGGAGAGGCCGTAGGCGTCGTCCTCGTAGGGCCAGCGCTGGGTCAGCGAGGCGTACAGGAGAGCGCCGATCGCCTCCGTGTCCGTGCGCTGCGGGGTGTCGGAGCTGATGCCGCGCAGGGCCGCGTTCACGGCGAGGCCGCGGATGCGGTACTGGCCGGAGGAGGTGCGCAGCACGGCGCTCGGGGTCAGCCGCAGATGGGCCAGCCCTTCGCGGTGGGCGGCCGCCATGGCCTGGGAGATCTGGCTGACGAGCTGGTACGCGTCGTGTGCCTCCAGCGGGCCCGCCGCGAGGACCGCGGTGAGCTCCGTGGCGTCCGGGAGCCACTCGTGGACGACGTAGACGAGGTCGTTCTCCTCGACAGCGTCCAGGACCTGTACGAACCGCGGGTCGCCGAGGAGGGCCGAGGAGCGGGCCGCCGCGAGGACCGAACGTGCCCGCGGGTGGTCCGCGGGCAGCAGGTGGACGCCGACGGCACGGCGGAGCTTCTCGTCCACCGCGCGCCAGCTGCTGAATCCGTCCAGACGGGTGACGCACTCTTCGAGCCGATAGCGCCTGGCGAGCTTGTGGCCACTGTGCAGTTCGGGGGGTGAGGAGGCCCCACGGCTCATGGGCTTCTCTGTATCCGCCGCGTCATCGTCTGCTGCCGTGTCCCGCTCCCGGGTCTGGGCCACCCCGTCGGCCGTGGGCTGCTCCGCCTTGGCGGTCAGCGGCTCGTCACCGCTGTTGTCTGCCACGTCGACGGCAGCCGTGCTCCGTTCCGCCACCGTCGCTCCTGCCTCCCCATCCGTTGCGCTACGTCAGACGCCAAAGCCAATTGTGCCCACAGTCCGGTGCTATGCACGACACGCGGTGGCCGGCGATGGTTGTGCGGTACTCCTCATCTCAGCGACCGAGACGGCCTCGGACCATGCCCACCATGGAGTTGAGCTCCTCGATGCGCATGCGCTTCGCGGCGACGAAGAAGACTCCCAGCAGTACGGCACCGCCCGCGACCAAGGCCGCCAGCGATCCGAGGACACCCTGTCCCAGGCTCTTGGTGATCGCGTACGCGGCGCCGCCCGCGAGGATCGCCGCGGGCAGCGCGGCGATACCGAGCCTGGCATACGTACGCAGTACGCGGGAACCGTCCAGGTCGCCGCCGAGCCGCTTGCGCAGCCGCTGCCAGGCGACGCCCACGCCGATGGCGTACGAGAGGCCGTAGGCGGCGGCCATGCCGGTGACGGCCCAGCGGGTGGGCAGCGCGAAGTAGCAGGCCGCCGAGGCGGCGGCGTTCATCGCGGCCACGATGACCGTGTTGTAGAAGGGGGTGCGCGTGTCCTCGTAGGCGTAGAAGGCCCGCAGCACGACGTACTGCACGGAGTAGGGGATCAGGCCGAGACCGAAGGCCATCAGCATGTAGCCCATGTTCGTGGCCTGGGCGCTGCCCGAGGAACCGAAGATCAGCGTGCACATCGGGATGCCGAGCGCGACGAACCCGAAGGCGATGGGCACGATCGCGACCGCTGTCGTGCGTAGGCCCTGGGAGATGTCGTCACGGACGGATCCGGGGTCGCCGTCCTGGGCCGAGCGGGAGAGCCGGGGCAGCAGGGCCGCCATCAGGGACACCGTGATGATCGCCTGCGGGAGGCCCCAGATGAGCTGGGCGTTGGCGTAGGCGGAGAAGCCGATGCCACTCGTGGAGGGCAGGTCGGTGGTGGCTGCGGTGGCCAGCTGGGTGACGACGAGGGCGCCCGCCTGGTTGGCCAGCACGAACAGGATCGTCCACTTGGCGAGCTTGGCGGCCTTGCCCAGGCCGTGGCCCTTCCAGTCGAAGCGCGGACGCAGCTTGAACCCGGTCTCGCGCAGGTACGGGATCATCGCCAGGGCCTGCACGACGAGACCGAGCAGGACACCGAAACCGAGGAGGCGCTCGGCCTCCGGCGGGATGCTTTCGACGTTCATGCTGGACGACGCCGAGGTCCCGTACACCCCGATGAACATGCCGAGCGCGGCGATGATGACGATGTTGTTGAGGACCGGGGTCCACATCATCGCGCCGAACTTTCCGCGCGCGTTGAGGATCTGGCCCATCACCACGTGGATGCCCATGAAGAAGATCGAGGGCAGGAAGTAGCGCAGCAGCGTGGTGCCGACCTCGGTCGCCGCCGGGTCGTTGGCGACCGGGACGGACATCACGCGCACCAGCTGGGGGGCGAGGACGATGCCCAGGGCGGTGAGCAGGCCGAGCGCCACCATGACGAGGGTCAGCAGGCGGTTGGCGTACGCCTCGCCGCCGTCCTCGTCCTCCTTCATGGAGCGCACCAGCTGGGGCACGAAGACGGAGTTGAGCCCACCGCCGACGGTGAGGATGTAGATCATCGTCGGGATCTGGTAGACGACCTGGAAGGTGTCGCCGAGCAGACCGACGCCGAGCGCCGAGACGATCAGTGCGGAGCGGATGAAGCCGGTGAGGCGCGAGACGAGCGTGCCTGCCGCCATGACGGCACTGGACTTCAGCAGGCTCGCCGCGCGGCCCCCCGACTTGGGGGCCGGTGTCGGTGTCGGTGCCGGTGCTGGTGCCGGTGCTGGTGCCTGTGCGGGCGTGGGAGCCGGGGCCGGCGCGGGGGCGGGGACGATCGGCTGGTCGGCGGGCGTGTAGCCGCCGTTGACCGGCTGCTGGTAGCCGCCGCTCTGGGGGTAGCCGGAGCTCTGGGGATAGCCACCGGTCTGGGGGTAGCCACCGGTCTGGGGGTAGCCGTTCTCCTGGGGGTAGCCGCCGTTGCCCTGCGGATAGCCGTCGCCCTGGGGGTAGCCGTTGTCCTGCGGATAACCGCCCTGCTGGTAGTCGACCTGCTGGCCGCGGTAGCCGCCGGGCTGCTGGTCGCGGTAGAGGTGCGCGAAGGCGTCCGGCTCGTGGCGCTCCTCGCCCGCCTGGGTGACCAGGTCGTCGACGCCGACGAACTGCGTCGTACGGGCGTCGTCGCCGTACGGAAGGTGCCGGGTCGGGCCCTCCGGCTCGGGGGCCGGCGTCTGGGCCCACACGCGGGGGTCAGGGGCGTGCTCGGGGGCGGCCGGCGGGCCGTAGAGCGGCTGCTGCGGGTAGGTGCCGGGCGGCGGCGGGGGGTGCGCCGCGCGGTCGTAGAGCGCCTCGGTCACCGGATCCTGGGCGGAGAGGTCCCGCGCCCGGTAGGGGTCCTCCTCGTAGGCGTCCTGGAGGTACGCGTCGGGCGCGGGCTGCGGTGGAACCTGCTGCCCGTAGTCGGCTGAGTCCTGCGGCGGGCCTCCGGGCGAGGCAGGGCCGCCCGAGCCCTGGCCACGGTCACCGTCGTACGGCGCGTTCATGGTTTACCCCACCTCATCGTCCCCGGGCCCACCGGCCACGACATCGCTCAACGGTCCACTCTCTCACCCGTGTCCGACGGGTCGGTGCTTTCCGGGGCGGTGTCCGGTGTCGGGTCACTCGGCTGCTCGGGGTCGCCTTCCCCGGACGCGGGACCGGATCCCCCGTCGGGACCCTCGTCGGGGCCTTCCTGCACGGCGGGCTTCCGCGCCGCACGCTTGCGCTGCGTGTACATCCGGAAACCGGCGAGTACGAGCAGGAGGAGACCGCCGGCGATGACGAGCATCACCGCGGGAGTGACCTCGGTGACATTGACCTCAAAGGCCACTGGCTCCCCGTAGGGCTCGCCGTCCTCCGTGTAGAGCTGGGCATAGACCGGGACCGGGCCGTTGGCGTTGGCCGTGGTGGTGAACTTCACCGACTGGGAGTGACCGCCAGCGACCTCGATGGGGATCTCTTCGTACTGACCGTCGCCGATCTTCAGGCGGGTGGGGTTCTCCGAGAACAGCCGCAGGTTCAGGTGGCCGACGCCCTGCACCAGGTTGTTCTGCACCGACACCGGGATGGTCGCGCTGCGCCCGGAGAGCTTCGCGTCGGACCTCTCGATCAGAGCCACCTGCTCGGTGAGCTCCCGCAGGTAGTTCTTGACGCCGGCCTGGTAGGTGGTCGCCTCCGACGGGCGGCCGCGCCAGGACGTCGACATCTCGCGGTCTATGGCCCTTCCGAAGGGCGTGACCACGCGGTCCTTCTCGGTGAGGATCACCTGGAAGCGCTCGAGCATGCCCTGGGTCTCGTGGATCGACTCGAACGCCGACCGGGGCAGCTCCTGCTTGCGCAGCGCGGCCGGGTAGGACCCGGTCGACGGGACCCGCGTCGTGGCCCTCGGGTCCGGCTTCGCCTTCGCCGCCGTGGTCAGGTCGTCGAACTCCGACCACTGCCCGTCCTGGAGCGTGGTCAGCGCCTTCGCCATCGCCTGGGCCTGACTGGCCGTGGGCATGCGCTGCGGCGCGACGACGATGCTGCGCTGCCTGCCGGGGTCCTGGAGGTTGATCATCAGGCTCTGGGCGACGAACTCCTGGACGGCCAGCGTGGAGTTCTCGGCTTCCGTCATGTCGCCCTGGAAGGCCGTGGAGAGGCGTGCGTCGGCCACCACGGCGGTCGTACCGCCGCCGATGGGCCGGGCCGCGGTCGGGGAGTACGTCAGGCCGTCGGTCTCGCGGAGGCTGTCACTGCGGGCGATCACCGTATGGGCGCCCGCGGAGGTCGAGACGTCGACGATGGACGGGTCGATCGCCCCGTCGGCGGGCCACGCGAAGTCCGTGCTCGGCTTCACGTGGAGGATCGTGTCCACCGCGCTGGCTCCCGCGTCGGTGGCCTCCTTGAGGTGGCTGAGGGACCCGGTCACGGCCCTGCCGTTGTGCGCGAGGGACGCGAGGTCGGGGTCGGCGAACGGCAGCGCGACGACCTTCTTGCCCTTGACCGCGGCTTCCAGGTCGTTGAGCCAGGCGGTGGCCACCGCCTGGTGCTTGCCCGCCCTGGTCGTCCGTCCGTCGGGGTTCTGGATCCGGTAGCCCTTCGTCATCGCCTCGACGGAGGCGAGCAGGTCCGGATCGATGACCCAGGTGACGTCGAGGTCGCTGCCGAGGGCCAGGAGCTGCTGGAGACGGCCGCCCGGCGCGAGGTCGTCGGCCAGTTCGTCGTTCCTGAAAACAGGCGTCTGCTGTTCGTCGGACTCGGTCTTCGCCGTGAGGTGCGTGTCGGCGATGAGCGGCCACAGGTAGGTCGTCTTCGTCTTCGTGTCGACGGCCTCGGTCTGCCACGGCAGGAAGGTGCGCTCGATGCCGAGCACCTGCGGGTAGGGCTGCGCGGCGTTCTGGCCGGTGAGGGCGACGCTCAGCTGGTAGACGCCGTCGGCGCCGAGGTGCAGGGCCTTGACGGGCACGGAGACGCTGAAGTCCTGCCGGACGCCGGGCACGAGCTTGGCGAACTTGTCGACGTACTTGCCGCCGACCTCCGTGCCGTCGAGCCCCGGCTGGAAGCCGGTGCGCTTCGCGGCGCCGTCGATCTCACTCCGGCCGCCGAGGGGCGCCGATCCCACCCGCAGCCTGACCTGGGCCCCGGTCACCGTCTGCTTGCCCTGGTTGGTGACCGTGCCGGAGACGGTGATCTTGTCGTCTTCGTCGGGAGCGGTCGGGGTCAGGGCGTCCAGCGATACGTCGACGGTGCCGGAACCGGTGGCGTCGGCCGGCGCGCTCGGCACGGCGGCGTGCGCCACGGGGCCGACCGGGGCCTGTAGGAGGCCGGCCAGCAAAGGGGTACCCACCAGCAGTGCTGCGGTGCGCCGCAGCCACCGGCGGGCAGGTGAGGGGCTCGTCCCCGGGAAGTCTGCCGCCTCGGCCACGCGTT
Organism: Streptomyces sp. 135; assembly: GCF_020026305.1. Lineage (NCBI taxonomy): Bacteria > Bacillati > Actinomycetota > Actinomycetes > Kitasatosporales > Streptomycetaceae > Streptomyces > Streptomyces sp. 135. The sequence goes on along the minus strand of NZ_CP075691.1, from coordinate 4,295,730 downwards.
CGCCCGTCCCTCGTCGTCAGTGGTCGTCGGTTGTGCGTCCACGCATGGTAACGATGCGCGCTGTGACGAAGTGCCGCGGTCTGCTCCACATGATCGCAAGACCTGGCCGGGACGCGGCGCGAGCCCTGGACGGCGCGGACGACCCGGCGGTAATCGGGTCGGCCCCGGGCGCCCGGGGCACGTACCCTTTTCTGTTGTGCCGAACGCCAACGAAGACAATCCCAGCGCACTGAGCCAGGTGCAGCGCCGCGCGGTCAGCGAATTGCTGCGTGTATCCCCTGTCGCGGACGATCTTGCCCGCCGTTTCCAGGAGGCCGGGTTCTCTCTCGCCCTGGTCGGTGGCTCGGTCAGGGACGCCCTCCTCGGCCGGCTCGGCAACGACTTGGACTTCACGACCGACGCCCGCCCCGAGGACGTACTGAAGATCGTCCGACCGTGGGCGGACGCGGTGTGGGAGGTCGGAATCGCCTTCGGCACGGTCGGCTGCCAGAAAGAGGGCTACCAGATCGAGGTCACGACGTACCGGTCCGAGGCGTACGACAGGACGTCGCGCAAGCCCGAGGTGTCCTACGGCGACTCCATCGAGGAAGACCTCGTCCGCCGTGACTTCACCGTGAACGCGATGGCCGTGGCGCTCCCCGAGAAGGAGTTCGTCGACCCGCACGGAGGCCTTGAGGACCTGTCCGAGCGTGTCCTGCGCACTCCGGGGACCCCCGAGGAGTCCTTCTCGGACGATCCGCTGCGGATGATGCGGGCCGCGCGGTTCGCCGCGCAGCTGGACTTCGAGGTGGCGCCCGAGGTCGTCGCCGCGATGAAGGCCATGGCCGAGCGCATCGACATCGTGTCCGCGGAGCGGGTACGGGACGAGCTGAACAAGCTGATCCTCTCCGCGTACCCGCGCAAGGGCCTCGCCCTCCTCGTCGACACGGGGCTCGCCGCGCGCGTCCTGCCGGAGCTGCCCGCGCTGCGCCTGGAGCGGGACGAGCACCACCGCCACAAGGACGTCTACGACCACTCGCTGATCGTCCTGGAGCAGGCGATGGCGCTGGAGACGGACGGACCGGACCTCACACTGCGGCTGGCCGCGCTGCTGCACGACATCGGCAAGCCGAAGACCCGTCGCTTCGAGAGCGACGGGCGGGTCTCCTTCCACCACCACGAGGTGGTCGGGGCCAAGATGGTCAAGAAGCGCATGACGGCGCTCAAGTACTCCAACGAGCTGGTGAAGGACGTCTCGCGCCTCGTCGAGCTCCACCTGCGCTTCCACGGCTACGGCACGGGTGAGTGGACGGACTCGGCCGTACGCCGCTATGTACGCGACGCCGGGCCGCTCCTGGAGCGCCTGCACAAGCTGACCCGCTCCGACTGCACGACGCGCAACAAGCGCAAGGCGAACGCGCTGTCGCGTGCGTACGACGGCCTGGAGGAGCGCATCGCCCGCCTCCAGGAACAGGAGGAGCTGGACTCGATCCGCCCCGACCTGGACGGCAACGACATCATGCAGGTCCTGGACGTGGGCCCTGGACCGGTGATCGGCAAGGCCTACAAGTTCCTCCTGGAGCTGCGGCTGGAGAACGGACCGATGGAGCGGGACGCGGCGGTGGCGGCGCTCAAGGAGTGGTGGGCGACGCAGGACTGAGGCTGAAGGCGGGTGGATGTTTCACGTGAAACACCCACCCGCCCCAAACGCGCCGAGGGGCGCTGTTTCACGTGAAACCGTGAAACAGCGCCCCTCTTCGTCGCCTACTGCACCTTCTTGAGGCAGAGCACCACGTTGTGGCCCTTGCCCTGCTGGTAGTAGGCGATTTCGGACGTCTTGACGGCCTCGCACTTGTCGCCGTCGCTGGTGTCGTCGAACTTCTCGACGACCTTGAACTCGGCGTCGCTCGACGAGCAGTCGACGTCACGCAAGTCAGGCTTACTCATCGTGCCCTCGTTCCGCATGCAACTGCCCACGGAGGTGGTCTCGGCGTCACTGGAGCCGAAGTACCACTTGCCGATGGCTATGAGGATGGCGACGAGGGCGAACCCGCCGATGCGCAGAAGGAGCTTCTTGCCGCCCCGGCGAGGAGCAGCCGGCGGAGGCACGGGCCCACCCTGGTGGGGCGGGTACGGCGCGCCCTGCTGCGGAGGGTAGGGAGCCCCCTGCTGCTGATACGGCGCGCCCGGGGCCTGCTGTCCGTACGGGTTCTGGCCCTGAGGCGGGTACGGAGCTTGGCCCTGGGGCGGCGGAGTGGTCACTTTTTGGGGGTCCCCTCGAACGAGAGCGCGATGGCGCGAATAAGACGCCCGTAAGTTATCGGGGCGCAGCCGCATCTCTGAAGCCCAGAGAGGCTCTGTGGCACTGATGTGACACTTACTGCACGTCAAAGCGGGTCATAGTCGCCGCAATCGCTGCGTACAGCAGAGCCACCATGACGACAAGCGGAATCGACCGGCCGTCAGCGGGCAGAAGCAGTGCCGCCACTGCCGCCGCGCCCACGAACGCGACGTTGAAGAGGACGTCGTAGAGGGAGAAGATCCGGCCGCGGAAGCCGTCGTCCACCGAGGACTGCACCACCGTGTCCGTGGCGATCTTCGCGCCCTGCGTCGTCAGGCCGAGGACGAAGGCGGCGATGAGCAGAGGCACGGGGGCGAAGGTGAGGCCGAGGGCCGGTTCCAGGACCGCCGCCGTGGCCGCGCACGCGGCGATCCAGCCGCCCGGTCCCAGTCGGCCCGCCGCGGAGGGGGTCACCAGCGCCGCCACGAAGAAGCCCGCCCCGGAGATGCCGACCGCGAGGCCGAGCAGCGCCAGCCCCTCGGACTCCGTGGATGTCCATGCGTACCGGCACAGCATCAGGACCATGACCGTGAGCGCGCCGTAGCAGAACCGCAGCACCGTCATCGCGCCCAGCGCGCGGGCGGCCGCCGGGCGCTGGGCCAGGTGTCGTAGCCCCGCCGCCAGACCACGGGCCGTGCCGGCCAGTGCCTCCCCGAGGCGGGGCCGCACCAGGTCGGGGTCGGGGCCGAGCAGGTCACGCGCCATGCGGAGCGAGGCGAGCGCCGCGCAGAGGTACAGGGCCGCCCCGAGCAGGACCACCACCGCGTCCGAATCCGAGCCCGACAGCCGCACGACGAAGGCGAGGCCACCGCCCACGGTCGCGGCGAGCGTCCCCGCGGTAGGCGAGAGGGAGTTGGCGATGACCAGGCGGTCGGCGTCGACCACCCGCGGCAGCGCGGCGGAGAGCCCCGCGAGCACGAAGCGGTTGACGGCGGTGACACACAGCGCGGAGGCGTAGAAGAGCCAGTCGGGGACGCCGCTGAGCATCAGCAGAGCGGTAAGGGCCGCCAGTGCCGCCCGCAGGAGGTTGCCGTGGAGGAAGACCTGCCGACGCTGCCAGCGGTCCAGGAGGACGCCCGCGAAGGGGCCGACCAGCGAATACGGGAGGAGCAGCACGGCCATCGCGGAGGCGATCGCTCCGGCCGAGGCCTGCTTCTCCGGTGAGAAGACCACGTAGGTCGCGAGGGCGACCTGGTAGACGCCGTCCGCGCTCTGGGAGATCAGCCGTACGGCGAGCAGGCGCCGGAAGTCCCGCAGACGCAGCAGGACACGCAGGTCACCGACGACAGCCATGGGGCACACCCTCACATACGAGGAGGGTCCCCGGGTGGACTGCCCGGGGACCCTCGACGAGTGACAAGGAGAGAGCTGTTTAGCGCTCGACCTCGCCCTTGATGAACTTCTCGACGTTCTCGTAGGCCTCGTCGTCGAAGTACTGGACCGGCGGGGACTTCATGAAGTACGAGGACGCGGAGAGGATCGGGCCGCCGATGCCGCGGTCCTTGGCGATCTTCGCCGCGCGCAGGGCGTCGATGATGACACCCGCGGAGTTCGGGGAGTCCCAGACCTCGAGCTTGTACTCCAGGTTCAGCGGGACGTCACCGAAGGCACGGCCCTCAAGGCGCACGTACGCCCACTTGCGGTCGTCGAGCCACTGCACGTAGTCCGACGGGCCGATGTGGACGTTCTTCTCGCCCAGCTCCCGGTCGGGGATCTGCGAGGTGACGGCCTGCGTCTTCGAAATCTTCTTCGACTCCAGGCGGTCGCGCTCCAGCATGTTCTTGAAGTCCATGTTGCCGCCGACGTTGAGCTGCATCGTGCGCTCAAGGCGGACACCGCGGTCCTCGAACAGCTTCGCCATCACGCGGTGCGTGATGGTGGCGCCGACCTGCGACTTGATGTCGTCACCGACGATCGGCACGCCGGCCTCGGTGAACTTGTCCGCCCACTCCTTGGTACCGGCGATGAAGACCGGCAGCGCGTTGACGAACGCGACCTTGGCGTCGATGGCGCACTGCGCGTAGAACTTCGCGGCGTCCTCGGACCCGACGGGCAGGTAGCAGATGAGGACGTCGACCTCGCGGTCCTTGAGGACCTGGACGATGTCGACCGGGGCCTCGGCGGACTCCTCGATGGTCTGGCGGTAGTACAGGCCCAGGCCGTCGAGGGTGTGGCCACGCTGGACCTGCACGCCGGTGTTCGGCACGTCGCAGATCTTGATGGTGTTGTTCTCGCTGGCGCCGATCGCGTCCGCGAGGTCGAGTCCGACCTTCTTCGCGTCGACGTCGAAGGCGGCGACGAACTCGATGTCACGGACGTGGTAGTCGCCGAACTGGACGTGCATCAGGCCCGGGACCTTGGCGTCCGGGTCGGCGTCCTTGTAGTACTCGACGCCCTGGACCAGCGAGGCGGCGCAGTTGCCCACGCCGACGATGGCTACGCGAACCGAACCCATTCCGGTTGCTCCCTGTGTGTTCTCGGTATTCCGGATGAGACCCCGCGGAACGCTGGATCTCACTTGGTGGGGTCATCGGACGGATCCGGCGGCGGGTCGTTCTCCCGCCGCCGGGGCAGGCCCGCCGACTCCCCAGATGTGCTGTCCTGCTGAGCGGAGCTTTCGCGGGAGGGCCGTTGCTGGTCCCGTCCCGCTCGCTCGCTCTCGATGAGCTCGTTCAGCCAGCGCACTTCGCGCTCCACGGACTCCATGCCGTGCCGCTGCAGCTCAAGCGTGTAGTCGTCCAGGCGCTCCCGGGTACGGGCCAGGGAGGCACGCATCTTCTCCAGGCGCTCTTCGAGTCGGCTGCGGCGGCCCTCGAGCACCCGCATGCGTACGTCCCGCGAGGTCTGCCCGAAGAAGGCGAAGCGGGCGGCGAAGTGCTCGTCCTCGTACGCGTCGGGGCCGGTCTGCGAGAGCAGATCCTCGAAGTGCTCCTTACCTTCCGCCGTCAACCGATAGACGATCTTGGCGCGGCGCCCGGTGAGCGGGGCCGCGAGGGCGTCTTCGGAGGCGCTGCCCGCCTCCTCGATCAACCAGCCGTTGGCGACCAGCGTCTTGAGGCAGGGGTAGAGGGTCCCGTAGCTGAAGGCGCGGAAGACTCCCAGCGACGTATTGAGACGTTTCCGCAGCTCATAGCCGTGCATCGGGGACTCACGGAGGAGGCCGAGGACGGCGAATTCCAGGATGCCGGAGCGCCTGCTCATCTTCGCCTCCCGTCTGCCGCGGTCCCTCAGTACGGCCTTTATGCCGAGCTGATGTATCGACTCGATACATCGAGACGATAGAACGGTGACCCGCACGAGACAAGAGGGGGCACGGTGAACGGCGTCACATCACCGATTCGTAGGAAGTAACTTGCCTGATTTGGGGTGAACTTCGGCTCTACGAGGGTTTTGACGGTGCGTAGTCTGTGCGCCATGTATGCCGCCGGGAACCAAGTGACGCCAGGGAGCGTCGTCGTCCCCGGTGTAGTGCGGGTGAGCGCCGGAACGGGCGCATCCGTACGTCGGGGGGACCGGAAACCAGCCGCCGTTTCCAGGCGCGGACAGCTGCGCCTGCCCGAGGAGTAATCGTTCGATGAGCGAGCACCGTCGCAAGCCGCCGCAGCCGCAGGGCGGCGGACGCGCCGCGGCCAGGCGTGGCGCCCCAGGAGCGCCGTCGGGCCGCCGTGCGGCGCCGAGAGATGCCACTGGACCGTCCTCTTCCTCCTATGGGGCACCTGGAGCCGGGGCCCCGGACGAGGGGGGCCAGCCCTATGGAGGCCGGGCCCAGGCCCGGCGAGCCGCGCAACGCAGTGGTTCGGTCGGGGCGGGAGGCGGTCGCCGCAGGGCGGCCGAGGCCTCCGGCGGCGGACGTGCCGGTGGTGGCGGACGCCGTGGCGGGGGTGGACCCGGCGGTTCCGGCGGATCCGGCCCCGGGCGCGGCAGGGGCCGTGGACCCCAGCAGCCCGGCAAGAAGAGGTTCATCGACTACCCGCGCGCGGGCAAGCAGGGCGCGCGGCGCTGGGTTCCTTCGTGGCGCCTGGTCACCGGCCTGTTCCTGAGCTTCCTCGGCGGCCTGATGGCCGTCGCGGGCATCTCGTACGCCCTGGTGCAGGTGCCCGAGGTCGACAAGGCGGCCACGGCCCAGAACAACGTCTACTACTGGGCCGACGGCAAGCAGATGGTCGCGACCGGTGGTGAGCGCAACCGCCAGATCATCGACTACGACGACATCCCCAAGGAGATGCGCTTCGCCGTCATGTCGGCGGAGAACAAGACCTTCGAGGACGACAAGGGCGTCGACCCCATGGGTATCGCGCGTGCCGTGGTCAACATGGCCAAGGGCGGGCAGACGCAGGGCGGCTCCACGATCACCCAGCAGTACGTGAAGAACGCGCGTCTCGGTGATCAGTCGCAGACGTTCAGCCGCAAGTTCAAAGAGCTCTTCATCTCCATAAAGGTCGGCCGGACCGTGTCCAAGGAAGACATCATGGCCGGCTACCTCAACACCGCTTACTACGGTCGTGGGGCCTACGGCATCCAGGCGGCCGCCCGGGCCTACTTCGACAAGGAAGCGACGCAGCTGGACCCGAGCGAGTGCGCGCTCCTCGCGACGGTGCTCAAGGGCGCCACGTACTACGACCCGGCCGGCTACCCCGAGATCGACCCCGCGGCCAACCAGAAGGACAACACCGCGCGCGCCAGGAAGCGTTGGGAGTGGATCCTCGACGAGGAGGTCAAGGACGGCCACCTGACCGCCGCGCAGCGGAACAAGTACAAGGTGTTCCCGAAGCTCCAGAACCCGCGGTCGAACACCCAGCTGGGCGGCCAGACCGGTTACCTCGTGGACCTGGCCAAGGCGTACGTCATCCGCAACACGGACATCACCGCCGAGGAGCTCCAGCAGGGCGGCTACGAGATCCACACGACCTTCGAGAGGAAGAAGGTCAAGGAACTCGAGAACGCGGTGAACAAGGTCCGCAAGGAGAAGATCAAGCCGAAGCTGCGCCCCGAGAAGGACACGCACGTCCAGTTCGGCGGTGCCTCCGTGGATCCCGAGAGCGGCGCCATCAAGGCCATCTACGGCGGCGAGGACGCGACGAAGCACTTCACCAACAACGCCGACCAGACCGGTGCCCAGGTGGGATCGACGTACAAGCCGTTCGTGCTGGCCGCCGCCTTCAAGTACGGCGTACGCAACCCTGATGGCCCGGAGGTGCAGAGCAATGCCGAGCGCACTGTGGTCAACCCCAAGAGCCTGTACAGCGGCAAGAACGAGCTGAAGATCCAGAACTACAACGGCAGTGTCTGGACCGACCGCGAGGGCAAGGAGTGGCTCCAGAAGAACGACGGAGACGCGTCCTACAACCCTCCGAGCTATCAGATCGACCTTCGTGAGGCGATGCGGGAGTCGGTCAACTCGGCCTATGTGCAGCTCGGTATGGATGTCGGTCTGGACAAGGTGAAGCAGGCGGCCATTGACGCGGGCCTCAAGGACGACAGCTCCATGGCCAGCGCCAACTACCCCTCCTTCTCGCTCGGCACATCGTCGCCGAGCGCGATCCGGATGGCCGGGGCCTACGCCACGTTCGCGGCCAGCGGCAAGCAGAACGAGCCGTACTCGGTCAAGGAAGTCGAGTACAAGGGCGACTCGGTCTATCGGCACGAGAAGGAGACCACGCACCCCTTCACCCCGCAGGTCGCCGACAACGTCACCGACGTGCTGAGGACCGTCGTGGAGAAGGGCACCGGCACCTCGGCCCAGCTGAGCGGCCGCCCGGTCGCGGGCAAGACCGGTACGACGGACGGCAACAAGTCCGCCTGGTTCGTCGGTTACACCCCGCAGCTCTCGACGGCGATCAGCATGTACCGGCTCGACGACGACGAGACCAACAAGAAGCGCGAGTTCCTGGAGATGTTCGGCACGGGTGGTGAGGAGAAGATCCACGGCGCCTCGTTCCCGGCGAAGATCTGGCAGGACTACATGTCGAAGGCGCTCAAGGGCGAGCCTGTGCGGTCCTTCCCGACGCCGGGGCCGATCGGTCAGCTCGTCGGTGAGACACCGCCTCCGCCGCCGAGCCCCACGGCGACCAAGGAGCCGGAGGACGAGCCCTCGTCCCCGACGCCCACGGAGACGGAGACGACCAAGCCCCCCACGACGCAGTCACCCGATCCCGAGGAGTCCTGCAGCCAGTGGGACTGGGAGTGCAACAACGACGGCGGCGCGGACGGCGGTGCCGAGGACGGTGGCGCCAACGGAGACCCGGGCGGGGAATCACCGCCGCCCACGGACGATCCGCCGGGCGACGACCAGGGGAACCAGAACGGCGGAGGGTTCATCGGCGGCCCGAGAGGCTGAGCCGGGGCCTCCCCCGCAGATGTTTCACGTGAAACGAGGGCCGCCACACCGACTGGTGTGGCGGCCCTCGGCGCGTCGCCGGCCGCGTACGGCAGGATGTCGGGCATGCCCAGTGCAGACCCCAGCGCCGGTCCCGGCGCAGAGACGCCGAGCACGAGCGCGTACGAGCCCGTGAGCCCGCAGGAGCCGGAGCCGGTGCGGCCGACGAAGGAGGACGAGGTCGCCCGGGCCGGCAGTGAGCTGCTCGGCGGCCCCCTCGGCCGAAGGGCGCTGTCCGCGGCGCAGTGGTGGTCTCCCGTCCGCGTCATCGCGCTCATCGCGATCGGGATGTTCGCGCTGGGCATGGTCCAGAAGCTGCCGTGCTACAACGGCGCGTGGTTCTCCGGGGCGAGCTCGCAGTACACGCGCGCGTGCTACTCCGACATCCCGCATCTGTACGAAGGGCGAGGCTTCGCCGACGGCCTCGTGCCGTACTTCGACAAGCTGCCCGGCGACATGGAGTACCTCGAGTACCCGGTCCTGACCGGCATCTTCATGGAGATGGCCTCCTGGGTGACGCCTGGCAGCGGATCCATCCAGCACCAGGAGAAGATCTACTGGATGGTCAACGCGGGGATACTGATGGTCTGCACGGCCGTCGTCGCCGTCTGTGTGGCACGAACGCACCGGCGTCGCCCCTGGGACGCCCTGCTCGTCGCCCTTGCACCGGCCTTCGCGCTGACGGCCACCATCAACTGGGATCTGCTCGCCGTCGCCCTCACGGCCGCCGCGATGATGATGTGGGCACGCGCGCGTGCCCTCGCCTTCGGCATCCTCCTGGGGCTCGCCACGGCCGCCAAGCTCTATCCCGTGCTGCTGCTGGGGCCGCTGCTGATCCTGTGCTGGCGCGCGGGCCGCTGGCGGGAGTTCGGGGCCGGCCTGCTCGGCGCCGTGGGCACCTGGCTGGCGGTCAACCTCCCGGTGATACTGCTCGCCGGTGAGGGCTGGTCGAAGTTCTACACCTTCAGCCAGGAGCGTGACGTCGACTTCGGGTCGTTCTGGCTGATCCTCAACCAGCGCATGCAGTCGCCGCTGCCCGTCGATACCGTCAACACCTTGGCGGTGGCGCTGATGCTCCTGGCCTGCCTGGCCATAGGAGCGCTCGGGCTGACCGCGCCGCGCCGGCCGCGCTTCGCGCAACTCGCCTTCCTGGTCGTGGCCGCCTTCATCCTCACCAACAAGGTCTACTCACCGCAGTACGTCCTGTGGCTGATCCCGCTCGCCGCGCTCGCGAGGCCCCGCTGGCGCGACTTCTTGATCTGGCAGGCGTGCGAGGTCGCGTACTTCCTCGGGATCTGGATGTACCTGGCGTACACGACCAGCGGAGACGCGCACAAAGGCCTGCCCACCGAGGGCTATCAGGTGGCCATCGTCGTCCACCTGCTGGGGACGCTGTACCTGTGCGCGGTGGTCGTACGCGACATCCTGATGCCGGAGCGGGACGTGGTGCGCCGGGGTGGCGACGACGACCCGTCGGGCGGCGCCCTGGACGGCGTGGAGGACGTCTTCGTGCTCGGGCCCGTGGCGCAGCCGACGCGGCCTGTGGCGCACTCGGCCGAGGGGTCGTTCGTGAAGTGGGGGACGGCGACCGATCTGCCGCGCTGAGCTGTCCCGCCGTCAGGTGCGCGGCGGGTGTTCGCCCTGAGCGAACACGGGGAGAGTGGCGGCGGACAGGGCCGTCACACGGCCGAGGGGCCCGGACACGACGCATGTCGTGTCCGGGCCCCTCGGTCTGGTGCGGGGTGCTCCGGCAGTGCCTCAGCGGTCCACCATGCGGTCGAACTGGGTCGTGGTGTGCCGCAGATGGGCCACCAGTTCCTCGCCGACCCTGGGCTCCTGCGCGTCGGAGGGCACGAAGAGGATGGAGACCTGCATGTGCGGGGGCTCCGCGAACCAGCGCTGCTTGCCCGCCCAGACGAACGGCGAGAGATTGCGGTTGACGGTCGCGAGGCCCGCCCGAGCCACTCCCTTGGCGCGCGGCATCATGCCGTGCAGCGCCTTCGGGGCCTCCAGGCCGACGCCGTGGGAGGTGCCGCCCGCGACCACGACCAGCCAGCCGTCGGACGCGACCTTCTGCTGGCGGTAGCCGAAGCGGTCGCCCTTGGCGACGGCGGTGACGTCCAGGACGGCGCCGCGGTACTCGGTGGCCTCGTGGTCGCCCAGCCAGAGGTTCGTGCCGATGCGCGCCCGGAAGCGGGTCTGCGGGAACTGCTGCTGGAGGCGGGCCAGTTCGTTGGCCTTGAGGTGGCTGACGAACATCGTGTGCAGCGGCAGACGGGCGGCGCGCAGGCGGTCCATCCAGCCGATGACCTCCTCGACGGCGTCGGAGCCGTCGGTGCGGTCCAGCGGCAGGTGGAGCGCGAAGCCTTCGAGCCGTACGTCCTCGATGGCGGCGTGCAGCTGCGGGAGCTCCTGCTCGCTGATGCCGTGGCGCTTCATCGAGGACATGACCTCGATGACGACGCGGGCGCCCACCAGGCCGTGCACGCCGTCCAGCGACGACACGGAGCGGACCACACGGTCGGGCAGCGGCACCGGCTCCTCGCCCCGCCGGAACGGGGTCAGGACCAGCAGGTCACCGCTGAACCAGTCCTTGATCCGGGCCGCCTCGTAGGTGGTGCCCACGGCGAGGATGTCGGAGCCGAAGCGCGTGGCTTCCTCGGCCAGGCGCTCATGACCGAAGCCGTAGCCGTTGCCCTTGCAGACCGGGACGATGCCCGGGAACTGCTCCAGCACGTGCTTGTGATGTGCCCGCCAGCGCGCGGTGTCGACATAGAGCGTGAGCGCCATGGCTGGATCCCGGAACCTTTCTCGTGTCTGCGGTGTATCAGAGTTATGAAGCGAAATTGTGCGGGATCAGCGGCGCGACATGTAGATGTCGAGCGCCTTGTGCAGCAGCTTGTTGAGCGGGAAGTCCCACTCGCCGATGTACTCGGCGGCCTCACCACCGGTGCCCACCTTGAACTGGATCAGACCGAAGAGGTGGTCCGTCTCGTCCAGGGAGTCGGAGATGCCGCGCAGGTCATAGACCGTGGCGCCCATGGCGTACGCGTCGCGGAGCATCCGCCACTGCATCGCGTTCGAGGGCCTGACCTCGCGCCCGATGTTGTCCGACGCGCCGTAGGAGTACCAGACGTGCCCGCCGACGACGAGCATCGTGGCGGCCGACAGGTTCACGCCGTTGTGCCGCGCGAAGTACAGCCGCATGCGGTTGGGGTCCTCGGAGTTGAGGGCCTGCCACATCTGCTGGAAGTAACCGAGCGGCCGCGGGCGGAACTTGTCGCGGATGGCCGTGATCTCGTAGAGGCGCTGCCACTCGGCGAGGTCCTGGTAGCCGCCCTGGACGACCTCGACGCCGGCCTTCTCGGCCTTCTTGATGTTGCGCCGCCACAGCTGGTTGAAGCCCTTCTGGACCTCGTCCAGAGAGCGGTTGGCCAGCGGCACCTGGAAGACGAATCGGGGCTGTACGTCACCGAAGCCGGCGCCGCCGTCCTCGCCCTGCTGCCAGCCCATCCGGCGCAGCCGGTCGGAGACCTCGAAGGCGCGCGGCTCGATGAACGTCGCCTCGACGTCCCGCAGCCGCTTCACGTCCGGGTTCTGGATGCCGGCCTTGATCGCCGGAGCGTCCCAGCGGCGGATCACGACAGGCGGGCCCATCTTCACGGAGAAGGCACCCTGCTGCTTGAGGTGCGCCAGCATCGGCTGGAGCCACTCGTCCAGGTTCGGGGCGTACCAGTTGATGACCGGCCCCTCGGGGAGGTACGCGAGATACCGCTTCAGCTTGGGCAGTTGCCGGTAGAGCACCAGGCCCGCACCGACCAGCTCGCCGGTCCTGTCGTCGAACCAGCCCAGGTTCTCCGAGCGCCATTCGCTCTTCACGTCAGCCCATGCCGGGACCTGGCAATGACTCGCCGACGGCAGTGTCTGGATATACGCCAGATGCTGCTCGCGACTGATGGTCCTCAGGGTCAGACTCATTCGGGGCGCTCCTCGGGCTGGTGTGTCCCCATGGGTTCAGGGGCTCCGGCTCTCGCGCCGAAGCCTACTGCGCCCCGCGAGCGCCCCGACTGGCCGTACGCAACCTCGACCCCCGGTCCCGCCCGGGACCGGGGTGCCGAGGGGCGGTCAGCCGACGATTCCGCCGAAGAGTCCGCCGTGTGCCATGCCCAGGAAGAACCCGATCGCCGCGGCGCCCATGCCCAGGATCAGGCCGAAGCGCTCGCGGGTCGTCGCCGAGATGAATTGGCCGTACGCGCCGGTGAGGATCCCGACCAGGCCCGTCCACGAGCTGAGCAGATGGAGGTTGTGGAACATCGCCGTCACGAACGCGATCGCACCCAGCACCAGCGTCACGCCGACCAGCGTGTCCTGGAGCGGATGGGACTTGCCGTCCGAGGCGAAGAGCGAGGTAGTGGTGTTGTGTCGCATCGTCTGTGCCATGTGAGGCACCTCCTGCGGAGAGCGGCGCATCGTAGCGCCATACACACCCGATGTGTACAGATTCTGCCCGTCCCCCGCCGGATTTCAACCGGAAGCCTCGGTGCGGGTAGTCTGTACCGTCTGCACCCGTGTCTGCCCGGGCCACGGCAGGAGCTCCCGCTCGCGGAAGCCGATTGTCAGTGGCGGCCGATACGGTTGCGTACGCATCACGACCCTCCTGCCACGGAACGACCGTGGCCGCTGAGTCCAAAGGAGGTGGGTTCCACATGCGTCACTACGAAGTGATGGTCATCCTCGACCCCGATCTCGAGGAGCGCGCTGTCTCCCCGCTGATCGAGAACTTCCTCTCCGTCGTCCGTGAGGGCAACGGAAAGGTCGAGAAGGTCGACACCTGGGGCCGTCGTCGTCTGTCCTACGAGATCAAGAAGAAGCCCGAGGGCATCTACTCGGTCATCGACCTCCAGGCCGAGCCTGCGGTCGTCAAGGAGCTCGACCGACAGATGAACCTGAACGAGTCGGTCCTCCGGACCAAGGTCCTCCGTCCCGAGATGCACTGAGCTCTCTAGCTCAGCGGCACCCGGGAATCGAGTAGCAGCAACAAGCAGCCAGCAGCAAACCCGCCGAGAGGTTCCCCCATGGCAGGCGAGACCGTCATCACGGTCGTCGGCAATCTTGTCGACGACCCCGAGCTGCGCTTCACCCCCTCCGGTGCGGCGGTCGCGAAGTTCCGTGTCGCGTCCACCCCCCGCACCTTCGACCGTCAGACGAATGAGTGGAAGGACGGCGAAAGCCTGTTCCTGACCTGCTCGGTCTGGCGTCAGGCGGCGGAGAACGTCGCGGAGTCGCTCCAGCGAGGCATGCGCGTCATCGTGCAGGGCCGACTGAAGCAGCGGTCCTACGAGGACCGTGAGGGCGTCAAGCGCACGGTCTACGAGCTGGACGTCGAGGAAGTCGGCGCCAGCCTGAAGAACGCCACGGCCAAGGTCACCAAGACCACCGGTCGCGGTGGCCAGGGCGGCCAGGGTGGTTACGGCGGCGGTGGCGGCGGCCAGCAGGGCGGCGGCTGGGGCGGTGGCTCCGGCGGCGGTCAGCAGCAGGGTGGCGGCGGTGCTCCCGCCGACGACCCCTGGGCGACCGGTGCTCCGGCCGGCGGCGGCCAGCAGCAGGGCGGCGGCGGTGGCGGCTGGGGCGGAAGCTCCGGCGGCTCCGGTGGCGGCTACTCGGACGAGCCCCCCTTCTAAGCCTCAGGGCTTCTGGCCTTCGGGCCGAGGGTGGGTCGTACCCCCACTTCTTGATCACACAGGAGATACACCATGGCGAAGCCGCCTGTGCGCAAGCCTAAGAAGAAGGTCTGCGCTTTCTGCAAGGACAAGGTCACGTACGTGGACTACAAGGACACGAACATGCTGCGGAAGTTCATTTCCGACCGCGGCAAGATCCGTGCCCGCCGCGTGACCGGCAACTGCACGCAGCACCAGCGTGACGTCGCCACGGCCGTGAAGAACAGCCGTGAGATGGCGCTGCTGCCCTACACGTCCACCGCGCGATAAGGGAAGGGTGACCGACTAATGAAGATCATCCTCACCCACGAGGTCTCCGGCCTCGGTGCCGCCGGCGAGGTCGTAGACGTCAAGGACGGCTACGCCCGCAACTACCTGATCCCGCGGAACTTCGCGATCCGCTGGACCAAGGGTGGCGAGAAGGACGTCGCGCAGATCCGTCGTGCGCGCAAGATCCACGAGATCGCGACGATCGAGCAGGCCAACGAGATCAAGGCGCAGCTCGAGGGCGTCAAGGTCCGTCTGGCCGTCCGCTCCGGCGAGGCCGGTCGCCTCTTCGGTTCCGTCACCCCGGCTGACGTCGCTTCGGCGATCGAGGCTGCCGGTGGCCCGAAGATCGACAAGCGTCGCGTCGAGCTGGGCTCGCCGATCAAGACGCTGGGCGCCCACGCGACGTCCGTGCGTCTGCACCCCGAGGTTGCCGCGAAGGTCAACATCGAGGTCGTCTCCGCCTAAGCACTGCGCTTGGCTGGACTGAGTGAAGGGGCCGCACCCGCTGGGTGCGGCCCCTTTCTCGTGGGGCGGCCCGACTTTCTCGTGGAGCGGCCCGTTGTATGCGCTCCCTCCGTGCCGCCGGTGCCGTGGTTTCACGTGAAACAGCGTGAAGCGTTCAGCGCGTGGCGCCCGTGACGATCCAGCGGCCGGAGCGGGAGCGCAGCCAGAGGGTCAGCATGCGCACCGTCATCATGAGGGTCATCGCTGCCCACAGGGTGGTCAGGCCGCCGCCGAGGGTCGGCACCAGCAGGGCGGCCGGTGTGAACGCCGCGAGCGTGAGCAGCATCGCCCAGGCGAGGTACCGCCCGTCACCGGCGCCCATCAGGACGCCGTCGAGCACGTAGACGATGCCGCAGATCGGCTGGGCGAGCGCCACGACGATGAGAGCGGGCAGTGCCGTGTCCTGGACGGCGGCGTCGCTGGTGAAGAGCGGGATGAAGAGCGGTCGGGCGAGGACGACGAGCAGGCCGAGCGCGACGCCCGAGGCGATACCCCACTGCACCATGCGTCGGCAGACGGCGCGGGCGCCTTCCGCGTCGTTGGCGCCGAGGTAACGGGCGATGATCGCCTGCCCGGCGATGGCGATGGCGTCCAGCGCGAAGGCCAGAAAACTCCACAGGGCGAGAATGATCTGGTGGGCGGCCACCTCGGCGTCACCGATGCGTGCGGCCACCGCGGTCGCGATCATCAAGATGGCCCGCAGGGAGAGCGTGCGGACCAGGAGCGGGACCCCCGCCTGGGCGCAGGCCCTGATCCCGGCGGCGTCGGGGCGCAGTGAGGCGCCGTGGCGTCTGGCACCGCGGACGACGACGAAGAGGTAGACCGCTGCCATGCCGCATTGGGCGACGACGGTGCCCCAGGCGGAGCCGGCGATGCCCAGGTCGGCGCCGTAGACGAGGCCGACGTTGAGGACGCCGTTGGCGACAAAGCCGCCGATGGCTACGTAGAGCGGGGTCCTGGTGTTCTGGAGGCCGCGCAGTACACCGGTGGCGGCGAGCACGACGAGCATGGCGGGGATGCCGAGTGAGGAGATCCGCAGATACGTGATCGCGTATCCGGCCGCCGCGTCCGAGGCGCCGAACATCTCCACGAGTGCGGGTGCCGTGGGCAGGACGACAGCGATGACCGCGGCGCCGAGCAGCAGTGCGAGCCAGATGCCGTCCATGCCTTGGCGGATGGCTGCCGACAGGTCGTCGGCGCCGACGCGGCGGGCGACGGCGGCGGTGGTGGCGTAGGCGAGGAAGACGAACACGCTCACCGCGGTGGTGAGGAGGCCCGAGGCGACACCGAGGCCGGCCAGTTGCGCGGTGCCGAGGTGGCCCACGATGGCGCTGTCGGCCATCACGAAGAGGGGCTCGGCGACCAGCGCGCCGAAGGCGGGGACGGCGAGCGCGATGATCTCTCGGTCGTGTCGGCCGTACCGTTGGCGGTCGTCCTTGGGCGCGGCGGAAGCCTGTGTCATGGGCACCAATCTAATCTTCCACAGGTAAGAGATGCAAGACACTTGAGACCCTTACTCGAACGCCCGCTGGACGCCGCTTGACGCGCCGTTTGTCGTGATCTTGGTCCGCTGGGAAAAGTTTTTCTTCTGCACAGCCGGTGGACGGGAAAGGCGCAGGTCAGAGCGGGTGTCCGACGGTAGCTGAGGGCTTGTTCACAGGGCTGTCCACCGGGCCGTGCACAGGTTTGACGGGGTTCTCCACAGCATCGGGCCCGTCATCCACACCGCCTGTGGATAACCAGATTGGCTGACGGTGCCCGCAGGCCTACCGTGGTCCGGCGCCCGCCTCGTCGTACGACCTCGGAAACCCAGGAAAACCGACGCGTCAGAACCGGAGTTGGGCCCCCTGATTTGTCAGTGTCGTGCCGTAGGAAATGGGGCACGGCGAGGTCCGCGCGGCGGACGGGAGGAGGTGGCCCGGTGAGTATCTCCGAGCCTTTGGACGACCCCTGGGCCGACAGCGGTCCCAGTGACCGTCTGCCCGTCTCCCGCCAGCGCCGCGACGGAGGGCGAAGCCGCGACGAGCAGCACGAGCGCGGACGCGAGGGCGGCTGGGACGGCGGAGGCTCCTCCTTCGAACGCGTTCCCCCGCAGGACCTCGACGCCGAGCAGTCGGTGCTCGGCGGCATGCTGCTCTCCAAGGACGCCATCGCCGACGTCGTCGAGGTCCTCAAGGGCCACGACTTCTACCGGCCCGCGCACGAGACGATCTACGCCTCGATCCTCGACCTGTACGCCAAGGGCGAGCCGGCCGACCCGATCACGGTCGCCGCCGAGCTCACCAAGCGCGGCGAGATCACCAAGGTCGGCGGCGCCTCGTATCTGCACACGCTCGTCCAGACGGTCCCGACCGCGGCGAACGCCGAGTACTACGCGGAGATCGTCCACGAGCGCGCGGTGCTGCGCCGCCTCGTCGAGGCCGGCACCCGCATCACCCAGATGGGGTACGCGGCCGACGGCGACGTCGACGAGATCGTCAACAGCGCCCAGGCCGAGATCTACGCGGTCACCGAGCAGCGCACCACCGAGGACTACCTCCCGCTCGGTGACATCATGGAAGGCGCCCTCGACGAGATCGAGGCGATCGGCTCGCGGTCGGGCGAGATGACGGGTGTGCCGACCGGTTTCACCGACCTCGACCAGCTCACCAACGGCCTGCACCCCGGCCAGATGATCATCATCGCGGCCCGTCCCGCCATGGGTAAGTCGACGTTGGCGCTGGACTTCGCACGGGCCTGTTCGATCAAGCACAACATGCCGAGCGTGATCTTCTCCCTCGAAATGGGGCGCAACGAGATCGCGATGCGTCTGCTGTCCGCCGAGGCGCGCGTGGCGTTGCACCACATGCGTTCCGGCACGATGACGGACGAGGACTGGACCCGGCTCGCCCGCCGCATGCCGGACGTCTCGGCCGCCCCCCTCTACATCGACGACTCCCCGAACCTGTCGATGATGGAGATCCGCGCCAAGTGCCGCCGCCTCAAGCAGCGCAACGACCTGAAGCTCGTCGTCATCGACTACCTCCAGCTGATGCAGTCCGGCGGCTCCAAGCGGGCCGAGAGCCGGCAGCAGGAAGTCTCGGACATGTCGCGAAACCTGAAGCTGCTGGCCAAGGAGTTGGAGCTGCCGGTGATCGCGCTCTCGCAGCTGAACCGTGGCCCCGAGCAGCGTACGGACAAGAAGCCCATGGTCTCCGACCTGCGTGAATCCGGGTCGATCGAGCAGGACGCGGACATGGTGATCCTGCTGCACCGCGAGGACGCGTACGAGAAGGAGTCGCCCCGCGCGGGCGAGGCGGACATCATCGTCGGCAAGCACCGTAACGGCCCGACGGCGACGATCACGGTTGCCTTCCAGGGCCACTACTCGCGTTTCGTGGACATGGCACAGACCTGATCCAGGACGGGTAAGGGCCGGTTCGGTTCATCGGACCTCGGGTTCCGGGTGACGTGGGCCGCCGGGCGAGGCAGCGCCACGCAGCGCCGCTTCGACCCGGCGGTTGCTGGTCGTGGTCGCCGTGACGGCGGTCATGGTGAGGAGGAGGCCTGCGGCGGCGTAGAGCGGGGTGCGTACGTCGTAGGCGGTGGCCAGCCAGCCGCCGAGGAAGGCGCCGAACGGGGCGGCGCACATGGCGAGCATGCGGGAGGTGGAGGCGACCCGGCCCATGAGGTGGGCGGGGACGATCGTCTGCCGGAGGGAGGGCCCGAGCACCATCGTGGCGCCCATACCCGCTCCGCAGACGGCGAGCGCGAATCCGGCGACGTATGGGTTCGGGGCGGCGGCAAGGCCCAGGATGGCGAGTCCCTCGACTGCGGCCGTGCAGGTCAGCGCGGTGCCGGTGCCGAGTCGTCGGCCGAGGAAGGAGGCGATGCCCGCGCCGAGCAGACCGCCGGTGGCCTCCGCCGTGAGGAGCAGGCCGAAGCCGAAGGTGCCGATGCCGAGACGATCGTGCGCGAAGAGGGCGAGTACGGTCTCCACGGCGAGGAAGGCGACGTTCCCGACCGCCGGACGCAGCGCGAGCCCGAGCAGCAACCGATCCCGCAAGACGTACGAGGCCCCGGCCCGCGCCTGCCGAAGCAGCGACTCGCGGGCCTGCGGTACGGGCCGTGGCGCGGCGGGCAGCGACCGTACGAGAGCGGCGGAGAGCGCGAACGACACCGCGTCGGCGAGCAGCGGAATCGCCCGCCCGAGTGCGAGGAGCGCACTGCCCGCGGGCGGCCCCGCGAAACCGGACGCGGCGGTCTGCGTGCCGCGCAGGCGGGAGTTGGCGCGCTGAAGGAGCGCGGGGTCGCGGCCGAGCAGATCCGGCAGGTAGGCCGTGGCGGCCGTGTCGAAGAAGAGTCCGCCGAGACCGAGCAGGAAGGCGACGGCCGCGAGCAGGGGAACGCTCAGCACGTCGAGCACGGCCGCTGCCGCCGGTATCGCGAGCAGCACCGCACGTGCCGCGTCCGTGACCCACATCGTGCGCCGGCGATCCCAGCGGTCCACCAGCGCACCGCCGAGCACCCCGAAGAGCAGCCACGGCAGCGTGCCGGCGGCGGTGATGACGGCGAGTGCCATCGGGTCCCGCGTCAACGTCAACGCGAGCAGCGGCAGCGCGGCGTGCGTCACCCCGTCGCCGAACGAGGACACCGTCTGCGCGGTCCACAGCCGTCCGAAGCCGGCAGGCAACTTCTCGACAGGCGGCGTCACTCGGAGTCCGCCTCGGCCTGCTCGCGCGGCGCCGGTCTGAACAACGCGAAGGCGAGGGAGGCATCCGGCAGCGACGGGTCGGACAGCCCCCGGTACTCGTCCGCCAGCGCCTCCAGCCGCGCCCCCGACTCCGTGAACTGCTCATCGGTGAGCCGCAGATGCGCCATCCGTACGTGCCGCTCGCCCTCCGCCGGCGCCGCCTCCAGGTCGGCCACCGCGTGCCGCATCAACACATCCGGCTGCCCCGCCCCCGGGTCCGGCAGGGTGATCGACCGTGCGGCCATGGCGGAGTACCGCTCGGTGACCCCCCGGACCTTCCGCGTACGTACCACCTTCACCAGGCCGGCCCGTTCGAGCAGCCGCACGTGGTAGCTGGAACTCCCCTTCGCGAGGCCGACCCGCTCGGCGATCTGCGTGATCGTCGCCGGCTCGAAGCGGAGCACGGCAAGGGGTTATTTCGAGTGAGCAGACGTGTGAGCAGCCGTACGGGCAGGTGCCTGGGAGCGGCGCCGATAGTAGGTCCGCACGGACGGCGAAGGCCGATCCCCCCGCGGATTCACGGGCACCGGGCTCGGCCACCCGGTGGCCTCACTCCGTCACGGGAAGGCACTCGGCGAGGAGGCCGACGATGTCGCTCCAGGCTCGCTGCGCGTGACGTGCGTGGTAGCCGACGCCGGGGAGCACGGTCTGGTCGACCGGCGGGTGGTGGAAGGCGTGCAGGGCGCCGCCGTAGACCACCAGACGCCAGTCGACGCCCGCGTCCTGCATCTCGGTGGCGAAGGCTTCTCGCTGCGCGGGCGACATGATCGGGTCCTCCGACCCGACCCCGGCCCACACCGGACAGCGGATGCGCGCCGCCTCGCCAGGCCGGCCCGTGATCGTCGCGTTGACCGTCCCGATCGCGCGCAGGTCGACGCCGTCGCGCCCGAGTTCGAGCGCGATGGCGCCCCCGGTGCCGTAGCCGATGGCGGCGATCCGGTCGGGGTCGGTCCGTGGTTCGGCGCGCAGCACGTCGAGTGCCGCGTGGCCGATGTCCCGCATCCGGTCGGGCGAGGCGAGCAGGGGAGTCGTATGAGCCAGCATCTCCTGCGGGTCGGTGAACCAGCGTCCGCCGTTGATGTCGAAGGCCAGCGCCACGTAGCCCAGTTCGGCGAGGGCGTCGGCCCGGCGGCGCTGGAAGTCGTTCAGGCCAGGCCCCTCAGGGCCGATCAGGACCGCGGGCCGGCGGTCGGCGCCGGCGGGGAGCGCGAGGTGTCCGATCATCGTGAGGCCGTCGGCGGGATACGTGACTGTTCGCGTGGTGACCGTCGTCATGAGGCCCGACTGTAGTGATCGTCGGGCGGCTGCGGACCGACCTTAGCCGTGGGCAGAACGGCGTGGACACGGGCCCGGACCCGCGGCTCTCGGCGTGACGGTTGACCCTTCCCCAGAGGCAACCTCTCAGCATGGTCGGCATGACTACGAGAACCAGTGCGATCGAGGTCGTCGGGCTGCGCAAGGCGTTCGGTGACCGTGAAGTGGTCGCCGGTGTCGACCTGACCGTCCCCGCGTGCACCGTCTATGCCCTGCTCGGGCCGAACGGCGCCGGCAAGACCACGACCGTCCGGATCCTGTCCACGCTCCTGCCCCCGGATGCCGGGGAGGTGCGCGTCGCCGGGTACGACGTGCGCCGGGAAGCCGATCAGGTGCGTGCGTCGATCGGGGTGACCGGGCAGTTCTCCGCCGTCGACGAGTTGCTGACCGGGCGGGAGAATCTGCGGTTGATGGCCGACCTCGGTCACCTCGGCCGCCGTGGCGCGCAGGACATGGTCGGCCAGTTGCTTGAGCGGTTCGGCCTGGTCGAGGCCGCCGACCGGCGTGCGGCGACGTACTCGGGTGGCATGAAACGGCGACTCGACCTGGCGATGACCCTGGTGCCCGGGCCTCGGCTGATCTTCCTCGACGAACCGACCACCGGACTCGATCCGCGCAGCCGCCGCGATCTGTGGGAGATCGTGCGGGAGTTGGTGGCCGACGGCGTCACCGTCTTCCTCACCACCCAGTATCTGGAGGAGGCCGACCAACTGGCCGACCGGATGGGTGTGCTCGACGGCGGCCGGCTGGTCGCCGAGGGCACCGCCGCCGAGCTGAAGCGGCTGGTCCCCGGTGGCCACATCGAGCTTCAGGCCGCCGACAGTGAGGCGGTGGCCGAATTGGCGCGACGGTTGCCCCGGGCGAGTCCGAACCCCGGGGCGCTCACCGTGACCCTGCCGCACGACGGCAGTCTCACCGCGCTGCGGCGGCTGCTGGACGGGATCGACGACCGCGTGGTCACCGGGCTCGCCGTGCACACCCCGGACCTGGACGATGTGTTCATGGCCCTCACCGGCCGCCCCACCACGGACGAACGGGTCTCCGAGGAGGTGCCGGTATGAGCGGGGCCGTCGGTACGTGTGCCGTTCGGGACTCGGTGACCATGCTTCGGCGCAATCTCAGGCACATGGTCCGGTACCCGTCGATGACACTGGTCCTGATCGGCCAGCCGCTGCTGTTCCTGCTGCTGTTCGTCTACGTCTTCGGCGGCACCATGGGCGCCGGGCTGCCGGGGGCACCGACGGGGGACCGCGGCGACTACCTGACGTTCATCACTCCAGGGATCCTGATGATGGCGGTGGCGAGCGTCTCCATCTCCACCGCGGTGTCGGTCTCCACCGACATGACCAACGGTGTCATCGACCGGTTCCGGACGATGGCCATAGCCAAGGTCGCGGTGCTCACCGGACACGTGCTCGGCGCGATGATCCAGACCGCGCTCGCGCTGGCCCTGGTCTTCGCCGTGGCGTTCCCGCTCGGGCTGGGGAGTGCCGCCTCGGTGACGCAGTGGTGCGCACTGGTCGGGCTGCTCGGCCTCGTCTCCTTCGCGATGACCTGGTTCACGGTGGCGCTGGGTCTGGCCTCCCCGAATCCGGAGACCGCGAGCAACTGGCCGATGATTTTCGTGCTGCTGCCGTTCGTCGGCAGCGGGTTCGTGCCGGTCGATTCGATGCCGGCCGGGCTGCGGTGGTTCGCGGAACATCAGCCGTTCACGCCGATCATGGACAGCTTCCGAGGGCTGCTGGCAGGAACGCCGGGCGGTTCCGACACGTTCTGGGCCATCGGCTGGTGCGTGGCGATCGGCTCGGGCGGATACCTCTGGGCGCGGCGCCTCTACCGGACCCGTGCCGGGCGCTAGGAGACTGGCCTCGTGCTGACCATCGGTGAACTGGCGTCGTACGCCGGAGTGACAGTGCGCGCGGTGAGGCATTACCACGTCAAGGGGCTGCTGCCGGAGCCGGAGCGCGACCACTCCGGGTATCGGCGGTACGACGCCGCGGCCGTGGTCGAACTGATCCGGATCCGAACCCTGGCCAAGGCCGGGGTTCCGCTCGCGCGCATCCGTGAGCTGCTCCAGGCGGGCGAGGAGGAGTTCGCCGCGGCGGTCGCCGAGATCGACGAGCGGCTGCGGGCGGAGATCCGGGAGCGGCAGCTGCACCGTGAGCGGATCGCCCGCCTCACCGCCGGGGACAGCCTGGCGCTGCCCCCGGAAGTCGTCGGGTTCCTCGACCGGCTGCGGGCGCTCGGCGTCGACGAACGGATCGTCCGGGTCGAACGCGACGGCTGGATCCCGCTGGCCGCCCACTGGCCCGAGCGGGTCCCGGAGTGGGCGGCGCGCAAGGGCGAGCAGCTGGATGATCCGCAGCTCGTCGACTTCTACGTCACCCTGGGCCAGGCGCTGGACGGGGCGGACGACGACCCGCGCCTGGTCGAGCTGGCCGACAGGCTGGCCGCCTACATCACGCGGGTGGCCGAGGAGCAGGGCGAGGATTACGTCGACGACGCCGACATCGAGCCGCCGTTCACCAAGCTGATGGACGCGCTGGCCTTTGACACCGCGCCGCCGGCCCGTCAACTGTTCGAGCTGCTGAAGGAACGGGGCTGGGCGGGCTGGACGAAGCTGGAGCGGGTGGAGCCCGTGCGACGTCGGCGGTGACGGTGGGCGGTGTCCCGGGCCGGTCGGGGCATGGGGCCCGGGGAGGGCTCGGGTCCGGGTGTGGGGGGTCAGAAGGCGAATTGGCTCGACGCACCGGCTCCACCCAGGTGAACTGTCCCCATGACAACGCCCCACGAAGAACTGCTCCCCACCACCCGCCGCACCCTCCTGCACCGCATCGCCACCGCACAGGCGGAAGGCCGGACCCCTTCACTGGTGGCCGCCGTGGCTCGGGACGGCGAGGTGGTGTGGAGCGGCGCCCGCAGCATGGTGGACGGGCACGCGCCGGACGAGAACGTCCAGTACCGCATCGGGTCGATCACCAAGACCTTCACCGCCGTCCTGGTGATGCGGCTCCGGGACGAGGGACTGCTGGACCTGCGGGACCCGCTGGAGAAGCACCTGCCGGGTACGGGCACGGGGGAGGTCACGATCGCCGAACTCCTTGCGCACACCGGCGGTTTGGCGGCCGAGACGCCGGGGGAATGGTGGGAGCGCACGCCCGGGTCGACGCGCCCGGAGCTCACCGATGTCCTCGGTGAGCAGCCCTTCCGGCACCCCGTCGGCCGCCGCTTCCATTACTCCAACCCCGGTTATACGTTGCTCGGTTCGCTGGTGGAGGCGGTGCGGGGCGCCTCGTGGGAGGACGTGCTGCGCCGCGAGGTACTCGAACCGCTGGGGCTGAACCGCACGAGCGCACAGCCGCAGGCTCCGCACGCCGGTGGCTGGGCGGTGCATCCGTGGGCGGACGTGATGATGCCGGAGCCCGTCGAGGATCTGGGGCTGATGGCACCGGCGGGCCAGCTGTGGTCCACGACGGCTGACCTGGCGCGCTTCGCCTGTTTCCTGGCCAAGGGTGACGAGCGGGTCCTGGGTGCTGAGTCCGTCCGGGAGATGCGGACCCCGTCGGCACCGTCGCAGCCGGAGAGCTGGGACAGGTCGTACGGCCTGGGCCTGGACCTGCTGCGGTGGGAGGGACTCAGCCTGGCCGGGCACACGGGTTCGCTGCCGGGCTTCCTCGCCGGCTTGTGGGTGAGCGAGCGGGAGGGGGTGGCCGCGGTCGCGCTGGCCAACTGCACCTCCGGGCCGCTGGTGGCGACGCTGGCAGCGGACCTCGTGAAGATCGTGGCGGAGGCGGAGCCGCCCATCCCCGAGCCGTGGCGGCCGCTCCCCGAAGTCGACGAGAAGGTGCTGGAGCTGGCAGGCCCTTGGTACTGGGGGACCCAGGTGCTCGCGCTCCGTCTGTCGGCCGACGGAGGCGTCGAACTCGGCCCGCTGTCCGGCGCGGGACGCCAGGCGCGGTTCCGGTCCAACGGCGACGGCACCTGGACGGGGCTCGACGGCTACTACGCGGGAGAGCTGCTGCGGCCGGTACGGCGCACGGACGGCTCGGTGAGCCATCTCGACCTGGGGTCGTTCGTCTTCACGCGCAAGCCGTACGACGAAGGGGCGCCGGTGCCTGGTGGCGTGGCCCCGGAGGGATGGCGCGGTTTCTGACGGACGGTGACGAGGGGCCAGAGGCGACGGGTCAGAGGCGAGGGGCCATGTTTCACGTGAAACATGGCCCCTTCTGCGCCGCCTCAGAGCTGAAGCTTGAAGCCCAGATGTGAAGCGCTGAACCCGAGCCGCTCATAGAAGCGGTGGGCATCGGTGCGGGTGGCGTCGGAGGTCAGCTGGACCAACTGGCAGCCCTGGCGGCGGGATTCCTCGATCGCCCACTCGATGAACCGGGTGCCGAGCCCGCTGCCTCGCTCGTCGGCGTGCACGCGTACGCCCTCGATGATCGACCGCGTGGCGCCCTTCCGGGAGAGCCCCGGAACGATCGTGAGCTGAAGCGTGCCGACTACGCGGCCCTCCCGTACGGCGACGACCAGCCGCTGGTTGGGATCGTCGGCCAGGCGCTGGAACGCGGCGACGTACGGGGTGAGGTCGTCCGGCGACTCGCGCGTGGCGCCCAGGGGGTCGTCGGCGAGCATGGCGACGATGGCGGGCAGGTCGTCGGCTACGGCCGGACGTATCTCAAGATCTCCCATGGCCGCAGCCTATGCGAGCCACCGCTTCAGGAGCAGGCCTCTCTCCGGATGAGGAGCGGGCAGCCCTAGGCAGGCACGCGCAATGTCTCGACGGCCTTCACCAGCGGAGCGAGCTCAGGATTCCGGGCGGCCTCGTCGAGGGCCTCGCGCAGGGCCGCGTCATTGGTGGGGCGCGCCTCATTGAGCAACGCGGTGCCGGCCTCGCTCACGTCCGTATAGATGCCGCGCCGGTCGGTGGGGCACAGGTAGCGCGAGAGCAGCCCGCGGTCCTCCAGGCGGGTGACCAGGCGCGTGGTGGCGCTCTGACTCAGAACCACGGCGTCCGCGACCTGCTTCATCTGCAGATGGCCGCCCTCGCCGTCGTGCTGGCGGCTGAGCACGTCGAGCAGGGAGTACTCGCGCACGCTCAGCCCGTGCTCGGCCTGGAGGGCGCGCTCGATGTGGCTCTCGATCTGCCCGTGGAGCAGGGAGAGCGCGCACCACCCCTGAGCAAGGGCGGTGAGTGCGGGATCCGTCGCTGTCATGGCTCTTGTTTCCTCCGTCCCGGAGTGACTACGACCCAGGATAGTCCACCCGTGCAATATCCAGCGCTTGCAACTAACCCGCGTCTGCAACTATTGTGGACGCACGTTAAGCGCACCTGCAACCGTCTGGAAGGTAGTTCCATGCCTCTCGCGCTACTGGCCCTCGCGATCGGCGCCTTTGGGATCGGCACCACCGAGTTCGTGATCATGGGGCTGCTCCCCGAGGTCGCGGGTGACTTCGGCGTCTCCATCCCCACGGCCGGCTTCCTCGTGACCGGCTACGCCCTGGGGGTCGTCCTCGGCGCCCCGCTGATGACCGTCCTCGGCACCAAGATCTCGCGCAAGCGGATGCTGATGCTGCTGATGGGCCTGTTCATCGCGGGCAACCTGCTCTCAGCCGTCGCCCCGGTCTTCGGCGTGATGCTGGCGGGCCGTGTCGTCGCGTCCCTCGCCCACGGCGCCTTCTTCGGCATCGGTTCGGTCGTAGCGGCCGAGCTGGTCGCCCCCGAGAAGAAGGCCGGCGCCATCGCCATGATGTTCACGGGCCTGACCGTGGCCAATGTGGTCGGGGTGCCCCTCGGCACCTTCGTCGGGCAGACGCTCGGCTGGCGCATGACCTTCGGACTCGTCGCGGCGCTCGGCGTCGTCGGCCTCGCGGGCATCGCCAGGCTCGTCCCCGACCTGCCCAAGCCCGAAGGCGTCCGGCTGCGCCACGAACTGGCCGCCTTCCGCAACGTACAGGTGCTGCTGGCCATGGCGATGACGGTCCTCGGCTTCGGCGGCGTCTTCGCCGCCGTCACCTACCTGGCGCCGATGATGACGGACGTCGCCGGCTACGCGGACTCCTCCGTCACCTGGCTGCTCGTCCTCTTCGGCCTCGGCATGGTCGCAGGCAACCTGATCGGCGGGAAGTTCGCGGACCGCGCGCTGATGCCGCTGCTGTACATCTCGCTGGGCTCTCTGGCCGTCGTACTCGCCCTCTTCACGCTCACCGCGCACAACAAGATCGCCGCTGCCGTGACCATCACGCTGATCGGTGCGCTGGGATTCGCGACCGTACCGCCGCTCCAGAAGCGCGTCCTCGACCAGGCCTCCGGTGCCCCCACCCTCGCCTCGGCCGTCAACATCGGCGCCTTCAACCTCGGTAACGCCCTCTCGGCCTGGCTCGGCGGGATCGTCATCGCCGCGGGCCTCGGCTACACCGCCCCGAACTGGGTGGGCGCCGTCCTCGCCGGATCGGCTCTCGTCCTGGCCATCCTCTCGGCCGCCCTCGAGCGCCGCTCCGCCGCGGCGACCCCCAGCCTCGTCGTGACCGGCAAGGCCCCCGCCGAGCAGGCCGCACCCGTACACCACTGACCCTTCTTCCGCCCCTCTCAGTACCGCACCGCAAGGAGAAACACCGCATGAGCCCCGCCACCGCCACCGCCGTCGCCCCGCTGACCATCGAGGACGCCGAAGCGCTCGTCACCGCGGCCCGCCGCGCCGCTGAGGCGGCCGACGTCACCGTCAGCATCACCGTCCTCGACGCGGGCGGCCACCTCCTGGCCTTCCGGCGCGACGACCGGGCCGTGCTGATCTCCGGTGAGACCAGCACCCGCAAGGCGTACACCGCCCTTCAGCTGAACACCCCGACCGCCGACCTGGTCGACGCGGTCCAGCCCGGTGGCCTCTTCCACACCCTGCCCACCGCCCTCGACCGGCCGCTGCTCTTCATCGCGGGCGGCGTGCCGGTCCACCGTGACGGCCGCCTGATCGGCGCGATCGGAGTCGGCGGCGGCGCCCCCGAGCAGGACCACGGCTTCGCGACGGAGGCCGTGGAGGCCCTCGCTTAACCCACGTACGCGATGGAGAGGCCTGCGGGTGCTCTCAGCCCGCCGCTACCGTCAGCGGTGCGAAGCGGCGGGTCCAGTCGCCGGGCAGCTCCGGCGTGCCGTGGGCCATCACCGCGTTGAAGGCGACGGGGGCGAGACCGCTCTCCTTCACCCAGTCGAGCAGCTCTTCGTGCCGTACGTCGATGTCGGTGCGCAGCGGCCGGTCGGTGTGCGCGCCGAGCGAGGCGATGAGCGCCTTCGAGGTCTCCGTGTCCCGTGCGATGAGCGGGCCGACGACGTGGGTCTCCATGTTCGGCCAGGCGCCCGCGTAGCCGATGATCTCGCCGTCGGCCTCCGCGACCCGGAGCTGGTCGGTGAAGGCGGGCAGCCGGGTGATCACGTGGGTCCGGTCATGCCCGAACACCTCGGTGTCGAGCCGGAGGATGGCGGTCAGGTCCTCCGCGGTGGCCGGGCGGGTCGCGATGCCGGGAAGCGGCCCGGCGGGGACCAGATGACCGCAGACCATCTCGGCCCGGCCGATCACCTTGAAACCGAGCTGCTCATAGAGGGGGCGGCCGTTCGGTGTCGCGTGGAGCGTCATCGGGATGGTGGCGGTCTCCTCGATGGCGTACTGCATCAGGCGGCGGCCGATGCCACGGCGGGCGTACCGCTCGGCGACGAGGACCATACCGATCGCCGCGAGGCCGGGCCGCTCCTGCGGGCCGTACCGGGTCACTACGTAGGCGCCGATGAGGCCGTTGCCGTCGGGGTCGTCGATGCCGTAGCCCGTTCCGGCCGACAGCAGGAGGCCCCACTTGTGTTCCTCACGGGGCCAGCCCCTGTCCTCGGACAGGTCGGCGCAGGACGTCAGATCGCGGGGGGTGAGTCGGCGGATGGGCAGTGCGGAGAGGGAAGGTGTCGACACTCGGGTCAGGCTGTCTGACGTACGTCCCCGGCGTCCACCCGTTTGTGGGCAGAAGCACGTTGCTTTTGGCCACGACGGGTAAGCCCCCAGGGCTTGAGCACCGACAGGACCGTCATGAACAGGTAGGCGCTGAGCGAGATGAGTGGGCCGGCGATCAGGCCGGCCGTGTCGGTGACCGGATTGCCCGCGGACACGGTCGCGGCCGACTCGTCGACACCGGGACGCAGCGCGAAGGCCGACGCGAGGGTGGTGGCCAGGGTGAGCCAGAACTTCGTGTAGACCCAGCGGTGCCTGGCGAGGCCCCACTGGGTGCCCAAGGACAGCACCAGTCCGCTCACCAGGGTCACCAGGGCGAGCGGGAGAACCAGCC
Organism: Streptomyces sp. 135; assembly: GCF_020026305.1. Taxonomy (NCBI): domain Bacteria; kingdom Bacillati; phylum Actinomycetota; class Actinomycetes; order Kitasatosporales; family Streptomycetaceae; genus Streptomyces; species Streptomyces sp. 135. The sequence continues at coordinate 4,266,175 of NZ_CP075691.1, read as the reverse complement.
AGTCCGCGAATACCTTCATCGAGCGGACGGAGGCTTCCACGGCCGCGGAGGCGTCCGTCGTGATCGCGGTGAGGGCGAGGGCGAGGGCGACGAGCCCGAGCGTGAGCCCGAGCCAGCAGGCTGCGCCGATGACATGGACGACCAGGGTGGCCCGGCGAGCGGGGCGGCTAAGTTTCACGTGAAACACAGTGCCGACCGAGGCAGGGCCGGGGCGTCTGACAGCGGGAGTAACCGCGGGTACTAGCCTCGGCGTACATGGCACGACTGCACCTCTTCGATCTGGACGGGACGCTGCTGCACGGCACGGCGGCGCCCGTAGAGATATCGCGGCAGCTCGGACTGGACGCGGAGATCACGGCGCTGGAGCGGGACTTCGTCGCCGGGCGCATCGACTCGCCGGAGTACGCGGTGCGCGTGTGCTCCCTGTGGGCGGAGCTCACGGAGGCGCAGGTGACCGCCGCCTTTGAGGGGGCGCCCTGGCTCTCCGGTATCCGGGAGACCTGGGCCCGGATCCACGAGGCGGGTGACTACTGCGCGGTGGTGTCGCTCTCGCCGTCCTTCTTCGTGGAGCGGCTCGTCGAGTGGGGCGCGCATGCCGCGCATGGGTCACTTTTTCCGGCCGTGCCGTTCACCGAGCCCGTCGAACCGGCGGGCATTCTCGACGCCGCGGCCAAGGTGAGGATCGCGGACCGGCTCTGTGAAGAGTTCGGGATACGCCGGAGCGATTGCGTCGCGTACGGCGACTCGCTGTCCGACCTGGAGCTCTTCGGCGTCGTACCGGTTTCTGTCGCGGTCAATGCGGACCCACGGCTGGCCAGCCTGGCCACCCACTCTTACGTGGGGCGCGACCTGCGTAAGGCGTACGAATTGGTCCGGCACGCCCGTTAATTGAGGAAATTGGCAGGCAGATGCGTTGAATTACCGAGGAAGGGCAGGGGACTTGTATGTCGGGCGGCTGCCGGTATGGTCGACTCCGGTTCGTGCCGGGTGCGCTTCTTCGCATCTTGGGGGGCACGCGCGCAGGTCAACGAAGCCTAACGGGGAAGAGAGATCCAGAGCCGGTACTTCTCGTTATGCGGCCGACGCGGTGACGCTGAATGGGATGCTGCCGTGAGTGACTGCGGCCAATGTCACATTCTCGACCTACTTGTCCGTAGGGTCCGGTAACTCGGGGTTCAATGTGGCCGGATCGGCCATCGAGGCAGAGCGGGGAAAGCAGGCGGCTTCCGACAGGAAGTGCACAGACCGACCGAGAGATGTTCGAGGCGAGGCACAGCATGGACGCTCCGACCACCACGTCGTCGGACGACGGCACTTCCGGCGGCGGGGGTGGCTGGTTCACCCCGCGCAGGCCACCGAAGCGGCCGGAGGACGGCCACCCGCAGCCGCCCGGCGCCGACGCGCACCAGGCCCCCGAGGGTCGGCGGCCCGCTTCCATACGTCCCCTGGGCCGGCCCGAGGGCCCCGTGCCCGCCGCGGAGCCTTTCGCTGAACCGGGGGAAAGGCCGTCGGACGAGGCGGTGAACGAGGCGGCGGCCGGCTCCGCGGACGGCTCCGCGAGCAGCTCGGCGGAGGAGCGAATACTGGCTGCCGCTTCGGTCGGCCCGTCCCCCGCAGTGCAGCCCCGGCCCACTCCACCCCCGGTGACACAGTCGGCGCCACCCCCCGTGGTGAAGGACTCCGTGACGCAGGCCTCCGTGGCGAAGCCGTCCCGACCGGTGTCGCCCGACGCCGCCCTGGTGCAGCGCACGATGGCCGAGATCGGCCCTGTCGCCGACCAGGTCACCTCGTACTTCTACGCGCTGCTCTTCACCCGCCACCCCGACCTGCGCCCGATGTTCCCCGCTGCGATGGACGCCCAGCGGGACCGCCTCCTCAAGGCGCTGCTGACAGCGGCCGAGCACATCGACCACACCGACGTACTCGTCTCGTATCTGAAGAACCTCGGCCGGGGGCACCGCAAGTACGGCACCCGCCCCGAGCACTATCCGGCCGTCGGTGAATGCCTGATCGGTTCGCTGAGCCGGTACGCGAGCGCGATCTGGGACGAGGAGACCGAGGCCGCCTGGGTCCGCACGTACACGACGATCTCCCAGGTCATGATCGACGCGGCGGCCGAGGACGAACTGCGCGCCCCCGCCTGGTGGTTCGCGGAGGTCGTCTCACACGACCTGCGGACCCCGGACATCGCCGTGGTCACGGTCCGCCCGGACCAGCCGTATCCGTTCCTGGCCGGGCAGTACACCAGTCTGGAGACCCCTTGGTGGCCGCGGATCTGGCGGCACTATTCCTTCGCGTCGGCGCCCCGCTCCGACGGGCTGCTCTCCTTCCACGTCAAGGCCGTTCCGGCCGGCTGGGTCTCCAACGCACTCGTGCACCACGCCCGTCCCGGGGACGTCCTGCGGCTGGGGCCGCCGGGAGGCTCGATGACCGTCGACCACACCACCGACAGCGGCCTTCTCTGTCTGGGCGGCGGCACGGGCATCGCGCCGATCAAGGCCTTGGTCGAGGACGTCGCCGAGCACGGCAGGCGGCGCCCGGTGGAGGTGTTCTACGGCGCCCGCACCGATCACGACCTGTACGACATCGACACGATGCTGCGGCTGCAACAGAGCCACCCCTGGCTCTCCGTCCGCCCGGTCGTGGACCAGCGGGCCCAACTGCCGGACGCCGTGCGCGAGTACGGCCCGTGGAACGAGTACGACGCCTATCTCTCGGGACCGCCCGGCATGATCCGCAGCGGAATGGACGCGCTGCGAGACGTCGGCATCCCCGAGGCCCGCATCCGCCATGACTCCGTGGAGGAGCTGGTGGTCGCGGGGGACTGAACCCACGGCCCGGTTCAGCCCAGATCAGGGGCGTGCATCGCGCGTACGCCCTCGATGTTGCCGTCCAGATAGTGCCGCAGCGACAGCGGTACGAGGTGGACCGAGGCGATGCCGACCCGGGTGAAGGGCACGTGCACGATCTCGTACTCGCCGCACGGCTCCTCGATCTCGGGACCGTGCCGCAGGCCGGTGTCCATGGACTCCAGACGGCAGACGAAGAAGTGCTGCACCTTCACGCCGGTCGCGCCGCCGTCCTCACCGATGTGCTCCACGGTGTCGACGAAGCAGGGCACGACGTCGGTGATCTTGGCGCCGAGTTCCTCGTGCACCTCGCGGTGGAGCGCGTCGACGACGGTGGCGTCCTCCGGTTCCACGCCGCCTCCCGGGGTGATCCAGTACGGATCGACGCCGGGCTTGGTCCGCTTGATCAGGATCAGGTCGTCTCCGTCCAGCAGGACGGCGCGCGCGGTGCGTTTGACCACGGGTCGGACGGTCATGGGGGGAATGTGGCCCGGACTGTTCCACGTGAAACATCGCGGCCCACTCGGAACCGCCATCAAGCCCAGTCGCCGACCGTCCCTCAAGACCATTCGGCGGCGGCCCGCAGCAGCCATTCATGCGCCCGAGCGATGTGGGGCATGGCCTGCGTACCGGTGCGCACGACCAGGAAGTACGTACGCAACGGCGGCACCGGGGGTTCGAGGAGGGTCACGACATCCCCGCGCTTCAGGGCGTCGGCGCAGAGGTAGCGGGGCAGTACGGCGAGGCCGGCGCCCGAGGCCGCGCAGGCGAGGACCGCCCGCAGGTCCGGCACGATGACGGCGCCGGAGGCGGCCGGGCGGGCGTCGAAGACAGCGGCCCAGTAGCGGGAGACGAACGGCAGCGTCTCGTGCACCTCGACCACCGGCAGGTTCTCCAGCGGCAGCGCTCCCCCGCGGCCCAGTCCCCCGCGGCCGAAACTGCGCGGGACCAGCCCGCCGGCTCCCAGCCCACCGAGGCCGAGACGGGCGGCCCAGCGCTCCCCCGCGACCAAGACGTGCTCCTCGTCGCAGAGCGGCGTCGCGGTGAGCAGCGCGCCGCGCGGCCGGGCCGTGGCGATGGCCAGGTCGTGATGTCCGGCCGCGAGCCCCTCCAGGACCTCGTCGGCGGTGCCGAACGAGGCGCGCAGGGCGTAGCCGTGGCCGTCCTGTCCGGTCAGGGCGGTGAGCGCGGGCAGGGCACGCTCGGCGGTGAACTCGGGCGGTCCCGCGAGGTGGAGGGTGCGCATGGACGACTCCTCGTCGGGCCCGGCCTCGGCGATCTCCATGAGCGCGTCCAGGTGCGGGGCGGCCTTGTGGGCGAGTTCGTCGCCGATGGTCGTGGGGGTCACGCCGCGGGCCTGGCGCAGGAAGAGAGGGCGGCCGAGCTGCCGCTCCAGGGTGCGGATCTGGGACGTGACGGCGGGCTGTGAGAGGCCGAGCAGTGCCGCGGCGCGGGTGAAGGAACCGGCCCGGTGCACCGTCACGAAGGTGCGTAACAGGGCCAGATCCATGACGACGTCCCTCCCCTTCACCCCAGGGCGCGCACAACTATAAATATGTCGATAGGTCTCTGTCGCTACTGTGATTGGACACTGACACACAGTCAACTAGCCTTGTGGACGCGGTTCTTCGCACGCGGAACCGGGACGGTCCGAGCCACGAGGGGGGAGGCTCGGACCGTTCGTCGTACGTAGCCCGGGTGTCGTCCGGGGCCGAGGGCGGCGTCGGCGCACAGGAGCGGCCGGGTCGTCGGCAGTTCTCACTCGGCGGACGCGTCCAGCGCGCGGAGCACGTCATCCACCAGGTCATGCGGGTCCTCGGCGCCCGCGGAGAAGCGGATGAAGCCCTCCGGGACGTCATCGCCGCCCCAGCGCCCGCGCCGCTCGGCCGTGGACCGCACACCGCCGAAGCTCGTCGCGTCGTCGACGAGACGCAGCGCTTCCAGGAACCGCTCGGCACGTGCGCGGGTGGGCAGCGTGAAGGAGACCACGCACCCGAAGCGCCGCATCTGCCGCGAGGCGATCTTGTACGAGGGGTCGTCGGGCAGCCCGGGGTAGCGCAGCCCCGCCACCTCGGGCCGATCGCGCAGCGCCTCGGCGAGGGCCAGGGCGTTCGCGTTCTGCCGGTCGGCACGCAGGTGGAGTGTGGCGAGCGAGCGGTGCGCGAGCCAGGCCTCCATGGGACCGGGGATGGCACCGACGATCTTGCGCCAGCGCCGTACGGAAGCGGTCAGCTCCGCGTCGCGGCAGGTGACGTACCCCAGGAGGATGTCTCCGTGGCCGGTGAGCATCTTCGTGCCGCTGGCCACCGCGAAGTGGGCGCCCAGTTCGAGGGGGCGCTGGCCGAGCGGTGTGGCCAGGGTGTTGTCGACCGCCACCAGGACGCCACGCGCGCGTGCCGCATCGGCGAGGCGACGCACGTCGCACACGTCGAGGCCGGGGTTGGACGGCGTCTCGATCCACAGCAGCTTGGCACCGTCCAGGACGTCGAGCTGGGCGTCACCGGCCGTCGGGGCGGTGCGCACCTCGATGCCGTACGCCGTGAGCTGCTCGTGGACGAGGGGGAGCACTTGGTAGCCGTCGTCCGGCAGGACCACCGCGTCCCCGGCGCGCAGCTGGGAGAAGAGCACCGCCGAGATCGCGGCCATGCCGGAGGCGAAGGCGAGCGTCTCGACGTCCGCACCGGCGCCCGGGGCCTCCAGCTCGCCGATGGCGCGTTCCAGGTGCGTCCAGGTGGGGTTCTCGTCGCGTGCGTAGGCGTAGCCGCCGGTGGGGTCGCCGGGGAGGTGGAAGTGCGCGGCGAACACCGGGCCGGGCAGCGTGGGTTCGTGCTTCACCGGCTCGGGCAGCCCGGCCCGCACCGCTCGCGTCCCGTCACCGATGCCTGTCACCGAAGAGTCCGTCATGCCGATCAGTCCTTGTCGTCCGGGAGCACCATGTTCATGGCCCAGGACACGATCGAGATGATCAGGCCGCCCAGGACGGCGGTCCAGAAGCCCTCCACATGGAAGCTGACGTCGAACTTGTCGGCCAGCCACGAGGTGAGCAGCAGCATCAGGGCGTTGACCACGAGGGTGATCAGTCCCAGGGTCAGGATGAACAAGGGGAAGGTGAGGACCTTCACCACCGGCTTGACCAGGAAGTTCACCAGTCCGAAGAGCAGCGCGACGACGATCAGGGTGCCGACCTTCTTGCCGGTGCTGCCGCCGGTCAGCGTGATCTTGTCGAGCAGCCATACGGCTACGGCCAGGGCCGCGGCGTTGGCGATCGTCTTGACTACGAAATTCTTCATGTGTCTGATCGTGGCAGACGTGGACCGGAAGCGGTCGGGTCACGAGACCGGCGGAATCCGCGGGACATCCGCGGGACATCCGCGGACATCCGCGGGACGAGCACCAGCGAGGGGCGTACGAGGGCGATGAAGGCATTCCGGCTGGACGATCTGGAGGCGGAGCGCGCCGCGAACGACGGGGCGTATCTGCAGTTTCTGCGGGAGCGGAACATGTCGGTCGGTCTCTACGCGCTCGACGCGGGGGAGTCCGACCCGCAGCAGCCGCACGGGCAGGACGAGGTCTACATGGTCGTCAGCGGCCGTGCCTCGATCACGGTCGGCATGGAGACCACGTCGGTCGCGCGCGGCAGCGTCGTGTACGTGCCGGCCGGGGTGGCCCACAAGTTCCACCACATCAGCGAGGACCTGCGGGTCCTGGTCGTCTTCTCCCCGCCCGAGGCCTGAGGGTGAGGTCTGACCTCGGGGTTCTCTCAGGGTCGGATCAGGGGAGGACAAGGGCTGCGCGGCCCCCGCAGAGGGCTTTGGCGCTCTAGCATCGAATGCAAGAAGCCGGGAGCCTGCGGACATTCAGGATCCCGCACCGACGTGAAGTGTGCGGAGAGAGGTAAGGACGATGGCGGCGAAGGAGATCTTTGCGGGAATGCCGTGGTGGGTGAAGTGGGTGGCCGTGCCCGTCATCGCCTTGGTCGTGTTCGGCGGTGTGATAGCGACCGTTGTCGGGTTCGTCGTCGGCCTGCTCTTCAAGGCGCTGCTATTCGTCGCCTTGGTCGGTGGACTCATTTATGTCGTACGGAAGTTCATATCCGGCGCGTCCTCGTCCCGCACCGATTGGTGATCGCCGCCGCATGCATCGGGCACTGATCACCTACAACCGTCGCTGAAGTGGTTGCTCACCGATTGGTTACTGCCTGGCGGTGACTTTTCGAAACGGGTCCCTCGGCCGGGGGATGTTTCCCCGCAGACGGCCGCAGAGCGGTGGCCAAGGGTTAGAGTCCGAAAACCGACGCGGGGTCGTCCCCCGCGGACGGGCGCATTGCCCTCCCGTGTTTCTCCGGGCACGGGCGGCCCCCCCCACGCGCTTCGGGAGTGAACCTTGGCCGCGGTCGACGCCTCCACTTCACCGGTCGGTACCCCCACTTCACCGGCCGCCACCTCCACCGCACGGGCCGACGCCACCCCCTTACCGGCCGACGCCAGCGCCCTTCCACCGGCGGACGCCACGGCCACGGCCGCCGCCACCGTCACGCCCACCCTCATCGGCTCCGTGCAGCGGGCCATGCGGCTGCTGGAAGCCGCCGCCACGCACCCGGACGGCGCGCCCGCCAAGCAACTGGCCCGCGAGGCGGGGCTCGCGCTCCCCACCGCCTACCACCTGCTGCGCACGCTGACCCACGAGGGCTATCTGCGCCGCGAGAAAGGAGTGTTCGTACTCGGCGAGGCGGCCGAGCGGCTCAGCAGCAGCGGGGCGCAGCAGAATCGTCGCGGCACGATCGGTGATGCGCTGGCGCACTGCCGGGACATCATCGGGGTGCCGGTGTACTTCGCGGTCTACCGCGAGGGCGAGATCGAGATCGTGGCGGTCTCCGACACCCCGGGCAATCCCGCGGTCGAGGAATGGGCAGACTTCCGGGAGACGGGTCACGCCCACGCCATCGGGCAGTGCCTGCTCTCCCAACTCGACGACGAGGCCAGGCAGGACCACCTCGATCGCTATCCGGTTCAATCGATCACGCGTTACTCGGTCCGCGACGACCGCACGTTTCTGCGTCGGCTCGAGGCGATGGAGCGGATGAGGCCCGTGGTGGAGCGACAGGAGTACGCGTTGGGGACGGTCTGCGCGGCGATTCCGATCTTGGCGGGAGACACCGCGGCGACCTTGGCCATTTCCGTGCCCGCAGGTCAGGCGGACCGGCTGCTGCCCGCGGCACAGAGATTGCAGCGTGAGATCGGAAAGCTACTAGGGACACTCGCCTTCTCTATCAGCATCTGAAAACTCACTCCTTGTGATCTGGTGTGTACTTTAAGCAAGATGCCATGAGTGTCAGGGAGTTGGTTCCTGGCCACTTGAAGGCCAAGTGACGGGGTAGGGCGCGATGGACGAGACGGTTCAGGCAGAGGTCATGATGAGCTTCCTTGTTTCCGAGGAGCTCTCGTTTCGTATCCCGGTGGAGTTGCGCTATGAGACCGGTGATCCTTTTGCCGTGCGGCTGACGTTTCATCTGCCCGGTGACGCTCCGGTGACGTGGGCATTCGGCCGGGAGCTGTTGATCGACGGGGTGGGCCGGCCGTGCGGGGTCGGGGATGTGCGGATCGAGCCCACTGATCCCGAGTTGATGGACGAGGCGCTGATCAGGCTTCAGGTCGGCCCGGATCAGGCGCTGTTCCGGGTGGGCATTCCGCCGCTGCTCGCCTTCCTGGACCGTACGGACCGGTTGGTGCCGCTCGGGCAGGAGCGGACGCTCGCCGATTTCGACGCGCACCTCGACGAGGCGCTCGACCGGATTCTGGCGGAGGAGCAGAACGCGGGCTGACCGCCGACCGGTGGGCAGATATGAATGGCAGATTGGTGCATTTCGCGGCTTCTCCCGGCTCAAGGGGCCGCGCGGGTCCCTTTCGGCGTCAGGCCTTGCGGCGGCGGCCCTTCCCGCCACGGGAGGAGCGGGGAGCGGGGGTGCCGGTCGCCATGGCCGGGCCGCCGGGACCGGCGGTGGCGGAGCGGTCGGCGGAGACCACCAGGGCGGCCAGCGCGGTGGTCACCGGCACCGACGCGACCAGGCCGATCGAGCCGATCAGGGTGCGCACGATCTCCTCGGCGACCAACTCGCTGTTGGCGACCGTGCCCACGCTGGACTGCGCGATCGAGAAGAGCAGCAGCAGGGGCAGCGCGGCGCCCGCGTAGGCCAGGACGAGGGTGTTGACGACCGAGGCGATGTGGTCGCGGCCGATGCGGATGCCCGCGCGGTAGAGGCCGCGCCAGCCCATGGTCGGGTTGGCCTGGTGCAGTTCCCAGACGGCTGAGGTCTGGGTGACCGTCACGTCGTCCAGGACGCCGAGCGAGCCGATGATGACGCCCGCGAGCAGCAGGCCGCTCATGTCGATGGACGGATACAGGCCGTGGATGAGGCCGGTGTTGTCGTCCGTGTTGCCGGTCAGCGCGGCCCAGCCGATGAACAGGGAGCCGAGCAGGCCGATCAGGAGGAGGGAGATGAGGGTGCCGAGCACCGCGACCGAGGTACGGGCCGTGAGGCCATGGCAGAGGTAGAGCGCGACCAGCATGATGGCGCTCGCCCCGATCACCGCCACGACCAGGGGGTTCGCCCCCTGGAGGATCGCCGGCAGGATGAAGAAGGTCAGCACCAGGAAGCTGATGGCGAGTGCCACCAGGGCCATCACACCGCGCAGCCGCCCCACCACCACGACGGCGAGCGCGAAGATGCCGGCGAGAAGCGCCATCGGGATCTTGCGGTTCACGTCGGTGACCGAATACTGAAGGCCCTCGGGGGCCTTGGGCTCGTAGGCGACCACCACCTCTTGGCCCTTGCGCAGTTGCCGGGGCGAGTCCGGCTGAATGATCTCGGTGAACGTGCGGCCCTTGTCGTCACCGCTGGTCACCTCGATCAGCGCCTTCTTGCAGGTGCCCTCGGCCCGGGACTGGGCGCTCTGGCCCTCGGGGGTGGAGGTGTCGCCGTTCGGCTGGGGCTGCGAGGGGTTGAGGTCCTTGCAGGGCAGTTCCTGCACCTTGGCGACCGTCGCCGACTGTGTCTGCCGGTCGAAGCCGACGCCGGTGCGTTCATGGCTCGGCGTCCCGCCCGGCCACAGGACCAACAGGCCCACGACGACCGCGGTGGCGAAGGGGATCAGCACCGCCGCGATGACCTTGCGCAGGTGCTGGGAGACGGGCGCGGCGGGGCCGTGGCTGTGCGTATGGCCGTGTCCGTGTCCGTGCCCGGAGCCGTCGGGGGACGGGCCGGAGCGGGGCGGTTGTGAGGGCGGAGGCGGCGGCGGGGGTGTGGTGGTCACGGACCGATCATCGCAAGAACGGGAGGGGCCCTCTGTTCAGCGCGCCCGACATGACGCTAGCGTGGAGCCACCTTTGCAATCGCGGGAGCTCGGAGCACCGGGCTGAGAGGGCGCTGACCTCCGTACGAAACGGCACGAGTCGTGCATGAACGTACGGAATCCGCTGCGTCGACCGCCGAACCTGTTACCGGGTAATGCCGGCGTAGGGAGTAGGTCTCATGACCACATCGGACGCACGCACGCCTGCCTCCAGCAGCGACGAGCACGTTGAGAACGCTGTCGCGGCGGAGGCCGGGAAGTCCATCGGCTGGCACAAGGCGTACATCGAGGGTTCACGCCCCGATCTGCGCGTGCCGGTCCGCCAGGTGCACCTCACCAACGGCAAGGCCGTCACCCTGTACGACACATCGGGTCCGTACACCGACCCGTCCGCCGAGACCGACGTCCGCCGCGGCCTGCCGCCGCTGCGGGAGAACTGGATCATCGCCCGCGGCGACACCGAGGAGTACGTGGGCCGTCCGCCCCGCCCCGAGGACGACGGCATCAAGCACACCTCGCCGCGCGGCGGGCTCAAGAACCTCGACGCGGTCTTCCCCGGCCGCCCCCGCCAGCCGCGCCGCGGCCGCCCGGGCCAGGCGGTGACACAGCTCGCGTACGCCCGGCGCGGTGAGATCACGCCCGAGATGGAGTTCATCGGGATCCGCGAGAACATGGACCCCGAGGTCGTGCGGGCCGAAGTCGCCGCGGGCCGCGCCGTGATCCCGGCCAACGTCAACCACCCGGAGATCGAGCCGATGATCATCGGCAAGAAGTTCCTGGTGAAGGTGAACGCCAACATCGGCAACTCCGCGGTCACCTCCTCCATCGAGGAGGAGGTGGACAAGATGACCTGGGCGACCCAGTGGGGCGCCGACACGGTCATGGACCTCTCCACCGGCCGCAACATCCACACCACCCGCGAGTGGGTCCTGCGCAACTCCCCCGTGCCCATCGGCACCGTGCCCCTCTACCAGGCCCTGGAGAAGGTCGACGGCAAGGCCGAGGAGCTGACCTGGGAGATCTACAAGGACACGGTCATCGAACAGGCCGAGCAGGGCGTGGACTACATGACGGTGCACGCGGGTGTGCGCCTGCCGTACGTCCCGCTCACCGCCCGCCGCAAGACCGGCATCGTCTCGCGCGGCGGCTCGATCATGGCCGCCTGGTGCCTCGCGCACCACAAGGAGAGCTTCCTCTACGAGCACTTCGAGGAGCTGTGCGAGATCCTCGCGGCGTACGACGTGACGTACTCGCTCGGTGACGGCCTGCGGCCCGGTTCGATCGCGGACGCCAACGACGAGGCGCAGTTCGCCGAGCTCCGGACCCTCGGGGAACTCAACACGATCGCCAAGCGGCACAACGTGCAGACGATGATCGAGGGCCCCGGTCACGTCCCGATGCACAAGATCAAGGAGAACATCGACCTCCAGCAGGAGATCTGCGAGGAGGCGCCGTTCTACACGCTCGGCCCGCTGACCACGGACATCGCGCCCGCCTACGACCACATCACCTCGGGCATCGGCGCCGCGATGATCGGCTGGTGGGGCACGGCCATGCTCTGCTACGTCACGCCGAAGGAGCACCTCGGCCTGCCCAACCGCGACGACGTGAAGACCGGCGTCATCACGTACAAGATCGCGGCGCACGCGGCCGATCTCGCCAAGGGGCACCCGGGCGCGCAGGACTGGGACGACGCGCTCTCGGACGCGCGCTTCGAGTTCCGCTGGGAGGACCAGTTCAACCTGGCCCTCGATCCGGTCACGGCGCGGGAGTTCCACGACGAGACGCTGCCGGCCGAGCCCGCGAAGACGGCGCACTTCTGCTCGATGTGCGGGCCGAAGTTCTGCTCGATGAAGATCTCCCAGGACATCCGCCGCCAGCACGGCGGTGACCTGGCGGAAGGCGAGATCGAGGCGGGCATGGAGCAGAAGTCCAAGGAGTTCGCCGCCGCCGGCAACCGGGTCTATCTGCCGATCGCCGACTGAGCGAAACCACGTAGGCACGTAGGGGGTGCCCGCAGAGTGTCGCGACGACCGACTCTGCGGACACCCCTGCCTACTCGGGCTTGTGTTCGGGGCCGCCGAAGTCCGGGCTGGAGAAGTCGGGGCTCGAAAAGCTCGGCCGCGATCCCGTCGCCCGGCCGCCGTCCGGGCTGCTGAATCCGGGCCGGTTGTAGCCGAGTTGCGGCATGCGGCCGCCCGCCGCGGCTCCTCCGGCCCCGTGCGACGGCGCGCGGGCCGCGGGAGCCGCGCCCGGATCCGTCAGGGCCTCCCGGAGGAACGGCACGACGCCCCGTTCGAGGAGCGCCTGACTCCAGGCTTCCCTGGCTCGGGACACTTCCTCGTACTGCTCGCCGTGGAGTCCCGCATGGAGCGATGTGGCGCCGTTTCGCAGGGCCGTCAGGAGCAGACCGACCGCGGCGACCAGGATGCCCCCGGCGGTGAGCGCGCCGAACAGCCATCCCGCGGTGAGCAGGGTGTCCGCGAAGGCGGGCTCGGGGTTGAGCATCTTCAGGATGTAGCCGACGAGCAGGAAGATCGCGGCGGCCGTCCCGGCGAGGACGGGGGCGAGGACCGCCACCACGGCGATCGCCCCGGCTCCTGCCGCCGCCGCGGGTTCCGCGACCTCGCCCATCGTCGTGGCGAGGCCGATGCCGCCGGAGCCCGACTCCGCGGCGCTGTGTCCACTCCCTTCGCGAATCGAGGTGGAGGACGGTCGAGGTTCGCGCAACTCCTCGCGAACCTTCACGTAGTGCGCGTACTCGGCCGTGGCGGCGGCCGTGATCAGTGCTGTCGCGTTCAGGGCCATGGTGCGCAGTTGTTCGGTGTTGAGCCGCTGGCCCACTGCGGCGAGTTCAGGACGGTCAGGTGCGGTGCGCAGCGCCTCGTCGAGGATCCGCTCGTATTCGGGGCGGTCCTCATTGAGCAGGTGTGGAGCGCTGTTCATGTGCATCCCCCGATGCTCCGTAGGGCTAAGGCTCGCATGGCTACGAGCCGTCGGGCAGAAACGGAGGGGAGCCTGCTACGGATAAGCCGATGGTAGAGCCGTGACGGCACGCGGTGACAGGGGGTTTCCAGAATTGGCACCCCCGGTCGGCGTGATCCTGTAAGGGGGCGCCTGCCCAGCGAACGCTCAGATACCCAGGGGGAGTTGGCAGACCAGTAGCTTTCCGGCCATGGTCACTCCGCCGTCCATGGCGATGGCCAGGCCGTCGGCGTAGACGTGCGGTCCCTCGATGACCGGTCCGCCGCCGTCCGACTCGTCCTCGGAGCCGACGTCACCCAGGAGGTAGGGGATGGGGCTGTGGCCGTGGACGATGCGCGTGCCGCCGTACATGTCCAGCAGCTCGCGTACGGCTGAGGAGCCCGACTCGTCGCGGAAGGCGAAGCGCTTGGTGAACTTGCGGAAGAGGTCCCAGCACTCGTCGGCGTCGTTGCGCGTGAGGGTCTCGCGGATGGTGTCGTTCACTGCCTCGATCGAGTCGCCGTAATCCAGGTAGGCGGTCGTGTCGGAGTGCACGAGCAGGTGGCCGTCGGCCTCCTCCATCGCGTCCAGCCGGGCCATCCACTGGAGGTGGTGGTCCTCCAGGCGCTCCATGTCGGTCTTCTGGCCGCCGTTGAGCAGCCAGGCGGCCTGGAAGGTGGCGGTGCCCGCGCCGGAGTTGACGGGCGTGTCGCCGAAGCGCTTGGCGCCGAGCAGGAGCAGCTCGTGGTTGCCCATGAGCGCCTTGCAGTAGCCGCCGGCGGCCGCGGCCTCGGCGGACAGCCGCATCACGAGGTCGATGACGCCGATGCCGTCGGGCCCGCGGTCGGTGAAGTCGCCGAGGAACCACAGGCGCGCGTTGCCCGCGGACCAGTTGCCGTCGGCGTCGATGAGGCCCTGTTCCTGGAGGGCCGCGAGGAGCTCGTCCAGATAGCCGTGCACGTCGCCCACGACGAACAGCGGGCCGAGCTCGTCGCCCGGCCTCGGCTGCGGGGGATCCGGCATGACCTGCACCTGGACCGTGTCGCCGCGGTTGATGACCGGCAAGTCACGCTGGGTGGGGGTGTAGCCGTCGTCCGGCAGCCCCCCCGGAGCCGGCGCCGGAGGGCTCACCTCGGCGGGGCCGGTCGTCTCATGGACGTACGCCGGTACGCGGAAGTCGCGCAGCGTCGCCGTCCGCACATCGGGTCCCTGACCGGCCCCCTGAGTCATCGACCCCTCCACCACCATTGCGCCGCATCTGCACCGAGAACGGACTGCCTGGTCGCAGCGGCCCGCGGTGTCGTCCGCCCATCATAGGAATGCGGCTCCCGCTGTGTGGTGCACCAGGGGTGGTGAATCGGTCCCAGGCCCCGGTTCACCGAGGTTTTCTCCCGAATTGGGCAGAGGTTTCCCCCCTGGTGGCGGGTTAGTGGCCCACCTCTGCCCGAAATCGTCTGAGTCAGCGTCTGGGTCAGCCCGAGCCCGAGGAGCGTGGCGGACTGACCGTCGTGCGCGGCGGACGTCGCTCGGACGAGGTGCGCACGATCAGTTCGGTCGGTATCACCTGCTCGACGGGCCCGCCCGAGTCGAGCCCCTCGATGGCGTCGATGAGGAGCTGTACGACGGCCGTTCCGATGCGTCTCGGCTTGAGGGAGAGCGTGGTGATGGGCGGTTCCGTGGTGGCGTACACCGTGGACTCGCTGCAACAGACGAGCAGCAGGTCGTCGGGGACCCGCAGGCCGTACCGCCGGGCGGCGGCGAGCAGGTCGGTGCCGTTGGGGTCGAAGAGGCCGTAGACGGCGTCGGGGCGGTCGGGCCTGGCGAGCAGCCGGTCGGCGGCCACGGCGCCCGCGCACGGGTCGTGGGCGGGGTAGGACTCGTAGACCGGGTCCTGTCCGACGCGCTCGCACCAGCGGAGGTACGCGGTCGTGGACAGGTGGGTGTAGGTGTCCGTGGTGTTGCCGGTGAGGAGGCCGATCCGGCGGGCGCCCGCCGCCGCGAGGTGGTCGAGGATCTCGAGGACCGCCGCCTCGTGGTCGTTGTCGACCCAGGCGGTGACGGGCAGCGACCCCGCGGGGCGGCCGTCGGAGACCACCGGCAGGCCCTGTCTGACCAGCTCGCTGACGACCGGGTCATGGTCGGAGGGGTCGACGACGACGGTGCCGTCGAGCGCGACGTTGGACCACACGTCGACCGGACTGCGGCGCGAGGTGGCCGGGAGGATCACCAGGGCGTAGCCCCGGGCGAGGGCGGCGGAGGTGGCGGCTCTGGCCATCTCCGCGAAGTAGGCGAATTCGGTGAAGGTGAAAGGTTCATCCCCGTACGTGGTCACGGTCAGGCCGATGAGGCCGGACTTGCCGGTACGGAGGGTTCGGGCCGCGGCGGAGGGGCGATAGCCCAGCCGCTCGGCGACCTCGCGGACATGGCGTCGGGTGGCGTCGGGCAGCCGCCCCTTGCCGTTGAGGGCATCGGAGACAGTCGTGATCGAGACACCGGCGGCCGCGGCGACGTCTCTGATGCCCGCTCGGTTCTGCCGGTTGCTCCGGCGGGCGGTCTCCGCTCGGCTCACCTGGTGCTTCCCTGCTGCTGTCATGGCGAGCCGATAGTAGGGCTCATCGGGGTGGGTAGCGCGGACGCATATTCACTCGTTGACAGGCACGTTTCTGCATGACTCCAGCGCGCCAATGACCATGGAATGCAGGGTAGTTGGACGTTGTGAGCGTTAGTTGCCGCTGATCGTCTGGCGCGGTCCTGTCAGATGCGCGAGGTCTCGAAGAGGTCTCAACTCACCTTCACGAGGGATGCGCGCCACGGAGTGAGCCACCGGCGCACGGAAGACCGCGGGGCGCTCCCCCTTGCCGCGCGCCTTCCGGAGACGGATCTCCGTAGGCCATTCGCACCAGCCTCGAATCCTCATAAGGTGAGCAGTATTCGAACTGTCGCCGGTACCGGTACGAGGAGGACTGCGGTGAGCGAGACGAGCCCGAGGCTGCGCGCCGAGCTGGAGGGTATCCCCACCTACAAGCCGGGCAAGCCCGCCGCGGCCGACGGTCCGGTGGCCTACAAGCTGTCCTCCAACGAGAACCCCTACCCGCCGCTCCCGGGCGTCATGGAGAGCGCGCTCGCCGCGGCCGGGTCCTTCAACCGTTACCCCGACATGGCCTGCACGGCCCTGATGAGTGAACTGGCCGACCGCTTCGGCGTGCCGCTCTCGCACATCGCCACCGGCACCGGCTCGGTCGGCGTCGCCCAGCAGCTGCTCCAGGCCACGTCCGGCCCGGGCGACGAGGTCATCTACGCCTGGCGGTCCTTCGAGGCGTACCCGATCATCACCCAGGTCAGCGGCGCGGCGTCGGTGCGGGTGCCGCTGACGCAGGGCGAGGTCCACGACCTGGACGCGATGGCCGACGCGATCACCGAGCGCACCCGCCTCATCTTTGTCTGCAACCCGAACAACCCCACCGGCACCGTGGTCCGCAGGGCCGAGCTGGAGCGCTTCCTCGACCGGGTACCGCGTGATGTCCTGGTCGTGCTGGACGAGGCGTACCGCGAGTTCATCCGCGACCCCGAGGTCCCGGACGGCATCGAGATCTACCGCGAGCGTCCGAACGTCTGTGTCCTTCGTACGTTCTCCAAGGCGTACGGCCTCGCGGGTCTGCGCGTGGGCTTCGCGGTCGCCCATGAGCCGGTGGCCGCCGCGCTGCGCAAGACGGCGGTGCCCTTCGGCGTGAGCCAGCTCGCACAGGACGCCGCGGTGGCCTCGCTGCGGGCCGAGGACGAGCTGATGGGCCGCGTCGGCTCGCTGGTCGCCGAGCGCACGCGGGTGGTCGAGGCGCTGCGCGGGCAGGGCTGGACGGTGCCGGAGACGCAGGCGAACTTCGTGTGGCTGCGGCTCGGGGACCGTACGAACGACTTCGCGGCGGCGTGCGAGCGGGCGGGCGTGGTGGTGCGGCCGTTCGCGGGTGAGGGGATGCGGGCCACGATCGGCGAGACCGAGGCCAATGACATCTTCCTCCAGGCGGCGGAGGCGTTCCGCAAGGAGCTGTAGCCGAGGTCCGTCTCTGTTTCGTTCCGGCTCGGTGCTGGAGCGCGCCCGTCCGACCGTGCCCGGTTCGACGACCATACGGGCGCCGGCCTGAAGGCCCCGGAGGTACGCCTCCGGGGCCTTCCCGTGCTCCCGGCGGTTTCCGGTGGTTACAGGGGACCCCCCGTTTGGGTGACGAAACCCAGTACGACATAATGCTTGTGAATGTGAACGCGTTCACAAGCGTGCCCCGGTTCCTCCGGAGATCAGTGGGACAAGCAGGGGCAAATCGCTGCGATGGCCACGGCCAGCAAGGTGATTGAGGCGAGTAAGGAGAGACGCAGTGGACCTGGCTCTGGCGCCGGAGACTCTGGCGCGATGGCAGTTCGGCATCACGACCGTCTACCACTTCCTGTTCGTGCCGCTGACGATCTCGCTGGCCGCCCTCACGGCGATCCTCGAGACGGCATGGGTGCGCACGGGCAAGGAGCACTACCTCCGGGCGACCAAGTTCTGGGGAAAGCTGTTCCTGATCAATATCGCGATGGGTGTCGTCACCGGCATCGTCCAGGAGTTCCAGTTCGGCATGAACTGGTCCGACTACTCGCGCTTCGTCGGTGATGTCTTCGGGGCGCCGCTGGCCTTCGAGGCCCTCATCGCCTTCTTCTTCGAGTCGACCTTCATCGGCCTGTGGATCTTCGGCTGGGACAAGCTGCCGAAGAAGCTGCACTGCGCCACGATCTGGATCGTCTCGATCGGCACGATCCTGTCGGCGTACTTCATCATCGCCGCGAACGCCTTTATGCAGCACCCCGTCGGCTACAAGATCGTGGAGCGGGACGGCGCCCAGCGCGCGGAACTCACCGACTTCGCGAAGGTGCTCTTCCAGGAGACGACACTCGTCAACTTCTTCCACGTCATCTCGGCGGCCATCCTGGTCGGCGGCGCCTTCATGACCGGCATCGCCATCGTCCACCTGCGCAAGAAGCAGCACATCCGCACCATGCGCATGTCGCTGCGGCTCGGCCTGGTCACGGCCTTCGTCGGCACCCTGCTCACCGTGGTCAGCGCCGACACGCTCGGCAAGGTCATGTACGAGCAGCAGCCGATGAAGATGTCGGCAGCCGAGGCGCTCTGGGAGACGGAGAAGCCGGCGCCCTTCTCGATCTTCGCGTACGGCGATGTCGCCGAGGGCCACAACAAGGTCGCCATCGAGGTGCCCGGGGTCCTGTCCTTCCTCGCCAAGAACAACTTCAGCGCCGAGATCCCCGGTATCAACGACCTCAACAAGGAGGCGCAGGAGAAGTTCGGGCCCGGTGACTACCGGCCCAACATCCCCACCGCCTACTGGTCGTACCGCTGGATGATCGGCTTCGGCGGCGTCTCGATGGCCCTGTGCACCGCCGGCCTGTGGCTCACGCGGAAGAGGTTCTGGCTCGCCCCCGAGCACCGCACCGGCGCGGACGACATCCCCAAGCTGATGCTCACCAAGAACAAGGAGCTGGCGCCGAAGCTGGGCGCCTGGTGGTGGCGGCTCTCGCAGTGGACGCTGATCTTCCCCCTCATCGGCACCGCCTGGGGCTGGATCTTCACCGAGACGGGCCGTCAGCCCTGGGTGGTCTACGGGGTCCTGCGCACCGAGGACGCGGTCTCCCCCGGCGTCTCGCAGGGCGAGGTGCTCACCTCGCTGATCGGGTTCACGCTCATCTACGCGATCCTCGCCGTCGTCGAGGTGAAGCTGCTGCTCAAGTACATCCGCCTCGGCCCGCCCGAGCTGACGGAGGCGGACCTCAACCCGCCCACCAAGATCGGTGGACCGGGCTCGGGATCCGGCAAGGACGCCGACGCCGACGCCGACTCCGACGCCGACGCCGACCGGCCCATGGCCTTCTCGTACTGAAGGAAGGAGCGCTCAGGACATGGAACTCCACGACATCTGGTTCGTACTGATCGCCGTTCTGTGGATCGGCTACTTCTTCCTGGAGGGCTTCGACTTCGGGATCGGCGTCCTGACCAAGCTGCTCGCCCGCGACCGGGTCGAGAAGCGGGTCCTCATCAACACCATCGGCCCCGTGTGGGACGGCAACGAGGTGTGGCTGCTCACGGCGGGCGGCGCGACCTTCGCGGCCTTCCCCGAGTGGTACGCCACGCTCTTCTCCGGCTTCTACCTGCCGCTGCTGATCATCCTGATCTGCCTCATCGTGCGCGGTGTCGCCTTCGAGTACCGCGCGAAGCGGCCCGAGGAGCGGTGGCAGACCAACTGGGAGCACGCGATCTTCTGGACGTCGCTGATCCCGGCGGTGATGTGGGGCGTGGCTTTCGGGAACATCACGCGCGGCGTCAAGATCGACGCCCACAAGGAGTACGTGGGCACCTTCGGGGACCTGCTCAACCCGTACGCGATCCTCGGCGGTCTGGTCACCCTGACGCTGTTCACCTTCCACGGCGCGGTGTTCGCCGCGCTCAAGACGGTGGGCGACATCCGGATGCGGGCGCGGAAGCTGGCCCTTGGCCTCGGGCTCGTCACGGCCGTGCTGGCGCTGGGCTTCCTGACGTGGACCCAGCTGGACAACGGTGACGGCAAGAGCCTGGTCGCGATGGCCGTGGCGGTCGTGGCGCTGCTCGGTGCCATCGTGGCGATCAGGGCGGGGCGCGAGGGCTGGTCGTTCGCACTCTCCGGCATCACGATCGCGGCGGCCGTCGCGATGCTCTTCCTGACGCTCTTCCCGAACGTCATGCCGTCGTCGCTGAACGAGGAGTGGAGCCTCACGGTCACCAACTCCTCGTCCAGCCCGTACACCCTGAAGATCATGACCTGGTGCGCGGTGATCGCGGCGCCCGTGGTGATGCTCTACCAGGGGTGGACGTACTGGGTGTTCCGCAAGCGGATCGGTGCGCAGCACATCGCGCCCGATCCCGCCCACTGAGCCTCCCCGTGGTCTCCCGGAAGGTGTGTTTCACGTGAAACCGATCGACCCGCGCCTGCTTCGGTACGCCCGTGCCACTCGTCTCTTCCTCGTCGCGGTGGTGGCGCTGGGGCTGGTCGGTGCCGGCCTGGTCATCGGGCAGGCGATGCTCATCGCCGAGATCGTGGTGGGCGCCTTCCAGCAGGGCCTCTCCGCCGGCGACCTGGGCACGCCGCTGCTGCTGCTCGTGCTGGTCGCGGCCGGGCGGGGCCTGGTCTCCTGGCTGACCGAGCTCGCCGCGCACCGGGCGAGCGCGGCGGTCAAGTCCGAGCTGCGGGGGCGGCTCCTGGAACGGGCCGGCGAGCTGGGACCCGGGTGGCTGACCGGGCAGCGGACCGGTTCGCTGGTGTCGCTCGCGACGCGTGGCGTGGACGCGCTCGACGACTACTTCTCGCGCTACCTGCCGCAGCTGGGCCTCGCGGTGGTGGTCCCGGTGGCGGTGCTCGCCCGCATCGTCACGGAGGACTGGGTCTCGGCGGCGATCATCGTCGTGACGCTGCCGCTGATCCCGGTCTTCATGATCCTGATCGGCTGGGCGACGCAGAACCGCATGGACCGTCAGTGGCGCCTGCTCTCACGGCTCTCGGGACACTTCCTCGACGTCGTGGCGGGCCTGCCCACCCTGAAGGTGTTCGGCCGCGCCAAGGCGCAGGCCGAGTCGATCCGGAGGATCACCGGCGAGTACCGGCAGGCGACGATGCGCACCCTGCGCATCGCCTTCCTGTCCTCCTTCGCCCTGGAACTGCTCGCCACCATCTCGGTCGCGCTGGTCGCGGTGACCATCGGCATGCGGCTCGTCCACGGCGAGATGGACTTGTACGTCGGTCTCGTCATCCTCGTTCTCGCGCCCGAGGCCTATCTGCCGCTGCGCCAGGTCGGTGCGCAGTACCACGCGGCGGCGGAGGGCCTGGCCGCCGCCGAGGAGATCTTCGAGGTCCTTGAGACCCCGGTGCCGGCCGCCGGGACGGGGGCCGCGCCCACGGGTGTGCTGAGCGTGGAGGGTGTGACGGTCCGCTATCCCGGGCGGGCCACCGACGCGGTCTCCGGGGCGTCCTTCACCGTCGCGCCCGGGGAGACCGTGGCGCTCGTGGGGCCCAGTGGGGCGGGCAAGTCGACCCTCCTGAACGTGGTGCTCGGCTTCGTGCGGCCCACCGAGGGGCGGGTGCGTGTCGGTGGCGTCGACCTCGCGGACGTCTCGCCGGAGCGGTGGCGTGAGCGCATCGCGTGGGTGCCGCAGCGGCCGCACCTCTTCGCCGGGACCATCGCGGAGAACGTACGGCTCGCGCGACCCGATGCGTCCGAGGCGCAGCTGCGGGAGGCCCTGCGGGACGCGGGGGCCCTGGAGTTCGTGGACGCGCTGCCCGCCGGGGCCGAGACACCGCTCGGGGAGGACGGGGCCGGGCTCTCCGCCGGGCAGCGGCAGCGGCTCGCGCTGGCGCGGGCGTTCCTGGCCGATCGCCCCGTGGTGCTCCTCGACGAGCCGACGGCGGCGCTGGACGGCGGGACCGAGGCCGAGGTCGTCGAGGCCGTCCGGCGGCTGGCCGTCGGCCGGACCGTTCTGCTGGTCGTGCACCGGCCGGCGCTGCTGGCTGTCGCGGACCGGGTGGTGCGGTTGGCTGGTGCGGATCGGGTGGTGCGGTCGGCTGGCGCGGACCAAGTGGTGCGGCCGGGGGCGGACCGGGTGGTGCGGCCGGGGGCGGGCCGGCCTCTGGGGGCCGGGGCGGCCGAAGCCCTGGTCGAAGCCGCCGGGCCCGCCGGAGCCTTCGGTGACCCCGTGCCGCCGCTGGACGGCTCGCGGGCGGTGCGGGCCCGGCGCGGGTGCTGGCCCGGGTACGGGAGGCCGCGGGGGCCCGGCGCGGGCAGTTGGCGCTCGCGCTGCTCCTCGGCTCGCTCGCGCTCGGCAGCGCGGTGGGGCTCATGGCGACGTCCGGGTGGCTGATCTCGCGGGCCTCAGAGCAGCCGCCGGTGATGTATCTGATGATCGCCGTGACGGCGACCCGTGCCTTCGGTATCGGCCGTGCCGTCTTCCGGTACGCCGAGCGCCTCGTCTCGCACGACGCCGTGCTGCGGATGCTGGCCGACACCCGTGTCGCCGTGTACCGGCGCCTGGAGCGGCTCGCCCCCGCCGGGCTGCGCGCCACCCGCCGGGGCGACCTCCTCTCCCGGCTGGTCGCCGACGTCGACGCCCTTCAGGACTACTGGCTGCGCTGGCTGCTGCCCGCGTCCGCCGCGGCCGTGGTGAGCGCGGGAGCCGTCGGCTTCACCGCCTGGTTGCTGCCCGAGGCCGGTGCGGTGCTCGCCGTCGGCCTGCTCGCCGCGGGGGTCGGGGTGCCGCTGCTGAGCGGCGCCGTGGCGCGCCGAGCGGAACGGAAGCTGGCTCCCGCGCGCGGGGTGCTCGCCACGCGGGTGGCGGACCTGCTCACCGGCACCGCCGAGTTGACCGTCGCCGGTGCGCTGAAGCGTCGTACGGCCAAGGCCCGGGAGGCCGACGCCGAGCTGACGCGGATCGCCTCCCGGGGCGCCACCGCCACCGCGCTCGGTGACGGACTCGGCGCGCTCGCCACCGGGCTGACGGTGACCGCGGCCGCGCTCGTCGGTGTGCAGGCGGTGCAGGACGGGCGGCTGAGCGGTGTCGCCCTCGCCGTGGTCGTGCTCACGCCGCTCGCCGCCTTCGAGGCGGTGCTGGGGCTGCCGCTCGCCGTGCAGTACCGCCAGCGGGTCAAGAAGAGTGCCGAGCGCGTCCACGAGGTCCTCGACGCGGCCGAGCCCGTACCGGAGCCCGCCGCGCCCGCCCGGGCGCCCGGCTCGCCCTTCCCGCTGCGCGTCGGAGCACTGCGCGCCCGCCACGAGGGGCAGGCGGGGGACGCGCTCGCGGGCGTCGACCTGACGCTGGAGCGGGGGCGGCGGATCGCCGTGGTCGGCCCCTCCGGCTCCGGCAAGACGACGCTTGCCCAGGTGCTGCTGCGGTTCCTGGGGGCGTACGAAGGGACGTACACGCTCGGTGGTGTGGACGCGGCCACGCTGGACGGCGACACGGTGCGCGGCATGGTCGGGCTGTGCGCCCAGGACGCGCACATCTTCGACAGCTCGGTGCGCGAGAACCTGCTGCTCGCCAAGAAGGACGCCACGGAGGGCGAACTGCGGGACGCCTTGGAGCGGGCGCGGCTCGACGGCTGGGTCGGCTCGCTGCCCGACGGGCTCGACACGCTCGTCGGTGAGCACGGCGCGCGGCTCTCCGGAGGGCAGCGTCAGCGGCTCGCGCTGGCCCGCGCGCTGCTCGCGGACTTCCCCGTCCTGGTGCTCGACGAGCCCGCCGAGCACCTTGACCTGCCGACCGCGGACGCCCTCACCGCCGATCTGCTGGCCGCGACGCAGGGGCGTACGACGCTGCTCATCACGCACCGGCTGGCCGGGCTCGACGCGGTCGACGAGGTGATCGTCCTCGACGCGGGGAGGGTCGCGCAGCGCGGCACGTACGCGGAGCTGGCGGCGGTGGAGGGTCCGCTGCGGCGGATGCTGGAGGTGGAGCGAGCGGCGGATCTGCTCACGGTGGGCTGACGCGGCAGGGACTGAACCTCGGAAACCTTGGATCGGTGCGCGGGCTGGACCTTGGACCGGAGCTCGGACGGGACCTTGGCTTCAACTTTCCCCTGCAAATAGGACTAACTAGGCTCAAAGGCATGTCAGTCCCCTCGGCCTCCGCCGACCCCCCTCGCCCCGACGGCCCACCGGACTCGGCGGACTCGGCGGCGCGGGCGCCCCACAGCCTTCAGGGGCTCTCGCCCGAGCTGGCCTCGCGGGTGCCGCAGCTCCTCGAAGCCATGCGGTCGGTCGGCACCGGGCTCGAACTCCACACCACCCTGGACCGCATCTGCGAGACCGCCGCCGAGCTGGCGGACGCCCACTACGCCGCGATCGGCGTCGTCTCCGAAGACGGCGACGGGCTCTCCGACTTCGTCTTCCACGGCATCGACGCGCGGACGGCCGAGCGGATCGGGCGGCTGCCCGACGGCCACAAGGGGCTCCTCGGCGCCCTCATCCACCAGCCGAGGACGCTGCGCCTCGCCGATCTCTCCACCGACCCGCGCTCCTGCGGTTTCCCCGCCCACCACCCGCCGATGCGGACCTTCCTCGGCGTCCCCATCCGCGTCCAGGGGGAGATCTTCGGCAACCTCTATCTGACCGAGAAGCGGGACGGAGCCGAGTTCAACGACTACGACGTGCACATGGTGCGCGTCCTGGCCACCGAGGCCGGTATCGCCATCGGCAACGCGCGCCTCTACGAAGCCGCCAAGCAGCGCGAACGCTGGATCGACGGCTCCGTGGCGGTCACCACGGCGCTGCTCTCCGGCAGTGACGCGGACGACGCCCTCGCCGTCGTCGCCGAGCAGGCCAGGCACCTCGCGGACTCGGCCGCCGGGATCGTGCTGCTGCCCGACGACGAGGGAGGCATGGAGGTCGTCGCCGTCTCCTCGGACGAACCCACCGGGGCACTCGGCATGGTCGTCCCCGCGGAGAGCCGCATCGTCTCCCAACTGCTGGAAGGGCAGGCGGTCTTCATCGACGACGCGGCGACCGACCCCCGTACCGTGACGCACCTCGCCGGCCGCTACGGCCCCGTCATGATGCTGCCGTTGCAGAGCGACGGCCGGGTCCTCGGCACCCTCGTGACGCCCCGCGCGCGCGGGGCACGTCCCTTCACCGAGGCCGAGCGGACGCTCGCCGCCCAGTTCGCCTCGCAGGCCGCGCTCGCGCTGATGATGGCCGAGGCGCAGCGGGACCGGGAGCGGCTCGCGGTGTACGAGGACCGCGACCGGATCGCCAGGGACCTGCACGACCTGGTCATCCAACGGCTCTTCGCCACCGGGATGATGCTGGAGAGCGCCCAGCGCAGGTCCGTCGTGCCGGAGGTGCAGGTCGGCGTAGGCAAGGCGGTCGACGAGCTGGACGTGACGATCCAGGAGATCCGTACGGCGATCTTCGCGCTTCAGCAGGGGCCGGCCGAGGCGCCGTCGGGGCTGCGCACCCGCGTGCTCCGGGAGATCAACATGGCCGCCGTCCCGCTCGGCTTCAAGCCCTCGCACCACTTCGTGGGCCCCGTCGACACCGTGGTGGGCGAGCTGACGGGGAAGAACCTCATCGCGGCCCTGCGGGAGGCCCTGTCCAACGCCTTCCGGCACGCGCACGCCGCCCGCATCGACGTCGTTGTCGACTCGACGGTGCTGCTGCCCGGCGACCGGCGGGGCGTGCGGCTGACGGTCGCCGACGACGGGGTGGGCATCGCGGAGGGCGGCCGGCGCAGCGGCCTGAAGAACCTCAAGAGGCGGGCCGAGTCGCTGGGCGGCGACAGCTGGTACGGACCCGGCATCGGAGAGGACGGCGGCGGCACGACGGTGGTCTGGCAGGCGCCGTACTGATCTGCGGCGGGGTGGCACTGGCGTGCTGAGTTCCGGCCGGGCGGCGCGCTGACCGCCGGCCGGGCGATGTGCTGACCACTGGCCGCGCAGCGTGTGCTGAACCGCTGGCCGGGCAGCGCCCTCCCGGCAGCCCTGTTCGGCGGTATCTCCGTGGCCCGTACGGGGCACCGTGCCCCCCAAGTGCACGAGTCCAGCCGCGCCCGCGCCGCCGCCGCGGGCAACGATCCGTGACATGCGCCAGAGCCACCGACGTCCGCACCCTCTCCTCAGTGTGTCGGCACTGCTGTGCGCGCTGCTCGGGCCCACCCCGCCCGCTGCCGCCTCCGAGGGGCCAAGTACGAGCACGGATGTGGCACGCCTCTACGAAGAGGCCTCCCTGGCGACGGCCCGCTACGAAGAGGGCCGACGGGCGGCACACCTCCAGAGGGTGAAGGTCCGGAAACTGAACCGACTCCTCTCCGAGAAGCAGCACGACGTCGCGGTGCTCCACGGTGACCTCGGCCGGCTCGCGAGCGCCCAGTACCGCACCGGCGGCGGCCTCCCTTACACCGCGCAGCTGCTCCTGGCCGACAGTCCCGACGCGCTCCTGCGCGGCAAGCAGGTCCAGTTGCAGGCCGACCTCGCCGTCAACAGTGCCGTCATGAAGACGCGCCGCGCCGTGGCCCGCCTCACGGCCGCCAAACGCGAGGCGGACCAGGCCGAGCAAGGCCTGGACCGGCGCCTGGCACGCCTGGCGGTGCTGAAGCGCGGCATCGAGCGGAAGCTGGAGTCGGCCCAGTGGGCCCTCCAAGGTGAGGCCGACCGGGCGGTGGCCGCGGGAAAGTGCCGGGGCGCCGTCCGTCTGCGCCAGCCGAAGAAGAAGGCCTCCACGCGCGCGTGGGTCACGCCCGTGAAGACGTACGAACTCTCCGCGGGCTTCGACAGCACCGGGAAACGCTGGGCGCGCCGGCACACCGGGCAGGACTTCGCGGTCGACATCGGGACACCCGTGCGGTCGGTCGGCGCGGGCCGGGTGGAGAGCGTGTCGTGCGGCGGGGCCTTCGGCATCGAGGTCCTGGTGCGCCACCCCGGCGGGTACTTCACGCAGTACGCGCATCTCGCGGCCGCCGCCGTCGACCAGGGGGACAAGGTGCGCACCGGCCAGTGGATCGGCCAGGCCGGCACGAGCGGCAACTCGACCGGGCCGCATCTGCACTTCGAGACGCGGCTCACCCCGTATCTCGGGTCGGGCGTCGACCCGCGGAAGTGGCTGGCGGAACGGGGCGTCGAGCTCTAGGAGTTCCGCTCCCGGCGCTCCGCCACGATCCGCTCGATCACGACGGCGACCCCGTCGTCGTTGTTGGCGACCGTGCGCCCGGAGGCGGCGGCGATGACGTCCGGGTGGGCGTTGCCCATCGCGTACGACGTACCGGCCCAGGTCAGCATCTCGATGTCGTTCGGCATGTCTCCGAAGGCGACGACTTCCTCGGGGGAGATGCCGCGCTCGGCGCAGCACAGCTCCAGTGTGCTGGCCTTGGAGACGCCGGGGCCGCTGATCTCCAGGAGCGCGCTGGGACTGGAGCGGGTGACCGTTGCCCGGTCGCCGATGGCCGCGCGGGCCAGCACCAGGAAGTCGTCGGGCGCGAGTTCGGGGTGGAAGGCGAGGACCTTCAGGACGGGCTGCTCGGCGACGACCGGGTCGCCGGGGTTCTCGGCGAGCAGCTTCTCGGCGGGCGCGACGCTCTCGCCGGGCTCCATGTGGAGCGGCGGATACGTTTCCTCGTGGTGCAGTCCCCCGGTCCGCTCGACCGCGAAGGACGTGCCCGGCGAGGCGGCGCGCAGCCTGCGGACCACGTCCAGCGCGCACGCCCGCTCCAGCTCGCGGATCTTGACGAAGCTGTGGGTGCCCGGGCCGCCGTGCAGGTCGACCACCGCCGCGCCGTTCCCGCAGATGGCCAGGCCGTGGCCGTGGACGTGGGCGCTGACGACGTCCATCCAGCGGGCCGGGCGGCCGGTCACGAAGAAGACCTCGATCCCGGCCTCCTCGGCGGCGGCGAGCGCGGCGACCGTGCGGTCGGAGACCGACTTGTCGTCGCGCAGCAGCGTGCCGTCCAGGTCCGTCGCGATCAGCCGGGTCCGCGGGCGCTGCCCGGCGGGGGCGGGAGCGGCCGGGGCGGTGTCGGCCGGGGGCTGGGGCCCTGGGTTAGCTGAGGTCACGCCGTCGATTCTCCCGCATATGCCGCACGGCCGTGCGCTGGGGCGCACATTTGAGTGCCGTCGGACTCCGGCCCTGCCCAGGCCTGACTCATGGGGCCCCGGTGGCCGCCGGGGCCTCTGCGCGTCACCGTAAGCTCGGAGGCATGAGCCTGCGTCTGAGCACCGTGATCCTTCCCGTCCGTCGCTGGCACGAAGGCGGGCGCGACCAGTGGCTGCGCGCCGAGGAGCTGGGCTTCCACGCGGCGTACACGTATGACCACCTGGCCTGGCGCAGTTTCCGTGACGGCCCGTGGTTCGGCGCGGTGCCCACGCTGACCGCCGCCGCGGCGGCCACCGAGCGGCTGCGCCTGGGCACGCTCGTGACCTCGCCCAATTTCCGTCACCCGGTGACCCTCGCCAAGGAACTGATCTCGCTCGACGACATCTCCGGCGGGCGGATCACCCTCGGCATCGGCGCCGGCGGCAACGGCTTCGACGCCACGACGCTCCTCAAGAAGGACCAGGAACCCTGGACGCCGCGCGAACGCGCCGACCGGTTCGGTGAGTTCGTCCCGCTGCTCGACCGCCTGCTGACCGAGGACTCGGTGACGTACGAGGGAACCTTCTACTCGGCGACCGAGGCCCGCGACATCCCGGGCTGCGTCCAGCGGCCCCGGCTGCCCTTCGCGGTGGCCGCGACCGGCCCGCGCGGTCTGCGGCTCGCGGCGCGGCACGGCCAGGCGTGGGTGACCACGGGCGACCCGAAGCTCTTCGAGGCGGGTACGCCCGAGCAGTCCCGCGAGGCGATCCGGGGGCAGATCGAGAAGCTCGACAAGGCGTGCGCGGACATCGGGCGTGACGTGGCCGAACTGGACAAGGTCTTGCTGACCGGCTTCACCCCGGACCGCAACCGGCCCCTGGAATCCCTCGACGCCTTCGTCGACTTCGCGGGCAAGCACGCGGAACTGGGCTTCACCGAGATCGTCGTCCACGCCCCGATCCCCGACTCGGACTTCGCCGCCGACCAGGCCGTCTTCGAGCAGATCGCCACCGAAGCCCTGGCGCAGCTGCGCTGAGCGCGGGCGGTACGGAGGTACGGAGGCACGCCGTACGGGCGGTACACCGCTGTAGGCCCGGACGGCGGGGCTCAGGGCCCCCGGCGCCTGGCCCCTTGTCTTTCCGGAGGCCTTTCCGGAGGTGCCCGCTCAACGGACCCGGGCGCTGAGCCAGGGCGTGAGGGTGACCATCGGGATGAACTCCTTGTACGTCTCGTCGCCGGGCAGCGGCACGATCAGGCGGTAGCCCGGCGGAAAACGCCTGCCCCTGACGTACGCGAGCCCGCTGAGGACCGACCGTACGAAGGCGGGCACGGAGTCCCGCGGCACGTCCGGGCACTCGACGCCCTCCACGGTGATCAGCGCGTCGGCGTCCCCGTCCCCGTCCCCGTCGTCGTCGGGATAGAGCCGCACCGAGATCCGGGGCGAGCCGCCGAACTCCACGAAGGCCTCATGCGGCAGCGACCCGTCGGGATCCGCCGTCACGCCGACGCCCGCGGCGGTGCGGCGCGAGGTCTGGTCGGCGCCGATGTCGTGCGAGACCTCGATCTCCCGGCTGTACTCGCGGGCGATCGAGCGCAGGACGGTGAGGGCGGCCTCGGTGCTGTGCAGATGCTCCATGCAACCGATCATGCCCGCCCCGCTCAGTGGGTGCCCGGGAACCGCAGACGCCCGGGCGGTACGGCGGCCGTGAGCCAGACACCATTGCCGCTGACCTGGAAGACGTGGCCGTCACGGTGCATGGCACCCGCGTCGACGGACAGGACGACGGGCCGCCCACGCCGGGCACCGACGCGCGTCGCGGTCTCGCGGTCGGCCGAGAGATGCACGGCGTGGCGGTTCATGGGACGCAGCCCCTCCGCACGGATCGCGGCCAGGTGGGCGGCCACGGTGCCGTGGTAGAGGTACGCGGGCGGGGTCGCCGGGGGCAGGCCGAGGTCGACGCCCACGGAGTGTCCCTGCTGAGCGCGGATCCGGCCGCCGTCCACGGCGAAGCGCTGCTTGTCGTTGACGGCCACCACGTGGTCGAGCTCGGCACGGGTGAAAGGGAAGCGGTGCGCGGCGGCCGCGGCCAGAAGCGCGTCGATTTCCACCCAGCCGTTCTCGTCGAGGGCGAGCCCGATCCGGTCGGGCTGATGCCGCAGGTGCCTCGACAAATACTTGGACACTTTTACGGTGCGCCGCTCATCGGGGGAGCGCCCCCGCCGGTCCGCCGCGTCATGTCGTGAGTCGGCGTCGGGAGGTCCTTCTTTCATGCCCCCAGCGTTCCGCTGATTCGTTCTCCGCGCACTTGATTTTTGTCCACCGACCTTTCATCTATGAATTCGGGCCCGCAGGTTTGATCCACAGCCAAGTGCAGTTATCCACAGGCTAGTTGATAATTCTGTGAACAACCATCAAGCTATAGGCGGCCTTTGCCCAACTATGCGTTGCTTATTATGCGTTGTCGTAAGTGAGTCTAATGTCCGTGCCTGCACCTCGCGTTCTGCGGCTGCCGCTATGAACGCTGCCGCGCTGCTTTCCCCAACCAATGCCTGTACGGCGCGCATTGTGGATGCCGGGAGGGCGACACTCTGCGGCTCCTCGACCGGATCGGCCGCGGGGGCAGGGTCGAGCTGCTGACGCAGGTGACGGGTCGCGAACAAGCGCATGGCGCGCGCCAGTTCGGCGTCCACCGACTGCTGGGCGAGCGGTCTGAGCCTGCGTACGAGCGACGCGGCCTCGGCGGCATCCGCCTCCGTCGGAGGATGATGACCCAGGTAGCGCGCGAAAACGTGCTCCGTGGTGAAGTCCAGGAAACGGGACGCTATATGTTCGACCTGCCCCCTCAACTCCCGCAAATGCCCGGCAATGGCCGACAACGGAACGCCCGCCGCATGCAACTCCACCGCCACGGCCAGCTCTTGAGGGCTCGGAACCAGGAACTCGTCCTCGCGTCCCGCCACCGGCTCCAGCACCCCGAGGGAGACCGCGTCGGCCACCGCGGCCTCGTCCGGGACGCCGCCGAACGCGGCGTCGAGCTCCGCGCGCGTGATCCGGTCGGCCTTCTCGTCCGTCCAGGGGCCGTCGACCTCCGCGGCCAGGCCGAGCACCCCGCCGAGGCCCCGACCGGTGTCCCAGGCCTCCAGGAGTTCCTTGATGGAGGCCAGGGTGTAGCCACGGTCGAGCAGGTCGGCGATCTGCCGCAGCCGCGCCAGATGGCCCTCCCCGTACACATTGGACCGGCCGCGCCGCTCCGGGCGGGGGAGCAGCCCGCGGTCCTGATAGGCGCGGATCGTGCGCACCGTCGCGCCGCTGTGGTGCGCCAAGTCCTCTATGCGGTACTCCACGCCGACCTTCCTGCCTCGTGCCTCGCTCACAACCGGGGCTCCAACCGGGCTATCGCACGCAGGGCCTTCGGTGTGAAGCGGGACATGAGATGGGCGCCGCGGGCCTCGGGGGTGACCGGGACGACCGCCTGATTCCTGACGACGGCCCGCAGGATGGCGTCGGCGACCTTCTCCGGCGGGTAGTTGCGCAGGCCGTAGAGCCGGGAGGTGCGCTTCTGGCGGCGCTTCTCCTCGACGGCGTCGACACCGACGAAACGGGCCGTCGCGGTGATGTTCGTGTTAACGAAGCCCGGGCATATCGCGGAGACCCCGATGCCCTGCCCCGCCAGCTCCGCGCGCAGGCACTCGCTGAGCATCAGGACGGCGGCCTTGGATGTGCTGTAGGCGGGCAGCGCCTTGGAGGGCTGGTACGCCGCTGCCGAAGCGGTGTTGACGATATGGCCGCCCTGGCCGCGCTCGGCCATCTGCTTGCCGAAGATACGACAGCCGTGGATGACTCCCCACAGATTGACGTCCAGGACCTTCCGCCAGTCCTCGGTGCTGGTGTCGAGGAAGGAGCCGGAGAGGCCGATGCCCGCGTTGTTCACCAGGACGTCCACGACGCCGTACTCCCTGGCGACCTTTTCGGCGAGCTTCTCCATGGCCTGCTCGTCGCTCACGTCGACCGCCTCGCCCCAGGCTTCGGGGGCGCCGATCAGGTGGGACATCTCCGCGGTGCGGGCCGCGCTCCCGGCGTCCCGGTCGACGGCCACCACACGCGCCCCCGCCTCGGCGAACGCGAAGGCGGTGGCCCGCCCGATGCCGCTGCCCGCACCGGTTACCAGGACGAGTTGGCCGCCGAACCGGTCGGCGTGCTTCCCCGTGGCCCGGCTGTCCTTGGTCGGCATGCCGTCCTCATTTGAGATAACGAACTCAGCGATCCAGGCCGCCAGTTGGTCAGGGCGGGTGCGTGGCACCCAGTGCTTGGCCGGCAGGGTCCGCCGGGTCAGCCGGGGGGCCCACAGCTCCAGGTCGTCGTAGAGCCGCTCGGACAAGAAGGCGTCACCGGAGGGTGTGATGAGCTGCACGGGCGCGTGGGCGTACGCATCGGCGCGGGGCCTGCGCAGCCTCGCGCGGATGTTGTCGCGGTAGAGCCAGGCGCCGTGGGCGGCGTCCTGGGGCAGCGACGGCGTCGGATAGTCGCCCGCCGGAACCTTCTCCACGCGCTCAAGGATCCTGGGCCAGCGCTTGCCGAGCGGGCCACGCCAGGCGAGCTCCGGGAGCACGGGCGTATGCAGCATGTACACGTACCAGGACTTGGCGCCCTGGCCGAGGAGCTGACCGACCCGGCGCGGGGTGGGCCGGGACATCCGCTTCTTGATCCAGTGCCCGAAATGGTCGAGCGAGGGCCCTGACATCGACGTGAAGGACGCGATCCGCCCCTCGGTCCGCTGGACCGTGACGAACTCCCAGGACTGCACCGAGCCCCAGTCATGCCCCACCACGTGCACCGGCCTGTCCGGGCTGACCGCGTCGATGACCGCCACGAAGTCGTCGGTCAGCTTCTCCAGGGTGAAGCCGCCGCGCAGCGGTCGCGGTGCGGTCGACCTGCCGTGCCCGCGCACGTCGTACAGCACGACGTGGAAGCGGGGGGCGAGTCGCTCGGCGACCTCGGACCACACCTCCTTGGAGTCCGGATAGCCGTGCACGAGCACGACGGTGGGCCGCTCCGGGTCGCCCAGCTCGGCGACGCACAGCTCCACCCCGCCCGTGCGCACCCAGCGCTCGCGCGCGTCCCTCATCTTCTCCGTGTCCGCTCCGGTGGTCATGCGGCGGCCCTCTCCTCAGCCCAGCGCCGCACATGCGGCAGATCGTCGTCCAGCCAGAACGCGCTCTGTTCGGGGTCCTTGGAGTCGGTGACGACCAGGATCTCCTCGAACTTCGCGCCCGTACCCCTGAATCCGAGGTGCGGCTCGACCGCCCAGAGCCCCTTCCGAGGCGGGTGGTCGGAGAACTTGTAGGGGGACCACAGCGGTGACCAGCCGTCCCGGTGGCCCCGGAGGGCGTCGCTCGCCAGGCCCTTGAGCGACTGCGTGCCGAACCCGAAGAGGTGCGGTGACAGGCGACGCTCCTTGACCCGGTCGACCTTGTGCGCGATGACCCCGAAGGGATACGCCCGATGACGGTTGGCGTAGCCCTGGCGGACCATGAGGTGGTCCACGTCCTCGTATATCTCGCGCAGCGGCCGGCGCTCGCGCACCTCGCGCAGGATCAGCTCGCGGTGCGCCTCCAGGTCGGCCAGCAGCTTGTCGTGCACGGGATTGAGGCCCAGACAGCCGGAGTAGCCGATGTCGGCCGTGAAGCCCTTGTAGACCGGGGCCATGTCGAGGATGAAGGGCATCCCCGGCTCCAGCTCGCGGTGGGTGGGGAAGAACTGCAGCGGTATCCGGAAGTTCGCGAACGCCGTGCGGTCGCCGAACCAGGCGAAGGGCAGGTGGAACCAGTCGCGCACGCCCCGCTCCCGGAGCCACTCGCGCTGCATCCGCGCGGCCCCGCGCTCCGTCACACCCGGCTTGAGCTGGGCCGCGACTGCCTCCGCGCATTCATACGCGAGGCTCTGCACTTCCCTGAACCCCCGCAGTTCCGCGGAGAGTTCGCCTGCGACTGCTGAGGTCATGCCACCGTCCGTCCCGAGCCCGGTCCATCCCGTGTCCGGCTCGTCGCTGTACGCGGTCGTAACTTGACACTGATGAATGTGACAATGCTCGGCGGCTGCGTCAATAGTTCTGCCCGAGCCTGCGGGAGAGGTCCGGAAGTTCCCCCAGGGGTAGACCTCCGTTCGACCCTTACGGGCCCGTAATACTCCAGAGTGAGAGCAGGGCAAGCCCGTGGTCTGACGACTGGTGTGGGCTGCGCCACTACCGTCGAAAACGTGACTGTGATCGCGACCGAAAGCCTGAGCAAGCGGTTCCCGAGGGTGACCGCGCTTGACCGGCTCTCCATGGACATCGAGCCCGGCGTGACCGGACTCGTCGGGTCCAATGGCGCCGGCAAGTCCACTCTGATCAAGATCCTGCTGGGTCTGTCCCCCGCCACGGAGGGCACCGCCGCCGTGCTCGGCCTCGACGTCGCCACCAGCGGCGGCGAGATCCGCGAACGCGTGGGGTACATGCCGGAGCACGACTGCCTGCCACCCGACGTCTCGGCCACCGAGTTCGTCGTCCATATGGCGCGCATGTCGGGGCTCCCGCCCACCGCGGCCCGCGAGCGCACGGCGGACACCCTGCGGCACGTGGGGCTGTACGAGGAGCGTTACCGCCCCATCGGCGGCTATTCGACGGGCATGAAGCAGCGCGTCAAGCTCGCCCAGGCCCTCGTCCACGACCCCCAACTGGTCTTCCTGGACGAGCCGACGAACGGCCTGGATCCGGTCGGACGCGACGAGATGCTCGGCCTGATCCGCCGCGTCCACACCGACTTCGGCATCTCGGTCCTCGTCACCTCGCACCTCCTCGGCGAGCTGGAGCGCACCTGCGACCACGTCGTCGTCATCGACGGCGGCAAGCTCCTGCGGTCCAGCTCCACCACCGACTTCACGCAGACCACCACGACCCTGGCCGTCGAGGTCACGGACACCGACGAACACCCCGACGGCACCGGTGCCTTGCGCGCAGCGCTGACCGGACGCGGCATCGACACCCGGACCGGCGGCGAGCTGCCCGGCGCGGGCCACACGATCCTGCTCACCGCCGAGGGCGAGGAGACGTACGACCTCGTGCGGGACCTCGTCGCCGACCTCGGCCTCGGCCTGGTCCGGATGGAGCAGCGCAGGCACCACATCGCCGAGGTCTTCAAGGACCAGGACCAGGACCAGGACGACGACCGGCATCAAGTCCGCCATCGGGACCAGCACGCGCGGCCGGAGCCGGGCTCCGAGCGCGCCGCCACGTGGGCCGCCACCGCACAGCAGACAGGAGGCGGACGCGATGAGCAGTGAGTCCACCCAGATCCACAACATCGGGTACCGGAACTACGACGGCCCGCGCCTCGGCCGGGCCTACGCCCGCCGCTCGCTCTTCTCCCAGAGCCTGCGCGGCGCGTACGGCCTCGGGCGCTCCGCGAAGTCCAAGGTCCTGCCCATGATCCTCTTGGCGGTGATGTGCCTCCCCGCCGCGATCATGGTGGCGGTCGCCGTCGCCACCAAGGCCAAGGACCTCCCGGTCGACTACACGCGCTACGCGATCTTCCTACAGGCCGTCATCAGCCTCTTCCTCGCTGCCCAGGCGCCCCAGACCGTCTCCCGCGACCTGCGCTTCAAGACCGTGCCGCTCTACTTCTCACGCCCCATCGAACGCGGCGACTACGTCCTCTCGAAGCTGGCCGCGATGACGTCGGCCCTCTTCATCCTCACGGCTGCCCCGCTGCTCGTGCTCTACGTGGGGGCGCTGCTCGCCAAGCTCGACTTCGCGGACCAGACGAAGGGCTTCGCGCAGGGCCTGGTCTCCGTGGCGCTGCTCTCCCTCCTCTTCTCCGGCATAGCCCTGGTCATCTCCGCGATCACGCCCCGCCGCGGCTTCGGCATCGCCGCCGTCATCGCCGTCCTGACCATCACCTACGGCGCGGTGTCCACGGTCCAGGCGATCGCCTACGAACAGGGCAGCACCGGAGCCATCGCCTGGCTGGGCCTCTTCTCGCCGATCACGCTCATCGACGGCGTACAGACCGCCTTCCTCGGCGCGACCTCCGCCTTCCCCGGAGGGGAAGGCCCCTCGTCCGGCGTGGGCGTCGTCTACGTACTCGTCGTCCTCGGCCTCATCGCGGGCTGCTACGGCGCGATGATGCGCCGCTACCGAAAGGTCGGGCTGTGACCACGATCAACATCGACCACACCTCACGCTGGTTCGGGAACGTGGTCGCCGTCAACGACATCACCATGAACATCGGCCCGGGAGTCACGGGGCTCCTCGGTCCGAACGGCGCGGGCAAGTCGACGCTCATCAACATGATGGGCGGCTTCCTCGCCCCTTCCACGGGCAGCGTCACCCTCGACGGCAGGCCGATCTGGCGCAACGAACAGATCTACAAGGAGATCGGCATCGTCCCCGAGCGCGAGGCGATGTACGACTTCCTCACCGGCCGCGAATTCGTCGTCGCCAACGCCGAGTTGCACGGCCTGGACGAGCGCGCCGCCAAGAAGGCCCTCGCGACGGTCGAGATGGAGTACGCGCAGGACCGGAAGATCTCCACGTACAGCAAGGGCATGCGCCAGCGCGTGAAGATGGCCTCCGCCCTGGTCCACGACCCGTCCGTGCTACTGCTCGACGAGCCCTTCAACGGCATGGACCCGCGCCAGCGCATGCAGCTGATGGAACTGTTGCGGACCATGGGCGCCCAGGGCCGCACCGTCCTGTTCTCCTCGCACATCCTCGAAGAGGTCGAGCAACTGGCCTCGCACATCGAGGTGATCGTCGCCGGACGGCACGCGGCGAGCGGTGACTTCCGCAGGATCCGCCGGCTGATGACCGACCGGCCCCACCGCTACCTGATCCGTTCCAGCGACGACCGTGCCCTGGCCGCCGCGCTGATCGCCGATCCGTCGACGGCCGGCATGGAAGTCGACCTCAAGGAGGGCGCGTTGCGCATTCAGGCGGTCGACTTCGGCCGGTTCACGGCGTTGCTCCCCCGCGTCGCGCGTGAGCACGGCATCCGGCTCCTGACGGTCTCGCCATCGGACGAGTCCCTCGAGTCGGTCTTCTCCTACCTCGTCGCGGCCTGAAGGAGCGATCGTGTACGACCCCACAGTCGCCCGGCTCACCTACCGGGCCCTGCTCGGCCGCCGCCGGGCTCTGATCCTCTTCGCCCTGCCCGTCCTGCTGATCGTCATCGCCGGTGCGGTACGCGGCTTCAGTGGCGCCGACGACCAAGTGGCCGTCGACGTCCTCGGCGGTTTCGCGCTCGCCACGATGGTGCCGATCATCGGTGTCATCGCGGGCACGGGCGCCATCGGCCCGGAGATCGACGACGGCTCGGTCGTCTATCTCCTGTCCAAGCCGGTCAAGCGGCCGACGATCATCTTGACCAAGCTGATCGTCGCCATAGCCGTGACCATGGCCTTCTCCGCCGTCCCCACGTTCATCGCGGGGATGATCCTCAACGGCAACGGCCAGCAGATCGCCGTGGCGTACACGATCGCGGCGCTGGTCGCCTCCATCACGTATGCCGCGATCTTCCTGCTCCTCGGCACGATCACCCGGCACGCCGTGGTCTTCGGGCTGGTCTACGCCCTGGTGTGGGAGGCACTCTTCGGGTCGCTGGTCGTGGGTGCGCGGACGCTCAGCGTGCAGCAGTGGTCCCTCGCCGTGGCCCAGAAGGTCGGCGACGGCGACCTGATCACCTCCGACGTCGGCCTGCCGACGGCGACGGCCCTGCTGGTCGTCGTCACGGCGGCCACGACCTGGTTCGCGGGGCAGAAGCTGCGGTCGCTGAAGCTGGCCGGGGAGGAGTAGCGGGTTATTCGGTGGCGGTGAACTCCGGGTGCGGGCACAGTGGTTGATGTCACCGCGCCAGCACCTGGCGTTCACCGTCCGGGAGAGGAGCCGACGTGTCCGTCAGTAGTCCGTCGAGTTCCCGGCAGGGCAGCCCGCGGCAGGCTCCGGAGTAGTTACTCACTCCGTCGAGTCCCGCTCAAGGGGAGATGCCCGGGGCGGCCGCTTCGAGCGCGCAGATCACCTTGCTGCGCGGGCCGCCCACCCGGAGGATTGGCCGAGTGGTAAGGCAGCGGCTTGCTAAGCCGTCGTCAGGGCTGACGCCCTGCGCGCGTTCGATCCGCGCATCCTCCGCGAGACGTTGCACTGGGCTTGGGCGGGTATCGGCGCCCGGCACCGGGGGCGGCGCCCGTCACCGGCTCCGCTGAGCTCGTCCTCAAACGCCGGCCGGGCTGAAGATGCCGGTCCCCGCTCGATGCCGGTGGGCCTGGGCCAGGAGCGGCCGCCCCGCGCAACAGCGGGTGGGCCTGGGCCAGGAGTGGCCGCCCTGCGCAACACCGGGTGGGCCTGGGCCAGGAGTGGCCGCCCCGCGCAACACCGGGTGGGACAGGGCCAGAAATGGCCGTTCCGGTCTCAAAGCCGACCGAGCTGGGAACGGCCGTCCGTCGGCTCGAAGCCGGCCGGGCTGAGGAGGTAACCCGTCTCGCTCAAAAGCCGACCGAGCCGCAGGGAGCCGCCTGTCCCGCTGAAAGCCGGGCGAGCTGAAGAGGGCCGCCCGCCCCCGCAATGCCGGCCGGGCTGGAGGCGGTTGCCCGTCCCGCTCGAAGCTGGCCGGGCTGGAGCGCCGTCACGCTCGATGCCGACCTGGCTGGAGATGTATGCCGCCCCGATCAAAGCCAACCGGGCCGGGGGCGGCCGTCCGTCCCGATCAAAGCCAACCGGGCCGGGGGCGGCCGTCCGCCCCGATCAAAGCCGACCGAGCCGCAGGGAGCCGTCCGTCACGCTCAAAGCTCCGGCCCGGCTGGAGGTGGCTGGCCCCGAGGGGACCGTCGCCGTCCCCCTCAACCCAGCAGGCGTTCCAGGACCACCGCGATGCCGTCCGCCTCGTTCGACGTCGTTACCTCGTCCGCTACCGCCTTGAGTTCCTCGTGGGCGTTGGCCATGGCCACGCCGTGGGATGCCCAGGCGAACATCGGGATGTCGTTCGGCATGTCGCCGAAGGCGATCGTGTCCGCGGCCTTCGCGCCCAGGCGGCGGGCCGCCAGGGAGAGGCCCGTGGCCTTGGAGAGACCGAGCGGGAGGAGTTCGACGACGCCCTCGCCGGCCATGGTCACGCCGACCAGATCGCCCGCCACCTGACGTGCCACGTCGGTGAGCGCGTCGTCGTCGAGGCCGGGGTGCTGGATGTACACCTTGTTCAGCGGGGCGGCCCACAGGTCGGCGATCTCCGTGAAGGGGATGCTCGGCAGGGGGCCGTCCTGCACCGCGTACCCCGGCCCGACCAGGACTTCGCCGTCGATGCCGTCACGGCTCGCCGCCAAGGCGAGCGGGCCGATCTCCGCCTCGATCTTCGCCAGCGCGAGGCCCGCGAGTTGCCGGTCGAGCGTCACCGAGGTGAGCAGCCGGTGCTCCCCCGCGTGGTAGACCTGCGCGCCCTGCCCGCACACCGCTATGCCGTCGTAGCCGAGGTCGTCGAGGATGTGCCGGGTCCAGGGCACGGCACGGCCGGTGACGACGATGTGCGCGGCGCCCGCCGCGGCGGCCGCGGTGAGCGCCTCGCGCGTCCGTACGGAGACCGTGTCGTCGGGTCGCAGCAGCGTCCCGTCGAGGTCGGTCGCGACGAGCTTGTAAGGGAAGGACGGCGTGGCCTGAGCTGGCTGGCTCACTTGGCGATGGGCTCCAGGATCTCTCGTCCGCCGAGGTACGGACGCAGCACCTCGGGCACCACCACGGAGCCGTCGGCCTGCTGGTGGTTCTCCAGGATCGCCACGATGGTGCGCGGGACGGCGCAGAGCGTGCCGTTCAGCGTCGAGAGCGGCTGAACCTTCTTGCCGTCGCGGTAGCGGATGGACAGGCGGCGGGCCTGGAAGCCGTCGCAGTTCGACGCGGAGGTCAGCTCGCGGTACTTGCCCTGGGTGGGGATCCACGCCTCGCAGTCGAACTTGCGCGAGGCCGAGGCGCCGAGGTCACCCGTCGCCACGTCGATCACCTGGAAGGGCAGGCCGAGGCCGGTCAGCCACTGCTTCTCCCACTCGAGGAGCCGCTTGTGCTCGTTCTCGGCGTCGGCCGGGTCGACGTACGAGAACATCTCGACCTTGTCGAACTGGTGGACGCGGAAGATGCCGCGGGTGTCCTTGCCGTACGTGCCGGCCTCGCGGCGGTAGCAGGGCGAGAAGCCCGCGTACCGCAGGGGCAGCTTGTCGGCGTCGATGATCTCGTCCATGTGGTACGCCGCGAGCGGGACCTCGGAGGTGCCGACCAGGTAGTAGTCGTCCTTCTCCAGGTGGTACACGTTCTCCGCGGCCTGACCGAGGAAGCCCGTGCCCTCCATGGCGCGCGGGCGGACCAGGGACGGCGTCAGCATCGGGATGAACCCGGCCTCGGTCGCCTGTGCGATCGCCGCGTTGACGAGGGCCAGCTCGAGGAGGGCGCCGACGCCGGTGAGGTAGTAGAAGCGCGATCCGGAGACCTTCGCGCCGCGCTCGACGTCGATGGCGCCGAGCGCCTCGCCGAGTTCCAGGTGGTCCTTCGGCTCGAAGCCCTCGGCCGCGAAGTCGCGCGGGGTGCCGATCGTGTCCAGGACGACGAAGTCCTCCTCGCCGCCCACCGGGACGTCGGGGTGGACGATGTTCCCCAGCTGCTGGAGGAGCCGCTTGGTCTCCTCGTCGGCCTCGTCCTGGGCGGCGTCGGCCGCCTTGACCGCGGCGGAGAGCTCGCCGGCCTTCTTCAGGAGCTCCTGCTTCTCCTCGGGCGAGGCCTTCGGGATCAGCTTGCCGAGCGCCTTCTGCTCGGAGCGCAGCTCGTCGAAGCGGACGCCGGACGACCTGCGCCGCTCGTCGGCGGAGAGCAGGGCGTCGACGAGCGCGACGTCCTCTCCACGGGCGCGCTGGGAGGCGCGAACACGGTCGGGGTCCTCACGGAGCAGGCGAAGGTCAATCACCCCTCAAGGCTACCGTTGCGTGGTTCCGGGCCACGACCCGATATTCCATTGTGTACGTTATGCCCGGTTTGCCGGAATAAATTCACGGAGATCAAGCGCGGTCGGCGCGGCCGGAAAAGCGTGTTCGCGCACACGTGGACGCCCGGTCAATAAAAGGGACGCCACTCCCCGAAAGGGGCAGAGCGCGCCTACCCCCTTGACCGGAACTCCTTGCGGGAGGCGGGACTTGAGGCCTCTGTCCACGCCGGTTGTCCACAGGAATGACTGCCTCCGGGGAGTTATCCACAGGGTGTGCGAAAGATCTGTGGATGCCGGAAGTGGCTGTTCCGAAAGCCGCGAGTCCGGCGAAGCATTCCCTTCCCAAACCCATCCCTCACCCACTTTCGAGTGGAAATGGTTCCCCCCAAAGAGTTGATCAATGGAAAAGAGTGGACGAGGGGTGACGTGCGGGACTGTGGACGGACTTGAGGGCTGTGAGCAGATTTGTCGACCATGTCGCGCTTGGTTGTCGACTTGTCCCCAGGTCGAGATGCGCGCCTGTGGATAACTTCTGTGGACAACGTAAATCTGCAGGTAGGAACGGCACCCGGAGGCTTCCCCCGGGTGCCGCAGAGTCATCCGTGCCCCGAAGTGGCTAGAAACGACCGTCCT
Source organism: Streptomyces sp. 135 (assembly GCF_020026305.1). NCBI lineage: Bacteria > Bacillati > Actinomycetota > Actinomycetes > Kitasatosporales > Streptomycetaceae > Streptomyces > Streptomyces sp. 135. The sequence goes on along the minus strand of NZ_CP075691.1, from coordinate 4,224,771 downwards.
GGCAGCGCGTCAACCAGTCCGAGGCCGCCGCGAACTCGCCGTCCGACGTACCGGGCCGCAGCGTCCGCGTATCCGCCGCGGTCACCCCGGCCCGCGGGTACGAGCCGAGGAAGCGCACCTGCGGGCAGATCCGCTTGAGCCCCATCAGGGCCTCGCCGACACGGCGGTCCGTGATGTGTCCCTCGGCGTCCATCGAGAAGCAGTAGTTGCCGATGCCCTGACCGGTCGGGCGCGATTCGATCCGCATGAGGTTGACGCCCCGTACGGCGAACTCCTGGAGCAGTTCGAGCAGGGCACCGGGATGGTCGTCGTCCAGCCAGATGACCACGGAGGTCTTGTCGGCGCCGGTCGGCGCGGCGGGGCGGGCCGGGCGGCCGACCAGGACGAAGCGGGTGGCGGCGTTGGCCGCGTCGTGGATCTCGCTGACCAGCGGTTCGAGGCCGTACGTGACAGCCGCGAACTCCCCGGCGAAGGCCGCGTCGAAGCGGCCCTCCTGGACCAGGCGCGCGCCGTCGGCGTTCGAAGCGGCCGACTCCCACAGGGCGTCGGGGAGGTGGGCGGCCAGCCAGTTGCGGACCTGGGGCTGGGCCACGGGGTGGCCGGTCACGGTCTTGATGTCCTTGAGCTCCGTGCCCGGACGCACGAGCAGCGCGAAGGTGATCGGCAGGACGACCTCGCGGTAGATCATCAGCGGTTCGCCCTTGGCGAGTTCGTCGACCGTGGTGGTGACACCGCCCTCGACCGAGTTCTCGATCGGCACGAGCGCGGCCGCCGCCTGGCCGCTGCGGACCGCGTCCAGTGTGGCCGGGACGGACACCATCGGGACGAGTTCCCGGGCGGCCGCCTCGGGCAGCGTACGGAGAGCGGCCTCGGTGAAGGTGCCTTCGGGGCCGAGATAGGTGTAGCGCGTCGCCGACATACCGTCACCCTAATGGGCCCGACGTGGCACGGCTCATGCGTCTCACAAAGCGGCGCCCGCACCGCCCGTAAGCCCGCGCTACTCGTAAGCCCCCACTACCCGTAAGCCCCCACTACCCGTAAGCCCCCACTACCCGTAAGCCCCCACTACCCGTAAGCCCGCGCTACCCATAAGTCCGCACCACCATCAAGCCGCGCCGCCCGTAAACCCCCCGGCCGACGCCGAGGCAAGCCCCTCACCCCTCCAGCAACCGCTGCCCCACGTACTCGCCCTTCGCCGCCCCGCCCGGCACCGCGAAGAGGCCGCTCGCCTCGTGGCGGATGAACTCCGACAGGGCGTCACCCCGGTCGAGCTTGCGCTGCACCGGCACGAACCCGCGCATCGGGTCGGCCTGCCAGCAGACGAAGAGCAGACCCGCGTCCGGCTCCCCGTGCGCGTCGAAGCCGTCGTGGTACGAGAACGGCCTGCGCAGCATCGCCGCACCGCCGTTCTGATCGGGGCGGGTGATGCGGGCGTGCGCGTTGAGGGGGATGACGAGCCTGCCGTCCGGGCCCGTCTTCTCCAGGTCCGGGTCGGTCGTCTCCGTGCCGCCCGTCAGCGGCGAGCCGTCCTTCTTGTGCCGCCCGATCACCGCCTCCTGCTCCTTCAGGCCGAGCTTCTCCCAGTCGTCGAGGAGCATCCGGATACGGCGTACGACGGCGTAGGAGCCCCCCGCCATCCACGCGGGGTCACCGTCGGCGGGCACGAAGATCCGCTCGTCGAAGTCCTTTTCCGCCGGCTTCGGGTTGTTCGTGCCGTCGACCTGGCCCATCAGATTGCGGGTCGTCATCGGGTGCGCGGTGGCGCCGGGCGAGCGGTTGAAACCGTTCATCTGCCAGCGCACCCGCGCCACCCCGGCCGCCTCCTTCTGGAGGGCGCGCAACGCGTGGAAGGCGACGAGCGGGTCGTTGGCGCCGATCTGCACCCACAGGTCGCCGTTGCTGCGCGCCTTGTCCAGGTGGTCCGAGGAGAAGTCGGGCAGCGGATCCAGGGCGGCCGGGCGCCGCTTCTCCAGACCCGTGCGGGAGAAGAAGGAGGCGCCGAAGCCGAAGGTGACGGAGAGGGAGGAGGGGCCGGCGTCCCGCGCGACCGCCGTGTCGTCGGAGCCGACCGGCTCGCCCGCCATCAGCCGCTCGGCAGCCGCCGACCAGCGGCGCAGCAGGGCCGCCGCCTCCTTGCGGCTCGCGCCCGAGGTCAGGTCGAAGGCGACCAGATGGCCGCGGGACTGCGGAGGCGTGGTGATGCCGGACTGATGTTTCCCGTGAAACATCACCTCGTCCGCGCCGAGGGACGCCAGGGCGGCCTTCGACGCGCCGGACGCGCCGGACGAGCCCGACCCGGACGAGGGCGCCGCCGCGTACCCGACGGCGCCACCCGCCGCACCGAGCGCGAGACCGGTGGCACCGGCGGTGCCGAGCAGCCGCCGCCTGGAAATCCCGTTGTCCGTCATGCCTGTTCAGCCGATCTGCGTGTTCTTGTTCACGGTCACTTGGTCGATGTCGGAGGTCCGCACGGTCACCGCGATCTTCCAGTCGCCCGCCATCGGGATCTGCACCCCGCTCGCCGTCCAGTGTCCGGTGCCGATGTGGCTCGGGGTGACGGGCAGCGGGCCCAGGTCCTTCGACTTGAGGGTGAAGGAGACCTTCACCTCGGGGATGTCGAAGGCGCTGCCGTTGGGCCGCTTCACGTAGATGTGCAGGTCGTTGCTGCCGGTGCGGCCCGGGTCCAGTTCGAGGCGCACGGTGCCCTTGCCGTCCTGGCCGCCCGTGTCGAAGGGCACCTTCAGGGTGAGCGGGCCCGAGCGCTGTGCCTCGGCCACGGCGGCGGTGGCCTTGGCGGCCTCCTCCTGCGTGCGGCCCGGCTCGGTGGTCGTCAGGGCCGTCGTGACGGCGAGCAGGACGACGGCGACGCCCGCCTCGGTGAGCACCGAGCGGCGCAGCCCCGAGCGGTGCGGGTCGGCGTCGCGGATGCGCTTCTCGCGCGCGGTGGCCATGGCCGCCCGCTGGCGCGCGAGCTGGGCGGAACGCTCGGAGTCCTCGGAGCAGTCCTTGGAGTCCCCGAAGTAGGCCTTGGAGTCCCCGGAGGAGGCCTTGGAGTCCTCGGAGTCCTTGGAGCCGCGCGCACCGGGGGTGTCAGCCGCTTCCCCGGCCGGGGCCGTCACCGTGACCGACTTCTTCGCCATGCGCTGCTCGACCACCGCGGCCGCCGCAGCCTCGGGTGCGACGCCGCCCGCCTCGGAGGCGATCCGGCCGGTCCAGCGCCGCGAGACGGAGGCGACGCCCACCAGGACGGCGACCAGGCCGATCTTGACGAGGAGCAGCTGCCCGTACGACGTACCGGTCAGCGCCGACCACGAGCCGACCTGCCGCCACGACTGGTAGAGCCCGGTCGCGGCCAGTACGACGACGCTGGTGAACGCCACGCGCGAGAACCGCCGCACGGCCGCCGCCTCCACCGAGGTCGTGCGGAACAGCGCGACGAGCAGCGCCGCGAGCCCGCCGAGCCAGGCGGCGACGGCCAGCAGGTGCAGCACGTCGACGGGCATCGCGACGCCCGCCTGGATCCCGGTCGAGGCGTGCTCCGCCATCGCCCAGGTCGCCGCGATGCCGATGGCGACGACCGTGCCGCCGATGGCGAGCCCGAAGGTGAGGTCCTTCTTCGCGGCGGCCTCGTCCGGCCCGTCGCGCTTCACGTACGCCCCGAAGAGCACCGCGATGAACAGCGCGGCGGCGGCGAGCAGCAGCAGCCGGGAGACCAGGGCCGCGCCGGTCTTGGTGTTGAGCACGTCGCCGAGCGCGCCCATGTCGAAGGCGTCGGCGAGCTTCCCTGAGCCGGTGTAGGGGGCGCGCAGCAGGAGCAGGGCGAGCGTGGCGCCGGTGAGCGTGACCCAGCCGTACGTCACGAGGCGCTGCACGGGCCGTACCCCCGCGCCGCGCGGCCAGCAGCCGAGCACGAAGGCGGCGCCGCCGACGACCAGGATGAACCCGCCGTAGGAGAGGTAGCGCGCGATGTCGTAGAGCACGCCGACGAGGCCGCCGCCCGCCTCCTGGGCGGGCAGGGTGGCCTTCGTGGCGGAGGGCGCGCCGATGGAGAAGGTGAAGGCGCCGGCGACGGGATGGCTGTCGGCGGACACGACTTGGTAGGCGACGGTGTAGGTGCCGTCGGACAGGCCCTTGCGGAGCTTCACGCCGTACGTGTTGGCGCCCAGGTCGGTGGTCTTGCCGGTGTCGGCGCGCTTGCCGGACGGGGCGAGCACCCGCACGGAGCCGTCCGCCATGGCCACCTTCTCCGAGAAGGTGAGCTTCACCTGGGCGGGGGCCTCGTCGACCACCGCTCCCTGCTTCGGGTCGCTGCCGGTGAGCGCGGCGTGCGCGGAGGCCGGCGCGGCGCCGGCGAGGAACGCGCCGGTCATGGCGACGAGCACGAGGAGAAGCCGCCAGAGGCGGGGAGCGGCTCCGGCCCGGGGAACGTTCCTGGAGCGGGGAGCGATGGTCTGCATCAACGGTCCGTCCCTCAGTGCGTCGTATCCGACGTATGCGACATGTGCGTCGTGTGCGACGCGTGCGGTGTCTGCGACGTGCCTGATGTCTGCGACGTGCGTGATGTCTGCGAGGCGTGCGACATATGAGTGCCGTGCGAGGCGTTCGAGCCGCTGTCGTGCTGCTGCCCGGGGCGGTACGTCGCCTCCTTGACCGGCACCTCGATCGTGATCGGATCCGACTTCTGGAAGCGCAGCGTCATGGCGACCTTCTCGCCCCGCTTCGGCTTGTGCTTGAGCTCTTCGAGCATCAGGTGGTTGCCGCCGCTCGCGAGGACGAGTTCTCCGTCCGCGGGCACGGCGAAGGACTTCTGCTCCTTCATCGCGCCGTCCTTGGTGCTGTGCAGCGTGACGGTGCCCGCGATGTCACTGGTGACGGAGGTGAGCCGGTCGGCGCCGCCCTTGTTCGTGAGCGTGAAGAAGCCGGCCGCCATGTCGTCCATGGTGGGCTCGGGGATGTACGCCCCGCCGACCTCGAGCCGGGGCTTCTTCGCCGTCCCGGCGTCCGGGCCCGAGTCGTCGCCGCAACCCGCAAGGGTGAGCGCCGCCGCCAGCGCCATCGCCCCGCCGACGAGCGCACGGCGACGGACGGCGGTGCGGACGGCGGTGCCTACCGCGGTGCCGCGGCTCACGGAGTCGCCCCCTTGACGAGCTTCGGGAGGTCCTTGGTGTAGTCGCCCGCGGTGGCCTCCTCGCCGTACAGCACGTACCCCGCGTCGGTCTTCGGCGAGAAGGCGATGACCTGCTTGCCGTGCACCGAGACGATCTTGCCGTTCTTGTCCTTCTGGGACGGCTCGATGCTGATGCCGAGCTGGCGGGCCCCGGCCTGGATGGTCGCGAAGTCGCCGGTCAGACCGGTGAAGTCGGCGTCCACGCCCTTGAGCCACTTGCCGAGTTCGGCGGGGGTGTCGCGCTTGGGGTCGGTCGTGACGAAGACGACCTTCAGCTTCTCCTGGTCGGCCTTGGGCAGGGCCTTCTTGGCGACCGCGATGTTGTTCATCGTCAGGGGGCAGACGTCGGGGCAGTGCGTGTAGCCGAAGTAGATCAGCGTCGGCCGGCCCTTCGTCTCCTCGCGCAGGTCATACTTCTTGCCCCGGGTGTCGGTCAGGACGAGGTCCGGCTTCTCGAACGGCTTGTCCAGAACCGTGGCCGCCTTGCCCGAGTCGGTCTCCATGGAGACGTCGGCGACCGGCTTCTTGTTGTCGTCACCGCCGCCGCAGGCGGTCAGGGTGAGGGCGGCCACGGCCAGCAGGGCAGCGGCGGCGAGCTTCTTCTCGGTGCTTCTGGTGCCCTTGATGCTCGTGGAGCTCTTCGTGCTCTTCGTGCTCTTCGTGCGCATACGAAAATGTCCCAGATGTGAGGGGGCCGGGGTGCACCGGGGCGGACGTCGGCCGCCCCGGCGCACCCCGAAGGATGACGGGCCCGGCGGGTCAGCCGGTGGCGCCGCGGCGCTTGGCGAGAAGGCCGAACGCGAGGCCCGCGGCGCCGACGACGATGCCGACGATGCCGAGGACGCGGGCGACGGTGTCACTGCTGTCGGAGGAGTCGGAGGCGGTGCTTTCGGACTTCGCGTCGCCCTTGGCGTGGTCCGACTTCGCGTCGTCGGACGCGGTGCCCGAGCCGTGGTGGTCGTCGGACGCGGCGGTCAGCCGGAGGGTGGGCGCGGGGTGCTCCGGCTCCTCCTGGCCCTTCTGCTGCGGCTCGATCCAGCGGACGACTTCCTTGTTGTCGTACGTCTGGACGGCCTTGAAGACGAGTTCGTCGGTGTCCTCGGGCAGCTGGCCCATGGAGACCGGGAACTTCTGGAAGGTGCCGGGCCGGATGCCCTTGCCGTCGGCGGTCCAGGTGACCTTGGTGACGGCCTCGTCGATCTTCTTGCCGTGGATCTCCAGCGGCTTGTCGAGCTTGCTCTTGGTGACCTTCGCGGTCCAGCCCGGGACGGGCTGCGTCATCACGGAGGCGAGCGGGTGGTCGCCGGGGAAGGAGACCTCGAGCTTGTTGGTCGAGGCGTCGTCCATCTCGTTCGGCACCTTGAAGTTGACCGTCGCGTAGCCGCCCTTGGCGGCCTCACCCTCCGGCGAGACGCTGACGTGCGCGAACGCGGGCGCGCCGAGCACGAGGACGGCGGAGGCGGCGACGGTGCCGACGGCGGCGATGCGGGACATCTTCATCAGGGAAACACTCCACTTTTCGGCAGGTGTGACGAGTACGCGGTGAGCGGCGCGCACGCGGTACGCAAAGCGCGGTACGCAGAGCACAGTGCTCGGTACTCAGTACGAGGGGGATGCGCGCGGCCTGGTTGGCGGGCACGCGCGCGTGCGTGCCGAGCGACCCCTCCGTACCGCTGAGTGGAGTACGTCGCGTCAGGCAGCGAGTTCGACGTCGCGGGCGCCGGCCGGCGGGCCGCGGCGGATCACCGCGTCCTCCAGCGTGACCATGCGCGGCCTCGGCGGCGGGAGCAGCGCCGTGCGCGGAGCCTGCGGCCCACTGGTCCCGGGCGCGCCGGGCAGACCGGCCCGCAGGGCGCGTACGAGGGTGAGGGCCGAGCGCAAGGAACGTACGAGCGCCGCTTCGGCGACCCCGTGCGCCCCGTGCGCGAGCCGGACGAGCCGGAGCAGGGCGAGATCGCCGCGGCGCAGCAGCCAGCCCGCGGCGACGGCCGCGAGGATGTGGGCGACGAGCATCGGCAGGGAGGGCAGGAGCGCCATGGCGCCCATCGAGCCCGCCGAGTGCGCCGAGCCCACCGAGTGCGCGGCGGCGGCCGACTGACCATGGTGGTGCACGGCCGAACCGCCCCCGCCCCCGCCCGGGGCGATCCCGGCCGTGGTGAGGATCCGGTGGGCCTGCGCGGGCGTGATCGTCGCCGCGCCCGCCCCGCAGACCAGCCGCGCGGCCCGCTCCACCAGGGAGGGGTCACCGCTCACCGGAGCGGCGGCGGCCGTGCCGTGCTGGCCGAGGCCGAACAGCGCGTGCAGCCCGACCTGGCCCACCGCGAGGAGCGCGGCGATGCCGGGCAGCGAACGGGCCCGCCCGGCGAGCGGCAGCGCGACCGCGAGGACGGCGAGGAAGCCCGCGCCGAGCGTCCACAGCGGGACGGCGACGCAGGAAGCGAGCACATGGCCCCCGGCGGACAGCACGACACAGACCGCGGCGAACATCGCGGCCCTGAGCAGCCGGAGATCGACGCCGTCACGCGGCTGGCGCTGGTGGGGGGCGTTCATGGCGGGGCCATCATCGCACTGGGCCCACCCGGTGCGTACGGCAGGTCCGGAAGGTCCCGTTCCAGACGATGAGCATGGCTGTGCCTGCCTCGTACCCGCGCGGGAGGCCCGCCGTCCTACACGAGCCGCGCAAGCCACGCGTCCGCCGTATGGGCGGCATCACGCCGCAAGGGCGCTTATCCACGCGCCCTTGCGGCAATACGTATCGGTATGTCGAGCCGCAGCCAGGAGGCTGGAGCATGAGCATCTGGTGGTCTCTCCATTTGCGGCGCGAAGCTGCGAGTGTCCCGCTCGCACGCCGCCTGCTGATCGGCACGATGGAGACGGCGGGCGTGGATCCCGACGTCTCCTTCGACCTGTCGCTCGCCCTCAGCGAAGCCTGTGCCAACGCCGTGGAGCACGGCGGCGCGGGTGCCCCGGGCGGGACGGGCGCCTACCGCGTCACGGCCTACCTGGACGGCGAGAAGTGCCGCATCGAGGTCGCCGACTCGGGCCCCGGCTTTCCCGGAGCCTCGCGCGGCTGTCCGACGCAGGCGCCCCGCCCGGCCGCCGCGGAGACGGACGAGCACGGCCGGGGCCTCTGCCTCATCAGGGAGCTCGCCGACCACGTGCACCTCGGCAACAAGCCGGGCACGGGCGGCGGCGCGGTGATCAGCTTCGACAAGATGCTCAAGTGGCGCGAGGGCGCGCCGCTCATGACGGCCTGACGCCCCCCTCCAAAGGGGGAGCGCCACCCGTGTCTCGCGCCCTTCTCAGCCCTTCTCAGGCCTTGAGCCGCGCCATCCACGCCTCGACCTCGTCCGAACGCCGCGGCAGCGAGTCCGAGAGGTTCCGGTTGCCGTCCTCCGTCACGAGGATGTCGTCCTCGATCCGGACGCCGATGCCGCGGTACTCCTCCGGCACGGTCAGGTCGTCCGCCTGGAAGTACAGGCCGGGCTCGACGGTCAGGCACATGCCGGGCTCCAGCGTGCCGTCGACGTACGACTCACGGCGCGCGGCGGCGCAGTCGTGGACGTCCATGCCGAGCATGTGACCGGTGCCGTGCAGCGTCCAGCGGCGCTGGAGGCCCAGCTCCAGGACGCGCTCGACGGGGCCCTCGACGAGGCCCCACTCCACCAGCTTCTCGGCGAGCACACGCTGCGAGGCGTCGTGGAAGTCGCGGTACTTGGCGCCCGGCTGCACGGCCGCGATGCCGGCCTCCTGGGCCTCGTACACGGCGTCGTAGATCTTCTTCTGGAGCTCGTTGAATCGGCCGTTGATCGGCAGCGTACGGGTGACGTCCGCCGTGTAGTACGTGTGCGTCTCCACACCGGCGTCGAGCAGGAGCAGCTCTCCGGAGCGCACGGCTCCGTCGTTGCGCACCCAGTGCAGCGTGGTGGCGTGCGGACCGGCGGCGCAGATGGAGCCGTAGCCGATGTCGTTGCCCTCGACGCGGGCGCGCAGGAAGAAGGTGCCCTCGATGTAGCGCTCGCTCGTCGCCTCGGCCTTGTCGAGGATCTTGACGACGTCCTCGAAGCCGCGCGCGGTCGAGTCGCAGGCCTTCTGGAGCTCGCCGATCTCGAACTCGTCCTTGACGAGACGGGCCTCGGAGAGGAAGACGCGCAGCTCTTCGTCGCGCTCGGCGGTGACCTTGTCGGTCAGCGCGGCCTCGATGCCGGCGTCGTACCCGCGCACGACACGGACGGGCCCGGTCGCCTCGCGCAGCGCCTCGGGCAGCTCGCGCACGTCGGAGGCGGGGATGCCGTACAGCTTCTCGGCCTCGGTCAGGGAGTGGCGGCGGCCGACCCACAGCTCGCCCTGGCCGTCGAGCCAGAACTCGCCGTTCTCGCGGTTGGAGCGCGGCAGGAGGTAGATGGTCGCGTCGTGGCCGCTCTTGGTCGGCTCCATGACGAGGACGCCGTCCTCCGTCTGGTTGCCGGTGAGGTACGCGTACTCGACGGAGGCGCGGAAGGCGTACTCGGTGTCGTTCGAGCGGGTCTTGAGGTTGCCCGCGGGGATCACGAGGCGCTCGCCCGGGAAGCGCGCGGAGAGCGCGGCGCGGCGGGCCGCGGTGTTCTCGGCCTGGGGGATCGGCCGCAGGTCGTGCAGCTCGGTGTCGGCCCAGCCGGACTTCATGTTCTCGGCGAGCTCGTCGGACACGCCGGGGTACAGGCCGTTCTTCCGCTGCTTGATCGGCTCCTCTTCGGTCTCCTCCGGGATCACCGGGGTCTCCGGGTTGAGAGCGTCCGACACGGTCTGCCTCCTAGGTACGACACTGGGCCACCCTCCATCGTACGGGCGTACGGAAGGGGGCCCAGGGCCGTAGGACCACTTACCGCGCGTGGCCGTTGCCTCACGCGAAGCGGGCCGCGAGGAGGACCACGTCCTCCTCGTCGTCCACGGTGTCGAGCCCGTCCGGGAGGACCGTGCGCAGGACGTGGTCGGCGATGGCGCCCGGGTCGTCCCTGAGGGGTTTGGGCACGCTCGCCGCCGCCGCGTGCAGCCGCGCGAACGCCCGGTCCATCGCCTCCCCGGTGCGGTGGAGCAGGCCGTCGGTATAGAGAAGCACCGTTTCTCCGGGCTCCGGGGAGATCTCCACGCTCGGCGCCTCCCAGCAGGCGAGCATCCCGAGCGGCGCGGACAGGGAGGTCTCCACGAACTCCGTGCGCCGCTCCCCGATGATCAGCGGCGGGCTGTGCCCGGCCCCGGCGAGCACGACCTTGCGCAGGGCGGGCTCGCAGTAGGCGAAGAGGGCGGTGGCGGACCGCGCGGGTTCGGTGAGCCGCAGCAGCAGCTCCAGATCGGAGAGTACGGCGACGGGGTCCTCGCCCTCCATCACGGCGTACGCCCGCAGGGAGGCCCGCAGCCGCCCCATCGCGGCGACGGCGCTGGGCCCCGACCCGGTGACCGACCCCACCGCGAGGCCGAGCGCCGCGTCCGGCAGCGGCAGCGCGTCGTGCCAGTCGCCGCCGCCGCGCGGCCCGGTGCGGTGCCGTGCGGCTAGCTGCACCCCGGCGACCCGCGGCAGCCGCGCGGGCATGAGCTCCTCGCGCAGGGTCGCGGTGGTGGTGCGGGCCCGGTCCAGCTCCAGCAGGCGGGCCAGGTGCTCGGTGGCGCAGGCCGCGTAGCGCCCGGCGAGGTGGCGTCTGCGCTCGGCCGGCTCGGCGGGCTCGTCGTACAGCCAGACCACGGCGCCGATCCGGCCCGCCGCCTCGGTGGCCAGGGGCAGCGCGTAGCTCGCGGCGTAGCCGAGGCGGGAGGCGACCTCGCGGTGGCGCGGGTCGAGGCCGTCGTCGGCGAGCAGGTCGGGCTGGACGATCTCGGTGGCGGGGCCGGGGGCGCCGGCCGTCGGGGCGTCCAAAATCCGGCCGTACGACGTCGCGCCGCGCGGCACCGTCTCGATGTGCCCCAGCTCGGCGCGGGTGAGCTCCAGGCCGGTCGTGGTGTCCGGGCCGAGCCCGTCGGCCGGTTCGAGGACGGCGAGGCCGCGCCGGGCGCCGACGAGGGCGGCACCGGCCCCCAGGAGCTCTCGCAGGGCCTCGCCGAGGGTCTTCGTACGGGCGAGCCGCTCGGTGAGTTCGTGCAGCGTGGTGAGGTCGGAGACCCAGCCCGCGAGGCGGTCCTGGAGCACGGCGCCGGGGGCGCAGGGGGTGGGGGAGGCCGCCGGTTCGGGCGTGGTGGGCGCGGTGGGCGCGACAGTGTGGGCGGGTGGCGGAACAGTGGAATCGATTCCGGCCACTTTCGGAAGGTGCGGGGCGTTCATGGCTTACGGCTTTCCGGCCGGTGCGTAATGCTCAATAGCATCGCAAACCCCCATGTCATTCTGCGCCGGCAGCAATGTCTCCAGATGTACACGCCCTGGTGAGGGGATGTCCAGCATTGTCCGGCTGGGATTCCTGGTGTCCGCGGGAATTCTGAGCACAGTAAATGATCTTGTTAAGTTGGCTGAAAACCGCGCTGGGTTATGGCATATTGCGGTCGACTGACGTTGTTCCGCAGAGCGTTGCCGCGGTCGTGCTGGGTACGTACTCAGTGATGACCAGGGGCAGTTGGGGCCCGTCCGGAACCTCGCGGAGGAGCCGGGCGTCTTAACTCACGACGACCGTGCCCCATCCTCCCGTGGGGGAGGCGGCAAGCAATATCGCGCGACGGCAAACGCCAGGCGCCGCCACCCCACGCCACGTCAACGCTCGGTTCAGAGTGGTTCCCCATGCCGCAGGCTGGGGTCGGATGTGCCAGCTCGTACGTACAGCGAAGTGATCCACACGAAGTGATCGAAGCGATCCACGCATGGTGTAGTGATCCACACTTGGTGTGATGTGGCCCGCAGTCCCCCCGGCGTCACACGCCGGCGTGCAACGGAAAGGAACGAGCGCTCATGCGCGAGATCCTCGGAAGGCGACGCAGGCTCCTGTCCTGGCGAATGGGAAGGAAGCCCGGCCGGAGTACCGGACAGATCGGCGCGGCCCTGACCTTCGCGACCGCGTGGCGGTGGCCCGTCCTGCCGGGCGTCGGTCTCGACCGGCGTGACGGCAGCCGGTGCGCCTGCCCCGACCCCGACTGTGTGGTGCCGGGCGCCCACCCCCTCGACCCGGGGCTGCTCGCCGCGACCACCGATGAGCGAATGGTGCGCTGGTGGTGGACCAACCGCCCGGGTGCCCCGATCGTGCTCGCCACGGGAGGCCGTGCCCCCTGCGCCGTCAGCCTCCCCGTGGACGCGGGCGGGCGCGCCCTCGCCGCGCTCGACGAGGCGGGCATCAGGCTCGGCCCGGTGGTCGCCACGGAGAGCCGCCTCTATGTGCTCGTCGCGCCCTACTCCCTGGCCCAGTTGGGCGAGCTGCTCTACGCCAAGGACTACGTCCCCGGCTCGCTCCGCTTCCACGGCGAGGGCGGCTATCTCGCCCTGCCCCCCTCCGGCACGGGTCAGGGGCCCGTCCGCTGGGAGCGCGCCCCGCTGCCCGGCTCGGCCGCCCCCTGGGTGCCCGGCGTCGAGGCGGTCGTGGACGCCGTCGTCGACGCGCTCACTCGTACGGGTGTGAGCGCACCCGAGTTGTAGGCCAATGGGTGCGCGGCGAACGGGCCGCGCGCCCACCTGTCGTTATGTTCGGCCCATGCAACCCCGCCTGATCGTGCTTCTGGGCGTCGTGGCCGTCACGGTTCTCCTTCCGCTCGCCGGCGCGTCCGCGGGGCCGGTCGGCGACGGTGACGCGAAGTCGCCCCTCCCCGCCCCCTCGCCCCTCCCTTCGAACACCCCTCCGTCCCCCGCGGAGAAACCGGAACCCTCGCTGCCGGGCCTCTCCGGAGCGAGCGCCGAGGCCCACTGCGGGCCCGAACTGTCCTCCCCCGACGGCATCGAGGCCCAGACCTGTGTGCTCACGCAGGGCCACGACACCTGGGCCCGTACCTATTACCGCAATGCCACCGGCGACGACCTGAACGCCGTACTGACCGTGATGGGCCCCGACGGGCGCACCGTACAGACGCACTGTGCGATGGGCGCGGGGGACGAGCCGGGAGCCTGTGAGACCCCGCGTGAGCGGTCCGTGGGGGAAGCGGCGGAGTACTCGGCGGTGGCGGAGTTCGCGGCCAGTGAGTCGGCGGCGCTGCTGCTGCGCTCGGGGAGCAACTCGGCGTAGCCTCAAGGCAGTTGAGCCCTGAACCGGTCCCGGACATGGAAGGGCCCGGTTGCTGGCGACGGGGGATGCACCAGCAACCGGGCTACCTGAACGGTAACAAGAGATCGGCTCCTGGCAAATTCGATCTCAGTTATCCGGACAGGGATTTACCTGCGAGTACGGGGAGTTGTGACAGGAGTCACGCGTTCCCCACCGACTGACTGGTGGGTCAGCCGCGTGTGACGCGCGGTGCCGACTCAGCGTGACGTGGACGCGTCGGCCGGGCCGGAGGCGTCAGCTGAGCGTGACCTGGCGGTTGGTGAGGCCGCCACGCGCCCTGCGCTCGTCCGGGGTCAGCGGGGTGTCGGAGGCGAGCGCCGACGCCAGCCGCTCGGCGAACTCGGCGGCCGGCTTCTCGATGTCGTCCGCGCCGACGCCGCTCGGCAGGTCCCACACCGGCACGATGACACCGTGCGCGCGGAAGGAGCCGACGAGGCGGGTGCCCTCACCGAGGCTCGACGTGCCGGCCGCGTGCAGCCGGGCCAGCGCGTCCAGGAGCTGCTCCTCGGGGTGCGGCATGACCCAGCGCAGGTGGTTCTTCTCCGGTGTCTCGCACCAGTACGCCGCGTCCACGCCCGAGAGCTTCACGGTCGGGATGGCGGCGGCGTTCGCCCGCTCCAGGGAGGCGGTGACCTCCGGCGTGGCGTTCTCCGAGTCCGGCACCCAGAACTCGAACCCGGCGTGCACCACCGGCTCGAACGGCGCCTCGGCGTCGAGCACGTCCTGGAGGCGCGGCCCGTCGGCGGGAGCGCGGCGGCCCTGCACCGGTGTGCCCGGCTCGGCCTCCAGCGCGCGCCGCAGGGTGTCGGCGAGGTCGCGGCTGATGTCGCCGGACGAGGTGTCGTTCTGCAGCCCGATCAGAACCGAGCCGTCGTCGCGGCGCAGCGCGGGCCACGCCATCGGCAGCACGGTGGCCAGGGTGACCGAGGGAACGCCCTCGGGCAGCCCGTCCCGCAGCGTCAGCTCGGCGGTCGCGGCGGGCACCAGCTCGCGCAGCGCGACCCAGTCGCACTCGCCGGGCAGCCCCTCGAAGGGGCGCTGCACCAGCTCGGCCACCGCCTGTGCGGCGGCCCTGCCGTGGCAGGCCTTGTAGCGGCGGCCCGAACCGCAGGGGCAGGGTTCGCGGGCGCCGACGGCCGGATAGCTCTCGTTGGCTCCGCCCTTGAGCGGCGGCTGCTGCTTGCCCTTGGTCTGGGGGCGCTTCTTGGCCATCTTGGGTGTCTCCCGGCTGCGGCTCTCTTGCTCTCTTGCGTACGGGCGCGAGCCTAGCCGTTGGTGCGAGGGCCGCCGGGATTCACTCCGGGGCGCCGGGAGCGTCAGGTGGGTTCCGGTGGTCCGGTGGTCCTCAGTCTTCAGTCCAAGTCGTCGAAGGGATCGGCGAAGGCGAGGTCGGCCAGCGCGGCCGCCGACGGAGCGGCGACGCGCGTAGCGAAATCCTCGGGGCGGTGCCCTGCCTGCACGACGACCCAGACGGTGACCTCGCCGTGCACGTCGTCGCGTACGCCCCAGGTGTCGGCGAGCGCCGAGATGATGTTGAGCCCCCGGCCGCCGTGCGCCGTGACCGAGGGCGTGGCCGGAACAGGGCGGGTCGGGCCCCCTCCGTCCGTCACCTCGACCGTCAGCCGACCGGTCTTGTCGACGTGCCAGGCCGCTCGTACATCGCCGTCGCCGACCATTCCGCGGCCCAGCGGCCTGCCGTGCCGGCAGGCATTGCTGAGCAACTCCGAAAGGATCAGTACGGCATCGTCGATGACCGACTCGGACACTCCGCCGATGCGTAGTTGATCCCGCATCCGGTGTCTTGCTTCCCCCACGCCCGCAGGGCCATGGGGTACGGCCATGCTCGACGACGTGGGCACCTCCCGTGCCACCACCAACGCCACCCCCGAGACCTCCTTTGCCCCACGCCACGGTGTGGATGCCCCAATGGACTGGACCGGAAACCGGCCAATCGCCCTCCGGTGACGCACTCGTAACGATCGAATACGGACCGAACGCGCCGGTGCACTCCCTGTAACGGAAGTTAACGGAGTCCCAGACGATCCAGTTGGGTCAGAACTTGCCTTGGGCGATTGGTGATGATCGCGTCGACACCGAGTTCGGCGCAGAGCTCGACGTCCTCGGGCTCGTTCACCGTCCATACGTGCACCTGGTGTCCCGCGCGTTTCAGCTTGGCCACGTAGCCGGGGTGGTTGCGCACGATCCGCAGGGCGGGACCCGCGATGCGTACACCCGGGGGAAGGCGGCCGTCGCGGTGGCGGGGCGAGACGAACTGCATCAGATAGACGGTCGGCAGCGTCGGCGACGCGGCCCGCACGCGGTGCAGCGAACGTGCCGAGAAGCTCATGACCCGTACCGGAGAGGCCCCCTCCGAGGGCGGCGCGTCCAGACCGAAGCGCTTCAGGAGCAGGAGCAGGCGCTCTTCCACCTGGCCCGCCCAGCGTGTGGGGTGTTTTGTCTCGATGGCCAGCCGCACCTGGCGGCCGGAGGCGTTGCTTTCGGCAACGAGCTCAAGGAGCCGCTCCAGGGTGAGGACGGAGGTGTCCGCGCCCGCGGGGCCCTCCCAGTCCGGGCCCTCATCTTCCACGGCCTCGTCGTGGTGCCGCTTCCAGGAGCCGAAGTCGAGCGCGGCGAGGTCGGAGAGTTCGAGGGCCGAGACGGCCCCGCGGCCGTTCGAGGTGCGGTTGACGCGGCGGTCGTGGACACAGACGAGGTGGCCGTCCGCGGTGAGCCGCACATCGCATTCGAGGGCGTCCGCCCCGTCGTCGACCGCCTTCTTGTACGCGGCCAGCGTGTGCTCGGGGGCCTCCTCGGAGGCTCCGCGGTGGGCGACGACCTGGATCTGGTGCTGTCGTGCGAGGGTCACCGCGTCATGGTGCCATCACGGGGTACCCGCAGGCTCGCCGGAGGGCCGCGTCTCGCAGCGCCGGACACACAGGCTCGGCTTATGGTGCCCTGACAGCCCATGGGAAAAGCTGACTGCATACAGATGCACAGTTGGCACAGCCAGGCCGTGACCGAGAACGCCAGCCACGACAGCATGGACCGAGGAGAAGAGCTGTGAGCACCGAGAACGAGGGCAACGCGGTACCGAAGGCCCCGTCCGCACCTCCCGTGCCGGTGGACGCTCCCGCTGTTTCCGCCGACTCCGCCGGCTCTGCCGACTCCGCTGCTTCTGCCGCCGATTCCCGTGCCGCGGCCGCGGGGTCCGCGTCTTCGGGGGCTGCTGGTGCCGGTACGGCTGGTGCTGATTCCGGGGCTGGAGTGGGTGCTGGTGCTGGGGCCGGCGCGGGTGCCGGTTCTGCGGCCGCAGGCGCCGCGTGGCCGCCTCCGCAGCCGCCGGCCGTTCCGTCGTACGCCGCGGGTGGCGGCTCCGGTTCCGGCTGGGGCGCCTCGTACCAGCCGCAGGAGCCGAAGCCCGGGCGCCGGCGCGGTGGCCTGGTCGCCGCGGTGCTCGCGGCCGCGCTGGTCGCGGGCGGTGTCGGCGGTGGCATCGGCTACTGGGCGGCGGAGCGGAACGACAACGACACCGGCTCGACCACGGTCGCCGCCGCGGACACGCCCGCCGGCCTGAAGCGCGAGCCGGGCTCGGTCGCCAGGATCGCGGCCGACGCGCTGCCGAGCGTCGTCACCATCGAGGCCCAGAGCGGCAGCGGCGAGGGCGGCACGGGCACCGGCTTCGTCTATGACAAGCAGGGCCACATCCTCACCAACAACCACGTGGTGGCATCGGCCGCCGAGGGCGGCAAGCTCCAGGTGACGTTCTCCAACGGCAAGAAGTACGCCGCCGAGGTCGTCGGCCGAGCCGAGGGCTACGACGTGGCGGTCATCAAGCTCAAGAACGCCCCGGGCGACCTGAAGCCGCTGGCCCTCGGCAACTCCGACCGCGTGGCCGTCGGCGACTCCACGATCGCGATCGGCGCCCCCTTCGGCCTCTCGAACACCGTCACCACGGGCATCATCAGCGCCAAGAACCGCCCGGTGACCTCCAGCGACGGCGGGCAGAGCGGCAAGAGCTCGTACATGAGCGCCTTGCAGACCGACGCCTCCATCAACCCCGGCAACTCCGGCGGCCCGCTCCTGGACGGGCGCGGCGCGGTCATCGGCATCAACTCCGCGATCAAGCCGGCCGACAGCGGCGGCCTCGGCGGCTCCGGCCAGTCGGGCTCCATCGGCCTCGGCTTCGCGATCCCGGTGAACCAGGCGAAGCACGTCGCCCAGCAGCTGATCAAGACCGGCCAGCCCGTCTACCCCGTGATCGGCGCCTCGGTCTCGATCCAGCAGGACACCTCGAACGGCGCGATGATCTCCCAGGAGGGCGCGAGCGGTTCTCGATCAGACGGAGGACAACCTCAACGGTGATCACAGCTGGACGACATGGTGATCGACAGCTCCGAGCCGGCGACGGTCAAGATCACCTACGAGCGCGACGGCAAGGAGCGCACGGTCGACGTGACCCTGGGCCAGCGCAAGGGCGACAGCTGAGCCGCTGCTCCGCCGACGGCCCAACCCGCTAGTCTTGTCCCCGCGTCGTCCCGGTCTCCCGGCGGCCGGCGCGGGGTGGGTTGCCCGAGCGGCCTAAGGGAACGGTCTTGAAAACCGTCGTGGCGTGAGTCACCGTGGGTTCAAATCCCACACCCACCGCAGAGATTGACGGCCCCTGACCTGGTGTGACGGTCGGGGGCCTTCGTCATAGGCGCTTCCTGGCCCTCGGCCTCCTGTCGGCCTGCGCGCACGGGCAGCGCCTGGGCGGGGGACCGAAGGGGTGAATGTCCGTGCCTGTTGCTATGGGCACCCTTACTTTGTCTTTCTACGCGGATAGAATAAGAATGGAATCAAAGCTTCCGCACTCACTGGCAGTGATATCGGCCTGTGTAGGAAAAACTTCCGGTCCACAGCCTGAGGATGGCGAAAGGCCAGCTCAGGGCGGGTCTGTGGAATAACTTGTGCGTTCTCGCACCGCATTGTCCACCGATCGGTACACAGATTCCTGCTAGTTACACACAGTGATAGGCGAGTTATCCACAGAGCCCGCCGACAAGCAGATTGGCGACGGGCTCACGCGCTGTCACTATTGCCGCTGACGGGTGGCGTGGTCGCACAAAGGCGGCCCCCGCTGGCACGGGAGCCGCCCTGACCCCACTTCAGAGAGGTCAGTCATGACGGTACCCACGAACGCCGAAGGCGCGCACTTCAGGAAGTCCCGTACGGTCGGCCCCGTCCTGCCTCTGCCGGACGCCGTGCCGGCGCGGAGGCGGAAGCGGGGGCTGCTGATCAGCGGGGTCATCGCGGTCGGGCTCGGGGTCGTGGCCCTGGTGCTGGCCTTCCCGCGCCTCGCGGCCCCGATCGGCACCGCCGCCGGTGTGGTCGCCGTTCTCGTTCCGCTGATCCACAGGGCGGGGTACGACGAGTCGTCCGACAGGGGCAGCGGCGGGTAAGCCGTGGCGCTCCGCGTGGCGGGGCGGCTCGTTACGCCTGTCCGGTGAGGCGTGCCGCCGAGGCGATCGTCGAGTGGGCCTCGCGGTGCGTGAGGCCCACGCGGAGGGCCGCGTCCGCGAGTTGGGGGGCCAGGGCCTCGCCGATGCCGTTCTCGTAGGCGCGGCAGGCGGCCCAGAAGAGGCGGGTGTTGCGCTGCCCCTCGTGCGCCGCGAGCACGAACTGCACGAGGCCCTGGCCCTGTTGTACGGCCGTGTCGGGGCCGGGCCGTGGGGGCGTCGCGTGAGGGGCGCGCGGTGGAGGCATGAGCAGCCGCAGCAGCGCGGGCGGGCAGGGCGCGGGCGGTAGTTGGGCAGTGCCGGGCACGGTGCCGTAGACACCGTGTTCGGTACGGGAGCCGGGGCCGACGAGGTAGCCGCCCGCGCCGCGGATGTCGATGCCGGGCGCGAGCCGCCCCGCGGAGTTGGGGACCACGACGTCGGGTGGTCCCGACAGCCAGATGTGGCGGCCGCCGCTGGGCGTGGTCACGACGACGGTCTCGGGGATCGTGAACAGGTGACGCAGCGCCAGTTCCCGCAGGGCCGCGGAGGCGTCCGCGCCGGACTTGGTGTCGAGGTCGACGCCGATCAGATGGTGCGGAGGCAGCCCGCAGGCGATGCCGTATCCGGTGGCCCACGGGGCGGCGGCGAAGAGCTCACGGATGCGCCGCGGATCGGTCGAGGCGTCGTACACGCCGTGGCCGAGGCGGCCGCATTCGCCGTGGCAGGGCGGTGCCGGCCGGGGGGTGCCGTGGCGGGGCCCGGAGAGATCGGCCTCGGAGTGACCGGCCTCGGAGTGACCGGCCTCGGCGTGGTGAGGGGAACGCAGGGCCGGGAGCTTGGTGCGGGAGAGCGGGATCACCGCGAGGCCCCGCTCGGCGGCGGACAGGGCGTGGGCGAGCGCGAGGGTGGTGACATGGCGGTCGGTGGTGGCCATGGGTTCATTTTCGTACGTATGTTCGAGGAAGGGAAGGGGGGCTGCGCTCCACGCGTCGCGGGGGGACGGCCTGGAGGCGAAAAGCGCCCCCTTCCTAAGGATGTCGAGGGGTTCCGGCGAAACGCTTCGCCTCCTGTGGCGCCTGGGTGAGGCCAGGGCATGGGTGGCCCGTGGGCGGCGCGCGAGGGGGCGGTGTGGGGCTGAACTGCGGATTCGCGGCGTGAAACGCGTTTAGCGACATGTCCTCACGCTTGCGGGGGAATCGAGACTTCCGGGGTGGTTCGCCGGGGACGGCTGGGCAACTCTGATCCCGCGACGTCGCGCAGTACTCCGGGGCGGTCGGCCGGCTTCCCCTGGAGAACCCGTGTTTCCCGGTACTCCCGGCTCACCGCCGGCGCGTATCTCCTGCCTTGGAGGAATAGACATGGCACGTATCCGTACGGTCCGAGTCATCGCGGCCGCCGCTGCCCTGCCGCTGGCCGCCGCGCTCTTCTCGGGTGCCGCGACGGCCGACAGCGGCGCGTTTGCGAACGACGGATCGAACGCGGGAGTGGCGACCGTGGACGGCAGCGGCGTCGACGGCGGCAACCACGGCAACTCGGCGACCACGCAGCAGCAGGCCGTCGGCACCGGTGCCTCGAACCAGAACAACTCCGCCCAGGTGGACGGCTCGGCATTCACGGTGGTCGACCAGTCGAGCGATGACGTCACGGTGAACTTCACCCCGCTCTGGTGAGCCGACGGCCCCCGGAAGCGATGGGGATGGCTTCCAGGGGTCCGCGACGTGGGGTGTGACGGGTCATGTGCGGCGGCGCTTCGGCGCCGCCGCACTGGCGTGTGCGTGCCCCCGGCTTGTCGCGCGGTCCGATCTCTTGACGCGGGCACCGCACCTGACGGACAGTCAGATGCCGTCGGGAACCGGAAACCTTGCTGGTACGAGATGGAGAGGCCGCCGGCGTGCATCTCGCCCCCACCGAACGCCAACGGAAACTACGTGCCGAGCTACGCGCCTACTTCCGGCGCCTGATGCCCGAGGGGCCGCCCGGCGGCGCGGACGGGGCGGGGCAGCGCGAACTGCTGCGGCGCATGGGCGCGGACGGCATGCTGGGGCTCGGCTGGCCCGTCGAGTACGGCGGCCAAGGGCGCGGCGCCGACGAGCAGTTCGTCTTCTTCGACGAGGCGTACCGCGCGGGCGCGCCCGTGTCGATGGTGACCCTGAACACCGTCGGCCCGACCCTCATGAAGTACGGCTCCGAGGAGCAGAAGGCCTTCTTCCTGCCGCGGATCCTCGCCGGCGCGTGCGTCTTCGCCATCGGTTACAGCGAGCCGTCGGCCGGCACGGACCTCGCCTCGCTGCGGACCAGGGCGGTGCGGGAGCGGGCCGGGGCCGGCGGGCCGGGGGGCGGTGGCGGTGGCGGTGGCGGGGGTAAGGGTGAGGGCGGTGGCTGGCTGATCGACGGGCAGAAGATCTTCACCTCGAACGCGCAGAACGCCGACTGGATCTGGCTGGCCTGCCGCACCGACCCCGAGGCGCCCAAGCACCAGGGCATCTCGATCATCCTCGTACCGACCGACGCCCCCGGTTTCTCCTGGACACCGATCGAGACCGTCGGCGGCCTGACGACGACGGCGACCTATTACGACGGGATCCGCGTCCCCGCCGCGAACCTCGTCGGCGAGGAGAACGCCGGCTGGGGCCTCATCACCAACCAGCTCAACCACGAGCGGGTGGCGCTCGCCGCGATCGGCATGCAGGCCGAGGACTTCTACGCGGCGGCGCTGGACCTCGCGCGTACACCCGATCCGATGACGGGTGAGCGGCGGATTGACGCGCCGTGGGTCCGGTCGAGACTGGCCGAGGTGCATGCCCGTCTCGCGGCAACGCGCCTGCTCAACTGGCGTTTGGTGGGCGACGTGGGGGCGGGTCGCCTGGCGCCCGGGGACGCGAGCGGCGTGAAGGTCATGGGAACCGAATCGGCCGTCGAGGTGTACCGAATGTGTCAGGAGATCGCGGGCGAGGCGGGCCTTGTACGGGCCGGTTCGCCGGGCGGGATCGGGGACGGCGAGCTGGAGCGGATGAACAGGGCCGCGCAGATCAACACGTTCGGGGGCGGGGTGAGCGAGGTGCAGCGCGAGATCGTCGCGACGATGCGGCTCGGTATGCGGAGGGGGCGTCGGTGAACAGCGACAGCGACAGTGACGGCACGGTGCGGGGCGTGGCGGACGGCGAGGCGCGGGGCATCCCGTACGACGCGTTGAAGGCGTTCGAGGGCAGGGCCGCGGCGGAGTCCGGCATCGGCAAGGATCCGGTCAACGCACCCATGATCAGGCATTGGTGCGAGGCGATGGGCGACACCCATCCCGCCTACGCGGGCGCGGATCCGATCGCGCCGCCCACGATGATGCAGGCCTGGACGATGGGTGGCCTCTCCGGCCACGAGGGGCGTTCCGACGCGTACGACGAGCTGTTCGCCCTGCTCGACGGCGCGGGGTACACCTCTGTGGTCGCCACCGACTGCGAGCAGGAGTACGTGCGGGCGTTGCGGCCCGGCGACGAGATCACCTTCGACGCGGTGATCGAG
Organism: Streptomyces sp. 135; assembly: GCF_020026305.1. Taxonomy (NCBI): domain Bacteria; kingdom Bacillati; phylum Actinomycetota; class Actinomycetes; order Kitasatosporales; family Streptomycetaceae; genus Streptomyces; species Streptomyces sp. 135. The sequence goes on along the minus strand of NZ_CP075691.1, from coordinate 4,202,407 downwards.
TCGGTTTCGGAGCGCAAGACGACCAAGCTCGGCACGGGCCACTTCGTCACCACGCGGATGGACATCAGTGCCGGTGGCGAGCCCGCCGGGACGCACCGCTTCCGCATCCTCAAGTACGCACCGGCGCGGCGAAAGCCGAAGGGCAGGCGCCCCCGCCCGGTGATCAACCGCGACAACGCGGGGTTCTGGGAGGGCATTGCCGCGCACCGCCTGCTGATCCAGCGCTGCGTCGGCTGCGCGGAGCCGCGCTTTCCCTGGCTGCCCGGTTGCAACGCCTGCGGCTCGCCCGACTGGGACACGGTCGAGGCGAGCGGTGAGGGCACGGTCTATTCGTACGTCGTGATGCACCACCCGCCCTTCCCGGCGTTCGATCCGCCCTACGCGGTGGGCCTCATCGAGTTGGCGGAAGGCGTGCGGATCGTCAGCAACGTCATCGGCGTGCCGTACGACAAGGTGCGGATCGGCATGCCGGTGCGGCTCGCGTTCCTGCGGGTGGACGAGGAGCTGGAGCTGCCGTTGTTCCGGGCTCTGGACGACGCGGCGGGGGGCGAGGGCTGACATGGACTTCACGCCCACGGAGGAGCAGGCCGCCGCGCGGGACCTCGCCGCGGAGATCTTCGGCGACCTGGCCACGCCGGAGCGGCTCGCGGCGGCGGGGGCCGGTTCGGACGCCGAGTTGTGGAAGGCGCTGTGCGCGGCGGGGCTGCCGGGCGCGGTGGAGGACGTCGGGCTGCTCGGCCTCGTTCTGCTGCTCGAGGAACAGGGCCGGACGACGGCACAGGTCCCCTTCGCGGCGAGCTGTGTCTACGGCCTCCTCGCGGTGGCCGCGCACGGCTCGCAGGAGCAGCGGGGCCGGTTGCTGCCCGCCCTGCGCCAGGGCACGGCCGTGGCCACGGGGGCCTTCCCGGCTCGGAGCGCGGTGGAGGCCGAGCCGGACGGGGAACTGGGCGGGGTCCTGAGGGGCGTTGTGCCGTGGGCGCCATGGCTGAGGGATGCCACGCATGTCCTGGTGGCGGTGGCCGACCGCAGCCTGTGGTGGGTGCCGGTGGCGGGCGCGCGCGTGGAGCCGGTCGAGCTGACCGCGCCGTGGTCAGCGGGGCGGCTGACCCTCGACGGGACACCCGGGGAGCGGATCGGCGGGGCCGGCGCGTACGAGGACGTGCGGGCGACCGCGCGGACAGCCTTCGCCGGGCTGCAGGCCGGGGTGTGCGCGGGATCGTTGGCCCGTGCCGTGGCCCATACGAACGAACGCGAGCAGTTCGGCCGCCCGCTCGCCGCCAAGCAGGGCGTCCAACTCCGCGCCGCCGACGCGCACATGGACACCGAGGCGATACGGGTCACGGCGTACGAGGCGGCCTGGCGCCGCGACACGGGCCTGCCGTACGGCACGCACGCGCTGACGGCGGCCTGGTGGGCATCGGAGGCGGGCAAGCGCGTCGTGCACGCGGGCCAGCATCTCCACGGCGGCATGGGCGCCGACCTCGACCATCCCGTGCATCGGCACTTTCTCTGGGGGCGGCAGTTGGACGCGTACTTGGGATGTGGGAGCGAAGTCCTGGAGGAGCTGGGCGCGGTGATCGCGTCGGGGGCGGTGGAAGGGTGATGGAGGGGTGACGCATACGACAGGTACGGCGGATACGACAGGTACGGCGGATACGACAGCTACGGCGGATACGACAGCTACGGCGGCTACGGCGGCTACGACGGAGACGGCGGAGACGGCGGAGACAGGAGGGGCCCCGGTGGCGAGCGAGAAGACGGTGGCGCGCTCGGCGGGGGCCGGCGCGTTCACGGAGGGCGGGCCGAGTGTCCCCATGCGGGCGGGAGAGGAGCTGCCGTCGCTGGAGATTCCGGTCACCCGCACCCTGATCGTCGCCGGGGCCATCGCGTCCCGCGACTACCAGGACGTGCACCATGACGCGGAGCTCGCGAAGGCCAAGGGCTCCCCCGACATCTTCATGAACATCCTGACGACCAACGGCCTGGTCGGCCGCTACATCACGGACCACTTCGGGCCCACGGCGGTCCTGCGCAAGGTGGCGATACGCCTCGGCGCGCCCAACTACCCGGGGGACACGATGGTGCTGCGCGGCACGGTCGAGACGGTCGGCACCGGCCCCGACGGCGAGACGGCCACGGTCAGGGTCGTCGGAGCCAACGGCATCGGCAAGCACGTCACCGGCACGGTGACCGTGACCCTTCCCCCGGGGGCCGCCGCATGAGCGTCCGTACGCGCGACGACCTCGGAGGCAGGGCCGCGATCGTCGGCATCGGGGCGACCGAGTTCTCGAAGGACTCCGGACGCAGTGAGCTGAAGCTGGCCGTGGAGGCGGTGCGGGATGCGCTGGACGACGCCGGGCTGTCCGCCGCCGATGTGGACGGCATGGTCACGTTCACCATGGACACCAACCCGGAGATCACCGTCGCCCAGGCGGCCGGGATCGGGGAGCTCTCCTTCTTCTCCCGCGTCCACTACGGCGGCGGTGCGGCATGCGCCACCGTCCAGCAGGCGGCGCTCGCGGTGGCGACCGGGGTGGCCGAAGTCGTCGTGTGCTACCGCGCGTTCAACGAACGCTCGGGGCGGAGATTCGGCTCCGGGGTGCAGCAGCGCGAACCGTCCGCCGAGGGTGCGGCGCTCGGCTGGGCCCTGCCGTTCGGGCTGCTGACCCCCGCGTCCTGGGTGGCGATGGCGGCCCAGCGCTATCTCCACACGTACGGCCTGACCCCGGACGCCTTCGGCCACGTGGCCGTGACGGACCGGAAGTACGCGGCGACGAACCCGGCCGCCTACTTCCACGGCAAGCCGATCACGCTCGCCGATCACGCCGCGTCACGCTGGATCGTCGAACCCCTGCGGCTCCTGGACTGCTGCCAGGAGACGGACGGCGGCCAGGCGATCGTCGTCACCGGCGTGGAGCGGGCCCGCGACCTCCCGCACGCCCCTGCCGTGATCACGGCGGCGGCCCAGGGGGCCGGGCGGGCGCAGGAGCAAATGACCAGCTTCTACCGCGACGATCTCAGCGGGCTGCCCGAGATGAGCGTCGTGGCCCGCCAGCTGTGGCGCACCTCGGGGCTCGCACCCTCCGATGTCGATGTCGGCATCCTCTACGACCACTTCACGCCGTTCGTACTGATGCAGCTGGAGGAGTTCGGGTTCTGCGCGCCGGGCGAGGCCGCAGGGTTCGTCGCCGAGGAGCGGCTGCCGCTGAACACCCACGGCGGGCAGCTCGGAGAGGCGTATCTCCACGGGATGAACGGCGTGGCGGAAGCCGTCCGGCAGATACGCGGCACGTCCGTGAACCAGATACCGGGCGCCGCGCACACCCTGGTCACCGCGGGCACCGGAGTCCCCACATCGGGGCTGATTCTGGGGTCGGACGGATGAACGCGCCGCGTGTCCCGGCTTGAGCCGAGGGGCGGGACCGTTCACTCACCGTATGCGTCACCAAAAGATGATCATTGGACTTGTCCTCGCGCTGGCGACCCTGACCGTCGACCTGACCGCGTCGCCACCGGGCGCGGCGGCAACCCCGGGCCGGGCCCGGGCAGCAGCGGACCCGGCCCCCGTCGAGGAGTACATGGGGCTCCCCGGGCCCGGTGCCACCGGGTCCACCGCGTGGCCCGCCCGGCTGCCCGCCGGGGTGCGGACCTTCCGTGGGCGGGCGTTCGACACCTGTATCGCCCCGTCCGCGGACACCATGCGGCGCTGGCGGAGTTCGCAGTACCGCGCCGTGGGTGTCTACTACGGAGGCCGCGGCCGGGCCTGCAAGAACCAGCCGCACCTGAGCCGGAGCTGGGCACGCGCGGTGAGCCGGATGGGGTGGCGGCTGCTGCCGGTGTACGTGGGTTCGCAGTCGCCCTGTGTCATCGCGAGGAACAAGAAGGGAGTACGCATCGGACGGGACCCCTGGAGCCAGGGGAAGCGGGAGGGACGTGACGCGGTCCGCAGGGCCAAGACGGTCGGCATCCAGACGCGCAGCCCGCTCTACCTGGACATGGAGGCGTATGCCTACCGGAAGAAGGCGTGTGCCCGCACCACGCTCTCCTTCGTACGGGCCTGGGACCGCGAGGTGCGCAGATCCGGTTACGTACCCGGCTTCTACAGCAGCGCCGACTCCGGTGTGCGGCACATGGAGCTGTCGCGGCGGGCGGGTGTGCGGGACCTGCCGTCGGTGATGTGGTTCGCGCGCTGGCGCGTCCGGCCGCACCTGTACCGCGAGCCCTCGCTGAGCCGAGCCGCCTGGAACCCGGCACGACGCATCCACCAGTACGCGGGGAACGTGAAGGAACGGCACGGGGGACGCACGCTGGTGATCGACCGCAATCTGATGCACGCTCCGGTGGCGCGCGTCCGCTAGGCGGCCCCGTCTCCCGGCGGCCGTGCGCCGGGGCGGCTCTCAGGGGTGAACCCTCAGGGGTGCGCTGCACCTCCTCCACCTGTAGGAGGTGCAGCCGGCACCCCTCGTACAACCTGAGGCGGACACCGCTTCGGGACTTGGGGCCGATCCGCAGTGGTAGGGGGCGCTTCTAGCGTGGAGCCATGACCGCATCCATGGTGTCCGTGTGCACCAGCGCATCGAAGGCCGCGACGCGGGGCACGGGTCCGACGCGGGCCGCCGGGCCCTTCGCGTACCCGTCGTTCGCGTCCTATGTGCGGGCCCGCCAGCCCGTACTGCTGCGTACCGCCCGCTCGCTGACCGCGAATCCGAGCGATGCCGAGGACCTGCTGCAGACCGCGCTGACCAAGACGTATGTCGCGTGGGACCGGATCGAGGACCATCGCGCGCTCGACGGCTATGTGCGCCGGGCCCTGCTGAACACACGCACGTCGCAGTGGCGCAAGCGCAAGGTCGACGAGTTCGCGTGCGACGAGCTGCCGGAGCCCGACGTGCTGCCGACCGGGGACCCGGCCGAGCAGCAGGTGCTCCGGGACGCGATGTGGCGCGCGATCATGAAGCTGCCGGACCGGCAGCGGGCGATGGTCGTCCTCAGGTACTACGAGGACCTCAGCGAGGCCCAGACCGCCGAGGTGCTCGGGGTCTCGATCGGGACGGTGAAGAGCGCGGTGTCGCGCGCGCTCGGCAAGCTGCGCGACGACCCGGAACTCACCCCGGTCCGCTGACCCCTCCGCTGACCCCTCCGCTGACCAGTCCGCTGACCCGTCCACCGGGACCGGCAGTTGATCGATCATCCCCTGGAGTAGTGACATACCAAGCGGTATGCGCGCAGAATCAGCGCAACCCTTACCGCCGCGTAGGCGATGTCGCCCAGGAGGACGCCGTGCTGAGCACGATGCAGGACGTACCGCTGACCGTCACCCGCATCCTCCGGCACGGGTCGACCGTGCACGGGACGTCGCAGGTCATCACCTGGACCGGGGAGGGCTCCCCGCAGCGCCGCAGCTACCGCGAGGTCGGCGAGCGCGCGGCCCAGCTCGCCCACGCGTTGCGCGAGGACCTCGGGGTCACGGACGACGAGCGCGTCGCCACGTTCATGTGGAACAACGCCGAGCACGTAGAGGCGTACTACGCGGTTCCGTGCATGGGCGCCATCCTCCACACCCTCAATCTGCGGCTGCCCGCCGAGCAGCTGACGTGGATCGTGAACCACGCCGCCGACCGCGTCATCATCGTCAACGGCTCCCTCCTCGGCCTGCTCGCACCGCTGCTCCCGCAGATGACGACCGTCGAGCACATCGTGGTCTCGGGGCCCGGCGACCGCTCGCTCCTGGCGGGAACCCACGTGCGGGTGCACGAGTACGAGGAGCTGCTCGCCGGCAAGCCCACCGCCTACGAGTGGCCCGAGCTGGACGAGCGTGCCGCCGCCGCCATGTGTTACACCTCCGGCACCACCGGCGATCCCAAGGGCGTCGTCTACTCCCACCGCTCCATCTACTTGCACTCCATGCAGGTCAACATGACCCAGTCGATGGGCCTGACCGATGCGGACACCAGCTTGGTGGTCGTCCCGCAGTTTCACGTCAACGCCTGGGGGCTGCCGCACGCCACCCTGATGACCGGCGTGAACATGCTGATGCCGGACCGCTTCCTCCAGCCCGCACCGCTCGCCGAGATGATCGAGACGGAGCGGCCCACTCACGCGGCTGCCGTCCCCACCATCTGGCAGGGGCTGCTGGCCGAGCTGACCGCGAAGCCGCGGGACGTCAGCTCGCTCGGGCAGGTGACCATCGGCGGCTCGGCCTGCCCGCCGTCCCTGATGGAGGCGTTCGACCGCCTCGGCATGCGGGTCTGCCACGCCTGGGGCATGACCGAGACGTCCCCGCTGGGCACGGTCGCCCGCCCGCCCGCCCACGCGATCGGCACCGAGGAGGAGTTCGGCTACCGGCTCACCCAGGGCCGTTTTCCCGCGTCGGTCGAGGCCCGCCTGGTCGGCCCCGGCGGCGAACACCTGCCCTGGGACGGCGAGTCGGCCGGTGAGCTGGAGGTGCGCGGCCCCTGGATCGCGGGCGCCTACTACGGCGGCGCGGGCGGCGACGTCCTCAGGCCCGAGGACAAGTTCAGCGAGGACGGCTGGCTGAAGACCGGCGATGTCGGTGTGATCAGCTCCGACGGCTTCCTGACCCTCACCGACCGGGCGAAGGACGTCATCAAGTCGGGCGGCGAGTGGATCTCTTCGGTCGAGCTGGAGAACGCCCTGATGGCGCACCCGGACGTCGCCGAGGCCGCGGTGGTGGCCGTGCCCGACGAGAAGTGGGGCGAACGGCCGCTCGCCGCAGTCGTGTTGAGGGAGAACGCGAGCGCCGACTACCAGGCCCTGCGCGCCTTCCTCGCCGAGAGCATCGCCAAGTGGCAGCTCCCCGAGCGCTGGGCGATCATCCCCGCCGTCCCGAAGACCTCCGTCGGCAAGTTCGACAAGAAGGTCCTGCGCAGGCAGTACGCCGACGGGGAACTTGACGTCACCCGGCTCTGACGCCGGGGACCTCGGGCGTCGCGGGCGTCAGTTGGTGCCGATCTTCGCCAGCAGGTCCACGATGCGGCTCTGCACCTCGGTGCTCGTGGACCGCTCGGCGAGGAACAGCACCGTCTCGCCCGCGGCGAGGCGCGGCAGTTCCGTCTCGTCGACGGCGGCGGTGTAGACGACCAGCGGGGTGCGGTTCAGCTGGCCGTTCGCGCGCAGCCAGTCGATGATTCCGGCCCTGCGGCGGCGCACCTGGAGCAGGTCCATCACCACGAGGTTCGGCCGCATCTGCGCGGCGAGCGTCACCGCGTCCGCGTCGCCGACGGCCCGCGCGACCTGCATGCCCCGCCGCTCCAGCGTCGAGGTCAGGGCGAGCGCGATCTCCTCGTGCTCCTCGATGAGCAGGACGCGCGGCGGGTGCTGCTCGCTGTCGCGCGGTGCGAGGGCCTTCAGGAGTACGGCGGGGTCGGCGCCGTACGCCGCCTCGCGCGTCGCCTGGCCGAGGCCCGCCGTGACAAGGACGGGCACCTCGGCGGCCACCGCGGCCTGACGGAGCGACTGGAGTGCCGTGCGCGTGATCGGCCCGGTCAGCGGGTCCACGAACAGCGCCGCGGGGAACGCCGCGATCTGGGCGTCGACCTCCTCGCGCGAGTGCACGATCACGGGGCGGTAGCCACGGTCGCTGAGCGCCTGCTGGGTGGTGACGTCGGGCGCGGGCCACACCAGGAGGCGGCGCGGGTTGTCCAGCGGCTCGGGCGGCAGTTCGTCGTCCATCGGCTGGGGCTGGGGCCGGTTCGAGACCTCGACCGCGCCGCCCGGGCCGTCCAGCGGCTCCGGGCCCTCGTCCGCGTCCTCGTCCGGGGCGCCGATGGCGTACGAACGTCCGGCGCCCTCGGTGGCGGCCGCGATACGCGACTGGGGGTGGCCCGGGGGCGGGGTGTGCGGCTGGGGGTGCGGGCGCGCCGAGGTCTCGGGACGCTCGGCACCCGCGGGTTCGGGCTCGGGAGGCGTGGCGAGGCGACGCCGGCGCCCGGAGCCGCTGGGGGGCTGTGCGTGCGGGGCGGAGGCCGGGGCCTGTTGCGGGGGCTCCCCGGCGCCTTCCGGCACGGGTGACGCCGGAGCCGGGGCCTGCGGCATCGGGCCCGGCATCGCCGTGGGCTGCTCCGGCTGCGCGGCCTGGGGCGGCAACGGAGGCTGCGGTGCCTGCGGCGCCTGTCGGCCCTGCTGCTCGGCGATCTGCTGGCCGAACGGCACGCCCTGTCCGAGCGTACGCACGCTGAAGGCGCGCCCTGCGTCGAGTTGGGGTCACCGGGCCCGGCCTCGGCGGGCAGCGGCTGGGCCGCCGCACGCGCTTGGGTGCCGCGCTCGGGCGGCAGCGCCGTGCCCGCGGCGGGCGACGGAACGCCCGGCGCGGGGTGCCCGTGGAGTGCGGGTTGCCCTGCGCGGGCACGCCACCGGCGGGCGTGGCGCTGTCGGGCCACGGCTGCGGTGCGGGCAGCGGCCCGGCTTCGGCAGCCGGGCGGCTCTTCGGGACGCCGGGGGTGGAAGGGGTTCCGTGGGCGGGCGTTCCTTGGGTGGGCGTCCCCTGGGCGGGCGTTCCCTGAGCGGGGGCGGTCGGGGCCGCTGGGGCCGCCGGGGCAGGCGGCATGCCGGGGGCTGCCGGTGCGCCTGGAGCCTGGGGGGCTTGGGGGACTCGGGGGGCCTGAGGAGCCTGCGGGGCTTGCGGAGCCTGGGGGGCTTGCGGAGTCCGCGGAGTCTGCGGGGCCGCCGGGGTCTCCGAAGCCGCCGGGTCCGTGATCGGGCGGCGGGAGCGGCGGCGGCCCGTCGGAGCCTGCGTGGGGTGCGGCTGCGGCGGGGTGTGGTCGTCGGCGGGGCCGTGCGGGGCGGTGGCGTGCTGCCCGGTGTCCCCCGGGGCCGCCGGGTACCCCTGGCCGAGGGGGCCCGCGACACCAGGCCCCGGGGTCACGGCGCCCTGGCCCACAGAGCCTCGGCTTACGGCGGCCTGGTTCACCACGGCCTGGCCGACCCGGCCCTGGCCTGCGGCACCCTGGCCCTGGCCCACGCCACCGGGGTTCATGCCACCGGGGTTCACGTCGGCGGGGCCCGTGCCGGCGGGGTTCACGGCCGTCGGGTTCACGCCCGCCGGATTCATGACGCCCTGGTCCACCATGCCCTGGCCCACGGCCACAGCGCTCTGGTTCAGCACGGCGTGGCCGACGGTGCTCACCGTCGCCTGGGCGCCCGGCTCTTGGCCCGACGTGTCGCGGTCGGCCGCGGCCGGGGGCAGCGCGAAGACGCGGCCGCTGTTGGCCTCCTCGGCGGCGGCCCGTTCCTGGCCGCGGCCAGCGCGCGTCGCGCCCGCCGCCCCGAGGGCGCGCGGCGTCGCCGTGACCGGCCTCCACCGCGGCGAGTTCTGTGCCCGGGGTGGTGCCGGAGGCCTCGGACGGGCCCGAAGCCAGGGCGGGCAGCGCGTGCTGCTCACCGGCCCGCCGCGCGCGACGCCCGGTCCCGGCAGCGGGAACCGGTACGCCCTGCGGCGGCACGGTCTGACCCAACGCCGCAGAACCGGCCGCGTGTTCGGCCGCCGTCACCACGGAGCCCACGGAACCCACGGAGTTCACGGAACCCACGGAATTCTCGGTGTTCTCGGCGGCACTTGGCCGCCCGCGCCGCCGCCCGGTACCGCCCGAAGCGCCACCGCTCGTCTCCGGAGACTGCGCCTGCGGCACCTGCGCGCCGGAACCGCCGACCGCGCCGTTCGCCGGACCGGCCGCCGAACCGACCTCCGGCCCAGCCTCCGAGAAACCGCCCCCGAGAGTGGCCGGGTTCCCCGAAGCCGAGTCCGCCGCCTCTGCCGCGCGCCGTCCCCTGCGTCGGCCCGTACCGGTCGGCGCCGCGCTCTCCGTACCGCCGGAGGAGTCCGTGGCGCCGGGAACGCCGCTTCCCAGGAAGGAGTCCACAGAGGGACGCCGGGCCCGCCGCCGCCCGCCGCCCGCAGCACCGGCGCCGGAGCTGCCGGACGCCTGCTCGGGCACCGCGACCGCCCCACCGGGGACGGCGACCGCCCCCAAAACGGCACTCTCCGTAGAGCCCACAGACCCCACGGAACCGGCAGACCCCACAGAACCCGCCGAGCCGGAAGCCTCCCCCGACCCCGCCCCCATCGGAACCTCGAGAACGTACGCACTGCCGCTCATACCCGGCACCTCGTGCGTCTGCAGCACGCCTCCGTGGGCCCGCACGATGCCCCGCACGATCGGCTCGTGCACCGGGTCCCCGCCTGCGTAGGGCCCCCGCACCTCGATGCGGACGACCTCGCCGCGCTGTGCCGCGGCCACCACGATGGTCGAGTCGACGTAACCGCCCGCCGCGACGACCCCGGCGTCCGCGCGCGTGTTGCCCGTCGCGTCGATCCCCGCCACGTCGGCGACGAGATGGGCCACCGCGGTGGCGAGCCGCCCCGCGTCGACCACGATCTCTATCGGCGGCGCGTGCACCGCGAACTGCGCCCGCCCGGGCCCGATCAGCTCGACCGCGCCCTCCACGCCGGCGGCGACGACCGCGTCGAGCATGACCGGCGTACGGGAGAGCTGTTCGTCGCCCGCGTCGAGCCGCTGGAAGCCGAGGACGTTGTCGACGAGGGTGGTCATCCGGGCGTACCCGGCGGAGAGGTGATGCAGGACCTGATTGGCCTCGGGCCACAGCTGGCCCGCGTCGTCGGCGGCGAGCGCGGACAGTTCGCGGCGCAGTTCGTCGAGGGGCCCGCGCAGGGACGAGCCGAGGACGGCGAGGAGCTGCTCGTGTCGCGCGGCCAGGCTCTCGTACCGCGTCGTCTCGCGCTCGGCCAGCTCTTCGAAGCGGTCCTTCTCGCGCTCGGCGAGCGCTGCGTACCGCTCCTGTTCGGCGGCGAGTTCCTCCGCGCGCTGCTCCTCGGCGGCCCGGATCTCCTCGGCGCGCCGCTCCTCGGCGGCCTTGACCGCCTCCGCGTGCCGCTCCTCGGCCGCGCGGATCTCCTCGGCGTGGCGGGCGAGGGCGGCCTCGTACTTCTCGGCCAGCTCGTCGTAGGGCCTGCGGTCGGTGAACGTCATCACCGCGCCGACCAGTTGGTCGCCGTCGCGCACCGGGGACGTCGTCAGGTCGACCGGCACCTTGGCACCGCTCTTGGACCACAGGACCTGCCCGCGCACCCGGTGCTTGCGACCGGAGCGGAGGGTGTCCGCGAGCGGGGACTCCTCGTAGGGGAAGGGTTCGCCGTCGGCGCGCGAGTGCAGCACCAGGGGGTGCAGCTCCTGTCCGCCGAGGTCGCTCGCCCGGAATCCCAGTATCTGCGCGGCGGCCGGGTTGACGAGGACGACCCGTCCGTCGGTGTCCGTGCCGACGACGCCCTCGGCCGCGGCCCGCAGGATCATCTCGGTCTGCCGCTGCGAACGCGCCAGCTCGGCCTCGGTGTCCACGGTGCCCGAGAGGTCGCGCACGACGAGCATCAGCAGCTCGTCGCCGGTGTAGCCGTGGTTGTCGTACGCGTGCCTGCCGTCTTCCAGCGGGGAGCTGGTGACCTCGACGGGGAACTCGGTGCCGTCCGTGCGCCGCGCCGTCATGCGCGTGGGCTTCGTCCGGCCGCGTTCGTCGATGGTGTCCGGGCGCCGCATCGAGCCGGGGATGAGCCGGGAGTCGAACTCCGGCAGCAGATCGAGCAGACCGCGCCCCACGAGCGCGGTGCCCGGCGTCTCGAACGCCTCCAGCGCGATCGCGTTGGCGTTCACGACGGTGCCGTTGGCGTTGACGAGCACCAGCGCGTCAGGGAGAGCGTCGAGTATGGCTGCGAGGCGAGCAGCGCCTCGGGATGGCCTGCTGCTCACGACGACGCTTCCTCCCTGGTTACCGCTGCTTGCCGACCCGCTCAGGTCATCTTGCCCCTCGACCCGTGGCGTGTCACGGGAGGGAGTCTACGGGGAGTGGTTGCCCGCGCGACGCCGGATGAGAGGGAGGTCGCACGCAGAAGATGTGAGTTTTCAGTACTGCCTGGTCACAGGAGGGTGGAGGTCACCGGCCGGAGAACGGCGGCGTCACCCTTCATGGCGCTTCATCGCGGGACGACTTCACCCGCCCATCACGAGGTGTGGGGGAGCACCGGCGCCATGCGGTCCCAGCGGGAGATCTCGCAGCCGTTGCCGCGGTTGTACGTCGCGTCCACCGGCCGGCCCTGCCAGGTTCCCGTGATGCGCGCGGTGGCGGGGCCGCCGTACTGCATCGTGCACATCCTGTCGGACGGTACGGGCGCGAACGGGTCGGTCCCATAGACGGTGACCTCGTCCAGCCGCGCGCACGCCTTGGCGGCGGCCGGGTGGGTGCCGCCGGTGGGGTGGCATTTCAGTACGTACGTTCCCTCGCCGTCGCCTCCCGAGTCGGAGACGGTGATGGTCAGCCGGTCGGTCGGGCCGGGGGCAGAGGGATAGGACGGGGCGGCGTGTGCGGTGACGGGGAGGAGGGGGAGGACGGACAGCGCGGCGGCGGAGGCGGCGGCGGTGAGGACGAGGCGGCGCAGCATGGGGTCTCCATGGAGGTCGGAGTGGCGGCATGGACGTCTGGGCCCACGGATGGACCCACCGCCTTTAACGCCGTCCGCCGCGTGACGTTGCGGGGCGGCTGAGGCTTTGCTCTGCGGGCCGCGCGACTAGTACCGTGGAGGACGCGATTGGTGACACCCCGCCTGGCTGTGTCATCATCTGCACGCACCCCCGCGCTCGCGCAGGTGTGCAAGCTGGAGGCGTCGCCTAGTCCGGTCTATGGCGCCGCACTGCTAATGCGGTTTGGGCCTTAAAGCCCATCGAGGGTTCAAATCCCTCCGCCTCCGCAGGTTGAACCCGAAGCCCCGGTCGTCCTCGACCGGGGCTTCGGTCGTGTCCGAGGCGGGACGGGCGCCTGCCCGGGCGGCCGGGCGTGGTGACCCTGAGGTCGTTTGCCCAGCTCAGAGCGGGTGTGGGAAACGGATTTCGCCTCACGGCGCAGGTCATGTAATGTTGTTCTCGCAACGCCGACGGGGCAGAAAAAACCCCGGAAGCACAAGCACTCGTAGCTTAACGGATAGAGCATCTGACTACGGATCAGAAGGTTGCAGGTTCGAATCCTGCCGAGTGCACAGCAGGCGAAAGGCCCCTGGAGATGATCCGGGGGCCTTTCGCGTTGCCCGTGCCCCAGCGAATACTCATCCCGGGACGTGACGGCCGGCGGGCGCACGGGGGTGGCAATGGCTGACGAGGGTGAAGTCGAGGCGCTGCTGCAGATGTGGCGGGAGCAGCATGACCAGGCCCGGCAGTTGGAGGCCCAGCGCGCCACGCTCACCAACATCGTCATCGTCGTGGCGTCTGCCGCGCTGGGGTTCGTCGCACAGCATGGCCTCGAAATGACCATGCTGGTCGTGACGGTGCCCCTGGTGGGACTGGGCTGCTACGGGGTGCTGGCCTGCCTGAAGTACCACGAGCGCCTGGTGCTGCATCACAAGGCGGCCCGCCGGTTCAGCGGCGGGATCGAGGCGCGTCTGCCATCGCTGCTGATCAACGAGACCTGGGCCGAGCTGCACGCGGAGCAGCGACTGCGCTTCCCGAGGTCCTTCAGAGTGCGCTTGTACGTCGTGTGGACCGCGCTGCACGTCGGGGTGGCGATGAGCGGGGCCACGCTGTCGGTCTTGATCCTCGTGGGATGAGGCTGCCCGCCGGGCATCGCGAGGCCGCGGGCCCGATGTCAGTGGCATGCGGCATCGTGGATCGCCTCTCGGGAGGAGTACGGCGATGGAGTGGCGTTGTGCGGGGCTCGGGTGGCCGGGTGGGGGGCCCGTGCTGCGGTGGGCGGGGGCAGGGCAGTGCCCTCGCGTACGGGCGGGTGATCGGCTTCCGGGCCGTCGGTGAGCGGCGGTGCGTGGGAGCGCGCGGCAACCCGTGCCCCCTGCGGGCCGTGGTGCCGGCGCGGGCCACGCAGGCGCGGTGCCCCGAGTGCGCGCGGCTCGACCGGGCGTTCTCCGTGGCGGCGGACGGGGTGCCGGACGATCCGCGTCCGTACCGGGTGTACCTCGCGTGGTTCGGGGCGGGGCTGCTCAAGGTCGGGATCACGGCCGAGGAGCGGGGTGCCGTGCGGCTCCTGGAGCAGGGGGCCGTGGCGTTCTGCTGGCTGGGTCGGGGGCCGCTGATGGCGGCCCGGCGTACGGAGGAGTTGCTGCGGGCGGCCCTCGGGGTGCCGGACCGGGTGCCGTACGCGCGCAAGCGGGCGGTGCGGGGGGCGCTGCCCGGGTGGGCGGAGCGGGCACGGGAGGTGGAGGGGCTGTACCGGCGGGCGGTCGTGCTGGAGGGGTGGGCCGAGGCGCTGGAGCGGGTGGAGTTCGAGGCGGTCGACCACTCGGCGGCGTTCGGCCTGGAGGAAGGGGGGCAAGTGGTGTCCGGCCTGGGGGAAAGGGCGCGCGGGGCCGCCGACGGGGTCGTGCGGGAGGTGGTCGACGGCGGGGTCCTCGCGGGGCGGCTCGTCGCCGCGGCCGGGCCCGATCTGCACCTGGCGGTCGCGGACGGGCGGGTGCTGGTCGTCGATACGCGCGTCCTGGTGGGCTGGGAGCTGGCGGGGGTCGACGCGGGGCCTGGCACCGAGGTGACCGTCCCGGTGGAAGCGCTGGTAAGCGCCGGGGGCGGGAGTGAGCAGGATGGACTCTTCTGAGGGGGGGCGGCCCGTTGTCCTGCCGTGGTTGCTGACCGAACGGTCAAGTCCGGGTGACCGGAGGGCAAGGAGTGGCGGCCAAGGGTGGACACCGCGTGGCCGCGCTCCGAGTGTGGAGGCATGAGTGATCACGCGACGGGGTCGGTCGGGCCCTTCGAACCGCCTTACTACGCCGTCGTCTTCACCTCCGTCCGTGGCGGGGACGGCGAGGGGTACGACGAAACCGCCGGGCGCTTGGACGAGTTGCCGCCGTACCGGGGTTCCTCGGGATGGAGTCCGCCGGGACGCCGGGCGGGCTCGGCATCACCGTCGGGTACTTCCGCGACGAGGAGGCGATCAAGGCCTGGCAGAGCGATCCCGAGCACCGCGTGGCGCAGCGGAGCCACGGCTTCGTGCGCGGGGTGACGGAGGAGAAGGCCGCGCGGAGTTTCTCAGGGAATTCACAGGTTGACGCAAGAGTGCTCTCAGGGGCGCGGCCCACGCTGTGGGTATGACCACGACCACGCCTCAGGCGCGTACCGAACTGCTCAGGGCGGACGGGAGCCCCGTCCGTGTACTCGTGGTGGACGACGAGGCGTCGCTCACCGAGCTGATGTCCATGGCCCTGCGGTACGAGGGCTGGCAGATCCGCAGCGCGGGCGACGGCGCGGGCGCGGTGCGGGTGGCGCGCGCGTTCCGGCCCGACGCCGTGGTGCTCGACATGATGCTGCCCGACATGGACGGTCTCTCCCTGCTCGGCAGGCTGCGCCGGGAGCTGCCGGACGTGCCCGTGCTGTTCCTGACCGCGAAGGACGCGGTGGAGGACCGCATCGCCGGGCTCACGGCCGGCGGCGACGACTACGTGACCAAGCCCTTCAGCCTGGAGGAAGTGGTGGCGCGGCTGCGCGGCCTCATCCGGCGGGCCGGGGCCGCGGACAAGCGCAGTGAGTCCACCCTGGTGGTGGGGGATCTGACCCTCGACGAGGACAGCCACGAGGTGACGCGCGGCGGGGACTCCATCCATCTGACCGCCACCGAGTTCGAACTCCTTCGCTACCTCATGCGCAATCCGCGGCGCGTGCTCAGCAAGGCGCAGATCCTCGACCGGGTGTGGAACTACGACTTCGGGGGCCAGGCCAACGTCGTCGAGCTCTACATCTCGTATCTGCGCAGGAAGATCGACGCCGGACGGGAGCCGATGATCCACACGCGGCGCGGGGCCGGGTATCTGATCAAGCCAGCCGCAACACCCGCCGCAGCGCCAGCCGCAGCACCCACCCCAGCACCCGCCGCCACGCCTTCCTGAGACGCACCGCCCGCCTCGTGAGACGCCCCGGCGGGTGACGGCAGCGGGCGGGCACCCTCCGCGGACGCCAGTCATGAGCTGCGTACGCCGCTCGCCTCGATCCGCGGATACGCCGAGCTGACGCGCCGGGTGCGGGAGTCCACCGGCCGCGACACGCGGCACGCGCTCGGCCGGGTCGAGTCCGAGGCCGAGCGGATGACGGGCCTCGTCGAGGACCTGCTGCTGCTCGCGCGGCTCGACGCCGAGCAGCCGCTGTCGTACCGGAGCGGTGATCTCGCGCCGCTCGTCGTCGACGCCGCCGGCGACGCGCGCGCCGCCGGGCCCGACCACGTCTGGCGGCTGGAGCTCCCCGCCCCCGACGAGCCCGCCCTCGTCCGCGCCGACACCGCCCGCCTCCACCAGGTCGTCGTCAACCTCCTCGCCAACGCCCGGACCCACACCCCTCGCCAGGCACGATGGTCACGGCCCGGGTGCGCGGGGTCACGGGCCGCGCTCGGCGCGGCGTCGGGCGACTCTGCGCACTCCACGGAGCTGGCGGTGCTGATCGCGGCGAACCTCGCGGCGACCGTGCTGCGGTTCCTGCTGCTGCGGGCCTGGGTGTTCCCGGACCACCGCCGGGGCACCACATCCGCCCCCGGGGAAGAACCGAGGAACGCCTGATGACGACCGCCTCCGCCACAGAGGCGAAGAAGCTCCTGGCGGCGGGCGCCGACGACCACACGTGGGCCGCGGCCACCATCGGTGCGCAGAACGCGGCGAGCTGCCAACTGACCACCGGCGAGCCGGTGATGGCCATCGGCGGGTTGAACGGCAGCGACCCGTCCCCGACGCTCGCACGGTTCAAGCCGTACGTGGCGGACGGCGGGATCCGCTATCTGATCGCCGACGGCAAGAGCGGCGGCGAGGGCACCTCGTCCGCGATCACGTCGTGGGTCGAGTCGGCCTTCACCAAGGTGACGGCGGGCAGCGCGACGTTCTACGACCTGACCCGGACGAAGAAGTAGCGACGCCGCGGCCCTGCGCCCCCCTGGGCCGGATAACGGCTTGTACGCCGTATGGGAGCTGTCCTACGGTGTATGAGTCACGCAGCCTCGTACACCGTATAACCACCGAGACCAGGAGCCCCGCATGACGGCGACGACCGCCGAGTCCTCGGCCGCCCCACCCCGGCACCCGCAGCGCTGGCTGATCCTCGGTGTCATCTGCCTCGCCCAGCTCACCGTGCTGCTCGACAACACCGTCCTGAGCGTCGCGATCCCCTCCCTCACCCGGGAGCTGGACGCGTCCACGTCCGACATCCAGTGGATGATCAACGCCTACTCGCTCGTGCAGTCCGGGCTGCTGCTCACCGCGGGCAGCTCCGCCGACCGCTACGGCCGCAAGAAGATGCTGCTCACGGGCCTCGCGCTGTTCGGCATCGGCTCGTGCGTCGCGGCGTTCGCGCAGTCCTCCGCGCAGCTCATCGCCGCCCGCGCGGGTATGGGGGTCGGCGGCGCGCTCCTGATGACCACGACGCTCGCGGTCGTCGTACAGATCTTCGACGAGACCGAGCGCGTGAAGGCGATCGGCCTCTGGTCGACCATCAACTCCCTCGGCTTCGCGGCCGGACCGCTGCTCGGCGGCTTCATGCTGAACCACTTCTGGTGGGGCTCGATCTTCCTGATCAACCTCCCCGTGGCACTGCTGGGCCTCCTCGCGGTCGCCAAGCTCGTGCCCGAGTCGAAGAACCCCCAGGGCGACCGCCCCGACCTGCTCGGCGCGCTGCTCTCCACGATCGGCATGGCCTCGGTGGTCTACGCGATCATCTCCGGGCCCGGCCACGGCTGGACGTCGGCGCAGGTCCTGGTCTCCGCGACGGTCGGCGTACTGGTCCTCGGCGTCTTTGTCCTGTGGGAGCTGCGCATCCCGTACCCCATGCTGGACATGCACTTCTTCCGCAACCAGCGGTTCGTCGGCGCGGTGGCGGGCGCGATCCTGGTCGCCTTCGGCCTGAGCGGCTCGCTCTTCCTGCTCACCCAGCACCTCCAGTTCGTCCTCGGGTACGAGCCGCTGGAGGCGGGCCTGCGGACGGCGCCGCTCGCGGTGACCATCGTGGCCCTGAACCTCACCGGCGTCGGCGCGAAGCTCCACGCCAAGCTGGGCACACCCGCGACGATCCTTTCCGGCATGAGCGCGCTGGCCGCCGGTCTCGCGGTGATAGCGCTGCTCGGCGGCGACGACTACAACGGCATGCTGGCCGGGCTCGTCATCATGGGCGCGGGCATCGCGTTCGCCATGCCCGCCATGGCCAACGCCATCATGAGTGCCATCCCGGTCGAGAAGGCAGGCGTCGGCGCGGGCGTCAACGGCACCCTCGCGGAGTTCGGCAACGGCCTCGGCGTCGCCGTCCTCGGCGCGGTCCTCAACTCCCGCTTCGCCTCCCTCGTGGCGGTCTCCGCGGCGTCCTTCCCGGCGGCCATGGCCGCGGCGAAGTCGTCCGGGGAGCGGGAGCGGATCGCCGACGCGTTCGCCTCAGGGCTGGAGACGAGTCAGCTGGTGGGCGCGGTCGCGGTCTTCCTCGGCGGTGTCCTCGCGGCCGCGTTGCTGCGCAGGGCGGAGAGGGCAGACTCCGTGGGGAAGGCGGCGGCATAGCATCGGGTGACCACCACCCGGGCCCCAGGACCAACCAGGAAGGCGCGCCATGGCCAAGGCAGCCGGCGGCACGAAGAACCCGGCGCGGACGAGTGTCTGGCTGCAGGGCAAGGCCCCCCGCGGCGGGGGACGCAGGGGCGACCAGCCCAGCGGCCTCGACCGGGACCGCATCACCGAGGCCTCGGTCCGGCTCCTGGACGCGGAGGGCCTCGCCAAGTTCTCCATGCGCAGGCTCGCCGCGGAGCTGAACGTCACGGCGATGTCCGTCTACTGGTACGTGGACACCAAGGACGACCTCCTGGAGCTCGCCCTCGACGCGGTGTGCGGCGAGATGCGGCTGCCCGACACGGAGGCGGCCGACGTGTCCTGGCGCGACCAGCTCCGGGCCCTCGCCGACGAGTACCGCGCGCTGCTGATCCGCCACCCCTGGGTCTCGCCGCTGGTCGGCAGGTTCCTCAACATCGGGCCGAACTGGCTGGCGTTCGCCGTCGCCGTGCAGCAGACGGTACGGCGGACCGGCCTGCCCCCGCACACGCAGAACGGCGCGATCTCGGCGGTCTTCCAGTTCGTGTACGGCTTCGGGACCATCGAGGGCCACTACGCGGCGCGGTGCGCGGAGGCGGGCATGACCCAGGACGAGTACTACCGGGAGGCGACCGGGACGGTCGAGGACGAACTCTCCTCGCACGGGATCATGGAGAGCGCGAAGGAGCTGCTGGCGGTGCGCGGCGACGCCACGGTGGAGGAACTGTGGCAGCGGGACTTCACGGTGGCCCTCGACCTGATGATCGCCGGGATCGAATCCCTCCTCGAACAGGAGAAGCGAGGGGAGCGAGCCGGTCGAGGCGAGACGCCGGGCGCCCGCCAGGGACTCTGACGGGCGCCGGCACATCGCATAGATGCGTACGTACCTGCGTACGCGGATCAGGCCTGCGGAAGCGCGTCCCCCTGCACGGCCTGGATGTCCAGCTCCACCCGCAGCGTCGTGCCGATCGCCGAGATGCCCGCCTGCACCACCTGGTTGTAGTTCATGGCGAAGTCCTCCCGCCGCAGCTCGGCCGTGGCCCGGAAGGCCGCCCGGGTGCCGCCCCAGGGGTCCGCGCCGGTCCCCAGGTAGCTCAGCTCCAGGTCGACGGGGCGTACGACGCCGTGCATGCCCAGCTCCCCGTGGACCGTCCAGCGGTCCGCCCCGGCCGGCGTCAGGCCGCTCGACCGGTAGGTGATCTCCGGGTACTGCTCGACGTCCAGGAAGTCCGGCGACTTCAGGTGCCCGTCGCGCATGCCGTTGCCCGTGTCGATCGAGGACGACCTGATGACCGCCTCGACCCGTGACTTCGCCACGTCCTCGGCGATCTCCACGCGCCCCCCGAACTCCGTGAACCGCCCGTGGACGCTGGTGATCCCGAGGTGCTGGGCGACGGCGCCCACGGTGGAGTGCGCCGGGTCGATGGTCCAGGGCCCCGGCGGCGGCAGCTCCGTGCCGCCCTGCCGGGCGAGGACGACGCTGCCGACCTCGGCCCGGCCGCTGGCCGTGACGAGGGCCGTGGAGGCGACGGGCGCGTAGCCGACGGCGGTGACGATGACGGTGTACGGCCCCGGCACCAGGGCCGTGTCATCGCGTACGACGCCCTCCTCGTCGGCCGCCGCGCGCAGCATCTGCGCCCCGGTCATGTCGGTCACCGTGACGACGGCGTGCGGCACGGCCCATCCGTCGCGCGTGCGGATCCGAGCGTTGAGTCCCATCCCGTTTACTCCTTGCCGGGCCCCTGTCAGGAGGCCACAAAAAAGTTCAAGTCCCGTCAGGCCGGGGAACGGACGGCCCCCGGGCGGCGGTGGCCGGCCGTCCCCTGCCGTGAACGCCACCGCCGGCCCGGGGGCCCTTTCCGCGACCGGCCCGTGGCCACGCCTCCGCTCGGGGCGCGGCCACGGGCCGGGGTCGTCACTCGCCCGGGTGGGCGAGCTCGATGTCGTGGCCGTCGACGCCGCTGCCGGTCACCGACAGGCCGGTCGCCACCGGCGGGTAGCCGGTCGCGATGACCGTGTACTCGCCGCTGTCGAGGTCGGTGAAGGCGTACGCCCCGTCCGCCCCGGTGGTGGCGGTGGCGACGACGTTGCCCGCCGCGTCGACGAGCGTGACCCGCGCGTCGTTCAGCGGCCCGCCGCCCGCACGGACGGTGCCGAGCACCCGGGCGCCGGCGCTGAGTTCGACCTCGACCCGGGTGACCCCGGCCCCGCCGACCTCGACGGGCAGGGCCATGGGCCGGTGTCCTGCGGCGTTCACCGCGATGGTGACGGTGCCGGGGACCAGCTCGGCGAAGGTGAACTCGCCCTGCTCACCGGAGAGCCCGGTGGCGAGGACGTCACCGCGCACGTCGGTCACGATGACCATGGCACCGGAGACGGGCAGCTTGCTGTCCGCGTCCCGCACCACACCGCTGAGCCCGCTGGTGCCGCTCAGCAGGATGTCGTACGCGAGGGCGTCCTCGCCCACCACGACGGTCGAGGCCTGTGGCTGGAAACCGTCGGCGGAGGCGATGAGCACGTACGACCCGGCGCCGGGGGCGTCGACGGAGTAGGCCCCGTCGCCCTGGGCGACCGCGCGGCCGAGCTGCCGTCCCCCGAGGGAGATCAACGTGACGGCGGCCTGCGGGACGGGCGCGCTCTCGGCGCCGCGGACATGGCCGTGCACCGGGATGCCGTTGGTGACCGGGGGAAGTCCCCCGGACGCGGCCTCGGCGGCGGACGCCACGGCGGCGAGCCGCTGCGTGCCCTCGGGCCCGGCCTCGGTGCGCGAGGCGACGGAGGCGAGGACGGGCCCCTCGGCGGAGCCGGCGGGAACGGTCGAAGCAGCCGAAGCAGCCGAAGCGGGGGCCGCGGCGTCCGCGGGGGCGTCCCCGGCGGTGGCCTGGGCCAGGGCGCCGGACGTCCGCAGCGGGACCTCCTTGATGAACAGCGTGATCAGGAAGGCGATCAGCGCCATCGGCGCGGCGATCAGGAAGACGTCGGCGATGCCGTGCCCGTACGCGCTCTCCATCACCGTGCGGAACGGCTCGGGGATCTTGTCCAGGTCCGGGATGCCGCCGCCACCGGTGCCGCCGTGGCCGAACTGCGCGGCGGCCTTCGGGCCGAGGTCGGTGATGCCGTCCTTGACGTAGTCGGTGATCCGCGTGGCCATGATCGCGCCGAGCGCCGAGACACCCATGGCGCCGCCGAGCGAGCGGAAGAAGGTGACGACGGAGGAGGCGGCGCCGAGGTCCTGCGGCTCGACCTGGTTCTGGGTGCAGAGCACCAGGTTCTGCATCATCATGCCGATGCCGAGACCCATGAGGGCCATGTAGACCCCGATGTGCCAGTACTCGGTGTCGTACCGGATGGTGCCGAGCAGACCGAGGCCAGCCGTCACCAGCAGACCACCGCTGACCAGCCAGGCCTTCCACTTGCCCGTCTTGGTGATGATCTGGCCCGAGACGGTCGACGAGATGAACAGACCGCCGATCATCGGGATCGTCATGACACCGGACATGGTCGGGGACTCGCCCCGCGCCAGCTGGAAGTACTGGCTGAAGAAGACCGTGCCCGCGAACATCGCGACACCCACGAAGAGCGAGGCCAGCGAGGCGAGCGTGATGGTGCGGTTGCGGAAGAGCCGCAGCGGGATGATCGGCTCGCTCGCCTTGGACTCGACGAGGACGAAGATCAGCCCGAGCAGGACCGATCCGCCGACCATGGCGCCGGTCTGCCAGGACATCCAGTCGTACTTGTCACCGGCGAAGGTGACCCAGACGAGCAGCAGGCAGACGGCGGCGCTGATGAAGAACGCGCCGGCCCAGTCGACCTTCACGTCCCGCTTGACGACGGGAAGCTTCAGGGTCTTCTGGAGGACGATCAGCGCGATGATGGCGAAGGGCACGCCGACGTAGAAGCACCAGCGCCAGCCGAGCCACGAGGTGTCGGTGATGACGCCGCCGAGCAGCGGGCCGCCGACGGTGGCGACGGCGAAGGTCGCGCCGAGGTAGCCGGAGTAACGCCCGCGCTCACGCGGGGAGATCATCGCGGCCATGACGATCTGCGCCAGGGCGGAGAGACCGCCGACGCCGATGCCCTGCACGACACGGCAGGCGATCAGCATCCCGGCGCTCTGCGAGAGACCGGCGACGACGGAACCGCCGACGTAGATGATCAGGGCTATCTGGACCAGGGCCTTCTTGCTGAAGAGGTCCGAGAGCTTGCCCCACAGGGGCGTGGTCGCCGTCATCGCGAGCAGCGAGGCGGTGACGACCCAGGTGTAGGCGGACTGGCCGCCGCCGAGGTCACCGATGATCTCGGGCAGGGCGTTGGAGACGATCGTCGACGACAGGATCGCCACGAACATGCCGAGCAGCAGCCCGGACAGCGCTTCCATGATCTGCCGGTGCGTCATCGGAGCGTTCGCGTCGGGGTGACCGTGGTGGGCTCCGTGCTTGGCATGGCTGCCCCGCACACCGGCTGGTGTGGTTGTTGCCATGGACTTCCTCTTCTTACGCGGGTGTACGGGTGGTCTGTACGTCGTGGGGGGACACGTCGTGGGTGGGGTGGGGCAGCCGGGCCGAAGCCGCGCGGCAGTCCCCGAAGCTGTCGCGCAGACGCGCGAGCAGCGTGCTGAGCTGGACGACCTCGTCGTCGGTCCAGTCGTGCAAGTAGTGGGTGAGGGTCCGGATGGAGAGCTCGGAGAGCTCGTCGACCTTGGCCTTGCCCTCGGGCGTGAGCCGCAGGATCCGGGAGCGCTTGTCCGCGGGGTCGGGATCGCGGACGATCCACTCCCTCTCCGCGACATGCGCGACATGGCGGCTCGTCACCGACATGTCCACGGCGAGCAGCTCCGCGAGCCTGCTCATCCGCATCGCGCCGTGGCGATCCAGCAGGACGAGTACGGCGGCGGACCCGCCGGGGCAGTCGTGGGGCAGACCCCGACCGAGACCGCGCTTCACGGCACCGATGGCGCTGAGCTGTCGGGCCAGCTCCTCGTACTGACGCTGCGCGGCCACGGCACCTCCTGGGTATTTGTTGCTTAGGGCAACGATAAAACCAGTTGGTTGCCACAGGCAAACTAAAACCGGACCAAGGCCCTAAAGAGTCGGCAAAGCTCTGGGGCTGCGCGCGTAAAGTCCCAGGCGGGCGGGGGTTGGGCCGGGAGCCGTGGATTCGCTAGGGTCCTGCTCCATGGCACACAACCCCCAGGGTCCCCGGGGCAACCCCGACCCCGCCGGCAGCACGCAGATGTTCCGCGCCTTCGTCGACGAGGCGCCGCAGGGCCGCCGAGCGGCTGCGCCCGCTTCCTCCTCCGGCCCGCGGGTCGGCCTGATCATCGGCGTGGTACTTGCCGTGGTGATCGTGGCGGGAGTGGCGTGGCTGGCGCTGAAGTAGCGGCGGCGTTCTAGCGGAGACCTGAGCCCCGTCAGGGGCGCGGGAACTGCGCGACCGGCCGAGACGTACCCGCGGACGCCATCACCGCCAGTCGACCGAGACGTCCCGCGTCTCGACATGCATCCCCAGCGGTACGCGCCACGCGTCGACACATATCGGCCAGGTTTCCGTCTTCTTCCGCCCCGCTTCGATCGGGGCCGGAAGCTCCTCGGTCGACTCGACCGTTCCCCAGTCGACGCCCAGCGCCCCGATGATGTGCGTCCCGAAGGTCACCGTGCCCGAACGCACCGGTGATCCCCCGGAGTTGTGGAAGGTGACCGTCACCTTCTCGCACCACCGCTTGGCCGCGGGGGTCCGCTCCGGCTCACCGACACTGAGCACCGCCGGCCCGCTCGGTGGTTCGGCGGGGCGGGGCCTCTCCGTACGCGGGGGCGTCGGGCCGCCACCCGGCGGGGTCCCGGCCGACGGCGGAGCGGAGCCGCTTGGCCCGGTGGGCGTGGCCGAAGCGGGCGGGCTCCCTTGAGCGGTGGGCGGCTTCCCCTCCGTGCCACCCGCCCCGCTGCTTCCGGGAGCGTCCCTGTCCGTCCCGCGCGGCGTCGCTCCCGCCGAGTCGCCGCGGCCGTCACCGGCGCCGCCTCCGGAGTCCTTCGCGCCGCCGGTCCCGCCGCCTCCCTGGCCTCCCTGGCCTCCGGCGTCCCCGCTGTCTCCGTTCAGCGGGATCAGCCGTACGTCACCGGTCGGGCCCCCGGCCTCGCCCGGCGCCTTGTCCGGTACGGAGCCGACCGCTCCGGTCGCCACATGACCGTCGCCGCTCTCGCCGCCGCACGCGGCGAGGAGTCCGCCGAGGCAGAGCAGGGCCGCCGACGCACCGAGCACGTTCCGAGCACCACGTCGCATGGCGGCAGTGTGGCTGACGGACCGTCAATAAGGAACCCGTCAGCAACACGGCTTACGCGGCGCGCGATTGACACGCCGGGCGGTGCGGGAGGTGGGCAGGACGTCCGGGAGGTCAGTCCGAGATGAGACCGTCACGCAACTGCGCCAGCGTCCGCGTGAGCAGCCGCGAGACGTGCATCTGCGAGATGCCGACCTCCTCGCCGATCTGCGACTGCGTCATGTTGGCGAAGAAGCGCAGCATGATGATGCGGCGCTCGCGCGGCGGCAGCTTGGCGAGCAGCGGCTTGAGGGACTCGCGGTACTCGACGCCCTCCAGGGCCGTGTCCTCGTACCCGAGCCGGTCCGCGAGGGAGCCCTCGCCGCCGTCGTCCTCCGGGGCCGGGGAGTCGAGCGAGGACGCGGTGTAGGCGTTGCCCACCGCCAGGCCGTCGACGACGTCCTCCTCCGACACCCCGAGCGCGAGGGCGAGTTCGGACACGGTCGGCGAGCGGTCGAGCCGCTGGGCGAGCTCGTCGCTGGTCTTCGTCAGCGCGAGCCGCAGCTCCTGGAGGCGGCGCGGGACTCGCACCGACCAACTGGTGTCGCGGAAGAAGCGCTTGATCTCGCCGACCACGGTCGGCATCGCGAACGTCGGGAATTCCACGCCCCGTTCGCAGTCGAAACGGTCGATCGCCTTGATCAGGCCGATCGTGCCGACCTGGACGATGTCCTCCATCGGTTCGTTGCGGCTGCGGAAGCGGGCCGCCGCGTACCGCACGAGCGGGAGGTTGAGTTCGATGAGCGTGTCGCGTACGTAGACACGCTCGGGGCTGTCCTGGTCGAGTGCGGCGAGCCGCAGGAACAGGGAGCGGGACAGGGTCCTGGTGTCGATGGCTTCCGGGGCCGTTGAGCTCTGAAGCGCGTCGGGCGCGGATTCGCTCGGGCCCTTGGTGAGCGTGAGCGTGAGCACCTTCGAGCTGCCCTGGTCTGCGGACATGCCACCCCCTTGAGGTCGCGGACGGTCGCGGCGGGCGCTCCCGTCGGAGGAACGCAGCCTCCACCTGAATACCGGAGGTGGGGCTACGGCAAACGCGGTTCCAGCAGAATGTCACATGTCGGCAACGCGCTGTAGTTACTTGTCGACAAACAAGGGTGACATCCGTGCAGGAAAGAGGGGGTCTGCGGCATTTCGGCCAGGCGTACCGTCGGGAAGAGCCCCGACGGCACTCCACTCGATAAGGTTACGCCTCGATCCGATTTGCGGACCGAAGTCGCGCGAAGCTCCTGGCGAGCAGTCTCGACACATGCATCTGGGAAACGCCCAGTTCGGCGCTGATCTGTGACTGCGTCAGATTGCTGTAGTAGCGCAGCAGGAGGATCCGCTGCTCGCGCTCGGGCAGTTGGACGAGGAGATGGCGTACGAGGTCGCGGTGTTCGACGCCGTCGAGCGCGGGATCCTCGTAGCCGAGCCGGTCGAGCAGGCCGGGCAGTCCGTCGCCCTCCTGGGCCGCCTCCAGTGACGTGGCGTGGTACGAGCGGCCGGCCTCGATGCAGGCGAGCACCTCCTCCTCGGTGATGCGCAGCCGCTCGGCGATCTCGGCGGTCGTGGGGGAGCGCCCGAAGGCGGTGGTGAGGTCCTCGGTGGCGCCCGTCACCTGCACCCACAGCTCGTGCAGCCGCCGCGGCACGTGGACCGTGCGGACGTTGTCGCGGAAGTACCGCTTGATCTCACCGACGACGGTCGGCATCGCGAAGGTCGGGAACTGCACCCCGCGGTCCGGGTCGAAGCGGTCGATGGCGTTGATCAGCCCGATGGTGCCGACCTGGACGACGTCCTCCATCGGCTCGTTGCGGCTGCGGAAGCGGGCCGCCGCGTACCGCACGAGGGGCAGGTTGGCCTCGATGAGCGCGCCGCGCACCCGGCCGTGCTCGGGGCTGCCCGGCTCCAGGTCCTTGAGCTGGCCGAAGAGGACCTGGGTGAGGGCCCGGGTGTCGGCGCCGCGGGTGCTTCCGGTGCTCGGTGCGGTCTTCGTGGGTGGAGCCTCGGGCGCAGTACTGGCCGGCACGGTCAACGCCACCCCTTCTCGGTCAAGCCCAGTCAAGCTCGGTCGACCTGAATCGGTCTCAATCGGTCTCAGTCGACCTCGGTCAACTCATCCGTCAAAAGCGGTCATAGCATCACAAGACATGTGCACTGTGTGCAAGCACCCGATAACTACGTGTTGAGGGGCAAGTTGGGGCCGGGAACGCGGAAAGGCCCCGCACCGTCGTGGTGCGGGGCCGTGCGCGGAGCCGTGGGGGCAGGGGTCCGGCGGGTGGCGCGGAGCAGGGGCCTCGGAGGCGGCTCAGAACTCGTAGTCGGCGATCACCCACGTGGCGAACTCCCGCCACATGGCGACGCCCGCCTGGTGGGCCGGGTGCTCGAGGTACCGCTTCAGCGCCTCGGTGTCCTCGACCGCGGAGTTGATGGCGAAGTCGTACGCGATGGGGCGGTCGGTGATGTTCCAGTCGCACTCCCAGAACGTCAGTTCCGGGATCTGCCCGCCGAGCGCGCGGAAGGCGTCGACGCCCTCGACCACGCGCGGCTCGTCGCGCCGCACACCGTCGTTGAGCTTGAAGAGGACCAGATGGCGGATCACGGGCACTCCTTGGAGAGGGCTGGGGCCTGACGGCCTTGGCGGCCGCTCAGTCCTTGCCTCCGTTGGCGACCCACGTCATGAAGTCACCGATGCTCTGAGCGGCGCTCGAAACGCCTTCGAAGCCTATCTGCACGTAGTCGGCGGCCTTGGCGGGGTCGGTGATGATCACGTAGAGAACGAAGACGACCACCACGAAGAGGCTGATCTTCTTCCACTGCACTGCCACGATCTGGCCTCCCCTTACCGCGCCCCGTGTGACCCCTGTGACGGCGGTGAGTCTAACCCGGCGCGTACTCACCGGGCTTTTAAGGACCAACGGCCCACATCCCCAGGTCGTTTGCCTGCCTTCCTCCGGTGGCGCGGAGCGCAGGATGGATGGTGAGCCCGGCGGATCTGGCAGGAATCCACGGGCGAGGGACCGGCCCCACTGCGGAGTCCGCGCCGTCTGCTTCCCCCTGACGGCGGCGCCGACTTGAGGGCTGGTCCTCGTCGGGGGAAGCGGCTTTGTCCCCCCGGTGCCGCTTCCCCCGCCCCTCTCTTCTGGCTCTCTCTTCCGGCCGCTCTCTTCTGGGGTTCTCCCGGCAGCACGACGAAGGGCCCGTCCAGTCGGACGGGCCCTTCGTATCAAGAGCGGTAGCGGAGGGATTTGAACCCTCGGTGACTTGCGCCACACTCGCTTTCGAGGCGAGCTCCTTCGGCCGCTCGGACACGCTACCGAGAGGAACTCTAGCCCAAGATGGCCCGTGGTCAGAAATCCGTTCCGCGCGGCGTCCCGGCGTCCCGGTTCAGCGGCCCCGGTGCCCCTCGCGGAAGAAACGGGTGAGGAGTCCGGCGGCCTCCTCGGCGAGGACGTCATGGATGACTTCGGGGCGGTGGTTGAGCCTGCGGTCGCGTACGACGTCCCAGAGCGAGCCGGCGGCTCCGGCCTTTTCGTCGCGCGCCCCGTAGACGACCCGGTCCACACGGGACTGCACGATCGCGCCGGCGCACATCGTGCAGGGTTCCAGCGTGACGACGAGCGTGCAGCCGGTCAGCCGCCACTGGCCGAGCTCGGCGGCGGCCCTGCGGATGGCGAGCACCTCCGCGTGCGCGGTGGGGTCGCCGGTCAGTTCGCGTTCGTTGTGCCCGGCGGCGAGCACCGTCGTGCCGTCCGGGGACAGCACGACGGCGCCGACGGGGACATCGCCGCCCCGGACGGCCAGCTCGGCCTCGGCCAGAGCGAGCCGCATGGGCGCCCGCCAGCGGTCGCGTACGGGGTCGTGATCGGTGGTCTGGTCGGTGGTCTGGTCGGTGGTGTGGTCGGTCGGGTCGGTCACATCGGGAACCTAGCGGACGGTCTCCAGCACCTCCGCCGCCCCGAGGATCTCGGCGATGTCGTTGAGGGCGTCGCCGGCCTCCAGGCCGAGCAGCTCCTTCTCCGGCACGCCGAGGTCGGTGAGGAGTTCCGCGTCACCGAGCGGACCCGGGGGCACCGCGTCGCCGGTGTCGGCGGGCCCGTCGTCCACGCCGTCGGCGGAGTCCTCCGGTTCTCCGTCCTCCGTGCCGTCGAGGTCGAGGGCGTCGAGGTCGGCGACGGTGTCGTCGGCGCCCGGGTCGCGGCCGAGCATTTCGTCGGTGAGCAGGATCTCCCCGTACGAGCTGCGGGCGGCCGCGGCCGCGTCCGAGACGTAGATACGGGGATCCTCCTCGCCGTCCACGCGGACGACGCCGAACCACGCGTCTTCCTGTTCGATGAAGACGAGCACTGTGTCGTCGTCGTGGTCGGCCGTGGCTTCTCGGGCCAGATCGGCCAGATCCGCCAGGGTCTCCACATCGTCGAGCTCTGTGTCGCTCGCTTCCCACCCGTCTTCGGTGCGCGCGAGCAGTGCGGCGAAGTACACCGTGACTCTCCCACTGGTCATAGGCAGTGCCGGTTGGCGGTTTGGGGTCCCCCCGGCGAGGTCGGGGGGCGGGGAGCTGCTGTGCCGAGCCCCGCCCATTCGGAATCGTGGCAGAAACAGCGCCGTCAGGAGAGGTCTTCGGCCCGCTGTGTCCGCGTCGGCTTCATCCGGTGCCCCCGCGGGACCCGCCGCACGCCGGGGTGGTCACCAGCGGAACGTACGCATACGCATCTGCTGTCGCATCCGTGCCGCCCGGGCGCGGCGCGGCTTCACTCGGTCCCGGAGCTCGATGGCCTCGGCGCGCTCCCGCAGGAACTGGGCGCGGCGCCTGCGGCGCTCGGCGTCGGTCTCGTCATCCGGTTTGCGTTCCGCCATGGGCCACACCACCTCAGTCCGTACGTCCCACCTTCCCCTGGTCGGCGGTATTGATGCCGACGAGGGGCGCGGGGGCCGGGCCCGGTTACTGTTGATGCCATGCGGATCCACGTCGTCGACCACCCGCTGGTGGCGCACAAACTCACCACGCTGCGCGACAAGCGCACCGACTCCCCGACCTTCCGGCGCCTCGCCGACGAGCTGGTCACCCTGCTCGCGTACGAGGCCACCCGGGACGTGCGCACCGAGCAGGTCGACATCGAGACCCCCGTGACGAGGACGACGGGCGTGAAGCTGTCGCACCCGCGTCCGCTGGTCGTGCCGATCCTGCGGGCGGGGCTCGGCATGCTCGACGGCATGGTGCGGCTGCTGCCGACCGCCGAGGTGGGCTTCCTCGGCATGATCCGCAACGAGGAGACCCTGGAGGCCTCCACGTACGCGACGCGCATGCCGGAGGACCTCTCCGGGCGCCAGGTGTACGTCCTCGACCCGATGCTCGCCACGGGCGGCACGCTCGTCGCGGCGATCCGGGAGCTCATCAAGCGCGGCGCCGACGACGTGACCGCCGTGGTGCTGCTGGCCGCCCCCGAGGGCGTCGAGATCATGGAGCGCGAGCTCGCGGGCACGCCGGTGACGGTCGTGACGGCGTCGGTCGACGAGCGGCTCAACGAGCAGGGCTACATCGTGCCCGGCCTCGGCGACGCCGGGGACCGGATGTACGGCACGGCGGAGTAACCGCAGCGGTCAGCAGTTCTTCTCGCCGGACGGTGTGGACGTCGGCTCGGGCTTGGCGAGTGCCGCCAAGGCCTTGTCGGCGTCCTCCTTTTTGGCCAGGTCCTTGAACCGTGTGCCGAGGATCAGGTCGACCTCGCCGCCCGTGCGGCCGTCCGTCCTGTGCTCGGCGCCCGCGAGCTGCGTGCCGAGGACGGGGAGCGCGGTGTCGGCGGCCGTCTTCGCGCCGAGCAGTATCCCGGTGCCCTTGACCTTCTTGTCGTACTGCTTCGTCGCGTTGCCGACCTTGCCGATGGCGAAGCCGCGCTTCTTCAGCTCGTCCGCGGTGTTCTTGGCGAGGCCGCCGCGGGGGGTGGCGTTGAAGACGTTGACGGTGATCTGGGCGGGCCTGGGCAGGGGTTTGGCCTCGACGGCGGGCCTGGTCCCGCTCTTGGTCCCGGTCCCGGGGCCGCCGCGGTCGCAGTGCCGCGCGGACCGGCCCGCGGCCGACGCCTTGTCCGTGCCGGAGAAGACGTGGATGAGCTCCAGCGTGCCCCAGCCGATGAGGCCTATGGCCGCGGCGGAGGCGATGATCGCGAGCACGATCCTGCGGCGCCCGCCGGTGCGGCGCATTCGGGGATATTTGTCCCCCGTGATGCGGTATTTGCCGCCCATGCCGGGGGGAGTGAGCATGCTCATGGGCGCAGCGTAGTGCCGCGCGAAGGCGATGCCTACTAAATGATCATCTACCGGTGAGCAGACCAACCCGAAAGGGTCAACGCGGGGTGGCGTACGGGGCGCGCCCGGTCCTCGCGGCCGTCCGGCCGCTGGCGTCAGTCCAGTTCGAGTACGCGGGCGTGGAGCACCTGGCGCTGCTGGAGCGCCGCGCGCACCGCGCGGTGCAGGCCGTCCTCCAGGTAGAGGTCGCCCTGCCACTTCACGACGTGCGCGAAGAGGTCGCCGTAGAAGGTCGAGTCCTCGGCGAGCAACGTCTCCAGGTCGAGCTGGCCCTTGGTCGTCACGAGCTGATCGAGGCGGACCGGGCGCGGCGCGACGTCCGCCCACTGCCGGGTGCTTTCCCGGCCGTGGTCGGGGTACGGCCGGCCGTTTCCGATGCGCTTGAAGATCACACGGAAAGCCTACCGGTCAAGACTCTCCGGGCGCAGCCATGGCGACGGAGTGTGCCCCTGGGAAATGACGCCTTAAAGCGGGGCAAAAGCGGGGCAAACCGGAAAGTGCCGGGCCGGGAACAGGGGCCGAGGCGAGCGGGAGCGGGCCGAGGCCGTCCACGACGGGGAGCGGAAACCGCCCGAACGAGTCAGTGCGGGTGGCGGGGGTGACGGCGGTCAGGTGCGGGATCTGGCGGCGGCCTTGAGCTGTTGTTTGTGTGCGCGGACCCGGTGCAGGGATTCCGGGCCCGTGATGTCCGCGACCGAGCGGTACGCCTCCGCCGGGCCGTAGTCGCCCGCCGCCTCCCGCCACCCCTTGGGCCGTACGCCCAGCTGCTTGCCGAGCAGGGCCAGGAAGATCTGCGCCTTCTGCTTGCCGAAGCCGGGCAGGTCGTTGAGGCGCCCGAGGAGTTCCTCCCCGGTGGCGGCGTCCTGCCACAGGGCGGTGGGGTCACCGTCGTAGTGGTCCACCAGGTACCGGCACAGCTGCTGGATCCGCTTGGCCATGGAGCCGGGGTAGCGATGGACCGCCGGCTTCGTGGAGAGCAGCGCGGCGAAGTCATCGGGGTCGTAATCGGCGATCTCGTGGGCGTCGAGGTCGTCGGCGTTCATGCGCGTGGCGATCGTGTACGGGCCCGCGAACGCCCACTCCATCGGCACCTGCTGGTCCAGCAGCATCCCGACCAGCGCGGCCAGCGGACTGCGGCCGAGGAGTTCGTCGGCCTCCCGCTGCTGGGCGATGTGAAGGGTGACGTCCATGGGTCGATGATCTCTCGCCGACGGCCGCGTCGCCTCCCCACCAGAGCCTGCCGAAAAAATGCCATGCGGCGGCGGTCCGGCCGCCGCTAGCCTCGAAGGCATGTCTACGCCCCGCATCTCCTAGCCAGGACACCCGCTCTCACGCCACCCGTGTGTCCATTCGCTGTTGCGGAGCGTTACCCCATGATCACCGTACGAGGCATCGACGTACGCGTCGGCGCCCGGATCCTGCTGTCCGGCGCCTCCTTCCACATCGCCCCCGGCGACCGTGTCGGCCTGGTCGGCCGCAACGGCGCCGGCAAGACCACCCTCATGAAGATCCTCGCGGGGCAGGCGGCCCCCGCCGACGGCACCGTCACGCGCACCGGCTCCGTCGGCCACCTCGCCCAGGACCCGGGCGCCGCCGACCCCGCCGTCACCGTCATCGACCGCGTCCTCGCCGCCCGCGGCCTCGACGAGGCGGTCGCGGCCCTGCGTACCGCCGAGGCCGCCATGGCGGACGCCGCGGACCCGGCCGCTCAGGAGCGGGCCATGGCCGCCTACGCCCGCGCCGACGACCGTTTCCAGGCGCGCGGCGGTTACGCCGCGGAGGCGGAGGCCGCCCGGGTCGCCGCCGGGCTCGGGCTGCCCGAGCGGGCCCTGCAACGGGCCGTCGGTGAGCTGTCGGGCGGTCAGCGGCGTCGCGTGGAGCTGGCCAGGATTCTCTTCTCGCGGCACGACACGCTGCTCCTGGACGAGCCGACCAACCATCTCGACGCCGACTCGGTGGGCTGGCTGCGCGGGTACTTGTCCTCGTATCCCGGCGGTCTCGTGCTCATCAGCCACGACACCGGGCTCCTTGCCGACACCGTGAACCGCGTCTTCCACCTCGACCCCCGGCGGGCCGCCGTCGACGTGCACAACACCGGGTGGCACACCTACCTCGCGCAGCGCGCGGCGGACGAGCGGCGGCGCACCCGTGAGCGCGCCAACGCCGAGCGGAAGGCCGCCTCGCTGCGCGCCCAGGCCGACAAGATGCGCTCCCACGTCGCCACCGCCACCGCCGCGAAGAACATGGACCGGCGTGCCGAACGCATGCTCGCCGGCACGGAGCCGGTGCGGCGCGGCGAGAAGGTCGCGCGCATCCGGCTGCCCGAGCCCGCGCCGTGCGGCCGGATACCGCTCGGCGCTATCAGCCTCACCAAGTCCTACGGCTCCCAGCGCGTCCTCACGGGCATCGACCTGGCCGTCGACCGGGGCAGCCGCCTGGTCGTCCTCGGGCTCAACGGCGCGGGGAAGACCACGCTGCTGCGGCTCCTCGCCGGGCGGGAACGCCCGGACGCGGGGCGCGTCGTGGCGGGGCCCGGGCTGCGGCTCGGCTACTTCGCCCAGGAACACGACACCCTGGAGGGCGCGAAGACCGTACGGCAGAACCTCGCGGGCGCGGCCCCGCAGCTGACCGACGGCGAGGTGCGGCGCGTCCTCGGATCGTTCCTCTTCGGCGGCGACGACGCCGACAAGCCGGCGGCCGTCCTGTCCGGCGGCGAGAAGACGCGCCTCGCGCTGGCCGGGCTCGTCCACTCGGGCGCGAACGTCCTGCTCCTGGACGAGCCCACCAACAACCTCGACCCGGCGTCCAGGGACGAGGTCCTCGCCGCCGTGGGCACGTATCCGGGTGCGATCGTGATGGTCACGCACGACGAGGGCGCCATCGACGCACTGCGCCCGGACCGCGTACTGCTGCTCCCCGACGGCTCCGAGGACGTGTGGAGCCCCGACTACCGGGAGCTGGTCGGCCTGGCCTGAGCGGGCACGGCGGGACCTCGTGCGTCCCGCTGTGCTTCCATGCTCCGATGAGACGAGACCATGTCGCCCCCGGCCTCCGGGTGCGGGAACGTGCCGGTGAGCGTGACCTGGAGGCGTGCGTCGGCGTGCTGGCCCAGGTCCACGAGTCCGACGGCTACCCCGTCAACTGGCCCTCGCGGCCCGGCGACTGGCTGCTCGGAGCCGCCACGCTCGGCGCCTGGGTGGCCGAGCTCGACGGGCGCGTCGTCGGGCACGTGAGCCTGTCCAGGAGCGCGCCGGACGACGCTGCCCCCGGGCTGTGGAGCGAGCGGGCAGGCGTGGGCGTCGAGGCGTCGGCCGTGGTCAGCCGCCTCTACGTGGCGCCGACCGCGCGCGGCCACGGCATCGGCGCGCTGCTGGCGCGGCGCGCCGTGCGGGAGGCGCGGACGCGCGCCCTGCATCCGGTCCTGGACGTGGTGTCCTCCGACACCGCGGCCATCGCGCTGTACGAACGCATGGGCTGGGAGCTGCTGGCCGTCGTCGAGCGGGAGTGGGATCCGGGGCAGCGCGTGGCCCTGCGCTGTTACGCGGGGCCTTCCGACACCGGCAGTCCCCGCAGCGCCGGGTGAAGGGGTGACCCGTCAACGGAGCGGACGTGCAGATGGCCCGCCCCGGCGAACGGCGCCCGCGCGTCGAGCAGTTCCGCGAGCGCGTACCCGCTCTTCTCAGCGACCCGGCACGATGCGGGGTTCTCCACCAGGTGCAGCAGCTCCAGGCACCGCTGTCGCCGTACGAGGCGAAGGCCCCCTTCGTGAGGATCTCCAGCGCCTGCGAGGCCACCCCGAGGCTCCGCGCGTGCGGAGCCGTCCAGTATCCGACCTCGGCGGTCCCGGGCGTGGGGACCGCTGCCTTGAGCGCGACGTCGGCCAGGAGCCGCCCCTCGCCGCCGCCATCCCCCTCGTCCTCGCGCCACGGCCGCAGCAGCAGGGCGGGCACGGCCTCCGTGACGGGGCCGCGCAGGACGGCCGGGGTCACAGCTCCGCGCCCGTTCTCGCGCCCTGCTCCCGCAGCCACGCGGCGACGTCGTCGGCGTCGTCCGTCGCGACGGCGATGTCCAGCGGCGTCATGCCGTCGTACCCGACCCGGTCGAGCGCGGCGCCCCGCTCCAGGAGCAGCCGGGCGGTGGCCAGGTGCCCACCGTGGCAGGCACCCCAGAAAGCCCCGTCGAGGTCGTCGGCGTCAGGGGTACGCGACATGTCCGGTGTGTCCGCCGCGGCTCCCGTCAGGCGGGCCCGTACGCGGTCGAGCAGCCCGAGCGCCGCCTCGTCCCGCAGTGTCGTCCGCGCGCCGTGCTCCACCAGCCGCCGCGCCGCCCGCCACTGGCCGAACCCGCGCGCGTCGGCCAGCGGTGTGCCGCCCCCGATGACCCCGCCGTCCGCCTCGATGTCCGCACCGGCCGCGAGAAGGGCGTCGATCGCCGCGACGTCGTCGCTGGAGGCCGCCCAGTGCAGCGGCGTCTCGCGGTGGGCGCCGACGAAGCGGGCGTCGGGGTCGGCGCCGGCCGCGACGAGGACACCGATGACCTCGGGCCCCGCGGGGAAGTGCCCCGGCCAGTCCGTGGCGATGTGCAGCAGGGAGCGCGTCCCCGCGGCCTCGCCCTCCTGTCTGATCCACGAGGCGGCGAGGCCCGGGCGGGCCCCGAGGAGCTCCTGGAGCGCGAATACGTCACCGGAGCGGATCGCGGCGGTCACCGCGACGGCCTGCGGATCGTCCACGTCGAGAACTGCCATGCCGGGCCTCCTGATCGACTGCCGCGATTCTGCCGGCGGCCACTGACAACGGCGGGCGTCCTCCGGCGGACGGCTCGCGTCCGGTCCACGCCCGCCGCCCGGTGTCAGCCCTGGAGCACGTCACCGAAGTACGACGTGCCCGCGGGCCCGCCGAGCCCCGGGCCGCTGACCGACTTCGAGCCGGTCGCCGAGACCCCGGCAGAGGTGCTCTTGAAGAGCCAGACGGCGCCGGCGCCGTCGTTCTCCCCGTAGGCCCCCGCCACGAGCTCGGCCCGGCCGTTGCCGTCGGCGTCCGTCAGCTCGACCGAGGCGCCGAAGCAGTCCGAGGTCTCCGCCGTGCCGGGGACGCCCGAGGTGTTCTGCGAGAACGCCTTCGAGCCCGCGCCGGTCAGGCCGCCCGCCGAGCCGCGCAGGACGACGACCGAGCCGGCCTTCTTCGCGGAGCCCAGCGTCTCGGTGGCCGCGCCGACCGCGATGTCGGCGTAACCGTCACCGTTGGTGTCCCCCGCCGCCAGGCTCCAGCCGAAGGAGTCGCCCTTCTCCGCGGCGCCGGGCACGCCCGCCGTGTCCTGGGTGATGCGCACCGGGGTGCGGGTGCTCAGGCCGGTCGCGCTGCCGTAGGTGACGGTGACCGCGCCACCGGGACCGCCGTTCGGCTCGTCCGCCGACTTCTCCATGAAGTTGCCGGTGACGATGTCGCCGAAGCCGTCCTTGTCGACGTCGGCGATCGTCGCGGCGTAACCGCCCGCCACCTTGCCGGCCGGCTTGGGCGTCGTACCGCCCCGGTAGAGGACGCTGCGCGTGCGGTAGCCGCCGGCGCTGGTCTGCTCCTGCCCCATGACCAGCAGGTCGGTGGCCGCGTCGCCGTCGACGTCACCGGTGACGATCTTGTCGGTGTTGATGCCGGTCGCGTCCTGGGTGTCGATGCCGGTGAGTGCCGCGGCCTTGCCG
The DNA here is from genome assembly GCF_020026305.1 of Streptomyces sp. 135. Taxonomy (NCBI): domain Bacteria; kingdom Bacillati; phylum Actinomycetota; class Actinomycetes; order Kitasatosporales; family Streptomycetaceae; genus Streptomyces; species Streptomyces sp. 135. Next base: position 4,165,558 of record NZ_CP075691.1, on the reverse strand, counting down.
GTCCGGGAGATCGGGCCCTTGAAGATGTTCAGCCCCGGCGAGGCGTTGTTGGCGGCCGCCAGGTCGGTCTTGCCGTCGCCGTCGAAGTCACCGGTGGCCACCGACCAGCCCAGCTCGCTGCGGTACTCGGGCAGGGGCGAGGAGATGTCGGTGCCCGTGCCGAGCCCGCTCGCGCCGCCCCAGACCACGGTGAGCGCGCCGAAGTCGTCGGTGCTGCCGATGCGCTCGGCGTGTACGCCGACGATCAGGTCGGTGTAGCCGTCGTCGTCGAGGTCGCCGGTGGTGATCCGGTCGCCGAAGTAGTCGCCGGTCTCCGGGGTGCCGGGGATGCCGGCGGTGGCCTGGTCGATCAGGGTCCGCTTGGTGGTGTCGAGGCCGGCGGCGGTGCCGTAGACCACGGAGACCTGGCCCGCGCCGGACTTGCCCGCGACCTTGGCCAGGGGAGCGGAGATCGCGAGGTCGCCGTAGCCGTCCCCGTTGAAGTCGGCGCGTATCCGGTCCGCCCCCGGGGCGGGCGCCGCACCGGCCGGAGCCGACCCCGCGGCCAGCAGCGATCCGGTCAGAGCGGCCGTGGCGGCTCCGGCCAGGGCCATACGGAACTTCTTGGGCATGCGTTTCTCCTGCGGCGGCATGCGGAACACCCGCGATTCGGGCATCCCATGGTGATGGGGCTGCCGAGCGCATGGCGCACCGGCGCACAGGAGACCTTCGATGCGGCGCGAGGGTTGTATGGGACTGATGGGCGGCGCCCGCTCACGGCGAGGGCCAGGAGGGACCACCGGAGGGCGTGTCGTTGATCTCCCGGGCGATCTCCGGAAGGGGCCGCCCGGTGACGAAGGCGGATGCCCGCAGGCGCGCGAGGGCTTCCTCGGGGGAGATGTCCAGGTGGGCGGCGAGCTTGTCGCTGGCCTGGTGGGTGGTGCCCCAGTGCGTGTCGATCTGGTCGGAGGGCTTCCACAGCGGCAGTTCACCGTGCGCCAGCAGCCGCCAGAAGGAGGGCAGCATGACCCGGGAGACGGCCCGCGCGGCCGCTTCCGCCTGCCGGACCATCTCTCTGTCCGACGCGTCGTCCTCCAGGGAGACCGGCTCGTGGCGCATGAGTTCCACCGTCCCGAAGACCTTGTCGTCGAAGGTCAGGGGAAGGACGTGGACGGCTCCGACCTGCTCCAGCTCGTCCGTCATGACGGTTTCGAACAACGGCCAGCGCGTCAGCGGCCGCCGGAAATCCTCGACCAGGACCGGCTTGCCGCTGATCGCGGCGGTCACGCAGGGCCCCTCGTCCGCCAGGAACTGGAGTTCCTCCAGGCGGAGCGTCAGCGGATCCGTGGCGTGGAGCAGCTGGCGGTAAGGGGTCTCGGTCAGAAAGGCCAGGCTGGCTCCGTCGGCGGGCAGCCCCTCGCAGAGCGCCCGGCACAGTCGCAGGGGCAGTCGCTCGGGCTCTTCCCGGGTGGCGGACAGCACCAGATCCACCACCGTGCATCCATGTGTCATAGCGGTTCAGCTCCCGCGCCCACCGGCGCTCATCTTTACGAAAGGGCCGTTCCTGAGTACCCCTGGCCCCGAGGCGCACGCCTGCGGCCGGGGGCGGATCGTGGGGCCGCTCACCGGGCCGGTTACCCGGCCGGGGGAATCAGCCCGCCAGGTGTGGGCCGAACGGGTGTAAACGCACCCGAAGGACCAGGAAGGCGCCACTAGCATCCGCGGGCATGACCTCTTCCACCGCCGTAACGCCGGAAAAGCAGGGCTCCCTCCTGGGCACCCTCATCATCGTCCCGTGGGCCAATGAACCCGCACCCGACTCCGAGGGCCCCGTGACGCCGTTCCTGCTGGTCTGTTCGCGCGGGGACGGCCGTGAGGGCCCCGAGGCGGGCACGAAGGCGCTGCGGGCCGAGCTGGAGAAGGCCGGCCTCCCGGTCGGCGAGAACATGACGGACCTGACGCGCGAGACCCGCAGCTCGGTCTCGCTGCTGGTGGAGGCCGAACAGGCGGTGCTCACCCTGCCCTTCCTGCACGTCCAGTGCCCGGTCTCCCCGCAGTGGCAGAAGGCGGCCTACGAGAGCGGCTCGGCCTACCTGATGTGCGCGCTGCGCCCGTGGCCCGAAGCCGTACAGGGAAAGCCGGTCGGCGCGGAGCAGCTGCGGGCGTTCGTCTCGGACGAGCAGATGGTGCCGACCAGCGCCCGCTGCCTGGTGCCGGTCCGCAGGGTCCGTACCTGACGCCGAAGAGCGAAAATACGCTCTCGGAAATCACGCCCGCGAAAACCACGCCCTCGGAGATGTTTCTCCGGGGGCGTGCCGCCTTTTGGCTACGCGGGTATGTGACCGCACAGCTATGCCCCGGGAGACGACGGATATCCGTCGTCTCCCGGGGCAATCGCTGTTCCGCCGTACAGGGATCCGTACCGGCTTCACCGGGCGGTGGTCACCCTCACAGTGCCGCTGACATACGCGTACCACCCGGTGAATTCCGGTGCTTCACCCCGCGGGGCGGAAGCCGGGACGTCGAGAAGAGCGTCAGTTCTGGACCTTGCCCAGGATCGGCAGCGCGGGGGCGGCCGAGTCATCCGAGTAGTGCGACTTCTGGCGGATCTCGTTGCACTGGAAGGCACGCGCTTGGTCCAGCAGCTCAATGGTGAGGATGTCGATGTCCTGGATGGTCGGGCAGACGTCCCGAATGACCTGGATGCTCTGCGAGTAGTGGCCGTGCACTTCCTCGTCGGCCGAGGCCGGCGTGACCGCCATGCCGGTGGCCGCCAGGGTCAGCATCGTCCCCGCCAGCACCTTCTTGTTCTTCGAGTTCATATTTCTGAGCACTCCTTCCCGGATACATAGCACCCGGTCCGGGTGCCGACGCGGGACCCAACCGCCGGGCGGTGTCAGAGGTTGCGCGCCCCGAGACCCTTTCACCCAATTGCACGCTCACACTGTCCAAAAGTGTGATGACGCTATGTTCAATAGAAGTATGGATGCGGTAACCGGGTGATTATGGCCTTCCCGCAGAAACGTGATGGCAGTGCTCGCGGTTAGGAGTGGTGCTGGCGCACTCACTGGGAGACGCCCACTAATGCTAGGAAGGTACACACCATGAGTGTGAAGAAGATTGTCGCCGGTTCCATGCTGACCCTGACCGCCACCGGTATGGCCGTTACCCCGGCCATGGCCGACGAGGAAGTCCACGGTCACTACTCGCAGAACATCGAGATCATCCGCGACATCTGCCCGACCATCCAGGACATCGACATCCTCACCATCGAGGTGCTGGACGAGGCCCGCGCGTTCCAGTGCAACGAGATCCGTCAGAAGTCGAAGGTCCACGACAGCTCGTCCGCTCCCGCGCTGCCGCTCCTCGGCCAGGTGCTCAACTAAACAGCTTGGGCTCCGACGCGGCGCTCTTGTAATTCCCCTTTACCGAGGGAAATGGGCCCCGGGTTCGCGGACGACCGCGAACCCGGGGCCCATTGGGTATGCGGGCCGGTTGGACCGGCATATCGAGCAACCGGTGCCTGCTACTGCAAAAGAGTGAACAAGTTTAGAGGGACGGAACCCCTGCTGCCGCAGGACAGTTAGTGAATCTGTCGGCGCCCACTGAAAGCGCCACAGCTACCCGGACGCAAGGAAGGCACATAACAATGAACGCCAAGAAGATTCTCGCCGGCTCGATGCTGACGCTGACGGCCACCGGCATGGCCGTCACCCCGGCCATGGCCGACGAGGAGGTTCACGGGCACTACTCGCAGAACATCGAGATCATCCGCGACATCTGCCCGACGATCCAGGACATCGACATCCTGACCATCGAGGTGCTGGACGAGGCCCGTGCCTTCCAGTGCAACGAGATCCGCCAGAAGTCGAAGGTCCACGACGACTCCTCGGCTCCCGCGCTGCCCATCCTTGGCGCCGTCATCGACTGACGCCGACGCAGTCCGGCGGTAGGCGAGGCCCTACTACGGACCCCGGGGCCGCTGTTCTTCAACAGCGGCCCCGGCGTTTGTTTTTGTGCTATTTAATTTGCTGCCGGCTCTCCACGGTCGATGGTTACATCTCGTGGAGAGCCGATCAGTGCGGCGGCGACTCTACTCAGCGGTGGCCGTGGACTTCGCCGTGGTGGCCCGAGCCGCTGAAGATTCCGGTGCCGGACGAGGACTTGAGAACGTCGAAGTTCCCGCCACCCCACTCGGCACTGAAGCGGTGCTTACGGTCGTCACCGTCGCGGTCGTGAGCAGCGGCCGAGCTCGTACCGACTGCCATGGCGGCGGCAACAATGGCCGCGCAGGTAATAACCTTCTTGATCATTTCTGCCTTCGGGTCGAATGTCCGTGCCGCCCCATATGGGGAAGCATTTGTGGCGATTCTTTCCCGCGCTTCCCGGTTGTGCGGGGCCGGATACGCCGGGGCCACTCCTTCGGAAAGCGTCATTGCGCTATTTGGTCGCAGCTGGGGAGGGATTTGTCCCGCCGGATGGTGTAACCGCCCGGCTGCGGCCGGTCCGTACCCGATGAGGTCGCGCCGCACGACGGGCCGACCGGAGCGGCGTCCACGTCCGCGGGGCCCCCACGACGACGAAGGCCCCGACCGCTGAGCGGTCGGGGCCTTCGTCTGCCCTGACGGGCGAGTGCGGAGGATACGAGATTCGAACTCGTGAGGGGTTGCCCCCAACACGCTTTCCAAGCGTGCGCCCTAGGCCACTAGGCGAATCCTCCGCCGCAAACAATACAAGACGTTGGGCAGTGCTCGCGAACACGATCCCGCCGCCGGCTTCCCGGGCTCGGGAGGAGGCCTCCCGGCGTCGCTTCCGGCCCCCGGGATCCGCTAGGGTGGGGCTCAGCCCCTCACGTGGCGCTATCTGACTGAACTCCCCCAGGGCCGGAAGGCAGCAAGGGTAGGTCGGCTCTGGCGGGTGCGTGGGGGGCGCTTTGCGTTGGGGCGGTCCGGGTTGTCAGTGGTCGCCTATAACCTCGTATGCGTGTCGTCTCTCGCGTTGTACCGCCGTTATCGCCCGGAGTCGTTCGCCGAGGTCATCGGGCAGGAGCATGTGACCGACCCGCTGCAGCAGGCGCTGCGGAACAACCGGGTCAATCACGCGTACCTGTTCAGTGGCCCGCGCGGCTGCGGCAAGACGACGAGCGCGCGCATCCTGGCCCGCTGCCTCAACTGTGAGCAAGGTCCCACCCCCACGCCCTGCGGCGAGTGCCAGTCCTGCCGCGACCTGGCGCGGAACGGCCCGGGATCGATCGACGTCATCGAGATCGACGCCGCGTCGCACGGTGGCGTGGACGACGCCCGTGACCTGCGCGAGAAGGCCTTTTTCGGCCCCGCGAGCAGCCGGTACAAGATCTACATCATCGACGAGGCCCACATGGTCACCCCGGCGGGCTTCAACGCCCTGCTGAAGGTGGTCGAGGAGCCCCCGGAGCACCTCAAGTTCATCTTCGCGACGACCGAGCCCGAGAAGGTCATCGGCACGATCCGCTCGCGTACGCACCACTATCCGTTCCGCCTGGTGCCGCCCGGAACCCTGCGGAGCTATCTCGCCGAGGTCTGCGGGCGCGAGGGCATGGCCGTCGAGGACGGTGTCCTTCCGCTGGTCGTGCGGGCCGGTGCCGGTTCCGTGCGTGACTCGATGTCCGTCATGGACCAGCTCCTGGCCAGCGCGGGCGAGGCGGGTGTGACGTATGCCATGGCCACGTCCCTGCTCGGGTACACGGACGGTTCGCTGCTCGACTCCGTGGTCGAGGCCTTCGCCTCCGGGGACGGCGCAGCGGCCTTCGAGATCGTGGACCGCGTCATCGAGGGCGGCAACGACCCGCGGCGCTTCGTCGCCGACCTCCTGGAGCGGCTGCGGGACCTGGTGATCCTCGCCGCCGTGCCGGACGCCGCCGAGAAGGGGCTCATCGACGCTCCCGCCGACGTCGTGGAGCGGATGCAGGCGCAGGCCGGTGTCTTCGGAGGCGCCGAGCTGAGCCGCGCCGCCGACATCGTCAACGAAGGCCTGACCGAGATGCGCGGCGCCACCTCGCCCCGCCTCCAGCTGGAGCTGATCTGCGCCCGCGTGCTGCTCCCTGCGGCGTACGACGACGAGCGCTCCGTCATGGCCCGCCTCGACCGCCTGGAGCGCGGCGGGAACTTCGTGGCGGGCGGTCAGGGCCCCGGCCCGGCGATGGCGTACGTCCCCGGGCCCGAGGCGCACGCGGGCATGCAGCAGCCGCCCGCGGTGGCGCCGCAAGGACCTCCGGTTCCTCCGGGAGGCGGTCCCGCCGCCGCACGCGCGGCGGTACGAGGGCAGGGGCACCGCAGGGCGCCCCGGCCCCGGAAGCCGCACCGCCGCCACCGCCCGCCCCGGCGGCTCCGGCCGCGCCCACCGCGCCTCCCGCCGCCCCGCCCGCGCCTCCCGCCGCTCCTGCGGGTGAGCGGCGGCCCGGCGGCTGGCCGACGGCCTCGGCTCCGGGCAGCGGTCCCGCGTCGCCGTCCGCCGCTGCCGGTCCCGCTCCCGCTCCCGCTCCGGAGTCCGCGCCCCGGCCGGGCGGCTGGCCCACTGCGGCGGCCACGGGCAGCGGAGCCCCGGCTTCCGCCCCGCAGGCCCCTGCCCCGGCGGCTCCCCAGGCCCACGCTCAGCCCCAGGCCCCCGCGCCCATGGCCCCCCAGGTGGCTCCTGCGGGTGGCCCGGACCCGCGCAGCCTGTGGCCGAACATCCTGGAGGCGGTGAAGAACCGCCGCCGCTTCACCTGGATCCTGCTCAGCCAGAACGCCCAGGTGGCGGGCTTCGACGGCACGACGCTCCAGATCGGCTTCGTCAACGCCGGGGCGCGGGACAACTTCGCCAGCAGCGGCAGCGAGGACGTGCTGCGGCAGGCCCTGTCCGAGCAGTTCGGCGTGCAGTGGAAGGTCGAGGCGATCGTCGACCCCTCGGGCGGCTCCGCGCCTCCACCGGCCGCGGGCAACTTCGGCGGCGGTGCCCCCGCGGCCCCCCGCCCGGCGGCCCCGCAGCACCAGCCCGCCCGCCCCGGCGGCGATCCCGGCCCGGCAGGCCCCGCCCGCCCCGGCCCCGGAGCCGACACCACCGCCCCGCTCCGCCCCCGCCCCGGAACACGTCTCCCCCGAGGACGACATCCCCGAGGACGACGACCCGGACCTGGTCGAATCCGCCCTCTCCGGCCACGACCTGATCGTCCGGGAGCTGGGCGCGACGGTGGTCGACGAATACCCGAACGAATAGCCCGGCCGTCTCCCGCCGACCCCGCCGGGCCCACGGGCCAGCTTCCGCAGGCCTACTGGGTTGTCTCCCACCGGCCCCTCGGCCGTCTTCAGCCGGGGCCCAGGGAGCTGGGCCGGCCCCCGGATCTGGTCGGGCGCCGGGGTTTGGCCGGGCCTGCGGGGTTTGGCCGGGCCTGCGGGGTCTGGTCGGGCTGCGGGGTCTGGTCGGGCCTTTGGGAGCTGCGCGGGCTCCGGGAACCGGCCGGGCCCTTGGGACCTGGCCAGGCACTCGAGGACGGGTCGGGCCCCGGGGATCTAGTCGCCCCCCCCCGGGAACGGGCAGGGCCCCGGGGATCTGTCGCCCCCCCCAGGAAGGGGCCGGACGCCAGGGATCTGGTCGGGCCGCGCGAACTGCGCGGCCCTCTGCGCGTCGATCGTCGCGTCGATGACCGGCCCGCGCCGCGCGAAGTCGGCGCCGAGCGGCTCGAACTCCTCTCCGGTACGTGCCCGGCGCTGACCCCGAGGCTCAGGCGGCCGCCGCTTTGGTGGTCCAGGGTCGCGTACTGCTTGGCGGCGAGGAGAGGGTGGCTCAGGCCCACCCGCCGGGCTCCCCGCGAACTTGGCGGATCCCGGAGGTGGAACTGCCCCCCCGGAAACTGGACGAACATACAAGAGCCGCAGGGCCCGTACTCGGCAGCCCGTACAAGGCCCTGCCGGCCCGCGGGCTAGGCTGACCACCGTGAAGGTCCTCGTCATCGGCAGTGGTGCCCGCGAACACGCCCTGTGCCGCTCTCTGTCCCTCGACCCCGACGTCTCCGAGCTGCACTGCGCCCCCGGCAACGCCGGTACCGCGGAAGTGGCCGAGACCCACCAGGTCGACGCCCTCGACGGCGCCGCCGTGGCCGCCCTGGCGGCCGAGCTCGGCGCCGGGCTGGTCGTCGTGGGCCCGGAGGCCCCGCTCGTCGCCGGCGTCGCCGACGCCGTGCGCGCCGCCGGTATCCCCTGCTTCGGCCCGTCCAAGGAAGCCGCCCGGCTGGAAGGCTCCAAGGCGTTCGCCAAGGACGTGATGGCGGGCGCGAGCGTGCCGACCGCCCGGTCCTACGTCTGCACCACCGCCGAGGAGGTCGACGAGGCCCTCGACGCCTTCGGGGCGCCGTACGTCGTCAAGGACGACGGGCTCGCCGCCGGCAAGGGCGTCGTCGTCACCGACGACGTCGAGGCGGCCCGCGCACACGCCCTCGCCTGCGAGCGCGTGGTCATCGAGGAGTTCCTCGACGGCCCGGAGGTCTCGCTCTTCGCGATCACCGACGGCGAGACCGTCGTGCCGCTGCAGCCCGCCCAGGACTTCAAGCGGGCGCTGGACGGGGACCAGGGGCCGAACACCGGGGGCATGGGCGCGTACTCGCCCCTCCCGTGGGCCGACCCCGAGCTGGTCGACGACGTCATGCGGAGCGTGCTCCAGCCGACCGTCGACGAGCTGCGCCGCCGCGGCACCCCGTTCGCCGGACTGCTCTACGCGGGTCTCGCGATCACCAGCCGGGGCGTACGCGTGATCGAGTTCAACGCCCGCTTCGGCGACCCCGAGACCCAGGTGGTCCTGGCCCGTCTGAAGACCCCGCTCGCCGGGCTCCTGATGGCCGCGGCGACCGGCAACCTCGCCGACCTGCCCCCGCTGCGCTGGAGCGACGACTCCGCGGTGACCGTGGTCGTCGCCTCGCACAACTACCCCGGCACGCCTCGCACGGGTGACCCCATCGAGGGGCTCGACGAGGTAGCGGCACAGGATGCGCCCCACGCGTACGTCCTGCACGCCGGGACCCGGCGTGACGGCGACGCCGTCGTCAGCGCGGGCGGCCGCGTGCTGTCCGTGACGGCGACCGGCGACGGCCTCACGGAGGCGCGTGAACGCGCGTACACCGCGCTGTCCCGCATCCGCCTCGACGGCTCGCAGCACCGTACGGACATCGCGGCGAAGGCGGCCGCGGAGGCGTGAGCCACCTCGCTGCCGCGTGACCTTCAGCCGTCAAAGGCCCCGGATCCGACACTGGATCCGGGGCCTTTGCGGTCTCCACCTTTAGCCAAAGCCATTCCATCGAGTGACCGCTGACCCATCCGGCTGACGACACCCGGTACCCCAACTAGGGTGCGGCGCAAGCGTTCAAGGTGCCCAGAGCCAAACAGACCACCGGCATTGCGATGTCAGTGGCGGGTGCCACAGTGGGGGAGTGAGCAAGACCAACGCCATTGATGTGTGCCGTCGGCCCCGGCCGTCGGCCGAGCGGTAGGGCAACCAGGGGGTGCCATCGGTCGTGACAGGTACGGGTGTGGAGGTCGGCGCGCAGGCCGCGCGCTCCCGGGCCCTCGCCGTGCTGCGTCTGCGCAGCCGGGCGCTGGCCGTGGCCCTGTTGCCCGCGGCCGCCGCCGTCGTGCTGCTCGCAGGCGGGGCCACGGGCCATATCAGCGGCGGGAGTTGGGACGTCGTGCGCTGGGTGGTGACGGCGCTCGCCCTGCTCGTGCTGCTCGCCGCGGCGGGCGTCGCGCTGGTCGTCGCCCGGGCGAGGCCCGCGCTGAGCCCCACGGTCCCGATCGCCGAGGAGTCCGCGCCCGACCTGTACCGCCTGGTCCGAGACCTCGCCGACCGCCTGGACGTGCCCGCGCCCTCGGCGATAGCGCTCACCCCCGACTGCGACAGCTGGCTGGAGGACCGCACCCATCCGGCACACGGCCCGCCCGCGCGGGACCGGGACGCCTCCGCCGTGCGCGGTGAGGTCTCCGGCGGTGCGCGCGATGTCCGTGTCGCTCCTGAGCGCCGGCCGTCCGCCGCCCCCGTGCTCGTGATCGGCTCCCCGTTCCTGTGGTGGATGCGGGTCGGCGAGCTGCGCGCGGTGCTCGCCCCCGTCGTGGCGGGCACGGGTCCCTCCGCGCATCCCGACATAGCCGCCGCCCGGCGTTTCGTGCGAGGGCTCGACGCGGCGGTGGCGGTCGCCTCGGCCCCGGGCCGCGGCCCTCTGGTCCGTACGGTGCTCGCCGGTGTCGGCTGGGTCGCCCGGCTGCTCCTGCGCAACTGCCGGGTGCATGCCGCCGAGATGGAGCGCGGGGTCGCCGCGGCCGCCGCCGAGCGCGCCCAGACCGTGGACTACGGCGTGCGGATCGTCGCCCAGGAGCAGGTCGGCCTCGCGTACGCGGGCTGGGACCGGCTGCTCACCCGGGTCGCGCTGCCCGCCTGGCGGATGGGCCGCTGGCCCTCCCGGCTGGACGCGGGCGTGGTCTCCGCGCTCACCGAGCTGTCCCGCAGGGACCGCCTGGCGGAAGGCTTCGCCTCCCGCTTGGGCGAGCGCCCCGCCTGTGACCTGCTGGAGGAGCCGGGTTCGGTGGACGAGGCGGCATCACTGCTCGCCGCCCGCCTCTTCCACGGCGGCCCCGCGGAGACAGGGCCGGACTGGGCGCCGGTGGCGTGGCAGGAGTATCCGGAGGAGGTCGTCGACCGCAAGTGGCGCATGGACGCCGCCCGCCTGCACCGCGTCCTGGACTCCCTGGACGTGGCCCACCGCGCGGACCCCGCGGCCCAGGGCCCCGAGGGCCCGACGCTCGCCCGCATCCTGGACCACCTGACCTCCGCGGGGGCGAGGAACGGCACCTCCGCGGCACCGGAGGCCGACGGCTTCGACCTCCGGGCCGGCGGCGAAGCCGACGAAACCCGCGAGGCGGACACCGGCCGCGAGCCCGGCGCCGCCGAGGCCGGCGGCGCCCGCGAGGCTGACGTGGGCGCGCTCACTGCCCGGCCAACCTCCGTTTCCGGCGCCGCCGAGGCCCACGACGTCCGTGAGGCCGACGCGAACACGCCCATCACTCGGTCAGGTCCTGCTTCCGACACCGGCGCCGCCGATAACGCCCACGGCACCGGCGGCGCCCGCGATGCCGACGTGGGTGCCCCCACCGCCCGGCCAGGCTCCCCTTCCGGCGCCGATGAGACCGGCGACGCCTGCGGTGCCGACGCGAACGCGCCCACCGTCCGGCCAGGCCCCGCTTCCGACGCCGACCTCGAAGCCGTCCCCCATGGCAGCCACGACGGCCACCACGGCCCTGACAGCCACGACGGCCCCGGCGCCAGCCACGACGGCCCCGGCGGCCCTTCCACCCCCATAACCGCCCCCGCCCCCACCACGCACCCCGCGCACCCCACCACGCTCACCTCTGCCCCCGACTCCGACCTCACCCCCAACAACCCCGACACCCCCGACACCCCCAACGACCCCTACGCCCCCGACAACCCCGACACCCCCGACCCCCGCGACGAAACCCCCACCGGCATCCTCGCCGCCGGCCTCAGCGCCGAGCTGGCCCGTGAGGAGGCCGCGGCCCCGCCGCACCCCGCACCCGCCGGGCAGGGCCCGGACGAGGCGCTCTGGGACGACGGCGCGCTGCCACTGTTCCCGCTCCAGCCGCCCCGCACGGGCCGCGAGCTGCTGGCCGACCACGTCACGGCGATGGTCTGCTGCGCGGCCGTGGACACCGCGGGCGCCGCTCCCGGCCTCGACTGGCTCGACGGTCCCGCCCTGCTGGTCGACGGGGAGCGCGCGGCGGACCTCGCGCCCCGCGTCCTGCGCCTCGTCGAGCACGGCGACCCGTTCCCGCTGCGGGAGTGGCTCGCGCGTCTCGGTGTCCGTCAGGAGAAACCGGTCCGCCTCGTCTGACCCCGCCGTCACGCCCGCTTCGCACCGCGATCCGGAAGCTCCCCTTCCATTCCCGCCAATTAGCGACGAACGGTGACGGAGTGCGTGCGTAATGTGATGTGCTGGGTTCCATCGCCGGACGTACACATCCACCGGCGCCGCAGGCTCGGGGGAGCGAGGGAGGGGAAGACATGGGGCAGGAGCCGATCCGCCGCTGGGAATCGGGCGCGCTGGCGCACGCCGTGTCGGACCCCTTCGGTCAGGGCCCGCTGCCCTGGCTGCGAGGATCCGAGCACTACTTCGACGACACGGGTCAGGTCGTGCCCTGGTACGTCGACCACGCCCCGGCCCCCGGGGCGAACATCCCGGCGCCCCGCACCGGCGGCCCCCTGACCGCCGATGACGTGAGCTGCCAGATCAAGGGCTTCACCTCCATCGGCGCCGCCGCCCCGGGCGAGGCGATCGACTTCCACGTCACGGTGGACCCGCCCCAGCAGTTCAGCGTCGACATCTACCGCATCGGGCACTACGGCGGCGACGGCGCCAGCAAGATCACGACCAGCCCGCGCCTGTCCGGCATCGTCCAGCCGAGGCCGCTCACCGCGGACCGCACGGTCTCCTGCCACCACTGGTGGCTCTCCTGGCGCCTCCAGATCCCGAGCTACTGGAACATCGGGGCGTACGTGGCGGTGCTCACCACCGCCGACGGCTACCGCTCGCACGTGCCCTTCACGGTCCGCGACAGCCACCCCGCCGACCTTCTGCTCCTCCTGCCGGACGTGACCTGGCAGGCGTACAACCTCTATCCGGAGGACGGCCGCACCGGCGCCAGCCTCTATCACGCGTGGGACGAGGAGGGCCGCCTGCTCGGCGAGAGCGAGGCGGCCGTCACGGTCTCCTTCGACCGGCCGTACGCGGGCGCGGGCCTGCCCCTGCACGTGGGCCACGCCTACGACTTCATCCGCTGGGCCGAGCGGTACGGCTACGACCTCGCGTACGCCGACGCCCGCGACCTGCACGCGGGCCGCATCGACCCGACCCGGTACCGGGGCCTGGTCTTCCCCGGCCACGACGAGTACTGGTCACCGGCGATGCGCCGCACCACGGAGCTGGCCCGTGACGGCGGCACCTCCCTGGTCTTCCTCTCGGCCAACACCATGTACTGGCAGGTGGAGTTGGGCCCCTCCCCGTCCGGCGTCCCGGACCGCCTGCTGACCTGCCGCAAGCGCCGAGGCCCCGGCAAGTCGGCCCTCTGGCGCGAGCGGGACGGCGACAACACGGCCGAACAGCAACTGCTCGGCATCCAGTACGCGGGCCGCGTCCCCGAACCGCACCCCCTGGTCGTCCGCAACGCCGACCACTGGCTGTGGGAGGCGACCGGCGCGCACGAGGGCGATGAGATCGAGGGCCTGGTCGCGGGCGAGGCCGACCGCTACTTCCCGCGGACGGCGCTCCCCGAGCACCAGGACCGCATCCTGCTCGCCCACTCGCCGTACGCGGACGCGGAGGGCGTCACGCGCCACCAGGAGACCTCGCTCTACCGCGCGCCCTCCGGCGCCCTCGTCTTCGCGTCCGGCACCTTCGCCTGGTCCCCGGCGCTCGACCGCCCGGGCCATGTGGACACCCGCGTGCAGCGCGCCACGGCCAATCTCCTGGACCGCATCTGCAAGCGGGACTGATCATTGGTCCGGGCCGGCGCAAGGCCCGGAGCGATCCTTGCGCCGGGCCGACGCGAGGCCAGGACCGACCCCTGGCCAAGACTTCCCCCTCGATACGGGAGAATCGATACCACTTGGTCGGAATCACTGGAGGGAACCGTGTCCGGATTCGTAGAAAAGCCCGAGCCGCTGCACGTGCCGGGCCTGGTCCACCTCCATACCGGCAAGGTGCGCGACCTGTACCGCGACGAGTCGGGCCGGCTCGTCATGGTCGCCAGCGACCGGCTCTCCGCCTATGACTGGGTGCTGCCCTCGGAGATCCCCGACAAGGGCCGCGTCCTCACCCGGCTCTCCCTGTGGTGGTTCGACCAGCTCGCGGACATCATCCCGAACCACGTCCTCTCCACCGACCTGCCGCAGGGCGCCCCCGCCGACTGGGAGGGCCGCACGCTCGTCTGCAAGTCCCTGGAGATGGTCCCGGTCGAGTGCGTGGCCCGTGGCTACCTCACCGGCTCGGGCCTCCTGGAGTACAACGAAACCCGCACCGTCTGCGGCCTCGCGCTGCCCGAAGGCCTGGTCGACGGCTCGGAGCTGCCCGGGCCGATCTTCACGCCCGCCGCGAAGGCCGCCGTCGGCGAGCACGACGAGAACGTGAGCTACGAGGACGTCGCCCGCCAGGTCGGCCCCGAGACCGCCGCCCAGCTGCGTCAGGCGACGCTCGCCGTCTACAGCAGGGCGCGGAACATCGCGCGTGAGCGCGGCCTGATCCTCGCCGACACGAAGTTCGAGTTCGGCTTCGACGACGGCGCGCTGTTCATCGGCGACGAGGTCCTGACGCCGGACTCCTCGCGGTTCTGGCCCGCCGACCAGTGGCAGCCGGGCCGCGCCCAGCCGTCGTTCGACAAGCAGTTCGTCCGGGACTGGCTGACGTCGCCGGCCTCCGGCTGGGACCGCAAGGGCGAGCAGCCGCCGCCCGCGCTGCCGCAGCAGGTGGTGGACGCCACCCGCGCCAAGTACATCGAGGCGTACGAGCGGCTGACCGGGACGTCCTGGTAGCGCGGACGCCAGGAAGAACGCGAAAGGCCCCGCTCCGAGGAGCGGGGCCTTTCATCTGAGCGGACGACCAGGTTCGAACTGGCGACCTCAACCTTGGCAAGGTTGCGCTCTACCAACTGAGCTACGTCCGCGTTGCGCCGTAACGCGAGGACTACTATACCCAACCTCGCTCGCGAGCGAGACGCACCGCCGTATGCCGGTTCTCCGCCCCGATCTTGGTGACCGCGGAGGAGAGGTAGTTGCGGACGGTCCCCGGGGAGAGCTTGGCCCGCTCGGCGATCTCCGCGACCGGCGCCCCGTCGGCGGCGAGTTCGAGCACCTCGGCCTCGCGCACGGTCAGCGGCGAGTCCCCCGCGGAGATGGCGTCGGCGGCCAACTCCGGGTCCACGTAACGGTTTCCGGCATGCACGGTGCGGATGATCTCGGCGAGCCGCTGCGCGCTCACCGTCTTCGGCACGAAGCCGCGTACGCCCACCGCGAGGGCCCGCTTGAGATGTCCCGGTCTGCCATGACTCGTCACGATCATGGTGCGGCAGTGCGGCAGTTCGTCCCGCAGGGATGTGGCCACACTCACACCGTCGGCGCCCGGCATCTGGAGATCGAGCACGGCGACATCGGGCCGGTGGGCCCGCGCCATGGCGAGCGCCTCGGGCCCGGTGGCCGCCTCCGCGACGACCACGAGGTCGTCCTCCAGGGCGAGCAGCGCGGCGAGCGCGCCCCGGATGAGGTGCTCGTCATCGGCGAGCAGTACACGCAAGCTCACAGCAGGGCCTCGCTCCGGTCGGTCGGTGTCGGCACCGCGCTCCCCGGGAGCAGCGGTACCGCCGCGGTGAGGCAGAAGCGCCCCTGCCCGGCCGTGAAGTCCAGGGTGCCGTCGACCTCGGCCAGCCGTTCCCGGAGCCCGGCGAGGCCCGAGCCGCCGCCCGACGGCACGGCATCGGGCACGCCGTTGTTCTCGACGGTCAGTGTCGTACGACCGTCCGTCACCGCCAGGGTGATGTCGCAGCGCGTGGCGTCGCCGTGCCGCAGCACGTTGGTGGCCGCCTCCCGCACGACCCAGCCCAGCGCGGACTGCACGGGCGCCGGCAGCCCCGCCGCCGATCCCGTGACCCGGCAGGTGATTCCGGCCGCCTCCAACACACCCTGGGCACCGAGGAGTTCCACGCCGAGGTCGATCTCGCGGTAGCCCCGCACCACCTCCCGCACCTCCCGCTGCGACTCCTGCGCGATCCGCTGCACCTCGACCATCTGATCCACGGCCTCGGGCCGCCCGCGGCGCGCGAGCTGCACCGCCAGCTCGCTCTTGAGGGCGATGACGGCGAGGTTGCGGCCCATGACGTCGTGCAGGTCCCGCCCGAACCGCAGCCGCTCCTCGGCGACCGCGAGGCGCGCCTCCACCTCGCGTGACCGGTCGGCCTCCCACATCACGGAGAGCGTCCAGGCGCCGCAGCGCGCGGAGATCAGCGTCAGGACGCCGGCGAAGCCGATGAGGGCGGCGTATCCGGCGAGCCGCCCGCCGGGCACGCCGACGGCGGCGAACCCGGCCAGGGCGACGGCGTCGATCACCACGATGTGCAGCAGGAACGCCCGGACGGAGACGGCGAAGGCGAGCGACTGGCCGAACGGCACGACCAGGTACAGCGTCGTGAAGCCGATCATGCCCTCGGCGGCACCGTCGACCGCTTCGAGGCCGAGGCTGAGCCCCAGCGCGACGGCCAGCAGGACACCGGAGACGGCGAGGTCGCGGCGTGGCATGCCGCACCGCTTCAGGTAGTGGTCGACCGACCGCCGCAGGGACCGGTTGACGTGGACGCTCTGCGCGGCGGCCACCGCGATCAGCGCCCAGCCGAAGATCAGTGCGGCGGGCTCGTGGCGCAGGCTCAGGCCCAGGGGCAGCGAACCCCAGCTGAGGAAGAAGATCCAGGGCATGGCGTGCCACATGACCATGCTCTGGAACTCGACCCTCTCGATCTTGCTCCGGCCGTGCCAGCCACGCTGCCAGGCCCGTATCCGGCCGACCACGCGGACCGCCTCCCTCAGTGCCGGGGTTCCCAGCGGAACCATCGCCGTACAGCAAACACCGACAGCAGGGTCCAGGCCACCGCCGTGGCGAGGGCACCGAGCGTGTCGGCCGTCGAGAGGTGGCCGGCCCAGCCGCCGCGGATCAGCTCGATGACCGAGGAGAGCGGGAGCAGCTCGCAGAACGCGGCGAGCTTGTCGGGCATGACCTCGAACGGGATGAAGAGCCCGGAGCCGATCATCGACCCGAAGATCAACGGCATGCTCATGACCTGGGCGGACTCGGTGGACCGGCTGAAGCTGCCGGTGACGGCCGCCAGCGCGGCGAACATCACGAGGCCCGCGGCGATGCCGAGCACCACGAGGTGGGGCGCACTCGGCGCCCCGGCGTCCAGGAGCACCGCGCAGCCGATGCTCAGCACCAGGCACTGCGCGATCCCGATGGTGACCGACGGCAGCGCGGCGCCCGCGAGTATCTCGGCGTCCCGCAGCTCGCCGGTGCGCAGCCGCTTGAGCACCAGTTCCTCGCGCCGGGCGACGTAGACGCCGGTCAGCGTGGCGTACACGGCGAAGAGCAGCGAGAAGCCGAGGGCGCTCGGCAGCACGACCGTGCCGAGGGAGAGCCCCGTGCCCTTCAGGTCCAGGCCTTCGGTGGCCTGCCGCATGCTGAGCGGGAGGACGAACGGCACGAACAGTGCCGCGAACAGCGAGCCCTTGCTCCGCCCGAGCAGCGTCAGCTCGGCGCGCGCCAGCGCCCGCATCCGTCCCGCGGGGGTCGTCGACGCCACCGTGCTCATACCGTCATCTCCTTCTCGGCCGGGCGCCCGCCCCGCGTGTTTTCCGCGCCGTCCGTGTTCGTGCCGGGCCTCGCGATCCGCAGGAACGCCTCCTCCAGCGAGGCCGCCCGCACGTCGAGCGCCCCCAGTTCGACCTGTGCGTCCCGGGCCCACAACAGCAGCCCGGTGGCGGCTCGTTGCAGCTCGTGCGTACGCAGCTTCACCCGGCGCCCGGAGGTCTCGTGCCCGCTCACGCCCAGCTCGGCGAGCGGCGGCAGATCGCCGACGAAGTACCCCTCGGGGAGTTCGAAGGAGACGTGGGAGGGCTGCGCCGCGACCACGTCGGCGACGCGCCCCTCGGCGGCGATCCGCCCCTCGTGCAGGATCGCGAGCCGGTCGGCGAGCTCCTCGGCCTCTTCCAGGTAGTGCGTGGTGAGCAGCACGGTCGTGCCGTTGTCCCGCAGGTCGCGGACCAGCTCCCAGGTCTCGCGCCGCCCTTCCGCGTCGAGCCCCGTGGTGGGCTCGTCGAGGAAGAGCACCTCGGGCCGCCCGATGAGCGCCATGGCCAGGTCGAGCCGCCGCTTCTCGCCGCCGGACAGCTGCTTGACGCGCACACCGGCCCGCTTGCCGAGCCCCACGGTCTCCAGGGCCTCCGCGACGGGCCGGGCCCCGCTGGTGCACCCGGCCCACATCCGCACGGTCTCGGCGACCGTCAACTCCGCGGGTAAGCCGCCTTCCTGGAGCATCACGCCGATGCGGGGCCGCACGGCGCTCCGCTCGGTGTACGGGTCGTGCCCGAGCACCCGGACCCGCCCGCCGGCCGGCGCGGCGAGGCCTTCGAGGAGCTCCATGGTGGACGTCTTGCCGGCGCCGTTGGTGCCGAGCAGCGCGAACAGCTCGCCCCGGCCCACGCCGAAGGAGACGCCGCGTACCGCCTCGAAACCGCCCCCGTACACGCGCCGGAGATCGGTCACGTCGATCACTTGGTCAGTCATGGGTAGAGCGTCCCCCGGCCCGGGGCGCGGGAGCAGTGCGCGCTGTCACCGGCCCGCATGACAAATGTCAGAAGCCGGCGGTCCGCCCGCGCGCACGAAGAAGGCCCCGGTCGGATCGACCGGGGCCTTCTTCGATGGAGCGAACGACGAGGTTCGAACTCGCGACCTCAACCTTGGCAAGGTTGCGCTCTACCAACTGAGCTACGTTCGCATTGCCTCCGACCAGCTCTCACTGATCGGCGCGAGCACCAGCTTACCGCAACCAGATGACTGGTCCGTAAGCGATGCGGAGCGGGTGACAGGAATTGCACACTGCGCCTTCCCCCTGGAAGGGGGATGTTCTACTACTGAACTACACCCGCACGACTCCGTGAGGTCCGGCCTTTCGGCCTTGCCCCTCGGCGTGCTCCAGACTCTAGCTGACCAGCGGGGGTGCAGCGCAAGTCGGTTGCCGCGAGGGGCTCGGGGGCCTGCGGCGGCCGCCAGGTCAGTTGGCCGCTTCGAAGGCCTCGTAGACCCTCTTGGGGATGCGGCCGCGCGGCGGGACGTCCAGCTGGTGCGAGCGGGCCCAGGCCCGCACCGCCGACGGGTCGGGGGAGACGGCCGTGTGCCGGAACGCCTTCCCGGACTTCGACTGCTTCCGGGCCGCCTCCAGGTAGGGGGCGAGCGCGGTGCGCAGTTTCTTGGCATTGGTTTGGTTGAGGTCGATCTCGTACGACTTGCCGTCAAGACCGAACGCGACCGTTTCCGCCGCTTCCCCGCCATCCATGTCGTCAAAGAGAGTGACTACGACACGCTGCGCCACGAATATCGGTCCCTTCGTGCGGCTCCACCACGCTGACGTGCGGTGACGCCGACTGTCCGGCTGTTATGGGCAAAGTATCGACTATTGCCATTTCCTTTGTACAGTGCCCGGCATTGCATTGTGAAGTCCGGCCGAATACCTCCGCGTGTCCGATCGCAATGGTGATGCGTGATCTTTTCCTGGATTCCTCGTGAAGGTGTCCTGTTCGATACCCGCCCAGAACCCCGGAACGTGACCGCCATCACGTAGGTTTCTACGAATCTACGCGAGTAGAAATTTTGTGCCGGTAGTCTGAAGGAACCTGCTCAGCACCATGCAAGCAGCACACGCCAGCACCACACACCGGGAGTGCCAGTGGCACGCGTCGTAGTCGACGTCATGCTCAAGCCGGAGATCCTCGACCCCCAGGGCCAGGCGGTGCAGCGTGCACTGCCGCGCCTCGGTTTTGAGGGCATCTCCGACGTACGTCAGGGAAAGCGTTTCGAACTCGAGGTGGACGGGCCGGTCGACGACGCGGCCCTCGCCCGTATCCAGGAGATGGCGGAAACCTTCCTCGCCAACACCGTGATCGAGGACTTCGTCGTAAAGGTGGAGGAAGAGAAGTGACCGCTCGAATTGGCGTCGTCACTTTCCCCGGAACCCTCGACGACCGCGACACCCAGCGCGCCGTCCGCGTGGCGGGCGCCGAGGCCGTGCCGCTGTGGCACAAGGACAAGGACCTCAAGCAGGTGGACGCCGTGGTGCTGCCCGGCGGGTTCTCCTACGGGGACTATCTGCGGGCCGGTGCCATCTCCCGCTTCTCGCCGGTGATGGAGTCCGTCATCGAGCAGGCGAAGGGCGGCATGCCGGTCCTCGGCATCTGCAACGGCTTCCAGGTCCTCACCGAGACGCACCTCCTGCCGGGCGCGATGCTGCGCAACGACCACCTGCACTTCATCTGCCGCGAGCAGAAGCTGCGCGTGGAGAGCGACCGGACCGCCTGGACCGCCGACTACACGGCCGGTCAGGAGATCTCGATCCCGCTCAAGAACATCGACGGGCAGTACACCGCCGACGAGCGGACCCTGGACATGCTGGAGGCCGAGGGCCGCGTCGCCTTCCGGTACCTGGACGGCAACCCCAACGGCTCGCTCCGTGACATCGCCGGCATCACCAACGAGGCGGGCAACGTCGTCGGTCTCATGCCGCACCCCGAGCACGCGGTCGAGCCGCTGGTCGGGACCGGCCGCACCGACGGCCTCGGATTCTTCACCTCGATCCTGAAGAAGCTGGTCAACGCATGACTCTGGACACCGTCAAGCACGCAGCCGAGACCCCCGACGTCAAGCTGCCCTGGGCCGAACTGGGCCTGAAGGAAGACGAGTACGAGCGCGTCCGCGAGATCCTCGGCCGCCGCCCGACCGGCGCCGAGCTCGCCATGTACTCCGTCATGTGGTCCGAGCACTGCTCGTACAAGAGCAGCAAGGTCCACCTGCGGCAGTTCGGCGAGAAGGTGCCGGAGGCTGATACACCGGGAGGGGGCGCGATGCTCGTCGGCATCGGGGAGAACGCCGGTGTCGTGGACGTCGGTCAGGGCTACGCCGTGACCTTCAAGGTCGAGTCGCACAACCACCCCTCGTACGTCGAGCCCTACCAGGGCGCGGCCACCGGCGTCGGCGGCATCGTGCGCGACATCATCGCGATGGGCGCCCGCCCGGTCGCGGTCGTGGACCCGCTGCGGATGGGCGACGCCCACCACCCCGACACCAAGCGCGTGCTCCCCGGCGTCGTCGCCGGCATCGGCGGCTACGGCAACTGCCTGGGCCTGCCCAACATCGGCGGCGAGCTGGTCTTCGACGCCTGCTACCAGGGAAACCCCCTGGTCAACGCCGGTGCCATCGGCGTCATGCGGCACGAGGACATCCACCTGGCGAAGGCGTCGGGCCCCGGCAACAAGGTGATCCTCTACGGCGCCCGCACGGGCGGCGACGGCATCGGCGGCGCCTCGATCCTCGCGAGTGAGACCTTCGACGACACGAAGCCGTCGAAGCGTCCCGCCGTCCAGGTCGGCGACCCCTTCCAGGAGAAGCTCCTCATCGAGTGCACCCTGGAGGCCTTCGCCGAGAAGCTCGTCGTCGGCATCCAGGACCTCGGCGCGGCCGGACTCTCCTGCGCGACCTCGGAGCTGGCGTCGAACGGCTCCGGCGGCATGCGGGTCGAGCTGGACGACGTACCGCTGCGCGACTCCACGCTCACTCCCGAGGAGATCCTCATGAGTGAGTCGCAGGAACGCATGTGCGCCGTGGTCGAGCCCGACAAGGTCGACCGCTTCCTGGAGATCTGCGACAAGTGGGACGTCATCGCCACCGTCGTCGGTGAGGTGACCGACGGCGACCGGCTGGAGATCTTCTGGCACGGCGAGAAGATCGTCGACGTCGACCCGCGCACGGTGGCGCACGACGGCCCGGTCTACGAGCGCCCCTACGCCCGCCCGTCCTGGCAGGACGCCCTCCAGGCCGACGACGCGAACAAGCTGGCCCGCCCGGCGGACGCGGCCGAGCTGCGCGAGCAGGTCCTGAAGCTGGTCGCCGCCCCGAACCAGGCCGCGAAGTCCTGGGTCACCGACCAGTACGACCGCTTCGTGCAGGGCAACACCGTGCTCGCGCAGCCCGAGGACTCCGGGATGATCCGGATCAACGAGGAGACGGGCCTCGGCGTCGCCATCGCCACCGACGGCAACGGCCGGTACGCGAAGCTCGACCCGTACAAGGGCGCCCAGCTCGCGCTCGCCGAGTCGTACCGCAACGTCGCCGCCTCCGGCGCCAAGCCGCTCGCGATCTCGGACTGCCTGAACTTCGGTTCGCCCGAGGACCCGGACGTCATGTGGCAGTTCGCCGAGGCCGTCCGCGGCCTCGCGGACGGCTGCTGCCTGGGCTGACGGCGGATCGACCGGCGGCGTCTCGCTCGACCAGACGGCGGCGAAGCGATCGCACTCCGACGCCGGTCGTCGCCGTGCTCGGCGTGATCGACGACGTGGCCCGGCGCGCCGATCGTTCAGCGGAACGCTCTCCTGCTCGGCTGAGACGCGCGAGGAGACATCGCGCCTGGTCGCAGGTGGTCCACGTCACGGGGGCCGGGGGCTGCCGTAATCTCGTACCCGTGGAACTTGAAGAGCGCGTCGCCGAGCTCGAACGGCGCATGGCGGAGTTCGCAGAGGGCGACTTCTGGGCCCTCGACGCCCTCGGCACGATGACGCGACGGCGGCGATCGACATCGCCGACTGGCACGGCCGACCCGGTGTTCGAGGGCGACTGGTCGGATGCGGCCGAGTCGTTCGCCGCGCTCGGCCATCCCGTACGGCTGCGGCTGCTGCGGGAGATCCTCGGCGGACTGCGCACCGCCGCCGAGCTGGCCGCGCTGGACGACGTCGGGACGACCGGCCAGATCTACCACCACCTGCGCCAACTCACCGGCGCCGGCTGGCTGCACACCTCGGAGCGCGGCCGGTACGAGGTGCCCGCCGGGCGGGTGGTGCCCCTGCTCGTGGTGCTCACCGCCGCGCGCCCGGTGACCTGACCAAGGTTTCGAGCTGTATCTACTCAAGGGGGAGTCATGTCCATAGGCCTGCGCAAGTTCGCCGCGGTGCTCCATCGAATGCTGTGGATGGTGTTCTTCGGCCAGTTCGTCGTCAGGCTCTTCACGGACCTGCCGTACAACTACTGGCTGAGCTGGCTGCCCGCGCTCGGCGCGATCGCCGTCAGCACCACGCTGTCCCGCTCCGCGCGCCGACGGATGGAGGTGGAGCCCCCGGCTCCGGTCGAGGTCGCGCCCCCGGTCATCGGCCGCTGGTCCGCGCTCAACAGCCCCGCCGACAAGGTGCCGAGCCACGGCACGCACTACCTGGCACAGACGTACGCCATCGACATCACGGCCGAGCCGGAGGACGGACCCGCACGCCCCGGTCCCGTCTGGTTCTGGCCCGTCGCCCGGCGCGGCCGGGCCTATCCCGCCTTCGGGGAGCCGCTGTACGCGGTAGCCGACGCCACCGTCGTGCACGCCGAGGACGGCCAGCGCGACCACCTGAGCCGCAGCTCCCTCCTCGGGGTGCTGTACTTCTGGCTGGTCGAGGGCGTCGGCAGGACGCTCGGCGGGGGCCGCCGCGTCATCGGCAACCACGTCGTGCTCGACCTCGGCGGGGGGACGTACGCCCTGTACGCGCACGTCCAGCGGGGCTCTCTCACGGTGCGGGCCGGTGACGAGGTCACCGCCGGGCAGCGGATCGGCGGCTGCGGCAACTCCGGCAACTCCACCGAGCCGCACGTCCACTTCCAGCTGATGGACGGACCCGACCCGGAGACCGCGCGGGGCGTGCCGTTCAGCTGGCGCGGGGTCGGGGTGCCCCGCAACCGCGAGACGTTCACGGTGCGGGAAGAAGCCACCCAGGTACCGTGACCTGCATGACTGAGGAGCTGGGCCTGCGCGCGCGCAAGAAGAGGCAGACCGCCGCGCGGATCTGGAGCGTCGCCGTGGACCTCTGCTCCGAGCGGGGCTTCGACCACGTCTCCGTGGCGGAGATCGCCGAGGCGGCCGACGTGTCGAAGATGACCGTCTTCAACTACTTCGGCACCAAGGAAGGCGTGCTCGTCGGCCCCATGGAGGAGCACGCCGGGGACCCGGCCCGCGCGGTGCGCGAGCGCCGGCCCGGCGAGTCCGCGGTGGCGGCCATGCGCCGCCAGTTCCTGGCCCAGGTCGCCGAGCGCGACCCGTCGATCGGCCTCAGCGGCGACCCGCGCACCCTCAAGGTGCGCCAGCTCATCAACGAGACGCCGACCCTCGCGCACCGCATGGTGATCTTCCACATGCGCAGCGTCCAGCTCCTCGCGGACGCCCTCGCCGAGGAGACGGGCGACACGCTCCTCGCGCGGGTCGCCGCCGCCCAGCTGACCGGTGCCCGCAACGCGCTCATCATGGAGAACCACCGGCGCACCATCGTCGGCGAGCCGCTCGACGACATCGCGAAGGACTGTGCCGCGTCCGCCGAACGCGCCTTCGACCTGGTGGAAAAGGGACTTCAGGGGTACCCCGGAAACGCTTAGGCTCGGTCCATGCCACCGGCCAAGAAGCGCACGCGTACGTACGACTCCGCCAAGATCCGCACCGCCGTGCTAGCCCAGTTCGGCAACGTACGAGAGGCGGTACGCACCCTCACGCCCGAGCAACTGGCCCGCCCCACCCGCCTCGGCGAGTGGACCGTCCACGAACTCGCCGCCCACATCGCGATGGTGCTCGGCACCGTCCACCGCTATCTGGGCGTCCCGGAACCGGCGAAGCACGAAGTGCCGCTCATGGACTGGCCGTTCGCGACCGTCACCGCCGCCGCCCAGGTCGACGAGGACACCCGGGCCATCGCCGAGAGCGCGGGCACGGAGCTGGACGAACTGTTCACGCGCACGCTCACCGGCATCGAGCAGTCGCTGGCGGCCGCGCCCGACGGACGCCTCGTGCCGTCTCGCTTCGGCGCCATGACCCTCGGCGACTTCCTGGTCACCCGCACGGTCGAACTGACCGTGCACACCGACGACTTGAACGACGCCGTGCCGGGCCTCGACGTGCCGTACGACCGGCAGGCCCTGGCCGCCTGCACCCGCCTCCTCGCGGACGCGCTCGCGCTGAAGGCGCCGGGTGCCGCCACGGAGGTGCGCGTCCCGCCGTACGCGGTGGTGCAGTGCGTCGAGGGCCCGCGGCACACCCGCGGCACCCCGCCGAACGTCGTCGAGACCGACCCGCTGACCTGGGTCCGCCTCGCCACGGGACGCGCCGACTGGGCGAGCGCCCTGGACGCCGCGAAGGTCAGCGCGAGCGGGGAGCGGGCCGACCTGTCGGGGCTGCTGCCGATCATGGGGTGACCCGGCCGGTGGGGCGGATGGAACCGACACCCCCACTTGTCCCGTCACATTGCCATGCACACGCAGCGTCTGACCCTGACCCTGACCGCGCTGGCCTCCGCCGGGCTGCTGCTCACCGCATGCGGCACCGAGTCCGGGGCCGGCTCCGAAGGCGGCTCCGGCGGCCGTTCCGTGGAGACGGAGCCGCTCCTCACGGGCGTCCGGTGGAACGTCGACAGCCTCACCGTGGGCGGCAAGACGTACGAGGCCCCCGACGACGCCCACCTCGAGATCGGCAAGGACGGACGGGCCGGTGGCAGCTTCGGCTGCAACTCCGTCGGCGCCGACGTGACGATCAAGGGCGACACCGTGGACTTCGGCGAACCGCTGATGACGGAGCGGGCCTGCGAGGGCGACGGCCGCATGAGGTTCGAGAAGAACGTCGTACGCGCCCTCGGCAAGGAGAAGTTCACCGCGAGGGTCGACGGCGACCGGATGACCCTCACCACCGCCGAGGGGGACCGCATGGCCTTCACCTCACGCCCCGACGGGCCCGAAGCCCCGCTCACCGGCACCAAGTGGACCGTGCGGGCCGTGGGTGACGCCAAGAGCGCCGCGCCGCTGCCGAAGGACGTGGCCGACAAGGTCCACCTCACCTTCGGCGAGGACGGCAAGGTGCGCGGCAACCTCGGCTGCAACGACGTCACCGCCGACGCCGAGGCGAAGGACGGCCGCATCACCTTCGGCACCCCCGCCACCACCCGGAAGATGTGCCCCGGCAAGGCGATGACCACCGAGCGCAGGCTGCTGAAGCTCTTCGACGGCACGGCACGCTACGAACTGGAGCGGAACACCCTGAGGATCACCGCCGCCGACGGCACGGTGATCGACGCGAACACCGCGGAGAAATAGGGTCGCCGCCCCCGCCGTGGGCAGGCCGTGACCACGGCCGTCGTCACCGTCCGTACAGGGCCCGTATCCCCAATTCGGACCAGTGGTCGATCTCGCCTACACTCGAAGATGTGCCACGTGGTGACGGTCGACTCAATCACGATCTGCTTCCCGGCGAGAAGGGCCCCCAGGACGCTTGCGGCGTCTTCGGTGTCTGGGCTCCGGGCGAAGAGGTCGCAAAGCTCACTTACTTCGGGCTCTACGCCCTCCAGCATCGGGGCCAGGAATCCGCGGGAATCGCGGTCAGCAACGGCTCCCAGATCCTCGTCTTCAAGGACATGGGCCTCGTTTCCCAGGTCTTCGACGAAACCTCTCTCGGCTCGCTCCAGGGTCACATCGCGGTCGGTCACGCCCGCTACTCGACCACCGGTGCCTCCGTCTGGGAGAACGCCCAGCCGACGTTCCGTGCCACCGCGCACGGCTCCATCGCGCTCGGGCACAACGGCAACCTCGTCAACACGGCCCAGCTCGCCGAGCTGGTAGCCGACCTGCCCAAGGAGAACGGCCGCGCGACCCAGGTCGCGGCGACCAACGACACCGACCTGGTGACGGCTCTCCTCGCGGGCCAGGTGGACGACGACGGCAAGCCGCTGACCATCGAAGACGCCGCCATGAAGATCCTCCCGCAGGTTCAGGGCGCCTTCTCCCTCGTCTTCATGGACGAGCACACGCTGTATGCGGCCCGCGACCCGCAGGGCATCCGCCCGCTGGTGCTCGGCCGCCTGGAGCGCGGCTGGGTCATCGCCTCCGAGTCCGCCGCGCTCGACATCTGCGGCGCCTCCTACGTCCGCGAGATCGAGCCTGGCGAGTTCGTCGCCATCGACGAGAACGGCCTGCGAACGTCCCGATTCGCAGAAGCGAAGCCTAAGGGCTGCGTCTTCGAGTACGTCTACCTGGCGCGTCCCGACACCGATATCGCCGGGCGGAACGTCTACCTCTCGCGTGTCGAGATGGGCCGCAAGCTCGCCAAGGAAGCCCCCGTCGAGGCCGACCTCGTCATAGCTACGCCCGAATCCGGCACCCCCGCCGCGATCGGGTACGCGGAAGCCTCCGGCATCCCCTTCGGCGCGGGCCTGGTCAAGAACGCCTACGTGGGCCGGACCTTCATCCAGCCCTCGCAGACGATCCGCCAGCTCGGCATCCGCCTCAAGCTGAACCCCCTCAAGGAAGTCATCAAGGGCAAGAAGCTGGTGGTCGTCGACGACTCGATCGTCCGCGGCAACACCCAGCGCGCCCTGGTCAAGATGCTCCGCGAGGCCGGCGCCGCCGAGGTCCACATCCGGATCTCGTCCCCGCCCGTGAAGTGGCCGTGCTTCTTCGGCATCGACTTCGCGACGCGCGCCGAGCTGATCGCCAACGGCATGACCATCGAGGAGATCGGCACGTCGCTCGGCGCCGACTCCCTCTCGTACATCTCCATCGACGGCATGATCGAGGCCACGACCATCGACAAGCCGAACCTCTGCCGCGCCTGCTTCGACGGCGAGTACCCGATGGATCTCCCCGACCCCGAACTGCTCGGCAAGCAGCTCCTGGAGACGGAACTGGCCGCGGGCCCGGCGAGCACTGCCGCCGCCGACGCGATCCGCCGCCCGTAAGACCCCCCGCAGTACGAGCAGTACGACACGAAAGTTCTCACCGTCATGTCTGAGACCACTGGTGCCAGCTACGCAAGCGCGGGCGTCGACATCGAGGCGGGCGACCGCGCCGTCGAGCTGATGAAGGAGTGGGTCAAGAAGACCCAGCGCCCGGAGGTCGCGGGCCTCGGCGGCCTCGGCGGCTTCGCCGGGCTCTTCGACGCCTCCGCCCTCAAGCGCTTCGAGCGCCCCCTGCTCGCCTCCGCCACCGACGGCGTCGGCACGAAGGTCGACGTCGCCCGCCAGATGGGGGTCTACGACACCATCGGCCACGACCTCGTCGCGATGGTCATGGACGACATCGTCGTGTGCGGCGCCGAGCCGCTCTTCATGACCGACTACATCTGTGTCGGCAAGGTCCACCCCGAGCGCGTCGCCGCCATCGTGAAGGGCATCGCCGAGGGCTGCGTCCTCGCCGGCTGCTCGCTCGTCGGCGGCGAGACGGCGGAGCACCCGGGCCTGCTCGGCCCCGACGACTTCGACGTGGCGGGCGCCGGCACCGGCGCGGTCGAGGCCGACCGCCTGCTCGGCCCGGATCGCATCCGTAAGGGTGACGCGGTCATCGCCATGGCCTCGTCCGGTCTTCACTCGAACGGGTACTCGCTCGTCCGGCACGTGGTCTTCGACCGCGCGGGCTGGGCCCTGGACCGGCAGGTCGAGGAGTTCGGCCGCACCCTCGGCGAGGAGCTCCTGGAGCCCACCAAGATCTACTCCCTGGACTGCCTGGCGCTCACCCGCACCACGGACGTCCACGCCTTCAGCCACATCACAGGCGGCGGCCTTGCGGCGAACCTCGCCCGCGTGATCCCGGACGGCCTGCACGCGATCGTCGACCGCGGGACCTGGACCCCGGGCGCGGTCTTCGACGTGGTCGGGAAGACGGGCCAGGTCGAGCGCCTCGAACTGGAGAAGACGCTGAACATGGGCGTCGGCATGATCGCGATCGTCCCCGAGGAGTCGGCGGACGCGGCGCTCACCACCCTCGCCGACCGGGGTGTGGACGCCTGGGTCGCGGGCGAGATCACTGAGCGCGGGGAGCACACCACGGGCGCCGCCCTGATCGGTGACTACGCCAAGTAGGCCCGTGCGGAGGGGTTCAAGGCAGCACAAAACCCGGTCCGGTGTGGTGACCACCCCGGACCGGGTGAAGTGCAGTCGCTACAACGAGGTCAAGCGCCGCGGCGCTGCGACGACGGACCGGACTCATCGGTCGAGTCCTCGTCGTCGTCGACGTTATACAGATCCGCGTACTGGGCGTACGGGTCGTCTTCCTCGTCGTCGTCCTCGAACGGCTCGCCATTCGGCGGCTGTTGCGAAGTCGAAGCGCCCAGCTCATTGGCCAGACGCGACAGGTCAGTCCCGCCGCTGCTGTACTTCAGCTGGCGGGCGACCTTCGTCTGCTTGGCCTTTGCCCGGCCGCGCCCCATGGCTCGACCCCCTCGGATACGGGGCTCGACGGCCCCAGAGTCTTGACACGCGTTCATGATCTAGGACGGACTCTCCTCGGAGAGACCGGTCCGTAGGGCTTCCACGGTACCTGCTCCTGCGGCCATACGGTACGTCGCCCGCAGGACGCGCCTCGGCGCAGAACCCGCGAGGAGCCCCGTCCTCGCTGGTCAACTGCGATTTTAACCTCTTCTTGCCGGGCGACCCGCCGACGGGGGTGAGTCTTGTCTCCTCAACCGAGTCGGCGGGGCCCTGGGCGGTGATCTCAGCAGGCGTCGGCCATCCGCTGCTCGGCGATCCTGTCGGCCGCCGCGGCCGGCGGAATGCCGTCCTGCTTTGCGCGAGCGAATATCGTCAGTGTGGTGTCGAAGATGTTCGCCGCCTTCGCCTTGCACCGGTCGAAGTCGAAGCCGTGCAGTTCGTCGGCGACCTGGATCACGCCGCCCGCGTTCACCACGTAGTCCGGCGCGTAGAGGATCGACCGGTCGGCGAGGTCCTTCTCGACGCCCGGGTGCGCGAGCTGGTTGTTGGCGGCGCCGCACACCACCTTCGCGGTCAGCACGGCCACGGACTCGTCGTCGAGGGCGCCGCCGAGCGCGCAGGGGGCGTAGATGTCGAGGCCCTCCGTGCGGATCAGCGCGTCCGTGTCCGCCACCGCCGTCACCGACGGGTGTCTGTCCAGGACGCGCCGTACGGACTCCTCGCGCACGTCGGTGATCACGACCTCGGCGCCGTCCGCGAGGAGGTGCTCGACCAGGTGGTGGCCGACCTTGCCGACGCCCGCGACGCCGACCTTGCGGTCACGCAGCGTCGGGTCGCCCCACAGGTGCTGGGCACAGGCGCGCATGCCCTGGAAGACGCCGAAGGCGGTGAGGACGGAGGAGTCGCCGGCGCCGCCGTTCTCCGGGGAGCGGCCGGTCGTCCAGCGGCACTCGCGGGCGACGACGTCCATGTCGGAGACGTACGTACCGACGTCGCAGGCCGTCACGTACCGGCCGCCGAGCGAGGCGACGAAGCGGCCGTAGGCGAGGAGGAGGGCCTCGCTCTTGATCTGCTCGGGGTCGCCGATGATCACGGCCTTGCCGCCGCCGTGGTCGAGACCGGCCATGGCGTTCTTGTACGACATCCCGCGCGCGAGGTTCAGCGCGTCGGCGACGGCCTCCTCCTCGCTCGCGTACGGATAGAAGCGGGTGCCGCCGAGGGCCGGGCCCAGGGCGGTGGAGTGGAGGGCGATGACGGCCTTGAGGCCACTGGCGCGGTCCTGGCAGAGCACTACTTGCTCATGGCCGCCCTGCTCCGAGTGGAACAGGGTGTGCAGGACGCCGTTGTCTGCTTCGGTCACGGTGGTGACTCCCGGTCGAGTAGCGGCGGTGGGCGGGCTCCCGTACGGGTGGCGGGGCCCGATGGGCATGAGACTAAAGCCTGTCCACCGCATCTGAGTGCCCGGCGGCGAGGATCACCCGTCTCGCCGAGCGCGGGCCGCGTGAGGGAGCGGCGCGGCGGGCTTCGGCCATGGCACGATCGGCAGTGATTTCGGGGTTGTCCGGTCGGAACGCGGGGGAGAGAAGCAGCCGTGCCCAAGGTGTCATCGGTGACGGTCCCGTACGCGTCCTACTTGCGCGTCTATGAGCCGCTGGCCGCCTTCCCCGAGCCGGAGCGCGGCCACTGGGCGCGCTACGCCCGCCGCTCGGACCACCCCTCGTACCAGGACGAACTCCGGCGCTCCCTGGCCGATTTGGTGCCGACGCCGCCCGTGCCCGTGCCGGTGCACGAGAGCAGCGACGCCTTCGTCCTGGAGATCGACGGGGTGCTGTGCGTCTGCCCGTGGCGGACCCGGCTGCGCGGCTGGCAGGCGATGGGGGAGCTGGCCGGGCAGCTGCCGGCGCCGGTCCTCGACGCGGTGCTCCCGCCGGTGCTCCGCAGCCAGACGGCCGCGGACTACGAGCAGTGGCTCGCCCGCAACCCCGACGCGCGCCCCTGGATCCGTACGTCGACGTGGCAGGTGCCGCTGCACTGGTTCGTGCTCGTGTCGGACGAGGAGCGCTGCTACGACCGCGGCGAGGAGGGCGCGCCCGGTGCCTCACCGGTCCTCCGCTACCGCACCCCGATGGTCCAGGCCCGGCGCCGGGTGGCGCGCGGTCTGAAGACGCTGCGGGACGCGCTGGACGAGGCGCCGCTCATCGAGGGCCTCGTGGACGTCGGCCGGTGGCTGGAGGAGTTCCACCCGCGCTCCCTGGTCGAGCTGGACTACGGCGGCCTCGTGCACGCCCTGCCCGCCGACGAGCTGGACGAGGACCACTCGGCGGCGGATGTGGCCGAGGGGATCGAGGCCCTGCGCAACGGCGACGGCGAGGGGGCCGGCGAGGCGTATGCGAGGCTCGTGGAGCGATGGCGGGCGGTCCGGGACCTTCAGTTCGCGAACTGAGGGACCGTGAGCCGACGGGTGGCAGGACGTAGGTCCCGATCCGGGCCTTTGTGTCAAGCGTGACGGACCGCACTTACGGGGCCCTTGCGCCCATCGCCCCTCCTCATGCCAAAATAGGACAAGGAGTCCGGGGAGGGCTCCTTCCGCCCAAGTAAGGGCGGAATGCTCAGCATTGCACTGTATGGGGGGTCCTGTTGACTCCTGATCGCTCTGTGACTGATCGTCACGGTGGCGTGACTGTCCGCTATGGCATGGTCCATCGGCTTCCGTCGGTGATGAACACCTGGGAGGGCAATTCCATCGGTTTGGCCGACGCGGCTGGACGGATGGTGTAGTTGTAGTGCCGAGGACAAGCCGTTCGTCCTATAACCGACTCGACTCGCGTCCGCCATTTCGGGCAACGCGGGTCAAGGTGCAGAATTTAGAGGAATGAACCGAGAAGGTTCGGTTCTCCCGAGGAGGCCGCTCATGACCGCTCGCACCCCTGATGCCGAGCCGCTGCTGACCCCGGCTGAGGTCGCCACGATGTTCCGCGTCGACCCGAAGACGGTGACGCGCTGGGCCAAGGCTGGCAAGCTCACGTCGATTCGCACGCTCGGCGGACACCGCCGTTACCGCGAGGCTGAGGTCCGCGCACTGCTCGCGGGTATCCCGCAGCAGCGCAGCGAGGCCTGACGTACGCCTGAAGTACCGCTCAACCAGCAGTAACCCGCACAACCCGGGCGAATAGCACCACTGCTGTCAGGTCCCCCAACCTGGCCGTACGTCCGACATATAGCTACACGCGACGCGGGTCCCGCCCCAACGGGATCCACGCCTGAGCCTCATGGGTGAGTCGTTCGATCGCGCTGGACTCCGCCGGGTCCAGCGCGATCTTTTTTTGTGCGCCGAAGAGGTGCTGGTGGGCACGCCCGTGAGCGTCCCTGTTGGTCTCTGGGGAGTCCCCGCGGGGGCACTTGGGGCGTGGCTGGGGAGTGCGCGGAGTGCGCAAGGGGAACGCGAGGGGAGTGGCTCGAGGGTGGTGCAATTGCACATATTAAATTGGCCCGTTGTAGGGAGGGTGTAAGTTCGGGTGTTTCCAAAACCTGTTCGGTGACACCCGTCACATGCCGCGCGCCTTGTTGCGTGCGATGCCCCTGCGCTAGAGGGACTTCGGCGGTACATCGAGCCCTACGCCTCTCAGCCTCCCACCGAGGGGACGGCCCGCGCGTCGGCTTTGGTCATGCCTTGGCGGGACTTTCGTCCTCGCCGGGCACGGCTTCGCCCTCGGCGCGCTCGTCGCCCGCTGCTTCCTCCAGGACGAAGCCGGCGTCGGACAACGCCTCGCCCTCGCCGGGGCGGTGCGGCGAGGGCTCCAGGGCGAGCCTCAGGAGCCGGTGGCAGATCGCGCAGTGCCGCGTCAGGTGGCGGTAGCTCGTGGCCGCCGCTAGGTGGGCACGCAGCAGGGCGCGGGTCTCGTGCCGCGCAGCCGCGGAAGGAACAGAAGAAGCAGACATGCGTCACCTCCGGAGGAGTCTGCCGCCGACTCCCTGCTGTCTGGGGTACCGGCGGAATGTGACGCAGTCAAGACGCGCACGCAAGAACGGGCCGCATCGGAATCGATGCGGCCCGTTCTCCAGCAACTGCGGTCCCGACGGGATTTGCTGTGTCTTTTCGCGGCTGCGCCGCGGGTGCGGCCTCTGGCCGGGTGGGGTGGTCGCCTGGTGCGGAAATGTGGAACGGGCCGCTCCCCCAGGGGATGCGGCCCGTTCTCCTCAACTGCGGTCCTGACGGGATTTGAACCCGCGGCCTCCACCTTGACAGGGTGGCGAGCACTCCAAACTGCTCCACAGGACCTTGCTCGCGGCACGTGTTGCTCCGTTGTGCTGCGAGACGAGACTCTACAGCAGCGCAGGCCCGGCGGTCGAACTCACCCTGCGTGCCCTGCCGGTCACGGCGCGGCCGCGTCGATGGCCTTCACGATCCGCTTGTCCGAGACGGGGTACGCCGTGCCCAGCGCGTGCGCGAAGTAGCTGACGCGCAGCTCCTCGATCATCCAGCGGATGTCCAGCACCTCCCGGGGCACGGGACGTCCTTGCGGCAGCTGCTCCAGAAGCCACAGGTACTCGTCCCGCATCTCGTGGACCTTCTCCATGCGCGAGGTGTCCCGCTGGACGTTGGTCGGCATCTGCTGGAGGCGGCGGTCGGCGGCCACCATGTACCGCATCAGGTCCGGCAGGCGCTCCAGGCCCGTCTCCGTCACGAAGCCCGGCTTGATCAGGGAGTCCAACTGCTCCCGCACGTCCGCCAGATTGGCGAGGAGCACCGGGCTCCTCACCGACTTCAGGCGCCGCTCACAGGCCTGCCAGGCGGCGAGGACCTGCTGCACCTGTCCGACGACCCGCACGGTCGTGTCGACGATCTCCGCACGCACCTTGTCGAAGAGCTTGCGGTACGACTCCTCGTCCCAGGCGGGCCCGCCGAAGTCCGCGATCAGCTTGTCCGCCGCGGCCATCGCGCAGTCGTCGAAGAGCGCCTGCATGGAGCCGTGCGGATTCGCGGACAGGGCGAGCTTCTGCTGGTTCGTCAGCTTGTCCGAGGCGAACTTTCCGGGGTTGACCGGGATGTTGCGCAGGATGAGCCGGCGGGTGCCCTTCCACATCGCCTGCCGCTGCTCGGCCTCGGTGTCGAAGAGGCGTACGGAGACCGTGTCCGCCCCGGGCCCTCCGTCGTCCACCAGGGCCGGGTACGCCTTCACGGGCTGTCCCGCCCTGCGGGTCTCGAAGACGCGGCTGAGCGTGCCGATGGTCCAGTCCGTGAGGCCCGTCCGCTCGACCGCCGAGCCGCCCGTCCGCTCGGCGGTCGCGGCGGCGGCCTGGGAGAGCGCCTTGCGGGCCTTCGGGCGGAGCTGGAGCTTCAGGGCCTCCAGGTCCTTGTCCTCGGCGAGCTTCTTGCGCCGCTCGTCGGTGATCCGGAACGTGATCTTCAAGTGGTCCGGTACGCGCGTCAGATCGAAGTCGTCGGGCGTGACCGGCACGCCCACCATCCGCTGGAGCTCGCGCGCCAGCGTGACGTGCAGCGGCTCCTGCAACGGAACCGCCCGCTCCAGGAACGCCTTCGCGAAATTCGGCGCCGGGACGTAGTTCCGGCGGATCGGCTTGGGCAGGGAGCGGATCAGCTCGACGACCACGTCCTCGCGCAGACCCGGGATCTGCCAGTCGAAGCCCTCGTCCGTGACCTGGTTCAGCACCTGGAGCGGGATGTGGACCGTGACGCCGTCCGCGTCCGCGCCCGGCTCGAACTGGTACGTCACCTTGAACTTCAGCGGACCCTGGCGCCACGAGTCGGGGTAGTCGTCCTTGGAGACGTCCCCCGCCTTCTCGTTGATGAGCATCGACCGCTCGAAGTCGAGCAGTTCGGGCTCTTCCCGCTGCTTCTTCTTCCACCACGAGTCGAAGTGCGCTCCGGAGACGACCTCTTGGGGGACCCGCTGGTCGTAGAAGTCGAAGAGCGTCTCGTCGTCGACGAGGATGTCGCGGCGCCGGGCGCGGTGCTCCAGCTCCTCGACCTCCGTGAGCAGCTTGCGGTTGGCGGCGAAGAACTTGTGGTGCGTACGCCAGTCGCCCTCGACGAGGGCGTTGCGGATGAACAGGTCGCGGGAGACCTCGGGGTCGATGCGGCCGTAGTTCACCTTGCGGTCGGTGACGATCGGGACGCCGTACAGCGTGACCTTCTCGGTCGCCACCACCGCCGCCTGGTCCTTCTCCCAGTGCGGCTCGCTGTACGTGCGCTTGAGGAGGTGCTGCGCGAGCGGCTCGACCCACTCGGGCTCGATCTTCGCGTTGACACGCGCCCACAGGCGGGAGGTCTCCACCAGCTCGGCCGACATGATGAAGCGCGGGGGCTTCTTGAAGAGCGCGGAGCCGGGGAAGATC
Source organism: Streptomyces sp. 135 (assembly GCF_020026305.1). Lineage (NCBI taxonomy): Bacteria > Bacillati > Actinomycetota > Actinomycetes > Kitasatosporales > Streptomycetaceae > Streptomyces > Streptomyces sp. 135. The sequence goes on along the minus strand of NZ_CP075691.1, from coordinate 4,130,149 downwards.
GCGAACTTGGCGTTGCGGGCGCCGATGTACTCGCCCCGCCCGCCGCGCTGCTTGGGGTCCTTGCCGTCCTTGCCGTCCCTGTTCTCCTTGGAGTCCTTCACGTCCTTCAGCCCGATGTGGGAGAGGAGGCCGGCGAGGAGGGAGATGTGGACGTGCTGCTCGGGGGCGTCTTCCTCGTTGAGGTGGATGCCCATCTGCTTGGCGACCGTACGCAGCTGCGTATAGATGTCCTGCCATTCGCGAATGCGCAGGAAGTTGAGGTACTCCGCCTTGCACATCCGGCGGAACGACGACGAGCCGCGCTCCTTCTGCTGCTCGCGGACGTACCGCCACAGGTTCAGGTACGCGAGGAAGTCGCTCGTCTCGTCCTTGAAGCGGGCGTGCTGCTGGTCGGCCTGCGCCTGCTTCTCCGCCGGGCGCTCGCGCGGGTCCTGGATGGAGAGCGCCGCCGCGATCACCATGACCTCGCGCACGCAGCCGTTCTTGTCGGCCTCCAGGACCATGCGGGCGAGCCGCGGGTCCACCGGCAGCTGGGCCAGCTTGCGGCCCTGCTGGGTCAGCCGCTTCTTGGGGTCCTTCTGGGTGGGGTCCAGCGCGCCGAGCTCCTGGAGGAGCTGGACGCCGTCGCGGATGTTGCGGTGGTCCGGCGGGTCGATGAACGGGAACTTCTCGATGTCGCCGAGACCGGCCGCGGTCATCTGGAGGATGACGGAGGCGAGGTTCGTACGGAGGATCTCCGCGTCCGTGAACTCGGGGCGCGAGAGGAAGTCGTCCTCGCTGTACAGGCGGATGCAGATGCCGTCCGACGTACGTCCGCAGCGGCCCTTGCGCTGGTTGGCGCTGGCCTGGCTGATCGCCTCGATGGGCAGCCGCTGCACCTTCGTACGGTGGCTGTAGCGGGAGATGCGGGCCGTGCCCGGGTCGATCACGTACTTGATGCCGGGGACGGTCAGGGACGTCTCGGCGACGTTGGTGGCCAGGACGATTCTTCTGCCGGTGTGCTGCTGGAAGACGCGGTGCTGCTCGGCGTGCGAGAGGCGGGCGTAGAGCGGCAGGACCTCGGTGAACCGGTAGTTCTTCTTGTTCAGCGCGTCCGCGGTGTCGCGGATCTCGCGCTCTCCGGAGAGGAAGACGAGGATGTCGCCCTTGCCCTCGGCCTGGAGCTCCTCGACGGCGTCGGTGATCGCGGTGATCTGGTCCCGGTCGGAGTCGTCGGAGTCCTCTTCGAGGAGGGGGCGGTAACGCACCTCGACGGGGAAGGTGCGCCCGGAGACCTCCACGATCGGCGCGTCCCCGAAGTGCCGTGAGAAGCGCTCGGGGTCGATGGTCGCCGAGGTGATGACGACCTTCAGGTCGGGGCGCCTGGGCAGCAGCTGGGCCAGATAGCCGAGCAGGAAGTCGATGTTGAGGGACCGCTCGTGGGCCTCGTCGATGATGATCGTGTCGTACGCGCGCAGCTCGCGGTCCGTCTGGATCTCGGCCAGCAGGATGCCGTCCGTCATCAGTTTGATGAAGGTGCCGTCCGGGTTCACCTGGTCGGTGAAGCGGACCTTCCAGCCGACGGCCTCGCCGAGCGGGGTGTCCATCTCCTCGGCCACGCGCTCGGCGACCGTACGGGCCGCGATGCGGCGGGGCTGCGTGTGGCCGATCATGCCGCGCACGCCCCGGCCGAGCTCCAGGCAGATCTTGGGGATCTGCGTGGTCTTGCCGGAACCGGTCTCGCCCGCGACGATCACGACCTGGTGGTCGCGTATCGCGTCGGCGATGTCGTCCTTCTTCTGGCTGACCGGGAGCTGCTCGGGATACGTGATCGCGGGCACGCGGGAGCGGCGCTCGGCCATCCGCGCCTCGGCCTTCTCCACGTCCGCCGCGATCTCGGCGAGGACTGCGGCGCGGGCCTCGGGTTTGCGGATCCGGCGCGCACCCTCCAGCCGGCGGCCGATCCGGTGCTCATCGCGCAGCGAGAGCTCGGACAGGCGGGGGGCGAGGGTGTCGAGGGTGAGGGCGGGCTGCGTAGACATACGCCGTCCAGGATCTCACCCGCCGCTCGGCAGTGGCGAACCGATTTCTCCGGCGGGGCGGCCCGGCACGTACGATTCCGGGCATGTTGACCCGAGTGCGTACGGCGTGGTGCCCCTTGGTGGCGGTGCTGCTCGTCGTGCTCGGGGGGTTCTGCGGGCCTGCGGTGGCCAAGGCCGCGGCGCCGGTCACCACGGCGGCGCACGTGGCGGAGCGGCCCGCCGGGCCCGGCTGCGGCAAGGGCGGTCAGCGGGACGCCGGGCAGGCGCCTGCCGCTCCGGCGCGTTCCAGCTCCGCGTCCGAGTTGCTGCCCGCGCTGTACGAGGCCCACGGGGCGTCCGGTGCCTGGGCCGTCGACCAGGCGGTCCTTGAGCTGACGCCGGTGCGGGGGCCGCCGCCGCTCGTGCCGCCTTCTCCTGTGGATCTCTCTGTCCTGCGGGTGTAGAGGCCCTGTCCCCCCAGGGCCCTTCTCCATCACGTACAGGAACAGCACGTACGCATACGGGAACAGCACGTACGCGGACACGAACAGCACGTATGCGTACAGGAACAGCACGTGTGCGTACAGGAACAGAGAGAACCTTCTGATGCCGCAGAGCAACAACAAGAGGAAGAACATCGCGATCGGCGCGGGCGTCGCCGTCGCCGCCGCGCTGCTCGGTGTCGCCTCCTACACGGCGACCAAGCCCGCCGACTCCGCCGACTCCCCGGGCACCGCCCGGAAGGACGCGGCCGCCGGCGCCGAGCCCTCCGCCGAGCAGCGGGCCGGTGTCCACCCCGAGCTGGAGAAGCTCGCCCGGCGCGACGCCAGGGACCCCCTCGCGCAGGGCCGCGTGGACGCGCCCGTCGTGATGATCGAGTACGCCGACTTCAAGTGCGGCTTCTGCGGGAAGTTCGCCCGCGACACCGAGCCCGGTCTCGTGAAGAAGTACGTGGACAAGGGCGTCCTGCGCATCGAATGGCGCAACTTCCCCATCTTCGGCGCGGACTCCGAGCGGGCCGCGCGCGGCGCGTGGGCGGCCGGGAAGCAGGGGCGCTTCTGGCAGTTCCACCAGGCCGCGTACGCCGAGGGGGCCAAGGAGAAGGGCTTCGGCGAGGACCGGCTGAAGGAGCTGGCGAAGGAGGCCGGGGTCAAGGACGTCGGGCGGTTCGTCTCCGACGCGGAAAGCGACGCGGCCGGGGCCGCCGTGAAGAAGGACCAAGAGGAGGCGTACGGCCTCGGCGCCACCTCCACGCCGTCCTTCCTGGTCAACGGGCGGCCCATCTCGGGCGCCCAGCCGGACGAGGTGTTCCGGCAGGCGATCGAGGCGGCGGCGGGGCAGGCGGGCGGTAAGGGGGCCGGGCAGGCAGGCGGTCAGGGGGCTTCCGAGTGACCGCCGATGTGGGGTACTTCGCCGCGTTTCTGGGCGGACTGCTCGCTCTGGTCAGTCCATGCAGCGCGCTGCTGCTGCCCGCCTTCTTCGCGTACTCGATCGACTCGACCTCGCGGCTCGTCGCGCGGACCGGCATCTTCTACGCCGGGCTCGCCACCACCCTGGTCCCGCTGGGCGCCGCCGGGTCCTACGCCGGGCGGTTCTTCTTCGGCCACCGTGACCAGCTGGTGCTCGTCGCCGGGTGGCTGATCATCGGGCTCGGCGTGCTCCAGGTCGTGGGGATGGGCTTCGCCTCACGGAGGATGGCGGAGCTGTCGGGGCGGATCCGTCCGACCACCGCCTTCTCGGTGTACGCGCTGGGGGCCGTGTACGGCCTCGCCGGGTTCTGCGCGGGGCCGATCCTCGGCAGCGTGCTGACGGTCGCGGCGGTGAGCGGGAGCCCTGTGTACGGCGGGCTGCTGCTCGCCGTCTACGCGCTCGGCATGGCCGTGCCGCTCTTCCTGCTCGCGCTGCTCTGGGAGCGGTTCGATCTGGGGCGGCGGAGGTGGCTGCGCGGGCGGGCCTTCCGGCTCGGGCGGTTCGAGCTGCATACGACGTCGCTGCTCTCGGGGTTGTTCTTCGTCGCGCTCGGGGCGCTTTTCCTCGCCTACGACGGGACCACCGCGCTGCCGGGGCTCTTGGACGTGGACGATTCGTTCGCGGTGGAGCAGTGGGCCGGGGGGGTTGGCAGGGCCGTGCCGGATTCCGTGTTGCTGGTGGGGGTCGTGGTGTTGGTGGGGGGTGCTCTCTCGGTGCGGGGGTGGCGGCGGAGGAGGAGTGAGTCCGCTTCGTCGGAGTTGCCTTTCTCTGAGTGAGAAGGCTGCGTATGCGTGGTTTAGCGTGTTCGTATGTCTGATCATGAGTCGGGAGAGCAGAGTCAGCATCCGCACGGTGCGCATGGCGCGCATGGCGCGCACGGCCGGGTTCCGACACCTGGGGAGCGGTGGGCCGCCTTCAAGCGGTCGCCGTTCCTGCCTGCCCTCGTGCTGGTGTTCATCCTGGCCGCCGCCGCGGGGCTCTTCGCCGGCTCGTACACGTACTCGATGGCGAACCCGACTCCGCACCATGTCCCCACGGCGGTCGTCGGTACGCCGGACGCCGCGCACGGCAAGGCGTTCCTCGGCGGCATGGAGAAGGCGCTGAACGCTTCGCTGGAAGTGCGGCGGTACGACAGCGTGGCCGCGGCGCGGCGGGACGTGGAGGAGCAGAAGGTCTTCGCGATCGTCGAGGTGGGCGGTGGTGAGGACAAGAAGGTCACGATGGACGTCTCGGGGGCGTCCGGGGCGTCCGTCGCGCAGGTTCTCGCGGAGACCGCGCCGAAGGTGGGCGAGCGGGTGGGGGTCCCGGTCGTGGTGAAGGACATCAAGCCGTTGCAGGAGGGTGATCCCCGGGGGCTCGCCATCTTCTACATCTCGCTGGCCGCGGTGATCATCGGGTTCGTGGGGGCGATTCAGCTGAGCGTGCACGCGCGGGGGCTGAATCCGGCGGAGCGCATCGCGTTCACGGCGATGTACGCGCTGCTGGGGGCCTTTGTCATCGCGGCGGTCGTCGACTGGTGGCTGGGGGCGGTGCGGCTGCCGTTCGTGGAGTCGTGGCTGATCCTGGCGCTGACGATGTTCGCGTCGGGGATGGTCTTCACGATGTTCAACACGTTGTTCGGGCGGTGGGCGATGCTGCCGACGTGGGGGCTGATGGTGCTCCTCGGGAATCCGTCGTCCGGGGGTGCGGTGTCGTGGCCGCTGCTTCCGTCGGTGCTGGGGCACATCGGGCAGTGGTTGCCGCCGGGGGCGTCGGTCAACGCGCAGCACACGGCGGTGTACTTCGGCGGTCACCAGCACGCGTTTCCGTTCCTGGTGCTTGGGGGGTGGGCGCTGGTTTCCTCGGCGGTGTTCTGGGTGTGGCGGCATCGGCATCCGGGTGGGCGGGGGGTGGGTGCGGCGCACGCGGCGCATGGGGCGTAGGGGCGAGGGTGTGTGGGGCCGTGGTGGTCGCCTGGGGTGCGGCTTGGGGGCGGGGCCGCGGGGGTATGTCCGTGCTCGCCATCTTGGCGCGGGCGATTTGCTGCTTCGGCCCCCTCATGACCACCACTGTGCTCCGCGCGCACATACCCCCACGTCCCCTCGGGCGCGCGGGCGCCTGCGGGCCGTCGCTGCTTCCTGTCTGTCCCGCGTCATCGGTGTTTCGCTGCCGGGTAGTGGGCGTCCCCGCCCGCTCCTGCCTTGAGGTCTCGCCCCTGCTTCGAGGGTTTCGACGTTGAGTGACGGGCCTCTCCGCCTGCCCTCACCTGGCCATCTCGACGCGGGGTCACGGACACCCCTGCCTGCCCCCACCTGCCACCTCGATGCCGGGTCACGTCACGGGCACCCCCGCCCGCCCCTACTTCGACGTTTCGACGTTGAGTGACGGGCCTCTCCGCCTGTCCCCGCCTTGCCGTCTCGATGCGGGGTCACGGGCATCCTCGCCCGCCCCCACCCCCGCCACCTCGATGCCGGGTCACGGACACCCGGCCCGCCCCCACCCCGCCATCTCGACGCCGGGTCACGGGCACCCCGCCCGCCCCTGCCCCGCCCGCCATCTCGATGCCGAGTAACGGGCGGGTGGGGGGAGACATCCGGCGCGGAGCGGCGGGGTAGGGGATGCCGCCGGGTGCGGACAGGCGGGCGTGACCGTCCGGGGGACGACGAAGGCCCCGTCCAGGGGACGGGGCCTTCGGGAAGTGGCTGGGGCCGGGATCGAACCGGCGACCTATCGCTTTTCAGGCGATCGCTCGTACCAACTGAGCTACCCAGCCACGCGATCCGCGTGGAATCGCAAGCGGTCCTGACGGGATTTGAACCCGCGGCCTCCACCTTGACAGGGTGGCGAGCACTCCAAACTGCTCCACAGGACCAAGCATTGTGCGAGCACTAGTCTCGCACAAGGTGTTGCGTGCCCCCAACGGGATTCGAACCCGTGCTACCGCCTTGAAAGGGCGGCGTCCTGGGCCACTAGACGATGAGGGCTAAGAGGCCCGCCTGGGCGCTTTGCAGCGCGTCGGGGACGTGAGAAGCATATGGGATGCGAAGAGGTATCGCCAAAACGGTTATCGGCTGGGCCGTGCCCCGGGCTGGTTCTCCTTGGGGAGATGGCGGCTGACCTCCGCCTTCGTCAGGCCGAGACCGCCCAGCCGGATCTCGTCCCAGGCCTGTAGCCGCTTGCTCGTACGGTCCAGGTAGAGCACGGAGGCCTCGACCGGATCGGGGTACTTGCCCTCGACCGCCCGCAGCCCGCTGCCGCCCGTCGACCCCTCGACGCGCAGCCGCGTGCCCCCGTCCATGACCTCCATCCGCTGGCGGTGGACGTGGCCCGCGAGGACCAGCGGCACCTCGCCGTCCGTCTCGCGCGCCGTCGTCGGGTTGTGCGCGATCGCCACGTCGACCGGGGTGCCGGCCGCCCGCTCGGCGCGCAGGGCCGAGGCGAGCCGTATGCCGGCCATGTGGTGGACGGAGTCGCCGTCGGGCTTCACGGAGCGGTCGGGGGTGTACTGCGGGTCGCCGATCCCGGCGAAGCGCAGGCCGGCGACGGTCTCCGCCTTGCCGTCGTCGAGCACGTGGACGTTCTTGAAGCGCTCCAGGTAGCGCTGGGTGGTGAGCGAGTCGTGGTTGCCGCGTACCCATACGTAAGGGGCGCCGAGGTCCTCGATGGGGTCGAGGAAGGGGTTCTCGGCCGCGCTGCCGTGGTCCATGGTGTCGCCGGAGTCGACGATGACGTTGATGCCGTACTGCTCGACGAGGGAAGCGATGATCTTCCAGCTCGCCGGGTTGAGGTGGATGTCGGAGACGTGCAGGACCCGCATGGTCGTGGGGTCCGGCTGGTACGCGGGGAGCGTGGAGGTGACGTCGTACAGCTTGGTCACGTTGGTGACCAGGCGGGCCAACTCCTGCTGGTAGACGTCGAATTCGCTGACGATGCTGCGGGCGTCGCCGACGACCGACGGCGCGCTGCTGAGCAGGCCGGAGAACTTCGGTTCCAGGACGGACTTGGGGTTCCAGGTGGCGTACGCCGCCGTGCCCGAGGCCGCGAGGAGGGCGAGGGCCAGGCCGCCCGCCGCGAGCGCGCGGCGCGGGCGGCGGTAGACCGCGAGGCCGAGTGCGGTCGCGCCCGAGACGACGGCGACGCAGGAGCGTACGGCCAGGTCGAGCGTGCCGTGGCCGACGTCACGTGCGACCTCGTCCTGGAGCCCCGCGAGTCGCTCGGGGTGGTCGACCAGGGCCTGGGAGCGCACCGGGTCGAGGCGGTCCACGTCCACGTCGAGGCGGATGGGGGCGGTGTGGGAGCGCAGTTCCAGGGCGCCGAGCGGGGAGACGTTGATCTTCGTGCCGCCGGAGACGGAGGGGCGGAGCGTCATGCGGGTGTCCATCGGGCCGACGGGCGCGCGCACGCTGCCGACGATCAGCAGGCCGAGCCAGGCGCCGAGCAGGACGACGGTGATCAGGCCGAGGGCGCGGGCGTAGGGGTGCGGGGGGCTGACCAGTTCGCTGACGGGGTGGGTGCGGCGGGCGCGGTAGTGGCCCGTGAGGGCGCGGACCGCTCTTCGTACGCCTTGGGGAACGACCGTGACGTCGCGAGCCATTGGTCCCGTATGCCCAGTTGCGGCGGGAGGTATGCCGGGACGCCGCTGACGGCGTGGCCGACAATGGGGGAGTGCTGGAGATGACGCGTGAGGAGTTCGAGGAACTGGTCGGCGAGGCTCTTGACCGGATTCCGCCTGAATTGACGCGGTTGATGGACAACGTGGCCGTCTTCGTCGAGGACGAGCCGCCCGCCGAGGATCCCGACTTGCTCGGGCTCTACGAAGGGACGCCGCTGACCGACCGGGGCGAGTGGTACGCGGGTGTCCTGCCGGACCGCATCACCATCTACCGGGGCCCCACGCTCCGGATGTGTGATTCGCGTGAGGACGTGGTCGCCGAGACGGAGATCACCGTCGTGCACGAGGTGGCCCATCACTTCGGGATCGACGACGCCCGGCTGCACGCGCTCGGGTACGGGTGAGCGAGAGCGCCCGGCCGCGGGTGCGGGGCCGGTGCGGGCGCGGGTGAGTCCGTGTCCTCTTGCGTGCCGCGGGAGTTGGACAGGGCGTCCCCATTCTCAGCGCCTCAGGAGGTGCTCGGTCGTGCGCCAGTTGTACGTTCCCGTCCGTTGGGCCGCGGTCGCGGTGGCCGTCGCGGCGACCGCGGGCTGCATGAGCATCGGTGACGACGGGGACGGGCCGCGGCCCGGGCGCTCCGCGAGGGACGGCGGCGGGTCCGCCGTGTCCGACGGCAGGCCGGTGGCCCGGAGCGGCGACATCGCGTCCGGCGGTGAGCGCGGGCAGGGCCGCGAGAAGGGCAAGGCCAAGCGCAAGGGCAAAGGCAAGGGCAAGGGCGGCGGCGCCTCCGGGGGCGACGACTCGGCCCCCGGGGGTGGGGAGGCGTCGGAGTCCGCCGAGGAGGCGCCGCCCGCGGCCACCCCGAAGCCGACGAAGAGGCCCGACGAAGCCCTCGTCGACCCCGACGCCCGTCCCGACCACCCCGGAGCCCTCCTCCTCGGAGCACGACGGGCCGGGGCAGGGCGCGCAGCTCCAGCGCCGGAACGCGGACGCCGAGGAGCGCGAGCCGTCTCCCGAGGCGGGGCCGCGGTAACTGTCGTGGGGAGCTCGTCGGCGGTGCGGGCAATCGCGTATGCGCAGGTGGGAGGCTGTTTGAGAGGGGCCGTTTGCCATATGGGGTGGGGGGTGCGTATGGTGGTAGATCGTTTGATCCCATTTGCCCGGCGCCGACACAGAAGAGCGCCGCGTGGCGCGTACTCTCCCTTGCCGTGGCTGACCGCATCGAGGCGGTCCATTGCGAAATCACGGAGTTGACGGGCGCGTGCCGAGACTCCGGAAGGTTTCGCATTTCGCATGTCCATTTTCAGTTCTGACCACGCCGTCCTGCCCGAGAACCAGAACCAGAGCGAGAACCAGAACGTGATCGTCGAGGTTCCCGAGACGGTTGAGGTCGTTGAGGTTGTCGAGAGCGCTGAGGCCGTCGAAGCCGCCGAAGCCGTCGAGGTCGCCGGTGACAGTGACGCCGTCGAGGCCCAGGTCGACGCCGACGCCGAGCCCGAGATGACCTTCGCGGACCTCGGTCTGCCCGAGGGCATCGTCCGCAAGCTCGCGCAGAACGGCGTGACCACGCCCTTCCCGATCCAGGCCGCGACCATCCCGGACGCCCTGGCCGGCAAGGACATCCTCGGCCGTGGCCGCACCGGCTCCGGCAAGACCCTCTCCTTCGGTCTGCCGATGCTGGCGACCCTCGCCGAGGGCGGCCGCACCGAGAAGAAGAAGCCCCGCGGCGTCATCCTCACCCCGACCCGTGAGCTCGCGATGCAGGTCGCGGACGCCCTCCAGCCCTACGGCGACGTCCTCGGCCTGAAGATGAAGGTCGTCTGCGGCGGTACGTCCATGGGCAACCAGATCTACGCCCTGGAGCGCGGTGTCGACATCCTCGTCGCCACGCCGGGCCGTCTGCGCGACATCATCAGCCGCGGCGCCTGCTCCCTGGAGAACACCCAGATCGCCGTCCTCGACGAGGCCGACCAGATGTCCGACCTGGGCTTCCTGCCCGAGGTCACCGAGCTGCTCGACCAGGTTCCGTCCGGCGGCCAGCGCATGCTGTTCTCGGCCACGATGGAGAACGAGATCTCCACGCTGGTCAAGCGCTACCTGACCAACCCGGTGACGCACGAGGTCGACAGCGCCCAGGGCAACGTCACGACCATGACGCACCACATCCTGATCGTGAAGCCCCGCGACAAGGCGCCCGTCACGGCCGCCATCGCCGCGCGCAAGGGCCGCACGATCATCTTCGTCCGCACCCAGCTGGGCGCCGACCGCATCGCCGAGCAGCTCTGCGACTCCGGTGTGAAGGCCGACGCGCTGCACGGCGGCATGACGCAGGGCGCCCGTACCCGCGTCCTCGAAGACTTCAAGAAGGGCTACGTCAACGCCCTCGTCGCCACCGACGTCGCCGCCCGCGGCATCCACGTCGACGGCATCGACCTGGTCCTGAACGTGGACCCGGCCGGTGACCACAAGGACTACCTGCACCGCTCCGGCCGTACGGCCCGTGCGGGTCGCAGCGGCACGGTCGTCTCCCTCTCCCTGCCGCACCAGCGCCGCCAGATCTTCCGCCTGATGGAGGACGCGGGCGTCGACGCCACGCGCCACATCATCAACGGCGGCGGCACCTTCGACCCGGAGGTCGCCGAGATCACCGGCGCCCGCTCGATGACCGAGGTGCAGGCCGACTCCGCGGGCAACGCCGCGGCCCAGGCCGAGCGTGAGGTCAAGGAGCTCACCAAGGAGTTGGAGCGCGCGCAGCGCCGCGCCGCCGAGCTGCGCGAGGAGGCCGACCGCCTCACCGCGCGTGCCGCCCGCGAGCGCGGTGAGGACCCGGAGGCCGCCGTCGCCGAGGCCGCCGCCGCGGCCGAGGCCGTCGTGGAGGCCGCCGTCGTGTCGGTCCCCGAGCAGCCGACCGCCGAGCGCCCGGTCCGCGAGGAGCGCTCCTCCTCGTACGAGAACCGCCGTCCGCAGCGTGATGAGCGCGGCAACTACGAGCGTGACCGCCGTGGCGACCGTGGCGGCTTCAACCGTGACGACAGCCGTGGCGGTGACCGCGGTGGCTTCCGTCGCGACGACCGTCCGTCGGGTGGCGGCTTCAACCGTGACCGTCGTGACGACCGCGGTGGCGACCGTGGCGGCTTCCGCCGGGACGACAACCGTGGTGGCGGTGACCGTGGCGGCTTCCGTCGCGACGACCGTCCCTCGGGCGGCGGCTTCAACCGCGACCGTCGTGACGACCGTGGTGGCTTCCGTCGCGACGACCGTCCGTCGGGTGGCGGCTTCAACCGTGACCGTGGTGGCGACAGCCGTGGCGGTGACCGTGGTGGCTTCCGTCGTGACGACCGTCCGTCGGGTGGCGGCTTCAACCGCGACCGTCGTGACGACACCCGTGGTGGCGACCGTGGCGGCTTCCGCCGTGACGACCGCCCCTCCGGTGGTCACCGCGGCAGCGACCGTCCGTTCAACCGTGACCGTCGCGACGACCGTCCCTCCGGCGGCTTCCGCTCCGGTGGCCACGAGCGTCCCGCGTACAACCGCGACCGCTCCGGCACCGGCACCGGCTCCTTCGGCCGCCGTGACGACAAGCCGCGCTGGAAGCGCAACGGCTGAGTCCCAGCAGTGAACCAGTGGCCCCCACCCGATCCGGGTGGGGGCCACTGGCCTGTCCGGGGGCGAATGTACGATCAGGGAACTTTGGGGAGGGGCACGACGGCCGGGGGCCGGATCGCCGCCTGCGACAGGCGCCTCCCGGCACCCTGGGGAGGGCTTCCGTTGGTTTCCTTGACTCGTCATGCCTGGGCACATCACCGTCGGGCGAGACGTCTCGGCATCGCCGTGGCCGTGTCCGCCGCCGTCGTGGCGGGGGCGGGCCCGCTGACGCCGCAGGCCTCCGCGGCGCCCATGGGCTCCGAGGCGGTGGTGCCCGCGGCCGAGCGGACCACGGACCTCTCGGCGTCGTTGTTCGCCCCGGAGCAGATGCGGGGTGCGGACGGGGCGGGCGCCAAGGGCGTCTTCCACCGCATGGAGGGCTTCAGCGGCCTGGTCTGGACGCGTTACGCGGACGGGAAGACGTTCCCCGTGCCCGCGGACGTGGGGGCGATCGAAGCGGCGCCTACCGGGAGCGACCTGCTGGCCAGGCGGCCCGGCGGCGGCAGGGTCGTCGAGCTGTGGGACGCGGTGGACCGGACGTCCCGCACGCTGCCCATCCCGGAGGGCCAGATCCACCTGGCGACGTACGGCTCCACGGTCATCACGCACACGAAGACGGCCGACGACCCCGGACCCGACCCCGACACCCTGCACCTGCTCTCGCCGGGCGCGGACGGCTCGCCGCATGACGTGACGGTGCGCGGGCTGCCCGAGGGAAGCGTGGTCGGCCCTCCGCTGGGCGGTGACGAGTCGTCCCTGTTCTTCCTCGGCAAGGTCGCGGGGACCAGCCGGGTGTTCGAGGCGGACATGCGGACCGGGCAGGTCAAGGGCTGGTCCGACGCCGTGCCGTCCGGGCATGTCTTCGCGTCCATCTCGCCCGACCGCGTCGCCGTGTACAGCAGGTACGCGGCCGAGGTCCTCGTCCTCGACCGCTCCGACCTGTCGGCCGCTCCCACGACCGTCTCCCTCGAAGGCGGCACCTTCCAGCCGCGCGATGCCCTCGCGGTGGTCGGCGACTGGCTGCTGTACCGCCCGCGTACCGGCAGCGCGGCGGGTTCGGTGAAGGCCGCGCCGATCGCGGGCGGCGACCCGGTGACGCTGGTGGGGAAGATGAACCGGCCCGCCATTTCCGTCGGCCCCGGCGGCACGGCCGTCGTCATCGGTCCGTCGGGCGGGCAGCAGGCCATCCAGCGCATCACCGCCGACGGGTCGGGCCGGCCGGTGGTCACCGTGGTCAAGCCGCTGCCCCGTCCCAAGGCGGAGATTCGCGGGCTCGCGCTCGCCCAGGGCAGGCTGCTGGTCACCGACTCCTCCAGCGGCCGCCGCGACGATTACGCCCGTACGGTCGACAGCCCGCTCCCGGGCGGCGCCCCGGCCTTCGGCGAACGCTCCTCCTTCACGCCGGGAACGAACGTGCTGATCGGCAGTGCCTGTCCGGCGAAGGACGTCGGCTGCTCGCAGGTCCACGGCACCACCGACGGCCGGATCGCCTGGCTGGAGCACGAGCAGGCCGACGACCGGATCCGGGTGAACGGGCCGGGTTCCACCGACCTCTTCGAGAAGAGCGTCCCCGCGGGCGGCGTCATCACCGACCTCTCCGGCAAGTACGTGATCCACACGGTGGACGGCAAGCAGTCCGTCTACCGCCTCGGCAACTACGCGCCCGCCGTGGTGACCCGGGACGCGGGCGCCGCGGCTCTGTGGGGGGACGACCTGTGGACGCCCGGTACGGCTCCGGGCACGGTCACCGCGTACGACCTGACGGCGAAGAAGACGGTGGAGGAGGTCTCCACCGGAGCCGACTGCGCCCCCACCGAGCTGCAAGCGCTGGGGCGTTGGCTGTACTGGAGCTGCGGCGTCGACGGGCCCGCGGGCGTGTACGACCGTACGGAGAAGCGGACGGTCGCCGTGCCCGGGGGCGAGGCGCTGCTCGGCGACGGTTACGTGGTCACGCACGACAAGAAGGCCGGGAAGCTCTCCCTGACCGAGGTGGCGGACGGCACGGCCACCACCCGGCACATCGGCGACCTGCCCGACACGGGCGTCTCCCAGCGCCATGTGCGGTGGACCGTCGACAAGTCGGGCGCCACCGTCGCCTACGTGGACGAGCAGGAGCGCGTGCACCTCGTGCCGTCCGGTGAGCCGACGCAGCCGCTGGAGCTGATGGCACCGGCCGACGACGCCGCGTCGGTCCGCGCGACCACCCGGGAGGCCGTGCCGGACACCCTCACCACGCTGCTCCTCTCCAAGCCCGCGGCGGGCTGGAAGCTGACGGTCCGCGCGCACGGGACGGGTGACGTCGTGGCCACGGAGGAGGGCGGCACGACGCGGGGCGAGCTGGCCGTGGGCTGGCACGGCGCCGGCCCCGACGCGCCGCTGCCCACCGGCCGCTACGACTGGACGCTGACGGTGCGGCCCGCGGACGGTTCCGGGCCATCGCTGGAGACCCGCGGCACGGTCGCGCTGCACCAGGGGACGCCCGTGCGCCACGACCACGTGGGCGCGGGCGCCGAGCCCGACGGCACCGGTGACCTGCTCACCCTCAACTCCTCGGGCGGGCTGACCTTCCAGCAGGGCGACGGGAAGGGTGGCTTCTCGGGCAAGGTGTCGGCGAGCGGCTGGCCGGCGAAGGCGCTCGCCGTGCCCTTCGGCGACCTGGACGAGGACCGCTGCAACGACGTGCTGGTCCGCATGACCGACGGTTCCCTGCGCGGCTACCGTCCGGAGTGCGGCGGCCCGCTGACTCCCTCGGCCCCGTACACGAAGCTGGGCACCGGCTGGAACGCGTACGACGTGCTGACCTCGCCCGGTGACCTGACCGGTGACGGCCGGGCGGACCTCCTCGCCCGCAAGGCCTCGACCGGCGACATCCACGTCTTCGCGGCCAAGAGCGACGGGACGCTCGCCGCGGGGAAGAAGATCCGGTCCGCGTGGAAGTCGTACACGAAGATCGTGGGGGCCGGTGATCTGAACGGTGACGGGATCGGGGACGTCCTCGCCCGGCACACGGACGGCACGCTGTACCGGTACGAGGGCAAGGGCGACGGCACCCTCAAGGACAGGGCCAAGGTCTTCACCGCCTGGGGTGCCTCCTACAACGCGGTGATCGGCGTCGGTGACATCACCGGCGACGGCAAGGCCGACCTGGTCGTGCGCGACACGGCCGGGAACCTCTACCGGAACGACGGCAAGGGGAACGGTTCGTTCACCGGGCGGACGAAGATCGCCTCGGGGTGGGGCGGCTACCAGGGCCTCTTCTAGCGGCACGACAGCGGCCGTGACACGGTGACACCTTCGAACGGGGCCCCTGGAAACCCTCAACTGGGGTCCCGGCCGGGGGCCTTGCCGCCCCCTTTTCCGCGGCGCCCGGGTGGCCGGACGACTTCCGACGGCGATACCCGATCGGATGGCGGGGCGCGTCCCGCTATGCTCGGGGGTGCACCACCGGGGACCGTTAGCTCAATTGGCAGAGCAGTGGACTTTTAATCCATTGGTTGTGGGTTCGAGTCCCACACGGTCTACGGGACGGGCCCCTGGTCGGAGGAATCCGATCAGGGGCCCGATGTCGTTTCCGGGGGCGGTCAGGTCGGTTCGCAGACGTTGCCGACCGCGGGGCTGGGCACGCCGACGACGTTGATGGTGTTGCCGCAGAAGTTGTACGACGTCTTCACGGGGATCTGTACGAGGTTGCCGCTGCCGTAGCCGGGCGAGTTGCCGACCGAGCCCTGCATGGTGTCGTCGGGGCGGGGGTCGGCCGCGGCGGGCATGGCGCCGCACACCAGGGCGAGCGTGGTGAGCGCGGCCGACGCGAGGGTCCTGCGTCCGCCCTTGGGGCGCCTCCAGCCGTGCATATAGCTGTGCATATAGCGGTGCATGTGGTGCCTCCGAGTCTGGCCGTCGCTTCTTTCCGGGGGGTTCTTCCTGCCCCCGAGCCTCATCCCGGCCGCACGGCGGCGACATGCCGGTGACCCGGCGGCCGTAAGGGAACCGCTCGTTCGTGGGCCCGGGGTGCGGGCGCCGCGGGACCGGGCCATGGTGCGCGTATGGCGTTCGCTCATTGCGCACAGCGTGCGCTGTGCGTACAGTGTTCGCAAGAGGGGCACGGCGTACGCGCCGAAGTTCCCGGCCGGTCTCCGTCCGCGTCACACGTCTATGTCTTGAGGGGTTCCACGATGGAAGAGCGCCGTCATCCGCGCCGCTGGCTCATCCTGATCGTGCTCTGCCTGAGCACGCTCGTGCTGGTCGTCGACAACATGGTCCTGACCGTCTCGGTCCCGCCGATCGCCGAGGACCTCGGCGCGGACGCCCAGGACATCCAGTGGATCATCGAGTCCTACATCCTGGTCTTCGCCGGCCTGCTGCTCACCGCGGGCAGCCTCTCCGACCGGTTCGGGCGGCGGCGGGTCATGATCGCGGGGCTGGTGCTCTTCGGGGCCGCGTCCCTGCTGGCCACCGTCGCGCAGAACCCCGAACAGCTCATCGCCGGGCGGGTGTTGATGGGCATAGGCGGTGCCCTGGTGATGCCCAGCACGCTGTCGATCCTGATCACCGTCTTCGACGACGAGGAGCGGCGCAAGGCGATCGGTGCCTGGAGCGCGGTGGCCGTGGTCGGTCTGGTCGGCGGGCCCGTGCTCGGCGGTGTGCTGATCGCCCACTTCTGGTGGGGCGCCGTCTTCCTGATGAACGTTCCGATCGCCCTCCTCGCCGTCGCCGCCGCCCTCGTCCTCATGCCGGAGTCCAAGGGCCCCGCCCGCAAGGCCGACCCGCTGGGCATGGTGCTCTCGATGGCCGGGATGACCGCGCTGGTGTGGACGATCATCGAGTCCGCCAAGGCCGGGCTCGGCGGGACGAGTACGCAGGTCTCGCTCTCCGTCGCCGTCGTCTCCCTGGTGGCCTTCGGGATCTGGGAGGTCCGCTGCGATGCGCCGATGGTCCCCCTCGGCCTCTTCCGCGACCGCGTCTTCAGCGGCGCCAGCTTCTCCCTCGTCCTGCTGACCTTCGCCAACGGCGGCCTGATGCTGGTCCTGACCCAGTACCTCCAGTTCGTGCTCGGCTACTCGCCCACCGAGACGGGCCTCGCCTTCGCCCCCATGGCCGTCGCCACGCTCCTGTTCAACGGCGTCGGTGCCACCCTCGGCAACAAGATCGGCAACCGGCCCATGACCGCCGCCGGCCTCGCCGTCATCGCCGCCGGGTTCGGGGTGCTCGCCTCGCTGCCCTCCGACGCCGGGTTCGGGATGCTCGCCGCCGCGATGGTGCTGATCGGCATCGGTGGTGGCCTGGCGATGCCCGCCGCGACCGCCGCCCTGATGAGCGCGGTCCCCGCCGAGCACGCCGGGGTCGGCTCCGCGCTCAACGACACCGTCCAGCAGGCCGGCGCGGCCCTCGGCGTCGCCGTCCTCGGCACGGTCCTCTCCCGCACCTACACCGGAGCCATGCCCGACGCCGCACCCGCCGGGGCGAGCCACTCCGTGTCCGACGCGCTCGCCCTGGCCGCCGCCACCGGTGACTCCGCGCTCGCCGCGACGGCCCGCGAGGCCTTCACCGAGGCGATGTCCGCCAGCTTCTGGGCCGGGGCGGCGGGCGTCCTGGCCGCGGCCGCCCTCGCCGTCATCCTCATCCGGGACCGCGAGGCCCCGGCCGGGGAGGACACCTCGGCGGCCGGGGAGCACACCGCCCCGGACCGGCAGGACGTCACCCGCGACGCCGAACTGACCACCGCCGCCTGAGGCCGCCGGCACCCCTGACCAGACGTATGCATGTATGGACGTGTGACGTATGGACGTATGACGTACGGATGTCTGACGTACGGACGTATGGCAGTACGTACGGCACCGCAACGCCCCGCCCGGATTCGTTCCGGCGGGGCGTTGCGCGTGTGCGTCGACCGGCGGGCGGGACCGGAGCGGGGCGGCCTCAGCCGTCGTGCTCGGCAGCGGTCCGGCGCCGCTCGGCGCGCTGGGACAGTGTTTCGAGGATGCGCTGCCAGGCCGGTGACGCCTCCCCGAAGATCCGGGAGAAGACCAGCTTCGGGCTCCCCGGCCGGCCACCGTCCCGTCCGTGCCGCTTCTCCCATGCGTCCAGTTCGTCGATGAGTCGGTCCAGGCGCGGATCGTCGGGGTCCCAGTCCACCGCCCGGTCGCAGGCGAGATACAGGCGCGTCGTCTCGGGGTCGTCGAACCGGGCGCTCTTGTCCCGTATCCGCCTCGGCATGGAGGACGGGTCCAGCGCCTGCGTCAGGATCCACGAGTCGCGCTCCAGCCGTACCCTGCGCTCGCTGACCCCGAGGCCGCGCATCCGGTCCAGGATGGCGACCACCTCGGGGGGCAGGACGAGCCGTTCACCGCTGTCCAGTTCGGCGATCCGGCGGCGGTACTCGCTGAGCTGCTCGATCTTGCGCCCCAGCTCGGCGTCGATGTCGGTCAGGGCCGAGGCGAATTCGGCCGGCCGCGCGTGCAGCAGCGCGTCGATACGGGCCAGCGGGACACCGGCATCGGCGAGGGTCCTGATCCGGATGAGATCCACCGCCGCCTGCGCGCCGTAGCGGCGGTAGCCGGAGGCATCGCGCTCGGGCTCGGGCAGCAGGCCGAAGTGGTGGTAGTGGCGAACGGTGCGTACGGTCACTCCGGCCGCCGCCGCGAGTTGGCTGATCGTAAGCACCGTTCACCTCCGGGCTGTGGGCGCGACGTGACGTGACGCGACGTGTCGTGTCGTGTCGTGATCATCCGTGCCGGGAGTTTAGGCGGCGGAGGTCAGGGCCGGTACAGGGCCGGGGCCGCCCGGTCGATGACGTCGCGGACGGCCTGGATCACGGCGTCGGGACGGTCGAAGCAGAGCCGGTGGTGGAAGGTGTCGTCGAGGACGCGCTGTTCCCCGTGCGAGACCGCGCCCACCAGGGCGGCGTCCATTCTCGTCCTGCCCTCGCGCATCTCTCGCGCCGTCCGCTCCGGCACCGGCGCCTGCTGGGCGGGGTCGTCGCCCACCACGGTGAGGGCGACCACCGGGACGTCGGGTATGTCCGGCCCGGCCTTCAGCTCGGCGGCGAGTCCGGCGAGGCCGCTCCGCTCGGCGACACCGGAGCGGAGCCACGCGTCGCTCTCCTTGGCTTCGAGCAGCGGCTGCCGCAGGTGCTCCGGGTGGTTCGCGAGCAGCTCGGCGTGCATCTCGCGCAGGGCAGGGCGCATCTGTTCGAGCTGCGCCACGTCGGGTGCCATCCGCTCGGCCGCGGCCAGGCTCGCCGCGGGGGGCATGAAGTCGTCCCAGTCACGGTGGAAGGCGTCCAGCCAGACCAGGCCCGCCACGTCCTCGGGGAACAATTGTGCGAAACGGTGCGCGTAGGCACCGCCCAGGGAGTGCGCCGCGAGTACGTACGGGCCGGCGATGCCCTGGGCGCGCAGCAGTTCGCGCAGCTCCGTGGCGACCTCGGCGGCGGTGCGCGGCAGCGGGAGGGGGTCGCTGTAGCCCGTGCCGCCACGGTCGTACACCACGGCGGTGGTGAACCGCGCGACCCCTTGCTGCGCACCGGAATAGTCCAGGCCGACCGCGCTGGCGCCCGGCAGGAACACGACGGCCGGCCCGCCGCTGCCCGACCGGTGCACGAAGAGGCGGCGGCCGTCGATCTCCTGGAACCCGCCGACCGGTGGAGCCGGCCGGGCCGTGGAAGTGCTGTTGTTCGTCATGCGACGAGGCTGCAACGTTGACGCAGCGTCAGGGTCAAGCCCCTATCGCCCTCGCCCGAGTGCCGCAGCGCCTCGATGCCGACGTTGCCGCCAGAGCGCCGCTAACGCCACGCGGCAGGGGTGCCCGGAGGGTATTGGTTCGCCTCACCCCCTCGGATGGCGTACTGTTGTGTTTACCGACGCGGGGTGGAGCAGCTCGGTAGCTCGCTGGGCTCATAACCCAGAGGTCGCAGGTTCAAATCCTGTCCCCGCTACTCAAGGCCGAAGGCCCGGATCCAGTGATCACTCACTGGATCCGGGCCTTCGGTGTTTGCCGGGTTCTGGGTTCCGGGGTTTTCGGGCTCTCTTCCAGGGCGGTGTGCCCTTCTTCCCGCCTCCCGTCACCCGTCCGGCCCACACCAGCTAGCACCCGGACCCCTCTCCAGGAAGCCTGGGTGCAGCGCGGCGATGGGCGCGGGATCGGCGGGAGACAAGCGGTGGGGCAGCGTGGAGGTACCGGCGGCAGCGGAGCCACCGCGCACGAGCGGACCCTCGTACGGATACTGCCCGTCCTGCTCCTCGTCGTCGGAGTCGTGTACGACGCCCTGACCCCGCCCGAGTTCACCGCCGCCCCGCTCTTCACGGCGGCCCCGCTGATCGCCGCCCCCTTCTACTCGCTGCTCGGCACCGTCCTGACGGGCGTCGCGGCCTCGGTCGCGGTCACCGTGCTGCACTACGGCAGCTCCGTCGGCGGCCATGTCGAGGCCGTCACCGAACTGCTCACCGTGGCGACCGTCGCGGCCCTCGCGATCTTCATCAACCGCGTCGTGCGCCGGGGCAACGACCGGCTCGCCATCGCCCGCTCCATCGCCGAGGCCACCCAGCGCGCCGTGCTGCCGCAGCCCGATCCCCGCATCGGCGGGCTCGACCTCGCGGCGCGGTACGAGGCCGCGCAGGCCGACGCGTTCATCGGCGGTGATCTGTACGCCGTACAGGACACCCCGCACGGCGTACGGCTCATCGTCGGCGACGTCCGTGGCAAGGGCATGGGCGCGGTGGCCGCCGTCGCCGTCGTCATCGGCGCCTTCCGTGAGGCCGCCGAGCAGGAGACCACCCTGGAGGCGGTGGCGCAGCGCCTGGAGCGGGCCCTCGCGCGGGAGGGCACCCGGCGCGACGGGCTCGACGCCTTCGAGGGGTTCACCACCGCCGTCCTCGCGGAGATCCGGGTCGGCGACGGCTGCGTACGGCTGGTGAACCGGGGGCATCCGGAGCCGCTGCTGCTGCGGGGCGACGGCCGGCTGTGCGTGCTCTCCCCGAGCGAGCCCGCGCTGCCGCTCGGCATGGGGGAGCTCGGGGCGTGGCCGGACCGGGCGGACGAGTCGGAGTTCCCGCCCGGCGCGATGCTGCTCTTCTACACGGACGGTCTCTCGGAGGCGCGCGACGCGACCGGGGCCTTCTACGACCCCGCGACCCGGCTCGCCGGGCGGATCTTCCCCGGCCGCGAGGGCCCGCACACGCTGCTCGCCACGCTCACGCAGGAGGTGCGGCGGCACACCGGTGGCGCGGCGACGGACGACATGGCGCTGCTCGCGGTGCGGCGGCCGGCCACCGGGGACGGGAAGGCCGCGGCGGAGAGCCGTGTCACTGGCCGTGACTGAAGTGCGGCCCTCCGCATCACAACTGACGTCCTGTCAAGGGAATGTGAAGTTCCGGTGTGTGACTTCCTCGGGTGACGCACGGTCAACTCGACCCGGTAAGAGCCCTCGTGCCCCTTAAGTCCCGCCCGCGAGCGTTAATGATCAATCGGAACAGCTTGGAATACGGCACCGCTGTCTATTAACGTTCGATAACGCAGCGCGGTCGTCCCAGCCGTCACTAGAGGCGGCTCCGTGCGCACACGCCTAATCCCGCAAGGGAGCCGGGGAACCACCAACTTGGGGTGAATCGGGCAGCTGTGCATCCGTGCCGGTTGTCCGTAGGAGACCTTCCTGCTCCGAACCCGTCAGCTAACCCGGTAGGCGAGAAGGAAGGAAAGGAGTGCGCCCCAGTGGCGTCCAACCGGCCTGCTCCCCAAGCCGCGTACGTACCGAATGACGACGACTTCGGTGGTTACGACCAGGAGACCTGGGAGGAATGGAATCCCACCGAGGAGTCCGTCCGTCCCGTCCGCGGCAGGCACCGTGTGCACAAGAAGGGCGGCGGCGGGCTCGCCCGCAGCTCCACCGTGCTGGGCGTCGGCGTCATCGCCGCCGTCGGCGCGGGCGGCATAGCCACCGCGCAGGACGGCAAGGCGCCCGTCTCCATCTCGATGCCCGACCTCGGCGCCGTCGCCGACTCGCTCCCCGAGGCCGAGTCCCTGCCCGGCGTGGGCTCCCTCCTCTCCGACGACTCCGCCGCCCCCGCGGGCTCCGAAGCCGTCATGGCCGCGGCTCCGCTCAGCGCCGCCGGTGTCAGCTCCACCGACGCCGAGCAGGGCGCCACGGACGCGGGCGAGGCACTGCGCGCCCGCATCATGCAGCAGGCCGAGAACCAGCAGGACCAAGCGGACGACGCGGTGCGGACCGCGGCCGAGGAGGCCGCCGTCAAGAAGGCCGCCGAGGAGGCCGCCGCCCAGCAGAAGCTGGCCGAGCGGAAGGCCGACGCCAAGGCCGCCGCCAAGAAGAAGAAGGAGCAGGAGGCCCGCGAGGCCAAGGCCCTGGCCGAGCGCCGGGCCAAGCTCGCCAAGAGCTACGCGCTGCCCACCTCCTCGTACACCATCACGTCGCACTTCGGTGTCGCCGGCTCCATGTGGTCCTCCGGGCACCACACCGGCCTCGACTTCGCCGCACCGACGGGTACCCCGCTCAAGGCCGTCCACACCGGCACCGTCAAGGAGGCCGGCTGGGCGGGCGCGTACGGCTACCGCACCGTCCTGGAGCTGAGCGACGGCACCGAGGTCTGGTACTGCCACCAGTCCTCGATGAACGTCAGCGCGGGACAGAAGGTCAGCACCGGCGATGTCATCGGGCGCGTCGGCGCGACCGGCAACGTCACCGGACCGCACCTCCACATGGAGGTCCACACCGCGGGCGGCTCCACCGTCGACCCGCTCGCCTGGCTCCAGAGCAAGGGCCTCAACCCCTGACCCGAAGCGGACGACTTGACGTTCATTTGGGGGAGTCGCCGGAATTCCGTTTCCGGCGGGTCCGTTGAGGAACGCATGACTTCTCTTCGCACGCTTGGCTCTTCCGACCTCGAGGTCTTCCCGCTCGCCCTCGGCGGCAACGTCTTCGGCTGGACCGCCGACCGGACGGCGTCCTTCGCCGTCCTCGACGCCTACACCGCCGCGGGCGGCAACTTCATCGACACCGCCGACACCTATTCGAGCTGGGTGGAGGGGAACGAGGGCGGCGAGTCCGAGACCCTCATCGGCGAGTGGCTGGCCGAGCGCGGCAACCGCTCCGACATCCTCCTGGCCACGAAGGCCGGCGCCCACCCCGAGTACAAGGGCCTGGCCCCGGACACCATCAAGAGGGCCGCCGACGCCTCGCTGCGCCGCCTCGGCACCGACTACATCGACCTGTACTACACCCACTTCGACGACCCCTCGGTCCCCGTCGAGGAGATCATCGGGGCGCTGGACGAGCTGGTCACGGCCGGCAAGGTGCGCGCCATCGCCGCCTCCAACATCTCCCCCGAGCGGCTCCAGGAATCCCTCGACTTCTCCGACCGCGAGGGCCTCGCGCGCTATGTCGCGCTCCAGCCGCACTACAACCTTGTCTCCCGCGACACCTACGAGGGCCGGCTCCAGGAGCTCGCCTCGCGCTCCGGCCTCGCCGCCATCCCCTACTTCGCGCTCGCGTCGGGCTTCCTCACCGGCAAGTACCGCCCCGGCACGCGCGTCGAGAGCGCGCGCAGCGGCCGGGTCGAGGAGTACGTGGGCAGTGAGCGGGGCGACCGGGTCCTCGCCGCGCTCGACGAGATCGCCGAGGCGCATGACGCGGAGGTCGCGACCGTGGCCCTCGCCTGGCTCGCGGCGCAGCCCACCGTGGCGGCGCCGCTCGCCTCCGCGCGCACGGTAGAGCAGCTGCCCGCGCTGCTCGCGGTGGCGGACCTCGCCCTGACGGACGCCGAGCTGTCGGCGCTGACGGCGGCCTCCGCCTAGGTGCGGTAGGGGTTGTGGGCCGGGTGGCCGTAGGCCGGACGGGGCTGCGGCTGCCCGTACGGAGCGGTGGCGTACGCGGCAGGGGCGTAGGGGGTGTACGGGGCGTGCGGGTACGCGGCGTGGGGGTGGCCGTACGGCGCGTACGGCATCGGGAGCATGACCGGGGCGGTGGCGCGGGCCGCGTAGGCCAGGGCGGGCCGGGCCGGTTCGCGGCGCTCCCAGAGCTTCTCGAGCAGCTCCCGCTCGCGTACGACGAAGTCGGCGCCCGCCCGGCCGCGGCGGCCCCGGTGGCGCAGGAACGCCAGTGACGTCGCGTACGTCTCGTACTCCATGACCGCCCGGCCCGCGGCCTTCCCCCAGGCATACGAGGCGTAGTCGCGGGCCAGCGCGCGGGCCCGCATCGAGCCGAGCGCGTACGGCTCGGGCGGGGTGAGCCAGCCCGCCGCCGCGTACACGGGCAGTTCGGCGCGGATCATGCGCAGCTCGCGCTGTCGGGTCCAGATCGCCAGCCAGGTCAGCAGCCCGAACGAGGGCAGCATGAAGAGCGCGTACACGGCGAAGAACCCGTACTGGCCGAAGACCGCGGAGCCGTTCCACAGCGCGTGCATGCCCATCGCGAGCAGCAGTCCGCCGAGCGGCAGCAGCGCGCGGCGCAGGCGCATGCGCTCCGCCGAGAAGGCGGCGATGCCGAAACCGATGCCGGTCAGGACGGTGAAGAGCGGGTGCGCGAACGGCGACATGACCACGCGTACGAAGAACGTCGCGGCCGTCACGGAGGCCAGGCCGCTGTCGCGGCTGAGCTGGTCGGTGACGAAGGCGTTGCCGAGGTAGAGGATGTTCTCGGTGAACGCGAAGCCCGTCGCGGTCACCCCGGCGATGACCATGCCGTCGACGATGCCGGTGAAGTCGCGTCTGCGGAAGAGGAAGACGAGCAGGATGGCGGCGGCCTTCGCGGACTCCTCGACGACCGGCGCGATGACCGTGGCGCCGAGGGTGTCGGCGCTGTGCGGGTCGGCGGTGGCGGTGGCTATCCAGCGGATCGCGAAGCTGTTCGCGACGATCGCGATGAGCGCGGCCGCGCAGGCCCCCCACGCGAAGGAGAAGAGGAGGTTCCGCCAGGGCCCCGGCGCCACCCGGTCCAGCCAGCGGAACGCGGCGACGAGCAGCGGCACCGGCACGGTCGCGAGGCCGAGCCCTACCAGGAAGCCCTCGGTGCCGGTCTGCTCCCTGACCAGGGCGAGGATCACCAGGCCCGAGAGCGCGAGCAGCGTGACGAGTCCGGCCACGCGTATCGCGCGCCGCTGCCACCAGTGGGCGCGGCGGAGTTCCCCCGGGGCGGGCGGCTCGGGGGGAATCGGATACGGAGGACTGGTGGCCACGTCGTTGACCCTAACGAGGGATGGGGGTGGCCGCGACGGGGCCTTTACTTGCCGGTGCCCGTCCCGAGCCGCTCCACACGGCGGAACAGCAGGTCGTGGACCACGTGTCCCTTCTTCAGGCCCTGGCCCTCGAAGCGGGTGAGGGGGCGGAAGTCCGGGCGCGGGGCGAAGCCGCCGCCCTCCTGGGTGTTCTCGAAGTCGGGGTGCGCGGTGAGGACCTCCAGCATCTGCTCGGCGTACGGCTCCCAGTCCGTCGCGCAGTGCAGGAGCGCGCCCGGCTTCAGCGAGGGCGCGGCCAGGGTGAGGAACTCCGGCTGGATCAGGCGCCGCTTGTGGTGGCGGGCCTTGGGCCAGGGGTCGGGGAAGTAGACGCGCAGTCCGGCGAGGGACTCGGGCGGGAGCATCTCGCGGAGCAGGATGATCGCGTCGCCGTTGGCCACGCGGACGTTCGTCAGGCCGCCGCGTTCGGCGAGGCCGAGGAGGTTGCCCTGGCCGGGGGTGTGCACGTCGACGGCGAGGATGCCGGTGTCGGGGTCGGCGGCGGCCATCTGCGCGGTCGCCTCGCCCATGCCGAAGCCGATCTCCAGGACGACGGGGAGGTCGGGGCGCGGGCCCCGCTCGTCCGCGAACAGCTCGCCGAGGTCGAGCTTGCGCAGCCCGTCGATGTCCAGCCCCCAGGTGGGCCAGAGCCGTCGCAGGGCGTCGCCCTGGCTGGTGGTGACCCGGCTGCGACGCGGCTGGAAGCTGCGGATCCGGCGCTCGTGGTGTGACCCGGCGGGGTCGGGGGAGGGGCCGCCGGGAAAGCGGGGGGCGGCCTGCGGACGGCCGGACCGCCGGGGCCCGTCCCCCTCGGGGGTGCCGGACGCTTCGGGGGCTTCGGGGGTTCTGGGTGACTCAGACACAGTGCGGCCAATTTTACGGGGCGCGGGAGTGGGGTGGTCCGGCTGTCGGTGCGCTGCGGGTCGGCTCTGCCCCGTCAGGGGCGCGGGGAACTGCGCGCTCAGCCACGTCGGACCCGCAGAGCACCAAGCACCGCGCCGCATCGACGCATGCAGACCGGCGGCAGAGCGACCGGGCAGAGCCGCTGAACCCGGCAGTCACGAATCCCCGGCTCCGCCGAAGGCAACCTGGCAGAGCCGCTGAACCCGGCGGCCACAAACCCCCGGCTCCGCCGAAGGCGACCCGGCAGAGCCGCTGAACCCGGCGGTCACGAAGCCCCGGCAGCCGCGGAGCCCGCCTCACCCCAAGACGGCCAGCGCCCGCCGGGCGACCTCCCGCCCGATCGGCAGCGAAGCCGTAGCGGCAGGCGACGGCGCGTTCAGGACGTGCACCGTGCGCGCGCCCTCCCGTATCAGGAAGTCGTCGACCAGCGTGCCGTCACGCAGCACCGCCTGCGCGCGGACCCCGGCCGGGGCGGGCACCAGGTCGTCGGGGCCGATCCCCGGCAACAGCCTCCGCACCGCTTCGGTGAACGCCGACTTGGAGGCGGAGCGGCGCAGCTCACCCGCCCCGTACCGCCAGTGGCGCCGGGCTATGCGCCACGATCCCGGCCAGCCGAGCGTGCCGGCCAGCTCGCGGGGGTGGACGACCGACCAGGCGTACCCCTCGCGGGCCAGGGCCGGCACCGCGTTCGGCCCCACGTGGACGCCGCCGTCGATGCCCCGGGTGAGGTGGACGCCGAGGAAGGGGAAGGCAGGGTCGGGCACGGGATAGACGAGGCCGCGCACCAGCTCGGGGCGGCCCAGCTCGTAGTACTCCCCGCGGAACGGCACGATCCGCATGCCGGGGTCGTCGCCCGTGAGCCGCGCGACCGTGTCGCAGTGCAGCCCCGCGCAGTTCACCATGACCTTGCCGCGCACCACGGCGCCGTCGGCGGTGCGGACGGCGACGCCGAGGCCGGGGCGGCGGTCCACGCGCACGACGTGCCCGGCCGCGCCATAGCGGATCTCGGCGCCGGAGGCCTCCGCCAGGTGCCGCGCCACCGCGCCGTAGTCACAGACGCCGGTGGTGCCGACGTGGATGGCGGCGAGGCCCCGCACCTCCGGTTCGTACTCCGTGATCTGGGCGGGGCCCAGCTCGCGCACCGGAATGCCGTTCTCCCTGCCGCGCTGGACCAGGGCGTGCAGGCGGGGGAGCTCCGCGCGCTCCGTGGCGACGATCAGCTTGCCGGTGACCTCATGCGGAATGCCGTACTCCGCGCAGAATTTGATCATCTCGGCGGCGCCGCGCACCGCGTATCTCGCCTTCAGGGAGCCGGGGCGGTAGTAGATCCCGCTGTGGATCACCCCGCTGTTGCGGCCGGTCTGGTGGCGGGCGGGGCCGCGCTCCTTCTCCAGCACGGTGACACGGGTGCCGGGGGCGGCGCGCGTGAGGGCGTACGCCGTCGCGAGACCGACGATTCCGCCGCCGATCACCAGCACGTCGCAGTCGTTCGCGACCTTCTTCACCGCGCCTCACCTCCCACCACAGATACTGCCCTGCGCCACTGACAACGCCCTCAAACCTGGGGTGGGTGTGTGCTTGATCGCCGCGCGACTACGCGGGAGCCATCAGCAGCGGCCTGGCGCGCTCACGGAGCTCCACGACCCTCGGCTCGTCCCCGTACGGTTCGAGGCGGTGCAGGAGGTCCTTCACGTACTCGGTGGTCCGCGCGGAGGAGATGCGGCCCGCGACCTCAAGCGCCCGGGTGCCCTGCTCGCACGCCGCGTCGAGGTTGCCGGACTCCAGCTCGGCGACGGCCGAGACGACCAGGCGCAGGCCGTGGGAGCGTACGAACTCCTCCGTGGGGCGGGAGAGCGCCTGTTCCGTGAAGCGGCGGACCTGCCGGGGCGCCTTCAGGTCGCGGTAGCACTCGGCGGCGTCGGCGGCGAAGCGGTCGTAGCCGTAGAAGCCGAGCCAGGTCGGGTCGTTGTCGCCGTCGCGGGCCCGCTCAAGCCAGCCCTCGGCGGCCCGCAGCGCCGTGCCCGCGGCCTGCGCGTCATGGGCACGCGCGTGTGCCCGTGCCTCGACGAGGCGGAAGAAGCTCATGGTGCGGGCCGTCGCGAGCCCGCGGTTGCGCTCCAGGGCGGCCTGCGCGAGGTCGACTCCCTCGTCCCCGAAGCCGCGGTAGGTCGCCTGGAGGGACATGGAGGCGAGCACGTACCCGCCCAGGGGCACGTCGGCCGCCGCGCGGGCGAGCCGCAGCGCCTGGATGTAGTAGCGCTGGGCGGCCTCCTGCTGGCCCGTGTCGAAGGCCATCCACCCGGCGAGACGGGTCAGTTCCGCGGAGGCTCCGAAGAGGGCGCGTCCGACCTCGTCGGAGTAGGAGCCGAGGAGCAGCGGCGCCGCCTCGACGCGCAGGCACTCCGGGACCATGGAGGAGCGCCAGTCGCCGCCCCCGTACTTGGAGTCCCAGCGCCGCGCGTCCTCCGCGGCCTCCCGCAGCTTCAGTACGTCGCTGTGGCCGACCTTCATCGGCGCGCCGCCGTCGTCGGCGTGCGCCACGTCGCGCGGCATGTCGTGGGAGGCGTCGCGTGCCACGGAGCTGTCGGCCGGGGTTATGAGCCAGCGCGAGGCGGGCGTCGCGTACGCGCTCACCGCGAAGGAGCCGGCGAGGGACTGCCAGATGCCGCCCCCCGCGCGCCGGCCCGCCAGATCGAGGCGGTACAGCTCGGTGGCCGACTTGACTGCGGCCCCCACGTCACGGGGGAAGGCGAGCCCCACTTCGGGCGCCGGGTCGGCGTCCGCGAGGCCGATCTCGTGCAGGGGCACCGGGCGGCCGAGCTTCTGCCCGATGGCCGCCGCGATCAGGTGGGGGGCGGCGCCCTGCGGCACCATGCCCTTGGACACCCAGCGGGCCACGGAGGTCTTGTCGTATCGAAGCGTCAACCCGCGTTGTGCGCCGAGGTCGTTGACCCGGCGTGCGAGTCCCGCGTTGCTGATTCCCGCGAGGGCGAGAACGGTGCCGAGTTTTTCGTTCGGCCCGCGTTGCTCCCTGGACATGCGCCACCCCTCGACACAGACGGCTGCCGGGCGATGGCTGGACCGCTCGGCATTCGTGCTGCGTTCCCCCCGGGGGCAAGCGCTACCCATGGCCGCGGCCGCCGTGGCGTGAGCCTCGGACACCGTGGCCGGATTCGCGGCCGCAAGAGCGTTTGGCCGATCCTCCAGGTATATGCCTCCGTTGAAAACATCAGCACACACAGGGTAGTTCGCCGCATCCCAAGCGTTAAGGGGCACAGTTCCGTATGGCGAGATTGTTGTCCGTACGGAAGTGCGGCGGGGCCCGCGCGTGCTCCCGGTGTGTGGCCGTGCGCCCGTCCGTGCGCTCTTCTCCGGCCATGACGGGAGCGCTTCCATTGGCGATGCGTGGGTCGGCCCGCTGCGCTGGAGTCAGTGGGCTGGGGGACACCGCCGCCTCCATCCCCGCGGGCGGCGGACCGGTCCGGGAGGCGAACACCGCCTCCCGGGCTGTGCGTTGCCTTCGAACGGTTCCGCCCTGGGCGCATCCCAGGCCGATTTGGCCGAAAACCACCCACACGAAGGAACGGGCATTCCGCCCCTTTACGGGCCCATCGTGCGGTGAGCGCGGCCCGCGCGAGGAGAGTCGAGTACGGCACGCGCAAGGAGAGGGGCATCCACCGCCCTTCAACCACCGCCCGACCCGGGCGGATTCACCGCCGCACAAGCGGCCCCGCGGCCCCTCCCGTGTGCCTCCTTCGTGGCAGCATGGGTCCCCAGTCCTTCGGTGCACCGGTCGGCCGTGCCTCTCGGCGCCTCGCCGACGGTCCGTCCACAGCCTGTGGAGGCAGCGATGCGGTGGTTGGTGGGGTGGAGCAGTGCCGCCGCGAGGCCCTCGGCGGCGGGCTCGGCCGGGGCCACCGGCGACGGCGGCGAGACCCTGCACCCCGTGGGCTCCCAACTCCTGTGGGGCGACCCGGATCCGCTCTGGGCGGTCGGCGACTGGCGCCCCGACGAGGTGCGGACCGTGACGGTCGACGCGCGGACCCGCATCGCCGTCCTCGGCACCTGCGGGGCCTCCGACGAGGAGCTGCGGGTGGGCCTCTTCGCCGCGCGCGGCGGCGCGCTGCGCCATCTGACCGCCTGGTCCGGCAGTTACACGGCGGTCGTCCAGGTCGGCCGCCGTGTCATGGTCGCCGGTGACCTCGCGGGCGCCCGCCCCGTCTTCCACACCCCCTGGGCGGGCGGTACGGCCTACGCCACCGCCGCGCTGCCGCTGGCCGACCTCGTCGAGGCCCACCTCGACATCGGCCACCTCGCGGCGCTGCTCGCCGCCCCGGACGTCCCCGAGGCGCTGCACGACTCGACGCCCTACCAGGGCGTGCGGCGTGTGCCCCCGGGGCACGCGCTGATCCTGCGCGCGGGCGCACGGGAGGTCGCCGGGTACGAACCGGTCGCCTCGCTCGCCGTCGCCGCCCCCGCCGCCGACGCCGCGAGCGCCGTGGACGCCGTCCGTGACGCCCTCGTGGAGGCGGTACGCGCCCGTCTCACGGCCCCGCGCCACGTGCCCGGCACCGATGTCGACCCGGGTCCGGTGCCCGGCATGGGGCCCGCCGAGCGGCGCGCGGCCCGCGGCATGCCGGTGCCCGGCATCGGAGCGGACCTCTCCGGAGGGCCCGCCTCGGGAACCCTCGCTCTCCTGGCGGCCGGTCTGCCCGGCATGCCCGGCACCGTCCTCGGCCACGGCACGGGCGCCGGGGAGCGGCTCCTGGCCGTCACCTTCAACGACCTCGCCGTCAACGGCCGCGAGGCGGAACTGGAACGGGCCGGAGCCATCGCCGCCAACCCGCGCCTGCACCACGTGGTCGTCGCCGCCGGTGAGGACGCGCTGCCCTACGCCGACCTGGACGGGCCGCTGACGGACGAACCGAGCAGCACCCTGGTGCTGGCCCAGCGCCACCGCGCCCGGCTCTCCTCGGGCAGCGCGGACCACTTCACGGGCCACGGCGCCCGGCAGGTCCTCGACGCCCATCCCGCCCGCCTCGCCGACCTCCTGTTGGACCGCAAGCGCCGCCACCTGGTACGCCCGGTGGCCGCGCTGACGAAGGCCGACGGTTCGGTGATGGTCCCCGCGCGCGTGTACGGCGCGGCGCGCAAGCTCGCCCGCATGCCGCACCGCGCGGGCGTCGAATCGCTCGCCGACCGGCTGCTGCACCGCCGCTTCGAGGAACCCGGCGGAGCCGTGGGGGCGTCGCTGGCCGCCCTCGCGTGGGCCAGACCGGGGCCCGCCGCGCGCTGGCTGACCGGCGAGGCGCTCGCTGAAGTATCGGTTCGTCTGAACGACACGACCATGCGCCCGGGCGGCCCCGGCCAGCGGCCCGGCGAGTTCCGCGCGCGGGCGGCCCTCGCCCGGCACGCCGCGGACCTGCGCATCCTCGAACAGGCCGCCGAGGTCCGCTTCCAGCGGCTGCACGCGCCCTTCCTCGACAACCAGGTCGTCCGCGCGTGCCGGGCGCTCCCCGAGGCCCTGCGCGTCCAGCCCGGGGCGCGGGCCGCGATCCTGCGCACGGTCCTCGAGGGCGCCGGGGTCACCGATCTGCCGCCCGGCTGGGGCGCCCGTCCCACGCGCCGGGCGCCGCGGCCGCCCGCGCCGGCCTGCGCCTGGCGGTGGAGCACCTGATCGCCCTCTTCGACACCCCGCTGCTCGCCCAGGCGGGCCTGGTCGAGGCCCGCGTCGTCCGCAAGGCGCTGCGCGAGGCCGCCGAGGGGGCGCCGCTCCCGCTGGACGGCCTGGCCGACCTGGTCGCCACGGAACTGTGGCTGCGGCGGCTGCTGTCGCGCCGAGGGACATGCTGGACGGGGACACCGGCCAGGCAGCGAGCCGTCCCTACGGGGAGCGTGGTTCCGCAAAGGGGCGCGCTGGGAGCGGGGCGCTAGGAGCCGGTCGCCAGGAGTGGGCGTTCGGAGCGGGTGCTCGGAGCTTCCGGGGGCTCCTCGGGGCCCGCGACTCCCCTCGCGCGGTAAAGCCCGGGCCTCGCGTGGGCCCGCCAGGGAGAATGGCCCGGTGCGGTACGGAATCCTGGGCGCCACCGAGGCGTACGACGATCGAGGCGCCCCCCTGCCCGTAGGGGGCCGGCGGCTGCGCGCCCTGCTCGCGGCCCTGGCGCTCCACGCGGGCCGCGCGGTCGTCGTGGGGACCCTCATCGACGAGGTCTGGGCCGACGAACCGCCGAGCGACCCGCAGGCCGCCCTGCAAGCCCTCGTCGGCCGGCTGCGCCGCGTCCTCGGCAAGGACGCCATCGCCTCGGCCCCTGCGGGCTACCGCCTGGCCGTCGCCCCCGAGGACGTCGACCTGCACCGCTTCGAGCGCCAGGCCCGGGAGGGCAGGGCGGCCCTGGACCGCGGCGACCCGGCCGCCGCCGCCCGCGTCCTGCGCGAGGCGCTCGCCCTGTGGCGCGGCCCCGCCCTCGCCGACCTGCCCGACCGGGCCGCCGCCGCGCCCCGAGGCCCAGCGCGTCGAGGCGGTGCGCGCGAGGATCGAGGCGGACCTGCGGCTGGGCCGCGCCGCCGACGTCGTACCGGAACTGCGGGAACTGACCGCCGGACTGCCGTACGACGAGACGCTGCGCGCGCTGCTGATCCGCGCCCTGCGGGACGCCGGGCGCGGGGCCGACGCGCTCGCCGCCCATGAGGACGCCCGCCGCGCCCTCGCCGAGGGGCTCGGCACGGATCCGGGCCCGGAACTGCGAGCACTGCACGAGGAGTTGCTCGGCCCGGCCGAGGCGGCCCCGCGACCGTCCGGTGCCGCGCGGCGGGGCCCCTCGCGGCTCGACCAGCCCGAGCGGAAGGGGAACATCCGTAACCGGTTGACCTCTTTCGTCGGGCGGGAACCCGAGCTCGCCGCCATCCGTTCTGATCTGCGCAGGGCCCGCCTGGTCACGCTCACCGGACCGGGCGGTTCAGGAAAGACCCGCCTCGCCGAGGAAGCCGCCGCCGGGCATCCGCAGGCATGGCTGGCCGAGCTCGCCCCGCTCGACCATCCCGAGGCGGTGCCAGGCGCTGTCGTCAGTGCGCTCGACCTGCGCGAGACCGTGCTGATGACCAGCGAGTTGACCGTCCCCCAGGACGACCCGGTCGCCCTGCTCGTCGAGTACTGCGCCGCGCGCAGCCTGCTCCTGGTCCTTGACAACTGCGAACATGTGATCGGCGCCGCGGCCGAGCTGGCCGAGACCCTCCTCACGCACTGCCCCGGCCTCACCATCCTCGCCACCAGCCGCGAACCCCTGGGCGTGCCGGGCGAGTCCGTGCGCCCCGTCGAGCCCCTCCCGCCCGACCTGGCGTACCGTCTGTTCACCGAGCGGGCCGCTGCGGTGCGGCCCGGCTTCGCGCCGGACGAGGACGCCGAGGCGGTCGCCGAGATCTGCCGCCGCCTGGACGGCCTGCCGCTCGCCATCGAACTGGCCGCCGCCCGCCTGCGATTGCTCACCCCGCGCCAGATCGCCGACCGGCTTGACGACCGCTTCCGCCTCCTGACCAGCGGCAGCCGCACGGCCCTGCCCCGCCAGCAGACCCTGCGCGCCGTCGTCGACTGGTCCTGGGAGCTGCTCGGCGAGGCCGAGCGGACCGTGCTGCGCGAGGTGTCGGTCTTCGCCGGCAGCTGGGACCTGCCCGCGGCCGAGGCGGTCTGCGCCGGCCACGCCACGGACCTGATCGGCGCCCTGGTCGACAAGTCCCTGGTCGTGGCCGTCCCGGGCGCCGGGCCCGAGGACGGCGGCATGCGCTACCGCCTCCTGGAGACCATCCACGAGTACGCAGTCGAGCGCGCCGCCGAGACCCCCGCCCTGCTCACGGCAGCCGAGCAGCGCCACGCCGCCTGCTTCCGGGCGCTGGTCGAGCGGGCCGAGCCGCTGCTGCGTTCCGCCGAGCAACTGCCGTGGATCAGACGCCTGGAGACGGAGCTCGACAACATCCGGGCGGCCTTGCAGCACTCCATCGAGACCCGTGACGCGGAGACCGCGATCGCCTTCGCCCTGAACACCGGCTGGTTCTGGTGGCTGCGCAACTACCACCGCGAGGGCTGCGAGTGGATGGGCCGCATCCTGGAGCTGGCCCCGAGCCGTGGTTCGTCCGGTCCCCTGACCCTGCCCGACGAGGACGACCCGCTCTACTGGCCGTGGATGAACCTCCGGCTGCTGCACCTCTTCCTGGTGACGGAGTCCCGGTCCACGGCGGCGGGCGCCGAGCACGACTGGACGGACGTCCGCTACGTCGACCGGGTGCGCGCCGTCTTCGCCCGGCCCGGCCCCCACTCGGCCCGGTTCCCCGGGCTGATCTGGCCGTTCACCATCTTCTTCACCGGCGGCACGCTCGACGACACCCGGCCCGCCGTGGACGAGGCGGTCGAGAACTGCCGGCGGTACGGCGGGGACTGGGAGCTCTGCGTCATGCTGATGTTCCGCGGCCACATGGCCATCGACATGAACGGCAACCTCTCGGGCGTCGACGAGGACCTGGCCGAACTGCGGACGCTGAGCGGGCGGGTGGGCGACCGGTGGATGCGCGCCCAGGTGAACAGCGCCGTGGCCGAGGCCGCGATGGCCCGCGGCCGCCACGACGAGGCCCGCGCCGCCTACGACGAAGCGCTGCGCCTCGCCTTTGAGGTGGGGGCGTACGCGGAGATGTCGTTCCTCCTGGCCCGGCTCGCCGAGATCGCCTACCGCGAGGGCGAGCGCGACACGGCTCAGAAGCTCCTCGAAGAGGCGAGCACGGAGGCGGACCGCCATGCCGTGCCGGACGCACGTGCCTTCGTACGGATGCTGCGCGCGCGACTCGCGCTGGACGACGGCGATCCGCTGCGGGCCCGGGAGATGTGCGAGGCGGCCCGTGACGTCGCGGCGCACGGCACGCCGCCCCCGCAGTTCAGGGCCGGGCTGCGCGGTGTGGAGGCGCAGGTCACCGCCGCCGAGTCCGGCCCACGGGTGGGCCTGCGCGAACTGGCCGAGGCGCTGGACGAAGCCGTGGCCGCCCACTGCTCCGAGATGATCGTCGCGACCCTCGTGGACGTCGGGGCCACGTTCGCGGGCCAGTTGGGCGACCACGCGCGTGCCGTCCGCCTGCTCGCGGCGGCCACACGCCTGCGGTGCGGCCACCCGCGCCCCCTGCCCGAAAGGACCGCCGCGGAGGACCTCATGGCCGCCGCGTCGGCCGCCCTCGGCGAACGGCAGTACGAGACACGGTGCGCCGAGGGCGCTTCCCTCACGACGGCGGAACTGTCCGCGGAACTGACCGAGGCCGCCGGGGCCTAGGCCCACCGGACTGCCGGACTGCCGGACTGCCGTGCTGCCGTGGGCTACGTGCAGCGCATCTTCGACTGGGCCCAGTCCGCCAGCGCCGCCGAGGAGAAGGGCGTGTGCGGCTCGACGGCCAGTCGGATGGTCTTGCGTCCGGTGAGGTTCACCTGCACCGGCAGCGCCGGATCACCGCCCTTGATCACCGGCGATCGCCACAGCCGCGCCCCGTCCGCGTAGACGGAGAAGCGCACCCTGCCGAGCTCCATGGTCATGTCGTCGACGCCGACGAGCGCGTCGTACGTCGTGCAGCTGCGGTTCAGGTCGATCGTCACGGAGGACGCGCCGTGCACGGTCACGCCGTGGGAGTACTGCTTGCCGGCGATCGTGAGGCCCCGGCGCTGCCACACCCAGCTGCTCTCGCCGAGCCGCATCTCGGGCTTCGTGCCGTCGCCCACGGTGCCGTACCGGAGCTCGCTCCACTGGTAGACCACGGGCGCCGGAGGCGGGGGCGGCGGTGGCTTCGGCGCGGGCTTGGTCGGGGTGGGCCGCGGCTTCGGGGGCGGCGGAGGCGTCGGCCTCGGCTTCGGCCTCTCCTTGGGCGGAGGCGTCGGCGTGGGCGTCGGTGTGGGCTTCGCGCTCGGCTTCGGCGCGGGCGGCGGCGGTGTCGGCTCAGGCCTGGGCTGCGCCCTCGGCGGCGCCGGCGGTGGCTGCTGCGGCACGATCGACTCGGACGCCGCGGGCCCCTCGGCCTTCGGCGGCGGGTCCTCCTTGGGCTTGCCGTCACCACCGGTGAGGGCGATCGCCGCGACGACCCCGGCCGCCACGACCACGCCCGCCGCGATACCGGCCTTCGCGGGGCACCGAGCCCTCGGAGGCGGCGGCGCCGCGGCCGACCCTCCGAGGACCCGCCCGCGGCGGCGGCACCCGCGGCGCCCGCGGCCCGCGCTCGCGGTGCCGCCCCGACGAGCGCGGCCACCTTCGCGTACCCGGCGGCCCCGAACCAGCCGATGACGGCGATGGGCACGACGGCGGGGATGCCGCCCGCGACTTCCTTGATCTGGCCGGCGGCCAGGCGGCACTTGGCGCACTCCTCCAGATGCTTGCGCAGACCTCGCTCGGCGCGGCTGCGCAGGCCGCCGCGGGCATAGGCGCCGAGGCGGTCGGCGTAGCGGGCGCACTCCTCGCTCTCGGTGAGGGTGGCGCTCACGTGCGCCTGGAGGTAGGCCTGCTTGAGGCCTTCGCGGGCGCGGCTGGCGAGCACGCGCGTGCCGTTCGCGTCGAGGCCGAAGAGGGTGGCGACCTCGCTCGGGGACTCCTCCTCGATCTCGGTGTGCCACAGCACGGCCTGCCAGCGCTCCGGCAGGCTCCGGAACGCCTGCATGGCCATCGACTGCTCGGCCTCGTGCATCGCGCGGACGTCCGCGCCGAGTTCCAGGGTGTCGTCGTCGCGCACCTCGGAGCCGCCGCGCGCGGCCTGCGCGGCGAACACCGCGAAGTCGTCGACCAGCTGCTCCCGCTTCGCCGACTTCGTCCACCCGGCGGCGACGCGCCTGACCGTGGTCAGCAGATAGGCGCGCACCGCGTGCTCGGGCCCGCTGCCGCCACGGACGGCCTGGAGCATGCGGGCGAAGACCTCGGCGGTGAGGTCGTCGGCGGTGTGTGCGTCGCGGCAGCAGGTGAGGGCGTACCGGCGGACGGCTTCGGCGTGCCTGCGGTACAGCTCCTCGTACGCGGAGTCGTCGCCCGCCCGCATCCGCGCGATCAGGTCGGCGTCGGACGTCGGCGTGTCCTCCCCGGCGGGGAACGCGGTGGCCGTACCGCCTCCGCGCTGCGGGGGCACACCGGCGCCGGGCGCCGTGGAGGCTATGTCGGCGGGGTCGGAGCTGCCGGGATCGCCCTGGAGCGGCACCTGCCGGGCGGACGGCTCGTCCCGATCGTCAACACTCATCCGTCAACACTCATCGCGGAACGCCCCCGGCTGCACCCTCGGACCCGAACACCGGGAAAGAGTGCCACAGGGCCGTGCTCCCGCAGGGGCCGATCGCGGGCAACCACTCGTCCGAGGTGACTTCCCGCAATGGAGCACTATCGTTCACCCATTCGGGGAAGGCTCAACCGCCGTCGCACGCAACGGAGTTGAGCCTTCCGCCGTAGGCGCATCCACCGCTAGGGTCGCGACCGCAGCCCTTCGAGCAGGATGTCGAGCAGCCGCGACGACGCCGCCGCCTGCTGTGCCGCGTCCGGCAGCGAAGGCGCCGCCGTCGCGATCACCAGCAGGACGTCCGACACCGTCACGTCCGCACGGAGCTCACCCGCCGCACGGGCACGCTCCACGAGACGCCCGACGACGTCGAGGAGCGTCGCCGTCCCCGCGTCGTCACTCACCGCCGAGGAGACCGTCTCCTCGGCAGGCGCCTGGCGCTGTTCCACGAGGCGCAGCTCGGGGGAGTCAGGGGCCGGCTGCCGCTGCTGCGGCACCCTCGCCCCGTCGTCCTCGGCGGCGCCGTCCTCGACGCCCACCCGCAGCACCTGCGGCGGCAGCAGCCGCCCCGCGCCCGATGCCACGGACGTCCGCAGGAAGCGCGAGAGCGCCGACCACGGCTCGTCCTCCTGCCCGAGCGCCGCACGTGCCTGGTCGGTCAGCCGGGAGGTCTCCTCCTCGGCTATGCGCCGGACCAGGACGTCCTTGCTCGGGAAGCGGCGGTAGACGGTGCCCACACCGACCCGCGCGCGGCGCGCCACGTCCTCCATCGGCGCGCCGTAACCCAGCTCGCCGAAGACTTCGCGTGCCGCACGAAGTACATGCTCGAGATTGCGCTGTGCGTCGACACGCAAGGGTGTCGTGCGCGCTCCTTCCCCCATGTCACGTCCGTTCCCGCTGAGGCCGACGGCTGATGCCGACGCGGCAGCGGAAGTCCAGTGGGTCTCCTGAATGCTCATACACGTTCCCCCGGTAATGACGTCTCCCCCCGGAGACACTCCCCGCCATTGGCTACCGGCGTGTTGAGGAGTGATCCCTTCCGCGAGCCCGGAAATGCGGCTCGACGGGCGCATCCCCCGACACCCCGACGTCCCACGAACATAGTTGAGCCTGAGTCAATTCAGAAGGGGTGGGTTCCGCACGGAGCGCCCCCCGATCGGAGTACGCACCGTTTCAAGCCTTATTGCACCCCAAACGCATACCCCCCTCACAGCTGCTGACCTGCGCTCCTTCCGCGCGCCGCCGCAAGCCGCGGAGCGCCCGCCGCGCGCCGCCGCCGGTCACACAAATTGCCGGGCCTGTGGACAAACTCCGGAGCCGGGTGCGTCATGGGAAGGTGAAGGCTGCGATCTCCAGCGGGACCACCCCCGCATCTCCGGACTGTGTGCGCATTCTCGTCGTCGGCGGCGGCTACGTCGGCATGTACACCGCGCTGCGGCTCCAAAGAAAGCTGAAGTCGGAGCTCAGGCGGGGTGAGGCCGAGATCGTCGTGATCACCCCCGAGCCCTACATGACGTATCAGCCGTTCCTGCCCGAAGCGGCGGCCGGCAACATCTCGCCGCGCCACGTCGTCGTCCCCCTGCGCCGCGTCCTCGACAAGTGCCGCATCGTCATCGGCGAGGTCGAATCCGTCGACCACGCCAAGCGCACCGCCACCTTCACCACTCTCGCCACCGAGGAGGAGGGCACGGGGCCCGTCGGCATCACATACGACGAACTGGTCCTGGCCCCCGGCTCCATCTCGCGCACGCTGCCCATCCCCGGCCTCGCCGACCACGCCATCGGATTCAAGACCGTCGAAGAGGCGATCGGCCTGCGCAACCACGTCCTCGAACAGATGGACATCGCCTCCTCCACCCGCGACCCCGCGATCCGCGACGCGGCCCTGACCTTCGTCTTCGTGGGAGGCGGTTACGCGGGCGTCGAAGCGCTCGGCGAGCTGGAGGACATGGCGCGCTACGCGGCGCGGTACTACCACAACATCAAGGCCGAGGACATGAAGTGGATCCTCGTCGAGGCCTCCGGGCGGATCCTGCCCGAGGTCGGCGAGGAGATGGGCAAGTACACCGTCCGCGAGCTGCGCAGGCGCAACATCGACGTGCGCCTGGAGACCCGCCTCGACTCCTGCGAGGACCGCGTCGCCGTCCTGAGCGACGGCGCGCGCTTCCCCACCCGCACCGTCGTCTGGACGGCGGGCGTCAAACCGCATCCCGTCCTCGCCGCCTCCGACCTGCCGCTCAACGAACGCGGCCGCCTCCAGTGCACCGCACGGCTCTCCGTCGACGGCGCCACGCACGCGTGGGCCGCGGGAGACGCCGCCGCCGTCCCCGACGTCACGGCCGACGAGCCCGGCAAGGAGTGCGCGCCCAACGCCCAGCACGCGGTGCGCCAGGCCAAGGTCCTCGGCGACAACATCGTCGCGACACTCCGGGAGCGGCCGCTTCAGGAGTACCGGCACAAGTACGTGGGCTCGGTGGCGTCACTCGGGCTGCACAAAGGTGTCGCACACGTCTACGGACGCAAGCTGAAGGGCTACTGTGCCTGGTTCATGCACCGCGTCTATCACTTGAGCAGAGTGCCGACCGTCAACCGCAAGTCCCGTGTGCTCGCCGAATGGACCCTCTCCGGGCTGTTCAAACGCGAGATCGTCTCCCTGGGGTCGCTCGAACACCCACGCGCGGAGTTCGAACTGGCGGCCGGTGGTGAGCGCCCGAAGGAGTCCTCCTGACCGGCGTCAGGAACTCCCCGCGCGGGACCCACGTCTGATGGATGTCCGTCCGCACCCACGGATGTCAGACCGGTCGGCGAGACTGTTCGTGTGACCATGGTCCGGCCGCAAGGCCGACACCAGGGACGTCCGCCCTCGACAAGCTGTGTTCCCGATCCAGAAGCGACACCACGAGGCCTACCGCAGTGAACTTCACGCGCTGGAGCGCCCGGCTCCCCGGAACGCAGCGCCGCGCAGCAGCGCGGACCGAACAGACGATCCCCGCGACCCCGCGCACGGACGGCGCCGTGCCCGCGGCCCGTGCCGAGCGGCGCTCGGACGGAGTACGCCCGCCGTACGCCGACGGCAGCGGCAGCAGTATCGACGAACTGCCGGCCCGGGAGGTGCTCGACCGCATCCCGGCCCTGGTCGCCCTCGTGCACGGCGCCGACCACCGCCTCGCCCACGTCAACGACGCGTACGTCGCCGCCTTCGGCCCCCGCCCCGTCGGCGAACCCGCGCGCGTGGCGCTGCCCGAACTGGCCGAGCTGGGCCTGCTGCCCCTCCTCGACCAGGTCCTGCGCAGCGCGAAGCCACGCACCGTCAAGTCCCGCAAGGCGCCCGGCGGACGCTCGTACACCTTCACCTGCACGCCCGTGACGCTGCCCCTGGGCGGGGCCGCGGCCGGTCCCGAAGCGGGCGGCGGCGTGCTCGTCTTCGCGGCCGACGTCACCGACCACGCCGAGGCCGCCGAGCGGCTGCGCGCCAGCGAGCGCGCACAGCGCGAGACGGCCGTCACCCTCCAGAAGTCCCTGCTGCCCCAGGAGCTGGAGCAGCCCGACGACCTGCGCATCGCCGCCACCTACCAGCCGGGCGGCACCGAGGCCGCGGTCGGCGGCGACTGGTACGACGTGATCACCCTCGGCGGCGGCCGCACCGCCCTCGTCATCGGCGACGTCATGGGCCGCGGCGTGCGCGCGGCCGCCGTCATGGGCCAGCTCCGCACAGCCGTACGGGCCTACGCCCGCCTCGACCTGCCCCCGCACGAGGTCCTCCAGCTCCTGGACGGCCTCGCCTCCGAGATCGACGCCAGCCAGATCGCCACCTGCGTCTACGCCGTCCACGACCCGAGCGAAGGAAGCCTCGTCTACTCCTCCGCCGGGCACCTGCCGATCCTCGTACGCGACGAGAACGGCACCATCCACCGCGCCGAGGAACCCACCGGTCCGCCGCTCGGCACCGGCGGCTGGCTGCACACCTCGGGCTCCGTGCCCCTCGGCCCCGGATCGACCGCCGTCCTCTACACGGACGGCCTGGTCGAGAGACGCAGCGAGGACATCGACGAAGGAGTGGCCTCCCTGGAGCGCGCCCTGGCCGGCGCCACCGGCACGCCCCAGGTGGTCTGCGACCGCCTGATCCGCGCCCTCGGGGTGACCGCAGACCACGACGACGACGTCGCCGTCCTGGTCCTCCAGCACCCCGCCCGCACCGGCCCGGACGCCGACCTGTTCCGCAACGCCGCCCTGGAACTGCTCGGCGGCGTGGAAGCAGCGCCACGCGCGCGTGCCTTCGCCACCGGCGTCCTCGCCAGCTGGCGCTTCTCCCCCGAACTGCACGACCTGGGCGTCCTCGCGGCCGGGGAACTGGTCGCCAACTCCCTCCAGCACGGCACGCCGCCGATGCGGCTGCGCCTGCGCCGCACCGACCGGCGCCTGATCATCGAGGTCACCGACGGCGACGACCACCTGCCGCGCCGCCGCCGCGCCGAACCGGCGGACGAGGCGGGACGCGGCATCGCCATCGTCGCCACGATCGCGTCGAACTGGGGCACGCGCCGCACACCGGGCGGCGGCAAGGCCGTCTGGTGCGAGTTCGCGCTGCCGCGCTAGCCGGTCAGGCGTTCGCGGCCGCGGGCTCCGTGGCGGCCGGCCCGCCCTGCGCCACCACCGGGCTCTTGGCCAGCGAGGGCTGGTTCTGCACGGGAGTGAGCCCACGCCCAAGCCGCACCGCGAGCACCGTGATGCCGAGCGAGAACAGCACGAACGTCACGATGTACGGGACGTGCAGCGCGGCGCCCATCGGCCCGCCCACGGCCGGCCCGACCGCGAGGGCCAGCTGCTTCACCAGGGCGAAGGCCGAGTTGTACTGACCGACCATGCCGCCCGGCGCCAGATCCGCGACCAGCGGCGCGACGGTCGGCGACAGCATCGCCTCACCGAGCCCGAACAGGGCGTACGTCGAGACGAACGCGGCGGTGGCCATCGCCTGGCTGCCGTGGCCGAGCCCGGCGTACCCCGCGAGGAGCCACGCGAAGGCCCAGATGAGACCGACGGCCGCGATCACCCGGGACCGCTTGCGCCGCTCGACGAACTTCAGGACGGCGAACTGCGCGATCACGATCACCGCCGTGTTGGCGGCGAGCGCGATGCCGAGCGTCGACGGGGTGATCCCCGCCGCCTCCACGCCGTACGCGGAGAGCCCCGACTCGAACTGGCCGTAGCAGGCGAAGAAGATCACGAAGCCGAGAACGCACAGCTGCACCATGGCCTTGTGCTTAAGGAGCGCGCGCATTCCGCCGCGCGGGGCCGAGGCGTCCTTGGGCATCGTGTCCTGGATGGACGGCGCGTGCGGCAGCCGCACGGTCAGCGCGATCGCCGCGAGCACCAGGAACATCACGGACTCGATGGAGAACAGCAGCGTGAAGCTGCTGGGACGGTGCTCGTCGACGATCTGGCCGCCGATGAGGCCACCGATACCGAGCCCCAGGTTCTGCAGGAAGAACTGCATGGCGAAGGAGCGCGTACGAGTGGTCGGCGTCGAGGACCAGACGATCATCGTCGCGAGCGCCGGCTGCATGACGGCCGTACCCGCGCCGAGCACCGCCGCCGAGAGGATGGCCGACGTCTCACTGGCGGCGAGGCCGAGCGCGACCGCGCCCACGGAGGCGACGACCGCCGAGCCAACGAGCACCGGGAGGGGGCCGCGGCGGTCGATGACGCGGCCGGTGATGGGCAGGACGATCAGCGCGGCCATGGCGAAGGCGGCGAGCACGATGCCCGCCGTACTGGACCCGAGTCCCCGTACCTGTGCCACGTAGACGTAGAGGAACGGAACCGTGAACCCGATGCCGAACGCGCTCAGCGCGCTGCCTGCCTGAATACGACGCATCGCTGCGCCCATCGCCCTGGTCACTTTCACCTGCCTTAGGAGTTAGAAGTGAAGACTTCGAAGCTAAAGTTAGGATCTAAACAGTACACAACGAAGGACTTCGATGCCAAGTGGGGGCGTGCCATACTGCGGCCATGGGTGACACCCCCGGCCCGAGCGAGCCGACACTTGAAGAGCAGATCGCCGCGTACCAGCGCGAGTTCCAGGACCTCGACCCCCAAGTCGAGAAGATCGTCTCGGCCCTCGGCCGCCTGAACCGCCGTATGAACGTCGCCTACGGCCGTCAGACCGCGACCCTCGGCATCAGCAACGCCGAGTGGGAGGTCCTCAAGGCCCTCGTCCTGTCCGGCGCCCCGTACCAAATGGGCCCGGGGGAGCTGGCCAAGCGCCTCGGCCTCACACCGGCCGCCATGACCCACCGCATCGACCGCATGGTGGGGGAGGGGCTGGTCACCCGCGACCGCGACGAGACCAACCGTGTCCGCGTGATCGTGGAGCTGACCGCCGAGGGCCGCGAGAAGTGGCTGGAGGCGATGCGTCTGGCGACGGTCTTCGAGGAGGAGCTCCTCCAGGACCTGTCGGCCGACGAGCGCGGCGTCCTGGACGAGCTGCTGACCCGTCTCCTGCGCCGCGTGGAGCACGCGCAGCCGGACGCCGGCGGACGCCTCTCCGACCTGGACTGAGGCGACCACCTGGGGCTCCACGGAGGGGGGTTGACAGTCACTCCCTGGACCCGTAAGGTTCTTCGGGTTGCCACGGAGCCGTAACGGTTCTGCGGCAGCACTCCCGCCGCTGATCGAGCGGCAAACCAAACTCTGCACGACCTCCCAACGGAACGCATTCGGCATGCCCGAATTCAATTCCAGGACTCGATTATGAGTCGCCGGGAAAACCCGCTAGAGTTTGAGACGTCGGAACGGCCCAACAGCCGCGAAGACACCGCCCGCTGACTGGGAATCAGGCCCGAAAGGATCTGATAGAGTCGGAACCGCCGGAAAGGGAAACGCGAAAGCCGAAAGGCCGGAGCGGGAACCGGAAGGCGCCGAGGAAATCGGACACGAAAGAGTCTGATAGAGTCGGAAACGCAAGAACAAAAGAAACACCGAAGGGAAGCGCCCGGAGGAAAGCCCGAAAGGGTGAGTACAAAGGAAGCGTCCGTTCCTTGAGAACTCAACAGCGTGCCAAAAGTCAACGCCAGATATGTTGATACCCCGACTCACTTCGGTGAGTTG
Source organism: Streptomyces sp. 135 (assembly GCF_020026305.1). Classification (NCBI taxonomy): domain Bacteria; kingdom Bacillati; phylum Actinomycetota; class Actinomycetes; order Kitasatosporales; family Streptomycetaceae; genus Streptomyces; species Streptomyces sp. 135. The sequence goes on along the minus strand of NZ_CP075691.1, from coordinate 4,085,945 downwards.
AGGTTCCTTTGAAAAAGTCCTGTACGGCAATTTGATCGTGCAGGCGACACAGCGAGGACGCTGTGAACCGGGAGATTATTCCTCTCCTTGGTTCCGCTCTCGTGGTGTTCATCCCGATTACGGGAAAACATTCACGGAGAGTTTGATCCTGGCTCAGGACGAACGCTGGCGGCGTGCTTAACACATGCAAGTCGAACGATGAACCACTTCGGTGGGGATTAGTGGCGAACGGGTGAGTAACACGTGGGCAATCTGCCCTGCACTCTGGGACAAGCCCTGGAAACGGGGTCTAATACCGGATAACACACGCTCAGGCATCTGAGTGTGTTGAAAGCTCCGGCGGTGCAGGATGAGCCCGCGGCCTATCAGCTTGTTGGTGAGGTAGAAGCTCACCAAGGCGACGACAGGTAGTACCTGAGAGGGCGACCGGCCACACTGGGACTGAGACACGGCCCAGACTCCTACGGGAGGCAGCAGTGGGGAATATTGCACAATGGGCGAAAGCCTGATGCAGCGACGCCGCGTGAGGGATGACGGCCTTCGGGTTGTAAACCTCTTTCAGCAGGGAAGAAGCGAAAGTGACGGTACCTGCAGAAGAAGCGCAGGCTAACTACGTGCCAGCAGCCGCGGTAATACGTAGGGCGCAAGCGTTGTCCGGAATTATTGGGCGTAAAGAGCTCGTAGGCGGCTTGTCACGTCGGTTGTGAAAGCCGGGCTTAACCCGGGTCTGCAGTCGATACGGGCAGGCTAGAGTGTGGTAGGGAGATCGGAATTCCTGGTGTAGCGGTGAAATGCGCAGATATCAGGAGGAACACCGGTGGCGAAGGCGGATCTCTGGGCCATTACTGACGCTGAGGAGCGAAAGCGTGGGGAGCGAACAGGATTAGATACCCTGGTAGTCCACGCCGTAAACGGTGGGAACTAGGTGTTGGCGACATTCCACGTCGTCGGTGCCGCAGCTAACGCATTAAGTTCCCCGCCTGGGGAGTACGGCCGCAAGGCTAAAACTCAAAGGAATTGACGGGGGCCCGCACAAGCAGCGGAGCATGTGGCTTAATTCGACGCAACGCGAAGAACCTTACCAAGGCTTGACATATACCGGAAAGCATCAGAGATGGTGCCCCCCTTGTGGTCGGTATACAGGTGGTGCATGGCTGTCGTCAGCTCGTGTCGTGAGATGTTGGGTTAAGTCCCGCAACGAGCGCAACCCTTGTTCTGTGTTGCCAGCATGCCCTTCGGGGTGATGGGGACTCACAGGAGACGGGGTCAACTCGGAGGAAGGTGGGGACGACGTCAAGTCATCATGCCCCTTATGTCTTGGGCTGCACACGTGCTACAATGGCAGGTACAATGAGCTGCGAAGCCGCGAGGCGGAGCGAATCTCAAAAAGCCTGTCTCAGTTCGGATTGGGGTCTGCAACTCGACCCCATGAAGTCGGAGTTGCTAGTAATCGCAGATCAGCATTGCTGCGGTGAATACGTTCCCGGGCCTTGTACACACCGCCCGTCACGTCACGAAAGTCGGTAACACCCGAAGCCGGTGGCCCAACCCCTTGTGGGAGGGAGCTGTCGAAGGTGGGACTGGCGATTGGGACGAAGTCGTAACAAGGTAGCCGTACCGGAAGGTGCGGCTGGATCACCTCCTTTCTAAGGAGCACTTCTAAGCCAAGCTTGCTTGGTTCAGAGGCCACTACGTCGGCAAACGATCGACGGTGGTTGCTCATGGGTGGAACGTTGACTACTCGGCCTGGTTCACGGGTCGGAGGCTGTAAGTACTGCTCGCAAGGGCGTGGAAAGCATGATCTCCGGACGGGGGCTGGTCGGGCACGCTGTTGGGTATCTGAGGGTACGGGCTTGTTCCCGACCTCAATGCCGACCCCAGTGAAGGTTCGCTTTGGCGGGCTGTGATGGGTGGTTGGTCGTTGTTTGAGAACTGCACAGTGGACGCGAGCATCTGTGGCCAAGTTTTTAAGGGCGCACGGTGGATGCCTTGGCACCAGGAACCGATGAAGGACGTGGGAGGCCACGATAGTCCCCGGGGAGCCGTCAACCAGGCTTTGATCCGGGGGTTTCCGAATGGGGAAACCCGGCAGTCGTCATGGGCTGTCACCCGCTGCTGAACACATAGGCAGTGTGGAGGGAACGCGGGGAAGTGAAACATCTCAGTACCCGCAGGAAGAGAAAACAACCGTGATTCCGGGAGTAGTGGCGAGCGAAACCGGATGAGGCCAAACCTACGACGTGTGATACCCGGCAGGGGTTGCGTCGTGGGGGTTGTGGGATCTCTCTTTCATAGTCTGCCGGCTGTGAGACGAGTCAGAAACCGTTGATGTAGACGAAGGACATGCGAAAGGTCCGGCGTAGAGGGTAAGACCCCCGTAGTCGAAACATCAGCGGCTCGTTTGAGAGACACCCAGCACGGGGCCCGAGAAATCCCGTGTGAATCTGGCGGGACCACCGTTAAGCCTAAATATTCCCTGGTGACCGATAGCGGATAGTACCGTGAGGGAATGGTGAAAAGTACCGCGGGAGCGGAGTGAAATAGTACCTGAAACCGTGTGCCTACAAGCCGTGGGAGCGTCGGGATGGAGCTTGCTCCATCCTCGTGACTGCGTGCCTTTGAAGAATGAGCCTGCGAGTTTGCGGTGTGTTGCGAGGTTAACCCGTGGGGAAGCCGTAGCGAAAGCGAGTCCGAATAGGGCGATTTAGTAGCGCGCTCAAGACCCGAAGCGGAGTGATCTAGCCATGGGCAGGTTGAAGCGGCTGTAAGAGGTCGTGGAGGACCGAACCCACCAGGGTTGAAAACCTGGGGATGACCTGTGGTTAGGGTGAAAGGCCAATCAAACTCCGTGATAGCTGGTTCTCCCGAAATGCATTTAGGTGCAGCGTCGTGTGTTTCTTGCCGGAGGTAGAGCACTGGATAGGCGATGGGCCCTACCGGGTTACTGACCTTAGCCAAACTCCGAATGCCGGTAAGTGAGAGCGCGGCAGTGAGACTGTGGGGGATAAGCTCCATGGTCGAGAGGGAAACAGCCCAGAGCATCGACTAAGGCCCCTAAGCGTACGCTAAGTGGGAAAGGATGTGGAGTCGCACAGACAACCAGGAGGTTGGCTTAGAAGCAGCCACCCTTGAAAGAGTGCGTAATAGCTCACTGGTCTAGTGATTCCGCGCCGACAATGTAGCGGGGCTCAAGCGTACCGCCGAAGTCGTGTCATTCCAGCATGAGGGCCAACGCCCGCTGGGATGGGTAGGGGAGCGTCGTGTGCCGGGTGAAGCTGCGCCGGAAGGCAGTGGTGGACGGTTCACGAGTGAGAATGCAGGCATGAGTAGCGATACATACGTGAGAAACGTGTGCGCCGATTGACTAAGGGTTCCTGGGTCAAGCTGATCTGCCCAGGGTAAGTCGGGACCTAAGGCGAGGCCGACAGGCGTAGTCGATGGATAACCGGTTGATATTCCGGTACCCGCTGTGAAGCGTCAAACATCGAGCCCATTAATGCTAAGGCCGTGAAGCCGTTCCGGACCCTTCGGGGAAAGGAAAGTGGTGGAGCCGCCGGCCCAAGGTGGTAGTAGGTGAGTGATGGGGTGACGCAGGAAGGTAGTCCAGCCCGGGCGGTGGTTGTCCCGGGGTAAGGGTGTAGCCCGTCATCTAGGCAAATCCGGATGACATGAGGGTGAGACCTGATGCCGAGCCGATTGTGGTGAAGTGGATGATCCTATGCTGTCGAGAAAAGCCTCTAGCGAGTTTCATGGCGGCCCGTACCCTAAACCGACTCAGGTGGTCAGGTAGAGAATACCGAGGCGTTCGGGTGAACTATGGTTATGAACTCGGCAAAATGCCCCGTAACTTCGGGAGAAGGGGGGCCATCACCGGTGATGAGTCTTGCACTCTGAGCTGGGGGTGGCCGCAGAGACCAGCGAGAAGCGACTGTTTACTAAAAACACAGGTCCGTGCGAAGCCGTAAGGCGATGTATACGGACTGACGCCTGCCCGGTGCTGGAACGTTAAGGGGACCGGTTAGTGCACTTTCGGGTGTGCGAAGCTGAGAACTTAAGCGCCAGTAAACGGCGGTGGTAACTATAACCATCCTAAGGTAGCGAAATTCCTTGTCGGGTAAGTTCCGACCTGCACGAATGGCGTAACGACTTCTCGACTGTCTCAACCATAGGCCCGGTGAAATTGCACTACGAGTAAAGATGCTCGTTTCGCGCAGAAGGACGGAAAGACCCCGGGACCTTTACTACAGTTTGATATTGGTGTTCGGTTCGGCTTGTGTAGGATAGGTGGGAGACTGTGAAGCATGCACGCCAGTGTGTGTGGAGTCGCCGTTGAAATACCACTCTGGTCGTGCTGGATGTCTAACCTCGGTCCGTGATCCGGATCAGGGACAGTGTCTGATGGGTAGTTTAACTGGGGCGGTTGCCTCCCAAAGAGTAACGGAGGCGCCCAAAGGTTCCCTCAGCCTGGTTGGTAATCAGGTGTTGAGTGTAAGTGCACAAGGGAGCTTGACTGTGAGACCGACGGGTCGAGCAGGGACGAAAGTCGGGACTAGTGATCCGGCGGTGGCTTGTGGAAGCGCCGTCGCTCAACGGATAAAAGGTACCCGGGATAACAGGCTGATCTTCCCAAGAGTCCATATCGACGGGATGGTTTGGCACCTCGATGTCGGCTCGTCGCATCCTGGGGCTGGAGTCGGTCCCAAGGGTTGGGCTGTTCGCCCATTAAAGCGGTACGCGAGCTGGGTTTAGAACGTCGTGAGACAGTTCGGTCCCTATCCTCTGTGCGCGTAGGAATATTGAGAAGGGCTGTCCCTAGTACGAGAGGACCGGGACGGACGAACCTCTGGTGTGCCAGTTGTCCTGCCAAGGGCATGGCTGGTTGGCTACGTTCGGAAAGGATAACCGCTGAAAGCATCTAAGCGGGAAGCCTGCTTCGAGATGAGTATTCCCACCCCTTTGAGGGGTTAAGGCCCCAGTAGACGACTGGGTTGATAGGCCAGATCTGGAAGCCCGGTAACGGGTGGAGGTGACTGGTACTAATAGGCCGAGGGCTTGTCCTCAGTTGCTCGCGTCCACTGTGTTGGTTCTGAAACCACGAACAACCCCATGTGTGGTCACGCATGGTGCGGTTGACAGTTTCATAGTGTTTCGGTGGTCATAGCGTGAGGGAAACGCCCGGTTACATTCCGAACCCGGAAGCTAAGCCTCACAGCGCCGATGGTACTGCAGGGGGGACCCTGTGGGAGAGTAGGACGCCGCCGAACTAATTTTGAACGGGAAACCCCCGCACCTTATGGTGCGGGGGTTTTCTGCGTTCACGGCGCTTTACGCTCACGCCGGGCGCACCAATCTCGTGTCGTAGGCCAGGATCACCGCCTGGACTCTGTCCCTCGCGCCCGTCTTCGCGAGGATGCGGCCCACGTGCGTTTTCACCGTGGATTCCGCGAGGTGCAGCCGGGAGGCTATTTCCGCGTTAGTCCAGCCCTGGCCGATGACCGTCAGGATTTCGCGTTCCCGGTCGGTGAGGGAGGACAGGCGCGGATGGTTCGCGGGGTCTGTCGGCGCGGAACCGGATGTGGGGAGGTGGCCGGCGTAGGTGTCCAGGAGACGGCGGGTCAGGCTGGGAGCCACCACCGCGTCGCCCGAGGCGACCGCGCGGATACCGGAGAGGAGCTCCTCCGGCAGTGCGTCCTTGATGAGGAAGCCGGACGCCCCCGCGCGCAGGCCGTCGTACGCGTACTCGTCGAGGTCGAAAGTCGTGAGGATCAGGACGCGGGTGCGGTCGCCCGACGCGACGATGCGGCGCGTGGCCTCGATGCCGTCCAGGCCGGGCATGCGGATGTCCATCAGGACCACGTCGGGGTGGAGTTCGGCGGTCATGCGGATCGCCTCGCTGCCGTTGCCGGCCTCACCCGTCACCGTCATGTCGTCCTGGCTCTCCAGGAGCATGCGGAAACCGAAGCGCTGCATGGGCTGGTCGTCGACGATGAGCACGGTCGTCACGGTGTCTCGCTGTCCTTCGGGAGATGGAGGTGGACCCGCCAGCCGCCCGGCGGTCCGGGGAGCGGGCCTGCCTCAAGTGTGCCGTCGTACAGGGAAGTTCGCTCGCGCATGCCGGTCAGGCCACGGCCGTTTCCACGGTCGTTTCCGCGGTCGTTTCCGGGGCCGGGTGCGCCACCGCTGCCGCCCGTGCCGGTGTCCGTGACCTCGACCGTGACGCCGTGGTCGGTGTACGAGACGGCGACGGTGGCGGTGGCGGTGGGGCCGCCGTGCTTGAGGGTGTTGGTGAGCGCTTCCTGGACGACGCGGTAGACGGTGAGCTGGCGGCCGGCGGGGATGGAGTCGGGGCGGCCGATGACGGTGCTGCGTACCGGAAGGCCCGCCGCCCGTACGCCGTCGATGAGTTGGTCCAGGTCGGTGAGGGCGGGCTGGGGGGAGCGTTCGGCGGTGGCGTGGGCGTCGTCGCGCAGGACGTCCAGGAGGCGGCGGAGTTCGGAGAGTGCCTGGCGGCTGGTGGTGCCGATGGCTTCGAGGGCCTGGGCGGCGCGCTCCGGGGACTTGGCGGCGGCGTACGAACCGCCGTCCGCGAGGCCCGTGATGACGGAGAGGTTGTGGCCGATGATGTCGTGCATCTCGCGGGCGATGCGGGTGCGCTCGGCGGCCGCGGCGAGCTGGGCCTGCTGGTCGCGCTCGATCTCCAGCCTGCGCGCGCGTTCGACGAGGGCGGCGGTGTAGTCCTGCCGGGAGCGCACCGCGATGCCGAAGAGCGCCACGAGCGCGTACGCCCATACGTTCGGGAGGATCTGCTGGTCCCAGGAGTCGCGCGGGAAGCGGACGGCGCCGACGACGAGCGGCGCCGTCATGAGGAGGCCCGCCCGGCCGAGGGTCCGCAGGGGCAGCCGCATCGCGATGTCGAACAGGACGATCATCTGGATGAGGGCGGCCTGGAGCATGGCGCCCGTCCAGCTGCTCAGCAGATTCGTCGCCACCATCGTCACGAGGACGGCCATGGGGTGGCGTCGGCGCCAGAACAGGGGGACCGACAGGCCGAGGCTCATCAGGAAGACCTGCCAACCGGCGACGTGCGTGTTGGGCGCGGTGTTGCGCCAGCCGCCGTTCGCGTCGACGAGTGCCGCGCCGACGAAGAACCCGGTGAGCAGCAGGTCCCAGACGAGCGGGCGGCGCCTGTCGAAGGCGCGCACCCGCTGGGTCCAGCGCTGGAGGAACTGCGTGAGGGGGTGCGGCTCGGTCACGGCCTCATCCTCGTACAGCGAACTCCCGGCGTGGGGCCGCTCGGTCACACGTCCCGTCGCTTGAGCAGGACCGATGCCGCGGCGATGATCGCCGCCGTCCAGAGGGTGAGGGTGACGAGGGCCGTGCCGGGGGCGATGGTGTCCTCCACGCGGGTCAGCGAGCCGAGTGAGCTCGCGGCCTGGACGGGGAAGTGCCTGATGGCGCTCTCCACGGCGCTGAACGGCAGCATGCCGAGGACCTCCGGCAGGATCAGCACGGAGCCGACGAACGCGCCGATGGCACCGGGTACCGAGCGCAGCAGGGCGCCGAGGCCGAGGGCGATGAGGCTGAGCAGGGTGAGCGACGCCGCGCTGCCGGTGAGGGCGCCGAGGACGCCGTCGTCGGTGAGGGAGAGTTCCTTGTCGGTGCCGGAGAGCCAGATCTGGGCGGTGAGGAAGGTGACGACGTCGGTCGTCCAGGACACCGCGAAGGCGACCGCGGTGAAGATCGCGGCCTTGGACCACAGGACGGGCAGGCGGCGCGGTACGGCGGTGACGGAGGCCCGGATCATGCCCGTCGAGTACTCCCCGGCGGTGATGAGGATGCCGAGGACGGCGAGGCAGATCTGGGAGAGCTGGGTGCCGAGGAGGGTGAAGACGATCGTGTCGACCTCGGAGTCGTCGCCGTCGTAGGTGGAGCCCATCGTGGCGCCGACGGCGATGACCAGGGCGGTGGCGGTGGACAGGGTGATCCAGGTGGAGCGGAGCGTGCGGAGTTTGTGCCACTCGGAGCGCAGGATGCCCTTGGTGCTCAGGCGGTACGTGGTGGTGGCCGGGGTGCTCATGCGGCGGCTCCTTCCTGCTGAGAGGCGGCGGGGGCGGTCGTAGAGGCGGCGTATTCGACGGAGTCGCGGGTGAGGTCCATGAAGGCTTGCTCCAACGACGCCGCGTGCGGGGTGAGTTCGAAGAGGGGGATCTTGTGGGCGGCGGCGGTGCGGCCGATGTGTTCGGCGTCGGTGCCGCGTACTTCGAGGGCGCCGGGGACGCTGCTGGTGATGTGGACGCCGGGGGCGGCGAGCAGTTCGGTGAGGAGGTCGGCCTCGGGGGTGACGACCTTCACGGAGCCGGTGCCGGAGTCGCGTACGAAGCGTTCGACGGTGGTGTCGGCGAGGAGCCTGCCGCGGCCGATGATGACGAGGTGGTCGGCGGTCAGCGCCATCTCGCTCATGAGGTGCGAGGAGACGAGGACCGTACGGCCTTCGGCGGCCAGGGACTTGAGGAGGGTGCGGACCCACAGGACGCCCTCGGGGTCGAGGCCGTTGACCGGTTCGTCGAGGATGACCGTGGCGGGGTCGCCGAGGAGGGCGGCCGCGATGCCGAGGCGCTGGCCCATGCCGAGGGAGAAGCCCTTGACGCGCTTGCGGGCGACCTCGTCGATGCCCGCGAGCCGCAGGACGGTCTCGACGCGGCTCTTCGGGATGGCGTGGGTGTGGGCGAGTGCCATCAGGTGGTGGTACGCGGAGCGGCCCGGGTGGACCGAGCGGGCTTCGAGGAGGGCCCCGACCTCGCTGAGGGGAGCGGGGTGGGACGCGTAGGCGCGACCGCCGATGGTGGCGCGGCCGGCGGTGGGGGCGTCGAGGCCGAGGAGCATCCGCATGGTGGTGGACTTGCCCGCGCCGTTGGGGCCGAGGAAGCCGGTGACGGTGCCCGGCAGGACCTCGAAGCTGAGGTCGTCGACGGCTTTCTTGGCGGGCTTGCCGCCGTAGTGTTTGGTCAGTCCGTATGCCCTGATCGTCATGGCTTCGATGCTGGCGCGGTCGGGGGCGCGGATCGTCGGACCGGGGGCGGGACGTGGCGGTGGCGGGTAGTACCGGGGTACGACGGCGACCCTGAGGGGCCCCGCGTGACGGCCGGGGGATGACCGGGGGGACGGCAGGGCGTGACGACGGGGCGTGACGGCCGGGCGGAATTTAGGATCACTGCATGAACCACGTCGTACGAGCTGTCCGTGCCGAGGAGTGGCCCCAGGTCAGGGAGTTGCGCCTGGCCGCGCTGCGGGATCCGGCGGCGCCGGTGGCGTTCCTGGAGGCGTACGAGGATGCCGCCGTGAAGCCGGATTCGTACTGGCAGGAGCGGGCCGCGGGGGCGTCGAGAGGGGCCCGGGTGCGGCAGCTCGTGGCGGAGGACCCGCATGGCGTGTGGGCCGGTTCCGTGACGGTGCTGATCGAGGAGGCGGGGCACGACGACGCCTTCGGGGGTGTGATCGAGCGGCGGCAGGCGCATCTCGTCGGGGTGTTCGTGCGGCCCGAGCACCGGGGCAGCGGTGTGACGGACGCGCTGTTCGAGGCGGCTGTGGCGTGGGCGTGGTCTCTGGAGGGGGTGGAGCGGGTGCGGCTGTACGTCCATGAGGACAATCCGCGGGCACAGGCGTTCTACCGGCGGTTCGGCTTCGTACGCAGTGGAGGGGTCGCCCCGGTGCCGGGTGACCCCTCCGCGCGGGAGTACGAGCTGGTGCTTGAGCGGCCTCAGCGGTCTTAGCGGGCTTGGTGGCGGCTCCGGTGCTCTGACTGGCTCCGGCGGCCGGTGATCAGCGGTACGGGTTCTCCGTGCGGGCCGTGCGCAGGGCCTTCGCCCACCAGGCCAGCTGGTCGAGCATCACCTTGGCGGCGCCGGCCGCGCCGTCCTGTTCGTGGGCGCGGCCGTCCGTGCCGAAGTCGTCCCAGGCGCCGTGGAAGCTGACGCCGTCGCGGACGGTCGCGCAGTGCAGCTCGGCGAAGACCAGGCGGAGCTGTTCGACGGCGCGCAGGCCGCCGCCGACGCCTCCATAGGAGACGAAGCCGACCGGCTTGGCCTCCCACTCGGTGCGGTGCAGGTCGATGAAGTGCTTCAGGGCGGCCGGGAAGCTGTGGTTGTACTCGGGGGTGACCACGACGTACGCGTCGGCGGCGTCGACGCGCTCGGCGAGCGCGGTGAGCGCGGGGGTGCGCTCGGTGCCCCAGTCCGGGTGGGCGGCGGGCAGTTCGAGGCCGGCGACGTCGATGACGTCGACGGTGAACGCGGTGTGGCGCTCGGCGAGGGCGGTGAACCAGCCGGCGACGGTGGGTCCGAAGCGGCCGTCGCGGGTCGAGCCGACGATGACGGCGAGGCGCAGCGGCGTCGTGGTGGGGTGCGAGGTGGTGGACATGGCGTGCTCCTCAAGTGCGGGCGTGCGGTGGATGGTGATCGGCCGGTCGGTCAGTGGGTGCGGGCCGGGGCCGGTGCGGGGGCCGGGGCGGTGACGGTGGTCTTCGCCGTACGTGTGCGGGGGCGCAGCAGGGCGTGGACGAGGAGCGCGAGGCCGGTGCTGAGGCCCGCCACGGACCACAGGACGATCCGCCAGGCCTCGGTGAACTGCTCGGCGTGGCCGCCGGCGCCCGCGGTGATGCGCCCGGCGAGCTCCGCCGAGCCGACCCGGGACTCCAGGAGGGCGAGCAGCAGTGCTCCGAAGACGGTGAGCATGACGGCGCCGGTGCCGCCGCGGACGGTGTTGAGGAAGCCGGAGGCCATGCCGACCTGCGCGGGGGCGACCATGCCGAGCGCCTGGGCGTCGATGATGCCGACGGACAGGCCTTGGCCGACGCCGATGGTCAGCAGCGGCCCCGCGAGGCCGGCGGCGGAGATGCCGGGGTGCAGGGTGGTCAGCCAGGCGTTGCCGGCGGCGATCAGGAGCAGGGACAGGACGAGCAGGTGCCGGGCCGGGGCGCCGCGGTTGACGAGGCGGGCGCCGAGCGGGGGCAGGGCGAGGACGGGGACGGTCATCAGGAGCAGGATCAGTCCCGCGTCGCCCGCGGTGGTGTCGCCGGTGCCCTGGAGATAGGTGGGCAGGTAGACCAGGGCGCCGGTGGTGCCCGCGCCGAGTCCGAAGGAGCCGAGGGACCAGCCGAGGAAGGCGGGGCGGCGGGCCAGGGAGAGGTCGAGGACGGGTGCGCCGCCGCGGGCGGTGAGGCGCTTCTCGACGCGTACGAAGGTGATCAGGAGGGCGGTGCCCGCGGCGAGCGGCAGCAGTGTACCGACCGACGTCCAGCCGGACTTGGAGCCCTGGGTGATGGCGAAGAGGGTCAGGGAGAGACCGCCGATGAAGGTGGCGGCGCCCGCCTTGTCGACGCGTGACGGGGTGTCGGCGCGGGACTCGGCGAGGAGACGGGTGCCGAGGAGGATCGCGCCGCCGGCCGCGGCGAAGACCAGGAACGTGGTGCGCCAGCCGAGGCCGTCCACCATCCAGCCGGAGAAGGTGGGGCCGATGGCGATGCCGACGCCCGCCGTGGTGCCGAGGGAGGCGAACACCTTGGTCCGCGCCGCTCCCGTGTAGGTGGCGGCGAGCAGGGCGCCGCCGCTCGTCATGACGCCCGCGGCGCCGATGCCCGAGAGCAGGCGGGCGGCGTCCAGGAACAGGATGTGGTGGGCGAAGGCGGAGGCGAGAGTGCCGGTGGCGTAGAGCGCGGCGCCGACGGTGAGGACGCGGCGGCGGCCGAAGATGTCGCCGAGCGAACCGGCGACGAGCATGAAGGAGGAGGCGGCGAGGAAGTATCCGACGACCACCCACTGGAGGGCCGCGCCCGACGCGCCGAGGTCGGAGCCGATGCGGGGCAGGGCGACGGTGGTGCCGGACATCGCCATCGGCAGGGTGAGCATGCCGAGCAGGACGACGAGGAGGGTGAGGACGGGACGGCCCCGGCGCGTGGCGGGAGGGGCCTGCGGAGCGGTCTCGGTAGGCATGCGAGTAAAGTACAACGAGCGTTGTAGTTATTACAACGGGCGTTGTAATTTTTCGGAGGCGGGAAGGTGAGGCGGCGCCATGGCGGGCCATGCGGACAGCGAGCGCGACAAGGACAGCGGGCGCGACAGGGACGGCGAACGCGACAAGGACGGCGCGGGCGCGGTGGACCGGAAGCCGCCGCGCAAGGGAACGGTGGAGAAGCGCCGGGCGATCACCAGCGGCGCCCGGACCGTCTTCGGGCGCGAGGGCTACACGCGCGCCAGCATCGACGCGATCGCCGCCGAGGCCGGGGCGTCGACCCGCACCATCTACAACCACTTCGGCGACAAGGAGGGCCTCTTCCGTGCCGTGCTCCTGGAGAGCGCGGAGTCGGTGACGGCCGCCACGGAGGCGCTCTTCGAGCGGCATCTGCGCAAGGTGCGTGACGTCGAGGAGGACCTGCTCGACTTCGCGCGCGAATGGGTCGGGCAGAGCGAGGCGCACCCCGGGCACTTCTCCGTCGTACGCCAGATCATCCCCGAAGGGCGGCGGCTGCCCGCCGACGTCCTGGAGGAGTGGCAGCGGATCGGTCCTCAGGCATCCCAGGACGCCCTGGCCCGATGGCTCCTCGAACTGGGGCGGCAGGGCCTGCTCGCCGTCGACGAGACGAACGCGCGCAAGGCGGCCAGGCACCTCGCGCTCATGGTGGGCGGCGGTGTCACGGCGGAGTCCTACTTCGGGGCGCTGCCGCTAACGGAGGCCGAGGTGGAGGAGATCGTGCGGGACGGCGTCGGGATCTTCCTGCGGTTGTACGGGGTGGACGCGGCGGGGGGCCCGGCGGGCGCGGGAGCGTGAGCGGGGTCTTACGGGGGCGTCAGACCGGCAGTGCGCTGTCCGGCCAGCGGGATCTGCCCTGTTCGCGGGAGCGGAGCAGCGCCAGGGTGGGCAGGCCCCGGTCGGCGCCGGTGGCGAGCAGCTCCGGGAGCTGAGGGAGCGGCGCCACGGCGGCGGCGTCCTCCAGGACGAGCGTCATTGGTGGGTCGAGCCGACCGGAGGATGACCGTTCGGCCATGCGCCGGCCGTGCTCGACCACGCTGGAGGCGAGTGCCGTCAGCAGCGGCATGGCACCCGGGCCTTGGCGGGACTTGGGATCCTCGATCGCCTCACCCACCACAAAAAGCGTGCCCCCTTCCTGCACGAAGGAATCCAGGGTGAGCGCATCAGTTCGGTTTGGTGTGCAGGATTCCCGGACGTGCACGGTGAACAGCGCGGCCAGCGAACGGGCCGTCAACTCCTGCGCGATGTCACGTCGTTCCGGATACGCGGTGAGGGCCGCCTCCAGTTCGCCCGCGGCGCCGGACGCGGCCTCGGGGTGCGTACGGAGAATGCGTACCGCCTCCTGGACCTGGGTGCCCTGCGCCCAGCGGTGGACGTGCTTCATCGGCTTGTCGGCCACCGCGGCGGCGTGCAGGAAGCTGCGCAGCAAGGTCTCCGCCAGGTCCGCCACGGCGGCGTCGAGCCTCGCCGTCGGCCTCGTCGGGGCCAGGAGAGCGGCGGCGCGCTGGGCGGCCGTCGCCTTGTCCCGGCAGCCGGAGGTGGGGGACCAGTGCATGCGGGCGGGGGTGTCGCACAGATGGGAGGGGTCGTAGAGGAGGACGGGGCCCAGCTTGGCGCGGGCGTCCTTCGTCTCCTCCCACAGGGTGGGGTCGGAGGTCAGGACCAGGGCCGCGCCCTCGGCGTCCTGGACGGCCCGCAGCGCGTGGGGCCGCCGGGTCTGCGGGGTGCCGAGGATCAGGGGGGTGCGGGGCGCCTCGAGCGGGGGGACGGTGCCGTGCTCTGGGCTTTCAGGGGGTGCGGGCAGGGGGACGGTGCCGTGCTCCGGGCCTTCGGGCTGCGTGGGCAGGAGGCGGTGCGGGCCGGGCTCGGTGCCCTTGTCACGAGGTCCCTCGGGGGGCGACGCGGCCGGGGTGACCGGGGCGACCGGGGTGTCCGGGGTGACTGGGGCGACCGGGGTGTCCGGGGTGACCGGAGTAACTGGACCACGCGTGGCGAGCTCCTCGCCCCCGGCGCGGACACGCACCACCGCCCCCGCCGCGCCTTCGGCGCGAGCCGCCCGCCGTACCGCCCGCCACCTCGCCACCGTCCCCATCACGAAGACCGCCAGCACGACCAGCACCATCAACTGGCCGATGAACAGGCCCCAGAACAGCCCGTACCCCGACAGCTGCGCGGGCGGGGTCTCGGGCCAGGCGCCCGGCAGGTCCTGCGGGTCGCCGACCAAGTGGCGTACCGCCAGCGGCGTATGGCCGAACGTCACCCGGTCCGGCCAGGCGCCGTGCGCGAACAGGGCCGCGAGGTTCGTCGCCGACCAGACCAGGACCGTGGAGACCAGCAGGAAGCCGAGAACTCCCAGCAGCAGCCCGTCCGGAACACCCCGCTCGGCACCCGCGCCCCGGCGGCCGCGCTCCCAGTCATCCCGCATGCTGCTCCATGTACGCCGCCCGCTCCTCGGCCTCGAGTTCGGCCGCCCGCATGGCGTCGTCGGCGAGGTCGGCCGACGACTGCGTCATGGCGCGGTCCGTGAAGACCAGCGGCCGTTCCGTCTCCGTGATGAGGTGCTTGACCACCTGGACGTTGCCGTTCACGTCCCACACCGCGATGCCGGGGGTGAGGGTCGGGATGATCTCCACCGCCCACCTCGGCAGCCCGAGGACACGGCCCGTCGCCCTCGCCTCGTCGGCCTTCTGGGCGTAGATGGTCCGCGTGGAGGCCATCTTCAGGATCGCCGCCGCCTCCTTCGCGGCGGCCCCGTCGACCACGTCGCTCAGGTGGTGGACCACCGCCACGAACGACAGACCGAGCCGGCGGCCGAACTTCAGCAGCCGCTGGAAGAGCTGCGCGACGAACGGCGAGTTGATGATGTGCCACGCCTCCTCCACCAGGAAGATGCGTTTCTTGCGGTCGGGCCGGATCCAGGTGTGCTCCAGCCAGACGCCGACGATCGCCATCAGGATCGGCATGGCGATGGAGTTCCGGTCGATGTGCGAGAGGTCGAAGACGATCAGCGGGGCGTCCAGGTCGATGCCGACCGTCGTCGGGCCGTCGAACATGCCCCGCAGGTCACCGTCGACCAGCCGGTCCAGGACCAGCGCCACGTCCAGGCCCCAGGCCCGCACGTCGTCCAGGGCGACGTTCATGGCCTCGGCGGACTCCGGCTCGGGGTGGCGGAGCTGCTCGACGATGTCGGTGAGGACCGGCTGCCGCTCCACGATCGTCTCGTTCACGTACGCGTGCGCGACCTTCAGCGCGAAGCCGGAGCGCTCGTCCAGGCCGTGGCCCATCGCGACCTCGATGATCGTCCGGAGCAGCGCCAGCTGGCCCGTCGTCGTGATCGCCGGGTCGAGCGGGTTGAGCCGGATGCCCATGTCCAGGGCCGCCGTCGGGTCGAGCCTGATGGGAGTTATCCCCAGCTCCTGGGCGATGAGGTTCCACTCGCCGACGCCGTCCTCGCCCTGCGCGTCCAGGACGACGACCTGCCGGTCCTTGAACCGCAGCTGCCGCAGGACGTACGTCTTCTCCAGCGCCGACTTGCCGTTGCCGGACTCGCCGAGCACCAGCCAGTGCGGTGCGGGCAGCTGCTGCCCGTACAGCTGGAAGGGGTCGTAGATGTAGCCCTTGCCGGAGTACACCTCACGCCCGATGATCACACCCGAGTCGCCGAGGCCCGGCGCGGCCGTCGGGAGGTAGACCGCCTGGGCCTGCCCCGTCGACGTACGCACCGGAAGCCTGGTCGTCTCGACCTTCCCGAAGAGGAAGGACGTGAAGGCGTCCGTGAGGACGGTCAGCGGATCCCGCATCGCAACAGCCTGCCTCTACGTCGATACCGTCTAGCGCAATTGTGCGCTCGCACTTTTGCGCTCTAGCGTCGGATGCCGGTCGCGAACGGCAGCGTGTTGACGAAGGCCCTGTGGTGCTCGCGGTCGCACCACTCCAGCTTCAGATACGACTTGCCGGCGGAGGCGCGGATGGTGCGCTTGTCGCGCGCGAGGGCCTCCGGGGAACGGGACGAGACCGTGATGTAGCCGACGAGGTTCACGCCCGCCGCGCCGCTCGCCAGGTCCTCGCCGCGCTGGTCCAGGCGGGAGTGCGAGGCGATGTCGCGGGGGTCGACCGTGCGGTTCATCTTGGCCTGGCGGCTCGCCTCCGCCTCGTCGTTCGTCTTCTCGGTCAGCATCCGCTCGATGGCGACTTCGGTGGGTTCGAGGTCCATCGTCACGGCCACCGTGCGGATCACGTCCGGGGTGTGGACGAGCAGCGGCGCGAGGAAGTTGACGCCGACGGGCGTCATCGGCCACTCCTTCACCCAGGCCGTGGCGTGGCACCAGGGGGCGCGGGTGGAGGACTCGCGGGTCTTGGCCTGGAGGTAGGTGGCCTCCGTGGCGTCGAGCTCGGCGGGCCAGGCGTTGCGCTTCGTCATCGCCTGGATGTGGTCGATGGGGTGGTCCGGGTCGTACATGGAGTGGACCAGGGAAGCGAGGCGGCCCTGGCCGAGCGGCTGCCGTACGCGGATGTCGGCCTCCTGGAGCCGCGAGCAGATGTCGGTCAGCTCGCGGGCCATGACGACGGCGAGACCGGCGTCCTTGTCGAGCTTCCTGCCGCCCACCGGGCGGGCCGCACGGGCCATGGCCTGGGCCTCGGCGGCCAGGTCACGGGAGTAGTGCATGCAGGCGACGAGGTAGGCGCGGTGCTGCTCGCTGCTGGTCGACACCATCGACTGGAGCTGGTCGTACGACTCCTGGAGCCACGGCAGGGCCCGGTCGTCGCCGCGCACGGCGACGTCCTTGGCGTGGGCGTCGGGGTCGGCGGGCAGGGTGCGGGCGAGCATCTGGAGGCGGGTGACGAAGCCGTCGCCGTTCGCCACGTGCTTGAGGAGCGTGCCGAAGCGGTCGACGAGGGCCTCCTGGTCCTCGCTGTCGCGCAGGCCGACGCCAGGACCCTCGATCTCGATCGCGGCGGTGACGGTCCGCCGGTCGGCGTGCAGCAGTACGGCGATCTCATCCGGCCCGAAGGGCGCGGCCAGCCAGCTGATGCGGCCGATGCCGGGTGGCGGCCCGACCTCGACCTCGCGGCCGTCCAGCCTCACCCCGGCCTCCGGGGCGGCGGAGCGGTAGGCGGTGCCGCGCTTCAGGGAACGCTTGTAGGTGCGGTTGATCTCGAACCACTTGTAGAACGTCCGGCCCTTGTACGGGACGTACACCGCCGCGATGGCGAGCATCGGCAGGCCGGTGAGCAGCACGATGCGCAGGGAGAGGACGGGGACGAGGAGTCCGCACATCATGCCGAGGAACGCCCCCACGATGATGAGGGCGATCTCCCCGGTCTCGCGGTTCTTGCCGACGATCGCGTTCGGCCGCGCGCGGCCGATCAGATATGTGCGGCGGGGCGTGACCGGCTGGGACACGTGGGACTGGGTCGTCAACGCCCTTCACCTCCCGTGCGGTTGGTACTGCTGTTGCGGGAGCCGCCGCGGTTGCCCGCGTGCGGCGTGTTCGTCGCGCTGGTGCTGCTGCGCGGCGCGGGTGCGGCGGAGGGGACAGATCCGCCGCCGTTCGATGAGCCGCCGCCCCCGGTGGGACGGCTGCTGTGGGCGGCGACGCCGCCGCCGGCGGGGTTGGCGGGGCGGGGCTGGTTGCTCCCGCCGCCACCGCTTCCGTTGCCCCGGGCGCTGTGGGTCTTGATGCCCTGGGAGACGAGGGAGGCCGGGGAGCTGATCACGGCGGCGGCCTTGTTCTCCGCGCCGCGCATGATGCGGTTGTTGCGGGAGCCGGCGATCTCGTCGCCGAAGCCGGGGACGAAGCGGTAGATCATCGCGCTCGCGAAGATGGCGAGCAGGATGATCGAGAGCCCGGAGACGACGGCGGAGAACGCGTCGGGTCCGTCCTCGGCGGAGAGCGCCCCGGCGAGGCCCAGCACGATGACGATGATCGGTTTGACGAGGATGACGGCGATCATGATGCCCGCCCAGCGGCGGACGTGCGACCACAGGTTCTTGTCGACGAGTCCGGCGTAGACGACGGTGCCGAGGAGTGCTCCTACGTAGAGGAGCGCCGCCCTGATGACGAGCTCCAGCCACAGGACGCCCGCGGCGAGGATCGACACGAGCGAGACCACGATCAGCATGATCGGGCCGCCGCCGATGTCCTCGCCCTTCTTCAGGGCGCCGGCGAACGTCCCGAAGAACTGGTCGGTCTGACCCCCCGTCGCCTTGGCGATGACGTCCGAGACGCCGTCGGTGGCCGAGACGACGGTGTACAGGATCAGCGGCGTGAAGGCGGAGGCGAGGACCGTCAGCCACAGGAATCCGATGGCCTCGGAGATCGCGGTGGTCAGCGGCACGCCGCGCACGGCCCGCTTGGCCACGGCGAGCAGCCACAGCAGGAGCGTGAGGATGGTCGACGCGGCGAAGACGACGGCGTACTGCTGGAGGAACGTGGCGTTCGTGAAGTCGACGTCGGCGGTCTCCTTCACGGCGTCGGAGAGCTTGTCGACGGTCCAGGAGGCGGCCTCGGCACAGCCCTTGGCCAGGGAGCTGAGGGGGTCGAGGCTGGGGCTGATGGGGTCGTCGGCGGGGAGTTTGTCCGTGCCGCTGGAGCGTTGGCCTTTTTCGCAGTACTTCTTGGCGGGGCCGTGAATGAGGTCGCAGGCGTCGTCTTTGGGCTCGGGCGCGGCGAAGGCACGCGTCGCGAAGAGGACCGCCGCGGTCTGGACGGCCGCGACGGTGGCGCTGAGGCTGAGTACACGGCGGCTACCGGGCATACGTGAACCCTCCGTACCCTTCGACCGCCTTCGCGATCTCGTCGGAGTTGGACGCACGGTCATCGCCCGGAACCGGGGCGGGACCGTCCTTTTGGGAGTGCGTGACGGCCTTCCAGTCGCCGTCGATCCACGCCAGCTTCATGGTGACCGTGAACCAGCTGTTGGTGACCGGCTTGGTGGACTTCTCACCGGCCAGGCCGAGCAGACCGCTGCACCAGACCTCGGCGGTGGCCCTGCCGTCCGAGAAGTCGGTGACCTTGGTGCCGATCGGGCTCGTTCGCGAGACGAACTGGTAGTCCTTCGGGGTCGATCCGTCCTCGTTCAGGCCTACGTTCCGGAAGAAGGGCGCGCTGTACGCCTTGTCCAGCTCGCTCTGGAACCTGGACAGGCTCTCCGGGGCCATGACGGTTCGGAGGATGGCGTCGCGCTTGGCCTTGTCGAACATCTCGGCGGAGCCGAGCGCCACCGCGTAGTTCGCCGCGGCGCTCTGTGCCCCCTGCTCCGTCTTGGCGAAGCCGGTCGCGATCCCCTCCGTCTTGCCCCCGACCGGCTTCTCCCCCGTAGGGGCCGTCGCCGAGCCGGCCGGCTTCTTGGGGTCGCCGGCGCCCGCGGAGTCCTCGTCCCCGCCCCGGTTGGCGAAGGCGATCGCCGCGATCAGCAGGACCACGACGCCGACCACCGTCACCAGGCTCCGGGAGGAGGACCGCCCGGTACGGGCGGATCTGCGCGCGCCGCCGTAGACGTCGTCCCCGCCCTCCCCCTCGGGGAGCCTCGTCCTGGTCTCTCCCGAACCGCCGAAGAGGCCGTCGTTCCGCTCGTCGTCGGGACTCATGCCGCGACCGCCCCCTCAACCTCTCGCTGAACCGTCACGCAGGACACGTATGACGGTAGCCGTGCTGGTTCCCGCGCGGGCGCGGTGTGGTGACTCGACATCAGGGAGTTGCAACCTCAGCCGGTGGGCACGACGGACGGGTGGGGAGAGGGGGACAGGGGAGACAGGGAGAGAGAGGGAAGGGGAGGGGGGACGCGGCAGAGGCGGTGGAGGGACGCTAGACCGCCATGCCGTACACGATGGTGAAGAGTGTGCCGAGCGAACCGATGATGAAGACTCCGGTCAGGCCCGCGATGATCAGGCCCTTGCCCTGTTCCGCGCTGAAGGTGTCCCGCAGCGCCGTCGCGCCGATGCGTTGCTTCGCCGCGCCCCAGATGGCAATGCCGAGACAGAGGAGGATGGCGATCGCCATCACCACCTCGATCATCACGCGTGCCTCGTTGCCCAGACTCCCGAAGGGACCCCAGTCGGGGGCGATCCCGCCGATGATGGTGGTGATGTCGCCCTTTTCGGCTGCCATAAGCATGTTGTAACTCACCGCCCCTAGTGGGTTGTTCTGCCACCTCTGCCTACCTCGGTGCAGAGGACAGCTCATTCTCGCCGACAATCGCGGCCGCGGATGACGCCTTGGCGCCATTCGTTGGCCGACTTCGTACGTTTCCTCGTGCGTGAGGTCTGGTTACTCTGTGTATCACGCGGTACGACGCCGGGCAATGACGGCCCGGCGTGCCCCTGACCAGGACTTAAGTAAGTCCGAGACCGGCGCTCCCCCGGGTCACGAAGGAGCAGTCGGTGTAGCGGTAGGCAGGGTTGATCCTCGCACCGTCGGCTCGATCGCGTACGGTGGCCCGCTTGTAGAGGAAGTGGTATTCACCGGCGGGCAGCCTGAGGGTGGTCCTCGGGTAGCGCGAGACGCCGGCCCGGCAGGCCTTGTCGCCCTGGGACTTGGCGGCGAAGATCCGGCAGGACGCGCAGTCCTTGAGCGTGACCCTGCCGGTGGTGGGGCCGGTGTAGAGGACCTCCAGCTCGCCGGGGCCGAGGTTGGCGAGGACGAGGTCGACCTTGCTGCCGCCGACGGCGCCGGATGGGGGCAGGCGGCGGCCCGCGCTCGGGCGTTCCGCGGCGATCTCGGCGGCGATGGCGACGTCCTTGGCGCGGTCGCGCTTCTCGCCGGCGGGGTAGGCCTTGGCGAAGCCGTTCAGGGTCGCGGCGGCCTTGGCGAAGCGGGCGTCCTCGAACTCGTCCATGCCGCAGGCGTAGACGCCGCGCTCCACGGCCCGGTCGGTGTCGCCGCGCAGGGCGGTGGTGTCGACCGCGTCGCCGGGCAGGGCTTCCGCGGTGGCGCCGAGGGCCCGCAGTTCCTCGACGGCGGGGCAGGGGTCCTTGCCCTTGAGCGCGGCCGTACGGGCGCCGATGGCGTCGCGGAGGGCGGGTTCCAC
This sequence comes from Streptomyces sp. 135, assembly GCF_020026305.1. NCBI lineage: Bacteria > Bacillati > Actinomycetota > Actinomycetes > Kitasatosporales > Streptomycetaceae > Streptomyces > Streptomyces sp. 135. The sequence continues at coordinate 4,064,891 of NZ_CP075691.1, read as the reverse complement.
CTTCGCGGCCTGGTCCGACGTGGGGAAGGTGCGCAGGAGTTCGCCGAGCGGGGCGTCGGCGGCGGGGCGGCCGAGCGCGTCGGTTCCGCATGCGTAGAGCGAGGTGGCGAGGCGGCCGTCCGGCCAGGTGGCGAGGGTGCCGAGGTGGTCCTTGCCGGGGGCGCCGAGGGTGCGGGGGACGGTCCGCAGGTGGGTGAGCGGGGTGACGGCTTCGCAGTAGCGCCGGGCGGCGTAGGGGGCGGCGACGGAGCGGTAGTAGGCGCCGAGGCTGTCGGGCAGGCGGCCGGCGGCCTTCGAGCCGGGGTGGTCCTCGGCGAGGGAGCGGTAGACGCGGAGGGCCTTGGTGTACTTCGTCTCGGCGGGGCCGTCGAAGGGCTGCCCGTCGAGGCCCGCGACGGTGCGGTCGGCCTTGGCGAGGCGGTCGAGGAGCATCTGTTCGACCGCCTCGTCCCGCGCGCTCTCGTACGCGAAGGCGCCACCGGCGGGTACGGCGAGCAGGGCGACGCCGAGCCCGGCGGCGAGGGGCGCGCGCAGCGGCCAGTGGCCGCGGTCGCGGACGGCCCGCAGCGCGCCGTGGGCGGCGGCCAGGGCCAGGAGGGCGGCATAGCCGACGAGGAGGCCACCGGGGACGCCGTCGACGTCGGCGGGCAGGGCGACGAGGAGCAGGGCCGCGGTCGCGGCGCAGCAGAGCGCGGTGAGGATCGGCCGCCGCAGCAGGAGGTAGCCGAGGCCCAGGCCGGTGAGGTTGAGCAGGGCGACGGCCAGGGGCCGGAGGGGGCCGCCGGGCCGCTCGGGAGCGCTGTCCGGTGGCTGGGCGGGCAGTGGGGGCGGGGGTGGTGGGTCCTGGGGTGCGGACGGAGGTGCGGACGGATGCGCCTGCGGGGGTGCGTGCGGAGGTGTGTGCGGGGATGCGGACGGAGGTGCGTACGGGGATGCATGCGAGGGTGGTCCGAACTGCCCCGGGGCGTCGCACTTGCCCTCGCCCCTGCCCTCGCCGCCGGGTCCCGCGGCACGCTGGTCCCTTGGCTCTCGTTCCATGGTCGGCTCCCCCCGGCCGTGACCGCGCGCCCTGCCGCACCCGTAGGCCGCACAACACCCAATTCACCCACCATCGGGCCCGGTTGAGGCCACGTCAATCGGGGGTCGGCGGGACGGCTCTGCCCCCTGTGACCAGGGGTTTCCCTGGCACCAGGGGGCACTTCCGTGCCTCAGCCAGCGGGGGAGTCGCTGACCTTGCCGACCGGGCCGACCGCGAGCTTCGGGCCGCTCGACGAGCCCTCGCCGCTCACCGGGAGGGACCCGGCGGGCCAGGCGATGGTGACGGTCTTCGTCTCGCCGGGCGGGGTCACCAGGATCTTGGCGATGCGTACGCCGGAGCCGCCGCTGTTGTTGACCGGGAACGTGATGTTGAAGGCGGCGGACTCGCCGTCCTTGAGGACGGCGGAGTGAGGCTGCTCGCCGTTGCGCTCGACGGAGAGCGTGTCGCCCATGGCCGACTTCAGGTCGACGCCCGCGTAGCCGTTGATGGTGCAGTCGCGGCCGCCGCCGTTCTTGAACACGACGGTGACGACGCCCTCCGCCTTGTCGGTGCTGTTGTCGTGGGCGGTCACCTCCAGCTCGTCGCTGCGGCAGCTGCCGGCCTTGCCGTTCTGGCCGGAGCCGGAGCCGGAGCCGGAGCCGCCGTCGGAGGAGCCCGAGCCCGATGAGCCGGAGCCGGAAGAGTCGGAGCCGGAAGAGTCGGAGCCCGAGGAGCCGGAGCCGCCGCTGCCCGTCCCCGCGTCGTCCGAGGCCGCGCTCGGCTTCGTGCCGGCCGAGGAGGACGCGCCCGAGCCGTCGTCACCGTTGCAGGCGGTGAGCGAGAGCGCGCCGAGGAGCGTGAGGCCGGCGAGCAGGGTCTTCGAGGCGTGCTTGAGCTTCATGGGATCCCCCGTGAGGTGCGTGGTGTCGTCCGATACGGCGGGTGTCGTACGTCGTGACGAGGCCGTGCGTTCCGGCCTGGCTCACAGCGAAGCCGCCCCTGATCGGCGGGGGCAAGGAGTGCCGGGTGATCAGGGACGCTGGAACGGCCACGGTGGGTCTGACCTGGTGTTATGGCCGTTCCCTGGGACGTCGCCATGGGACGGTTATGATCATGGACATGATTATTCCCGCGCCTCTTCGCACGCTCGCCGCAGTGTCTCGGGCGGGGGCGGTACCTCGGGCGGCGACGGCGCCAGTGACGCGGGCGATGCGAACCCCGGCCGGAATGGTGGCGCCAGCGGCGGGCCCGAGGTCCGGCAGAAGATGATGCTGGACAACATGCCCGAGGCCGGCACCGTGATGGCCGCGGGCGAGTACCTCCAGCGCTTCACGACCTGCGAGCGCTACAGCATCGACCCGTCGGACGAGCGCTACTACCCCATGGACGAGAAGTTCGACGCCTCGTGGGGTGTGCGGTTCCGCGGCACGTGCGACGACGGCGGGCACGGCTACATCCGCGTGTTCAAGACCGACGGCACCGACGGCATGGAGCGGTTCCAGAGCGCCTACAAGGCGGACGTGGCCGAGCGCATGAAGAGGGACGAACGCGCCGCCATCAAGGGCGGCTTCGCGATCGGCAAGGACTTCGCCGTGATCGCGCCCGACGGCGGGACGATCCGCGACCTGTCGGCGTCGGGCCTGATGGTCCTCAACTGCAATCCGAACTTCCGGCCGACGGGGGACGTCACGACGGCGCCCGCGCTGGTGGACGGCTGTGTGCTGACGGACGAGTTCGTCGCCTAGGACCGCCTAGGACCGCCTAGGACCGCCTAGGACCGCTTAGGGGCCCTAGGAGCACCTATGGCCGCCCAGGACGGCCTACGACTCGGCGCGCGGCGCCCCGTACCACCGCCACGAGGTCAGGCGTGCCCGGCCGGGGAGTTCGCCGCGGCCGGTCGCCCACAGAAGCGTGGGCCACGGGTCGGTGTCCGTCGGGGCGTCGGGGAAGAGGCGATGCAGGACGCGGGCGCAGAGGGCGGCGGGCGGGTCCCAGGTGTCGCCGATGCCGAGTCCGTTCGCGATGTCGTACGTGTGTACGAGGGTCTCCACGACGCCCATCGCGGCGAAGCCCTCGGGGTCCGAGGCGCCGAAGGCGTGGTGGGATCGGACGGTCGGCGGGGTGGTGGCGACCATGGCGGTCAGCAGCGCGCCGCACGCCTCCACGACCTGGAGCAGCCCCGCGGGACCGGCCGCGGGGTCGGCGAGGGTGACGTTGGCCGGGCCGCCCGGCGTCCGGCTGACCCAGTGGAAGGGGACCACGCCGTCCAAAGGGGGATGTTCCGGGCCGAGTTGGGCGGCGTAGGCGAAGAGGTCGTCCGCCAGGTGTTCACCCGTCTCCCAGCAGTCCCACTCCAGACCGCCCGCCTTGGCGCTCCAGTCGGCGTCGTCCGGTGCCCCGCGCAGGGTGGCGACGGCGAGGCGGACGGCGCGGGTGACGTCGTCGGCGGTGACGGGGGCGGTGTGGTCGGCCGGTGGTTCCGGGGTGTGAGGCATGGCCCGGACGGTAGCAACTGACGGGAAGCGCTCTTGTGGCGGTGCCGGACGGCGGCGACACTCGGTCTCTTCCCGGGACGGGGGCTCTTCCCGGACAGTGGCGCGATCGGCCGGTGGTCGCGCGGGGCGGGAAGCGGAAGGAGCCAGTCGACCATGGAGCACCAGGGCGGTGCGAGGCCCGAGCGGGCCCGTACGCCGGCCGAGTTCGTCGCGCTGCTGCGGCAGGTGAAGGAGGCGTCCGGCCTCACGTACCGTCAGTTGGAGCTCCGTGCCGCCGAGCGCGGGGACCTGCTGCCCCGGAGCACGGTCGCCGGGGCGCTGTCCCGCTCGGCGCTGCCGAAGGCGGAGCTGGTGGAGGCGCTGGTCCGCGTGTGCGAGGGGGAGGAGCGGGTCGGGGCGTGGCTCGCGGCGCGGGACCGTGTGGCGTCGGGCGAGGCGGCGCCACCGCCCGCCCCTGATCCGGCGGCCGGGCCCGCTCCCGTCGCCGCGGCCCCCACGCCCGCCTGGAAGCGGCCGCGCGCCCTCACTCTCGCCGCCGGGGTGATCGCCGTGGTGGCCCTCGCGGCGGTGGGCGCCTCGGCGCTGAACGCCTCCGACGAGCCGAGCGACCCCGCGCCGTCCCGCTCCGCGAAGGCGGTGAGCGTGCCGTCCGGTGTCGTACGGGTGCAGCCGCTGCGGGCGGCCGGGCTCTGCCTCACCGACGGACGGGACAGGAAGGGGCGGTACCGGAGCCATATCGCGGTGTTCCGGCCCTGCGGGGAGGCGGTGCCGCCCACGACCGAGCTGGAACCGCTCGGCGGCGGCGCGTACCGCGTCCGCTGGCGGCACCCGGAGCACGGCCCCGGCTGCCTCGTCGCCCCGGCGAAGGGCGCCGCGAAGGGCTTCCTGGAGCCCTGGGACGACTGCGCGGCGGCGGCGCGGCTCTCGGTCGAACAGCGGGGTGAGGCGTATGTGCTGCGGCTCGAGGACGGGCGGTGCGTGGGCGTGAACGGCGTCGCGGTCGAAGGGGCGGAGGCGGTGCTCGGGCGGTGCGGCGGCGCCGACGCGCAGCGGTTCCTCATCCGGCGCGGCGCCCGGCCGTGACCGCTCCGGCCCGGCGAGGGTCCCCCCGATGAACCCCTCGCCGGGTCCGGCACCGAGGCTGTCACCGGGCGGGGCGGCGGGCAACGGATTCCCCTGTCCGGGACGGCTTCGGGGCTGTCCCGGACAGGCGTTCCACTTCTCCCGGGTGGTCGTGACGACGTTCTCCGGGGCGCTGGTCTCCCGGAGGTGGCCGGCGTCACCCTCGCCGTAGGCGATCTCGATCCAGGGGCCGGGGCCCTGCTCGTCCTTTGGGGCGGCGCGGCGAAGGCGGCGGAGGTGGCGGTGAGTATCGCTCCGCTGGGGTCGCTGCTTTCGGTGAGTTCGACCTTGCCGGTGGGACATGGCGGAGAACGGGCGGGGGCTGCACCTCGTGCGAGCTTGCGCGGACCGCTGGGGGGGCTTACACCGTAGGGACGGCCCACGCGGGGAAACTGCTGTGGGCCGAGGTCACGCCCGGCATCCCATGGCGGCAGTCCCGGGACTCAGGGCGCTGACTGCATCCGCTGGGCGGCCTCGACGTCCTCGGCCGGGTCGTCCGCTGCTGGAGCCTGCCGCTGTCGTACGCGGCCTCTACACTGAGCGGCGGTGGAGTGGACTCCCGGTGGGTGAGGGGTGGTTGACGGTGCGTAAGGCTTGGCTGGTCGCGTCCGTCGGGTTCGGCGGGGCCCTCGGCTTCATCGCGCTGCTCGTCCTCGGGACCTACATGGCCGCGGGGAGCATCGCGGGCGGCGCGAGCGGCGGTTCCGTCGGGCTCGCCAAGGGTGCCGTGCCCGCGACGTATCAGCCCCTCGTGCAGAAGTGGGGCAATCTCTGCAAGGCCATCAACCCCGCGCTGCTCGCCGCCCAGCTCTACCAGGAGAGCGGGTGGAACCCGCGCGCGAAGAGCCCGGCCAAGGCGCAGGGGATAGCGCAGTTCATCCCCGGGACCTGGGCCGCGCACGGCGTCGACGGTGACGGCGACGGCGACCGGGACGTCTGGGACCCGGAGGACGCCATCCCCTCCGCGGCCTCGTACGACTGCAAGCTCGCGGGCTATGTGAAGGACGCCCCGGGCGACCCCACCAAGAACATGCTCGCCGCGTACAACGCGGGGGCGTACGCCGTCCTCAAGTACGGCGGCGTGCCGCCCTACCGCGAGACGCAGAACTACGTGAAGACGATCACCACGCTCTCGAAGAGCTTCGCCCGGCCCACGGGGCGCGTGCAGCCCTCGGAGCAGGCGGCCGGGGCGATCGCCTTCGCGCAGAAGAAGCTCGGCACCCCCTACCTGTGGGGCGGCAACGGCACACCCGAGCAGAACGGCCGCTTCGACTGCTCCGGCCTGACCCTCGCCGCCTACCGCACCGTCGGCGTCACGCTGCCGCGCGTCGCCAACGACCAGTACAACGCGGGGCCGCACCCCAAACGCGAGGAGCTGCTCCCCGGGGACCTGGTCTTCTTCTCGGACGACCTCACCAACTCGCGCGCGATCCGGCACGTCGGGATCTACGTCGGCGGCGGGTACATGATCAACGCCCCGCGGGCCGGCGCGGTGATCCGCTTCGACCCGATCGACACGCCGGACTATTTTGGCGCGACTCGTGTCACGGACGAGGGCGCGGCGGCGCTCCCGTCAGGACCGGCTGCGGCCTGACGGGGGCGCGAAGGGGCGCGAACGGAGGCGTGCGCGCGGGGTGATGTGGCTTGAACTCTCCGTCAAAACACTTCTCTGAGCTGCGGTGATGTGTCTCTCTTCGGTAACGTCTGGGTGATCTTTCGGTGGAGAGTGGAACGTAGGGGTGGGGACCACGCGTTCCCTTGACGGGACCGACCACGGGGGTTGATGGAAAGGGCGCACAGAAAGGTGCGCCCATGGGCTAGGAGACAAGGGGCCGCAGCGCCATGGCTGGACTCGATGAATCCGGGTCGAACCCCGACGTCGGCTTGCTCTACGACATCAACGGCCTGACACAGGAGACCCCGCACTGGCTCGACCGCGCCATGGCGTTCGTCGGGGAGTACGGCCTGCTGCTCGCCCTCGTGCTGCTCGTGGTGTGGTGCTGGTGGGGCCGGCGGAAGCGGGGCACGCTCGACGACGCCGCCTCCTCGGTCGCCGCCGTCGTCTGGGCGCCGCTGGCCGCCGGGATCGCGGTCCTCGTCAACGTCCCCATCAGAGGCTTCGTGGAACGGCCGCGCCCCTTCCGCGACCACAGCGGGCTCCACGTCCTGGTCGAGGGCAAGGACGACTTCTCCTTCGTCAGCGACCACGCGACGCTCGCCATGGCCATCGGCGCCGGACTCTTCGTCGCCCACCGCAAGTTCGGGCTGATCGGCCTCGGGCTCGCCGCCCTGGAGGGCTTCTGCCGGGTCTTCATGGGCGTGCACTACCCCACGGACGTCATCGGCGGCTTCGCGCTCGGCACGGCCGTCGCCCTGCTCCTGTCCCCGCTCGCCATGGCGCTGCTCACGCCGCTCGCCAGGGCGGTCGGGCGGTCCCGGCACGTGGGGTGGCTGGTGTGGGACCGCAAGGTCGGGCCGGTGGCCGCGCCGCTGAGCGAGCAGGCGCCGTCGCCCGCCGAGGCCGCGGCGGACCCGGACGAGCGGGACCTCGCGGCCTAGGACGTGCGCACGCCCGCGCGGCTCACAGCGCCTGCGGGAAGTCGAAGAAACGGTTCGGGTCGTACTGCTTCTTCAGCTTCTTCAGGCGCGGCGCCGCGGCGCCGTAGTACGCCTCGCGCCAGTTCGTCAGCGTGGAGTCCGTGTAGTTCTGGTACGCCGCGCCCGACGCGTACCGCCCCATCGCCCCGTGCGCCTTTTTCAGCCACGCGCGTGCCGGTGTCCCCGACGTCCCCGCCCGCCACGACGCGATGTACTGCGCCAGCATCCGCGAGCGGCGGTGCACGAAGGCCGTCGCCGTCGGGTCGACGCGGTTGATCGCGCCGCCGAGCGCGGTCAGCGCGATGCTGCCGGCGCTCGCGCCCGTCACGTTCTCGACCTGCGAGAGCAGCGTGCGGATGCCCGCCGCCGAGAGCGAGCGGTCGAAGAAGTCCGAACCCGCCGCGTACGTCTCCCGCTTGAGGGCGCCCTGCGGACTGCGCCCCGGCGTCGCGCCGGGCAGGTGGCACTGGGCGTCGGTGGCGAACGACGAGCAGCCCGCGTACACCTCCATCGCCTCCTCGTACGTACGCCGCTTCAGGGAGACGCTGCGCGCGGAGGCACCGACCTTGTCGGCGAGGCGGTCGACGGCGTTCTGGAGTTCGCCGTACGTGCCCAGCGAGAAGCAGGCGACGGAGACGGTCGGGGTGCCGCCCGGGGTGTTCGCCAGGTGGAGGGAGGACCAGATCTCGTCCGGCTGGTCCGGGCCCCACGCCTGCCACGCCTTGACGACGGCGGCCGCCTTCGACCAGGGCCAGGACATGTACGCGGAGACGGCCTGGGGCGCGGTGTGCGTGCGGTAGGACAGCTCGGTGACGACGCCGAAGTTGCCGTTGCCCGCGCCGCGCAGCGCCCAGAAGAGGTCCTTGTTCTCCGTCCTGGAGGCGGTGAGCTGCTTGCCGTCCGCCGTGATGATCTTCGCGGAGGTGAGGCTGTCGCAGGTCAGGCCGTACGCGCGGGAGACCACGCCGTGGCCGCCGCCGAGGGTGAGCCCGGATATGCCGACGGTCGGACAGGAGCCCGCGGGGATCGTCACGCCCTTCGCGGCGAGCGAGCGGTAGACGTCGATCAGCTTGGCGCCCGCGCCGATCGTGGCGGTGGTCCCGCTCGCCCGTATCTTGCTCAGCTTCGACACGTCGATGACCAGCCGGCCGGTGCCGGAGGACCAACCGGCGTACGAGTGGCCGCCGTTGCGTATCGCGACCGGGGTGCGGTGGGCGCGGGCGTAGGCGAGGGCGGTGCGGATGTCGTCCTGGTGCGCGACGTACGCCACGGCGGTGGGCCTCAGGTCGTCGAAGCGCGTGTTGTACAGCTGCCGGGCCGCCGCCCACTTGGCCTCGCCGGGCCGTACGAGAGTGCCGTCCAGGCCCCTTGCGAGGGCCGCGAGGGTCGCCGGGGCGCTCGCGGCGGCGCTGGAGGTCCGCAGGGAGGCGCTGCCGCCGCTGCCGGTGCGTGGTGTCGCCGCGCCCGCCCGTGAGCCCTCGCTCGTGCAGCCGCCGACCGTCGCCGAGGCCAGCGTGGCCGCCGTCGTACCGATGAACGTACGTCGTTCCATGACGCCTCCCGTTGCTTCCCGGTGAACGAGACGGTGCGCGGGGCGGGCGGGTTCCCCTAGGGGGACTCCTCATGTTCGGCCGCGTCCGTACGGGCCTTGCTGCGCGCCCTGCGGGCCGGGCCGCGCCAGCCGCAGGAGCACTGGGCGGATATGAAACGGCCCTTCTCGACCGTCGAGACGCGGTGGGACGCGATGTCGGCGGCGAGCTCTGATGTGAGGTCTTCCTGATCGGCCACCGGGCCACCGTACCGACCCCGGGTGAAGTGCCCCGGGCCGCTCCGGGTCCCGGCCCTCGGCGTGACGGCTCAACGCACCGGTCGTTAGGGGAACGACGGGGGATCCACAAGCGCGGGACCGCTTGGAGGCAGCCAGGATGGGGCAGCAGCGCAGGCACAGGGGCCGAGCGATCACCGCGGTCGCGGCCGCGGGGCTGATGGCCGTCGCCACCGGCTGCTCCGGCGGGGCGGCCGCCGACGGCAGCGGTGCCGAGGCCCCGGGGAAGGACGCGAGCGCCGGGGACGTGGTGCGGCGCTCCGCCGACGCGTTGGTCCGGGCGGGCAGTTCCAAGGCGCGTACGTCCATGGAGATGGCCAGCGGCGGGACGCGCGTGACCGTGCGGGGCGCGGGCGTCTACGACTTCCGGGAGCAGCGCGGGCGGTTCGACGTGGTCCTGCCGCAGGACCCCGCCGGGGGGCGGGCGCGGCGGCCGATCACCGAGCTGATGTCCGGCGGCGCGCTCTACATGAAGAACCGGGGGGCCGGGGTGCCCGCCGACAAGTGGGTGCGGATCGAGACACGTTCGCTCTCCGACGGCAATCTCGTCACCGGGGGTGCCACGGATCCCCTCGCGGCGGCGGAACTGCTGCGCGGGGCGCGGGACGTGACGTACGTGGGGGAGGAGCGGGTCGCCGGGACCGAGGTGCGGCACTACCGCGGGGTCGTCGATCTGCGGGCCGCGGCGAAGGCTGCTTCCGCAGGTCAGCGCGGTGCGGTGGGTGCGGCGGCAGCGAAAGGGTTCAGCGGGGGGAGTGTCCCTTTCGACGTCTACCTCGATGACCGGGGGCGGGTGCGGAAGCTGCGCCAGCAGTTCACCGTCTCCAACGCCGATGTGGCGTCGACCACGCTGCTCTACGACTTCGGGGTGCCGGTGGGGGTGCGACTTCCGGCCGAGAAGGACATCTTCGCCGGGAAGATCGCCGCTCCCTAGTCGCGTACGACTGGTGGAAATGGTCCGTCCGTGCCATGCGCGGTGTGTAGGCCGCTCCCTACTCTAGGAAGTCGGTACGGGTCAGGAAGAGGTGATGAACGTGGCTCCGATGCGTGGTGGTACGGCGGTTCAGGACCACGTCGCCCTCGCCGAGATCGAGCTGTGCGGCGACCTCATCATCGCGGCGAGCGCGGCGGCCGAGCGGTTGAGCTTCGACCGGATCGACGAGGTGCTGAGGGTTTGGGACGTACGGGAGCCTCCGGCGGATGAGCGGGCTTAGCCTGCGGTTGGCCTGGGGGTGCTTCTTGCCGGCGGCCGTCGGTGGGGTGACTGTCCGCCGCTGCGCGGCGATGTCTCCCACCCGTTGCCCGGGGGTGAGTGGGGTTTGGGCTGGGGGTTTGTTCTGCCGGCGGTTGTCGGTGGCTTCACCGTCCGCCGCTGCGCGGCGATCGCGCCCGCCCACCCACCCGCCCGTTACCGGGGGTGAGTGGTGTTCGGGCGGGGCGGGTTCGTTCTGTCGGCCGTCGTCGGTGGGCTGACTGTGCGCCGCTGCGCGGCGAAGTCTCCCACCCACCCGCCCGTTACCCGGCGTCGAGTGGTGCGCTGGGTGTGTTGACCTCGCTGTGTGCTGCCGGGTAAACGGGTGGGTGGGTGGGAAAGCACTGCGGGGGCGGAGCCCGGCGGTGCGATGTCGCGCGGGGTAACTCCGCCCGGCGTGCGGGGAGGGCGGCTCCCGGGAGCGGCCCGGCCCGGCGTGGGTAACTTCCGGGGGACGGGGCGCGCGGCCCCCGGGAGCGGCCCCCGCCCCGCCTGCGACGCGCAAAGCCCCGGGAGACCTGCTCACCCCCCGGCGACCACAGCCCCGCCTACGGGGCGCGCAGCCCCGGGAGCCCTGCTCACCCCCCGGCGACCACAGCCCCCCACACCGTCGATCCCGCGGAGCGTCAGGTGCGGAGCATCCGTGCGATCGCCTTCGTCGCTTCCTCTACCTTCGCCTCGATCTCCGTGCCGCCCTTGACCGCCGCGTCGGCCACGCAGTGCCGCAGGTGCTCCTGGAGGAGCTGGAGGGCGAAGCTCTGGAGGGCCTTCGTGCTCGCCGAGACCTGGGTCAGTATGTCGATGCAGTAGACGTCCTCCTCGACCATGCGCTGGAGGCCGCGGATCTGGCCCTCGATCCGCCGCAGGCGCTTGAGGTGTTCGTCCTTCTGCTTGTGGTACCCGTGCACGCCGTGAGCGTGGTCACCGTGATCCGCGGGCGCGGAGGGCGCTTCGGCCGCCTCCGTGGTCACCGCTGCCGCGTCGGTGGTCGTCATCGCGTCCTCCTCCTGGAAAGGGGCATGGGGCATTACTGCTGATCCGTATACCCCTGGTGGGTATATCTTAGCCGATTTCTCGGGGGGTGTGCTGATCACTGTGCCTGATGGGCGACACTGGGGGGCGGCCGGTTAGCCGTGGCCGGATGATGCGCCTAGCATCAGCCTGACCGCATCCAGAGCACCCCGAGGACCCCACGTGCGCTTTCGTCTGACCCCCAGGGAGACGAGCTTCTACGACATGTTCGCCGCATCCGCGGACAACATCGTCACGGGCTCGAAGCTCCTCATGGAACTGCTCGGAGCGGACTCTTCCGCACGGGCCGAGATCGCAGAGCGTATGCGGGCCGCGGAACACGCGGGAGACGACGCGACGCATGCGATCTTCCACCAGCTGAACTCCTCGTTCATCACGCCGTTCGACCGCGAGGACATCTACAACCTCGCGTCGTCCCTGGACGACATCATGGACTTCATGGAGGAGGCCGTCGACCTGGTCGTCCTCTATCAGGTCGAGGAACTCCCCAAGGGCGTCGAGCAGCAGATCGAGGTCCTCGCGCGGGCCGCCGAGCTGACCGCCGAGGCCATGCCGAACCTGCGGACCATGGAGAACCTCACCGAGTACTGGATCGAGGTCAACCGCCTGGAGAACCAGGCCGACCAGATCCACCGCAAGCTCCTGGCCCAGCTCTTCAACGGCAAGTACGACGCCATCGAGGTGCTGAAGCTGAAGCAGATCGTGGATGTGCTGGAAGAGGCCGCCGACGCCTTCGAGCACGTGGCGAACACTGTGGAGACCATCGCGGTCAAGGAGTCCTGAGCCTCGCCATGGACACCTTTGCTCTGATCGTGACCATCGGCGTCGCGCTCGGCTTCACGTACACGAACGGCTTTCACGACTCCGCGAACGCCATCGCCACCTCCGTCTCCACCCGCGCGCTGACGCCCCGCGCGGCGCTCGCCATGGCCGCGGTCATGAACCTCGCCGGTGCCTTCATGGGCAGCGGCGTCGCCAAGACCGTGAGTGAGGGGATCATCGAGACCCCGCACGGCGACAAGGGGATGTGGATCCTCTTCGCGGCGCTCATCGGCGCCATCGTGTGGAACCTCATCACCTGGTACTTCGGCCTTCCCTCGTCCTCCTCGCACGCGCTCTTCGGCGGCATGGTCGGGGCGGCGCTCGCCGGTGGCATCGGCGTCATCTGGTCCGGCGTGGTCGACAAGATCGTCATTCCGATGTTCCTGTCGCCGCTCGTCGGTCTCGCCGTCGGGTACCTCGTGATGTGCGCGATCATGTGGATGTTCCGCAGGTCCAACCCGCACAAGGCCAAGCGGGGCTTCCGCATCGCGCAGACCGTCTCGGCGGCCGGCATGGCGCTCGGCCACGGCCTCCAGGACGCGCAGAAGACGATGGGCATCGTGGTGATGGCCCTGGTCATCTCCGACGTGCAGAGCGCGGACGCGCCCATCCCGATCTGGGTCAAGATCGCCTGTGCGCTGATGCTGTCGGCCGGTACGTACGCGGGTGGCTGGCGCATCATGCGGACCCTCGGGCGCAAGATCATCGAACTGGACCCGCCGCAGGGCTTCGCCGCCGAGACGACCGGCGCGGGCATCATGTTCACCACCGCGTTCATGTTCCACGCGCCGATCTCGACGACGCACGTCATCACGTCCGCGATCATGGGCGTGGGTGCGACGAAGCGGGTGAACGCGGTGCGGTGGGGTGTCGCGAAGAACATCATCCTGGGCTGGTTCATCACGATGCCGGCCGCTGCGCTTGTCGCGGCCGTGAGTTTCTGGATCGTGAACCTCGCGTTCTTGTAGCGCCAGGAGTACGTACCTGTCAGCCGTACGTACGAAGGAAAGGCCCGCCCCCGGGAGCCAGGGGCGGGCCTTTCTTGTTGTCCCTGCGGTGGCACCGCCATGCAGCACCGCGGGGAGTCCGGAGGGCCTAGCCGAAGCGGCCCGAGATGTAGTCCTCGGTCGCCTGGACCGACGGGTTGGAGAAGATCCGCTCCGTGTCGTCGATCTCGACGAGCTTGCCGGGCTGGCCGACCGCGGAGAGGTTGAAGAAGGCCGTGCGGTCCGAGACGCGCGCCGCCTGCTGCATGTTGTGCGTCACGATGACGATCGTGAACCGTTCCTTCAGCTCGCCGATCAGGTCCTCGATGGCGAGGGTCGAGATCGGGTCCAGGGCCGAGCAGGGCTCGTCCATGAGCAGCACCTGGGGCTCGACCGCGATGGCCCGCGCGATGCACAGACGCTGCTGCTGGCCGCCGGAGAGGCCGGAGCCGGGCTTGTTCAGGCGGTCCTTGACCTCGTTCCAGAGGTTCGCGCCCTTGAGGGACTTCTCGACGATCTCGTTCAGCTCGGACTTCTTGTACGAGCCGTTGAGCCGAAGGCCCGCCGCGACGTTGTCGTAGATCGACATCGTGGGGAAGGGGTTCGGGCGCTGGAAGACCATGCCGATCGTGCGGCGCACGGCCACCGGGTCGACGCCCTTGCCGTACAGATCCTCGTCGTCCAGGAGGACCTTGCCCTCGACGCGGCCGCCGGGGGTGACCTCGTGCATGCGGTTCAGCGTGCGCAGGAACGTGGACTTGCCGCAGCCCGACGGTCCGATGAAGGCGGTCACCGAGCGGGGCTCCACGGTCATCGAGATGTCGTCGATCGCCTTGTGGGAACCGTAGTAGGCGGTCAGGCCCGATACGTCGATTCGCTTGGCCATGGGGATCACTGCTTCTTTCGGGTCTCTACTACGAGGGTCGCTGATATGGCCTTCCGTCGGCGGAGCCGACTGACGGGCACTTAGCGGCCCGTCTTGGGGGCCTTCCAGCGGGCGATGCCGCGGGCCGCCAGGTTGAGGATCATGATGAAGCCGATGAGGGCGAGCGCCGCCGCCCAGGCACGGTCGTACGACGCGTCGGTGCCTGCCGCGTACTGCTGGTAGACGTACAGCGGCAGGGAGGCCTGCGAGCCCTCGAAGGGGTTCGTGTTGATCAGGGGGTTCACCCAGACCAGGAGCAGGACCGGCGCGGTCTCACCGGCGATGCGGGCCACCGAGAGCATGACGCCCGTGGTGATGCCGCCGATCGCGGTGGGCAGGACGACCTTGAGGATGGTCCGCCACTTCGGCACGCCGAGGGCGAGCGAGGCCTCGCGCAGCTCGTTCGGGACGAGCTTGAGCATCTCCTCGGTGGAGCGGACGATCACCGGCATCATCAGGATCGCGAGCGCCATGGCGCCGGCCCAGCCCGAGTAGCCGAAGCCGAGGATCAGGATCCAGAAGCTGAGGACGAACAGGCCCGCGACGATCGAGGGGATGCCGGTCATGACGTCCACGAAGAACGTGATGACCTTGGAGAGCTTCCCCCGCCCGTACTCGACGAGGTAGATCGCGGTGAGCAGGCCGATCGGCACGGCGATGACCGAGGCCAGCACCACCTGCTGGAGGGTGCCGATGAGGGCGTGGTAGATGCCGCCGCCCGTCTCGTCGTCGGAGAGGACGCCCATCGAGTGGGTCAGGAAGTAGACGTCGAAGACCTTGATGCCGCGCTGGACGGTCTCGTAGACCAGCGAGGCCAGCGGGACGACGGCCAGCAGGAACATCACCCACACCAGCGAGGTGGCGAGGCGGTCCCTGGCCTGGCGGGTGCCCTCGACGGTGACCGCGAGGGCGTACGAGCCGATGATGAAGAGCAGCGCGGCGATCAGGCCCCACTGGATGCGGCTGTGCAGACCGGCGCCGAGGCCGACGCCGACGGCGACGGCGGCCGAGCCGAGCGCGACGGCGAGCGGGCTCCAGCGCGGGAGGGTGGCCGCCTTCAGGGTGGCGGGGGGCTTGACGAGGGGCCCGGACGGGGTGGGTGTCGTGGTGCTCATGCGTTGGCCCCCGAGTACTCCTTGCGGCGCGCGATGATCAGGCGGGCCGCGCCGTTGACCAGCAGGGTGATGACGAACAGGACCAGGCCGGAGGCGATGAGCGCGTCCTGGCCGTACTCACTGGCCTCGTTGAACTTGCTGGCGATGTTCTGCGCGAAGGTGCCGCCGCCGTAGTCGAGCACGGACGCGTTGATCAGGAAGGACGGGGAGAGCACGGTGGCGACGGCGATCGTCTCGCCGAGCGCGCGGCCGAGGCCCAGCATCGAGGCGGAGATGATGCCGGAGCGGCCGAAGGGCAGCACCGACATGCGGATGACCTCCCAGCGCGTGGCGCCGAGGGCCAGTGCGGCCTCCTCGTGCATCTTCGGGACCTGGAGGAAGACCTCGCGGCTCACGTTCGTGATGATCGGCAGGATCATGATCGCGAGGAGGATGCCGACGGTCATCAGGGAGCGCGGGGCGCCGCCGTGGTAGGCGAGGACGCCCGTCCAGCCGAAGTAGTCGTCGAGCCAGCTGTAGAGGCCGGTGAGGTTGGGCGCGACCACGAGGGCGCCCCAGAGGCCGTAGACGATCGAGGGCACGGCGGCCAGCAGGTCGATCACGTAGGCGATGGGGCCGGCCAGCTTGCGCGGCGCGTAGTGCGAGATGAACAGCGCGATGCCGATGGCGACGGGGACGGCGATCAGCAGGGCGATGATCGAGCTGACCACGGTGCCGAAGACCAGCACGGCGATGCCGAAGTACGGCTTGCCGCCGGTGGAGGCGCCGGCCGGGTCCCACTCGAACGTGGTGAGGAAGTTGCCCGTGTTGTCGGCGAGTGCGAGGGCCGTGCGGTAGGTGAGGAACACCGCGATGGCGGCCATGATCGCGAGGAGCGCGATGCCGGAGCCCCGGGAGAATCCGAGGAAGATCCGGTCGCCGGGCCGGGTGGCGCCGCGCGCGGCGGCCTTCTCCGCCTTGTCCCGGGGCAGGCCGGGCTTCACTTCGACGGGTGGTGGTGCGGTCGTCTTACTTGATATGTCCATGGGGTTCTCCGGTCTGCGGAGCTGCCGCGCTCACGTGGCGGGCGCTCCGTGGCGGCGGTGCACCGGACGGTGCGGCCGGCCCTGACTCGCGGGGCCGGCCGCACTCGGTTCAGCTAGCTCAGGCCCGCGACGGTGGAGCGGACCTTCGCGATGATCTCGGCCGGGATCGGCGCGTAGTCGTTCTCCTTGAGGACGTTCTGGCCGTCCTCGCTGGCGATGTAGGTCAGGAAGGACTTGGTGGCGGCGAGCGTCTCGGGCTTGTTGCCCTTCTCGCAGACGACCTCGTACGTCACCAGGGTGATCGGGTAGGCACCCTCGGCGGTGGGCTTGTAGTTCAGCTCCAGGGACAGGTCCTTGCCCTTGCCGATGACCTTGGCCTCGGCGATCGCCTTGGAGGCGTTGTCGACGGTGGCCTTCACCGGCTCCTTGGCCTGCGTCTTCAGGTCGACGGTCTTGATGCCCTCGCCCGCGTAGGAGAGCTCGAAGTAGGAGATGGCGCCCGCGGTCTGCTTGACCTGGCCCGCGACACCGGCGGAGCCGTTCGCCGACTGGCCGCCCTTGGGCTCCCACGACTTGCCCGGCTCGTAGGGCCAGGCGTCGGGGGCGGCACCCTTCAGGTACTTGGTGAAGTTGTCCGTGGTGCCCGACTCGTCGGAGCGGTGGAAGGCCTGGATCTTGGTCTTGGGGAGCTTGACGTCGGGGTTGAGCTTGGCGATCGCCTTGTCGTCCCAGGACTCGATCTTGTCGTTGAAGATGTCGGCCAGGGTCTTGGCGTCCAGGGTCAGGTTGTCGACACCGGGGACGTTGTAACCGATGGCGATCGGGCCGCCGACCATCGGCAGGCCGATGGCCTGGCTCTCCTTGCAGACCTTCTTCGACTTGGCGATCTCGTCGGGCTTCAGCGCCGAGTCGGAACCGGCGAACGCCGTCTGGCCCTGGAGGAACGCGGTGATGCCGGCGCCCGAACCCGTCGGGTTGTAGTTCAGCTGCACGTCCTTGCAGTTGGTCGTGTAGACCTTCCGCCAGGCGTCGATCGCGTTCTTCTGCGCGGACGAGCCGGAGGCCGCGAGCTGGCCCTTGGCGTCGTCGCACTTGATGTTGGCGTTGGCGTTCGTCTCCTTGCCGCCGTCGCCGGAGCCACTCGTGTCGTCGGAGCCGCACGCCGTGAGGGCCAGGGCGCCGGAGACGGCGAGGGCGCCGAGGGAGAGGGCGCGGAGCCGGTTCTTGCGCTGAAGCTTCACTTTTCGGATTTTCCTTCCGGGAGCCGCCGGCCCGTTGCTGGCGGCGTGCGATGTCTGTCTGTAAGGCCGAAATTAGGCAGGACAGGTGAAGCGGCTGATGGGCAGGAGTGAACGGCGGGTGAACCTCGGCGGTCGGCCTGGTTAGGGAGTCCATCACAAAAAGTAGCGCTACGAGCACGTACCGTCAGGTAGCTGGGCCCGGCGTCATAGGTCCGGGGGAGATTGGTGCAGGTGGGCAAGCGGGCGCGCCTGGGTGCTGCGGCCCGTGACGGCTGGTTCGTTGTGGCTGAAGAAGAGCGGTGATGGCGTTAGGGAGGCAGGCGCCTCGGCCTTGCGGGCGGCGGTGGCCGGCAAGTGTGTTGAGTGCGTGCTCCAGCGGGCCGGGCCGTCACCGTTACCGGCCGGTGTGGGGGACGCCGCAGTCGTCGGCTGTTGCTGTGGAGGGCCGCGCGGGCGGTGCGCATGGTGACGGCTTCAGGTCCTTGCGGCCGTCCGTCCACGGTGCGGCCGTGGCTTTACGCCGCCGGTCGTCCCCGTATGTTTTGAGTCGAAGTTGACGACCGCATCTCGCCCCTTCCTCCTTATGTTGGGCTCGTTTGTTTCACATTGAATTGAAATGGCTGTGTCCGGGTTTGTGGGCAAGTGTCGACGTCATTGACGGTTCGAGCTATCACAATTGCGCCAGAGGAAATTCCGTTGTGGTCGTACGGGTTGGTGTGATTACTTCTGGATCATGCATAAAGTCGCCATCCTGATACTCGATCAAATCGTCGCCCTCGACATGGCCGCGGCGATCGAGGTATTTGGTCATGTGCGCCTGTCGGATGGGCGCCCCGCCTACCATGTCCGAGTTTGTGCAGAGGAGCCCGAGGTCAACGCAGGGGGGTTCTCGCTGCATGCTCCTTGGGGCCTCGATACGGTCGCCGAAGCGGACACGGTCATCATCCCGAGCACGTCCCTCGCTCACCCGCTGACCGCTGCGGTCAGCGCTGCGGTCAGCCGTGCCGCGTCCAGGGGCGCACGCATCGCCTGCGTGTCGCCCGATGGAAGAGCGAATCCTCTGGCATCCGTCGGCCCGGTCGGCCGACCGTTGTTCACGCCCGATCCCGCAGCGGTCGGCGCCGCCCCGCAGACTCTGTACATCGACAAGGGGCAAGCGCTCACCTCCACCGGCTCCGCCAACTGCTGGGAGCTGTGTCTGCACCTGGTTCACCGCGACCACGGCCCCGAAGTGGCCGCGGCGGTCGCGCACGAGGCCGTTCTGCCCGACGCGGCCCCCAAGAACCAAGCAGGGTTCGTCGGCCAAAGCCGGCCACCCGCTTCCGAGGACTCCACCTTCGACAAGCTGCTGCTGTGGCTCCAGGAGAACCTCACCCGCCACCTGAGCGTGGCGGACGTCGCGGCCCGGGCGGGTGTCAGTCCGCGCACCTTGACCCGCCGCTTCCACGATCGAACCGGCATCACGCCCCTCCAGTGGCTGCATCGGGCCCGCATCAGCCGGGCCCAGTGCCTGCTGGAGACCACGTCCTACTCTGTCGAACGCATCGCTTCAGACGTCGGTTTCGCCTCGCTGACGGCTTTCCGGGACCGTTTCAAAGAGGCGACGGGTTTCAGTCCGCATGCGTACCGGCGCGCGTCCGCCTCGAGTGCATCGCCACTCCCTAACTGAGAGTGGTGACATCGGAGTGGCTGCCTCGAGCGGTGTCGAACGATGCGTCCGTATCCCGGTGGTCCGTGACTCGATTTCACTGGATCATGCCTACCGATAGGGCGACCATGGTTGTCGTAGCGGATTCGCGAGGCCCTCGTGAATCCCGAATCAAAGGAGGAAACATGTACGAGCAGGAGCTCAAGGAAGAGTTCACCTCGCAGGACTACGTTCCCCCGATGCTGGCTGAGGTCGGTGAATTCAGCGAGGACACGCTGGGTTACGGAAACGCGTGGGACAGCAAGAACGGCCTCTTCTGAGTTAGGTCTGACCAGTGATTGACACCGGGTACGTAGTACTTCCGGACCACTCGGCAGCCGAAAGTGTCTTCGAGTCGACGACAGTGCGTTTTCCGCTCGTGGCGTCGCACGACTCGGGCAGGCCGTGGCTGTTGGGGCGGCGGCCGGCAGAGCAGGTTGTCGTGGCGACGAAGGGCCCGGTGCGGGTGGCGGTGATCGGGGCTTGCCCGGTCACCGCCACCGAGTTGGGTCGGCTCGCCTCGCACGTGCGGAGTCTCTCCGATGTAGGAAGCCTGGCGCGAAAACTTCCGGGTTCGAGCATCCTGGCGGTTTCCGTTCACGGCAGGACACGCATCCAGGGGAGCATCGTCGGCTTGCACCCAGTCTTCTACGCCCGTGTGCAGGGCGTGGATGTAGCTGCGGACAGAGCCGACGTCCTGGCGGCCATGGCCGGCGCGAGCATCAACGAGGAGACTCTCGCCGTTCGCGTCGCATGCGGCAGGTTGCTGCCGGCTCCGCTGAGTCATGAGCCGTTGTGGGAGGGCGTTTCGGTTCTCGCCCCGGACAACTGCCTGGTCTGGGGGGACGAGCGGGCACACGAGACCCGCTGGTGGACGCCTCCGGCCCCCGAGCAGTCCCTCGGCGAAGGCGCCGGCAAGGTACGGGAGGTCATGGCGGCTGCTATGGAGGACAGGGGCCCGGGCGAGGGCAGGCTGAGCACTGATCTGTCCGGCGGCATGGACTCCACATCCTTGTGTTTCCTGGCTGCCCGCAAAACTCCCGACCTGCTCACGTTTCGGACCGCTGAGGCCGACGTCACCAATGACGATGCTCTGTTCGCCTCTCACAGCATGGGCGCACTGCCGACTGCGGAACACCTTGTCGCCCCCCAGGAGGACCTACCGTCGATCTTCACCGATCCCGGGTCCTGGGCGAGCACCGAGGAGCCTTACCCGTTCATCCGCACGGGGGCGCAGACGCGTTACGTTGCACGGCTCATGGCGAAGCACGGCTCGCGGCGCCACCTCGCGGGGCACGGAGGGGACGAGCTCTTCACGCCTCTCGCCGGGTACCTGCACAAGCTTCTGCTGCACAGGCCTGGCACAGCACTCAAACACGTGCGCGGTTACAGCGCGCTCAAGCGGTGGCCCCTGGCGGGAACGACAGCTGCCCTCCTGCGCCCCGGCTCTGTGCGGTCCTGGTGGCAGGACCAGGCCGCCGGCCTCACCGCACCACCACCCCCGCTGCGCAGGCCCGTGCTCGGGTGGGGTCTTTGGCCGCTTCGCGCCTCCCCCTGGGTCACCGAGACCGGCATCGAGCTCGCACGTACCGCATTTCTGCGCACCGCCGTTGAGACACCCCGGTACGCCGAGGATCTCGGACAACACCAGTTGCTGCTCATCCTGCGCAGCAGCGCTTTCCTGCACCGTCTCCTCAGGGAACCGTTCGCCCGGGAGTCGATCCACCTCGACATGCCGTTCTTCGACGACCGGCTGATCGAGGCGGTACTCGCCGTGAAACCGGAGGAGCGGTCGGATCCGTGGCGCTACAAACCCCTGTTGTCCGAAGCGATGCGGGGGGTCCTGCCCGACATGGTCATCGGTCGTTCCACGAAGGGAGAGTTCAGCGAGGACGTCCGCATAGGCATCAAGGGCAACGTGCCTGCTCTGCTCGATGTGTTCGCCGACTCCCGGCTCGCCGCCAGGGGCCTCATCGACGCAGATCGGTTGAAGTCAAACCTCCTCGCTCCTCAGCGGAACACCACCATCCTGCAAGACATCGAGTATCTCCTCGGCTGCGAGTCATGGCTGCGTGCGGTGGAGGCCTCGACACCAACTCACCTCGGGGGAGCCTAGTGTCCATCCGTCTGCGCCCTGATGTGTCCCTCGCCGAAACCGCCGATGGCACGGTGCTCCTGGACCAGGCCAAGGGGCGTTACTGGCAGCTCAACGCCACGGGTGCCCGCATACTCAGGCGCCTCCTGGACGGTCACAGCCCTGAAGAGATCGCCCAGGCCATCGCGGCGGGCTGCGGTATCACCGTCGACCACGCGTTGCGGGACGTCACCACGGTCACGGAACAGCTCGACCGTGCCGGCTTGGCGGTGTCCCGATGAGCGTTCCCGTTGCTCTTCCCCCACGCGACGGACGAGACCGGCGTCGGCGTGCGGCACCGCTCATCGCTGTCGCGATCGCTCGGTTGCTGGCCAAAGCCCCGCCGCGACGGCTGCGCCGCTTCATGGAGATCGCGCGTCGCCGTGCCCGGCCGGCCACGGCCGCCCAGGCCCTCGCGGCACGCGAGGCAGTGGTCTCGGTCAGCCTGCGGTGCGCCGGGCAGAACTGCCTGCAGCGTTCCATAGCGACGGCTCTGCTCTGCCGTATGCGGGGCTGCTGGCCGACTTGGTGCACCGGTGTCCGCACCGAACCGTTCGCCGCTCACGCCTGGGTCGAGGCAGAGGGGCAGTTGATCGGTGAGCCCTATCCGCCGGGCTACTACGTGCCCATGCTGTCCGTGTGACGAGGCCTCCCAGGGTTACCTGGGAGGCCTCGTGCGCGTACGGCCAGCAGTTCGGTGACGAGATCCACGTCACCGGGCTGGGTCAGGCGGCGGCCGGCCTCACCAGGGCTCAGCCAACGCAGCTCCGTCACCTCGGAGTTGGGGGTGAAGGTGCCGCTGACCGCTTCGGCTGCCCAGTACCGGACCTCCTTGGGGCGGCCGTACGCGTCCCGATAGTGGGCGGTGGTGAGTTCTGTGCTGGGCGCGCATGTCATGCCGGTTTCTTCCAATACTTCTCGCACGGCCGCGTCACGGGCCGACTCCCCGTGTTTGAGCTTGCCTTTGGGGTGGGACCAATCGGCCCACTTGGGGCGGTACACCAGCGCCAGTTCGATGCTGTCCTCGGCCGTGGCCGTGGCCGTGGCCGTGGCCGTGGCCGCCGGGCGCCACAGGACGCAGCCGGCGGCGAGGACGGTGTCGCCGCCCCTTTCCTCGTCGCCGACGCCGTCGCCGTACGTCATCCCGTACTCACCGTCTCGTGCTGCCAGGCGCGCTGGAAGGCGAAGCGCGCCGCTTCCACCTCATGGCGCTGGTCGGCGTGGAGCACGCCGAGGGCGTACGCCGTGGCCGGGGCGATGCGCGGGGTGCGGGCCGCCTGCGCCGCGGCCGACGCGGCGGCCGCGGCCTCCCGGTGGACGTTCAGGGCGCGGCTCGCGTCCAGGACCCGGGGTTCCAGGGAGGCGGGGCCCTGGATGACCTCGTGGGCGTACCGGTACAGGCGCAGCAGGGAGCGGACCTTCAGCCACGGGGCGTCCTGGGCGTCGGGCGCGGACTCCGCGGAGTGCAGGCCGTGGGCGAGCGCCTCGGCGTTGTACGGGTGGCCCGCCCGGCCCAGCGGCAGGGCCTCCACGGCTTCGGCGAGGTCGGACTCCGCCCTGGCCGCCAGCTGCTCCAGGTCGTCCGTGGCGCCGCTGAAGGGGACCTCGCTGGCCAGCACCGCCACGCTGTCCGCCACCGCGTGGAAGCGGGAGGAGCCGAGGGCCTGGAGGGCGGTGGAGTGGGCGCGGGTGCGGGCCAGGGTCAGCTGCCGCTCCAGCAGGGCGGCGGCCTTGGCCGCGCCCACCGTGAGGCCGCGCTGGGCGCCGCCCCTGTCGTCGGCGGACGCCGGCCGGGGCCGTCCCGGCGCGGTACGCGTGACCGTGACGGGAGCGACGGAAGTGGCGGAAGCGACTGAAGTGACGGGAGCGGCGGGGACCGGCACCTGGGGCGGTCCCGAGAGGCGGTGCAGCGCCTCCAGGAGGCGTTCCAGGCGGGTCGCGTACGCGTGCTCCTGGGCCAGCGTGCCCGAGAGCCAGGCCAGCTCCGGGCGCAGGGCCGCCGACCACTGGGGGTCCAGGAGCGGGCGGAAGGTGTGCAGGGCCGCGCCGATGCGGCGGGCCGCGCGGCGCAGGGAGCGGGCCGCCGCCAGGGACTCCTCGGCGCCCTGCGCGTCCGTCGTGGACTCGCGGTGCAGCCGCAGCGAGCGGAGGAACTCCGTGGCCTGGTCCTGGAGGTGGGCCGCCAGTGCCTCGTGGGCCGCGCCCGCTCCCGTACCCGTACCCGTCATCTCATGGTGTTGCTGTGCCACGCCGGCGCCTCCGGGCGTCTATGAGCATCTCCTGGACGTTGCGCAGGGGCTGGCCGTCCTGGTCCACCGAGTGGCGGGTCCAGTTTCCGTCCGCGCCCAGGTGCCAGGAGGCGGTGGTGTCCGACATGCCGGTCTCCAGGAGCCGGCTGAGGGCCGTACGGTGCGCCGGGTCCTGGACCCTGACCAGCGCCTCGATACGGCGGTCGAGATTGCGGTGCATCATGTCGGCGCTGCCTATCCACACCTCCGGTTCGCCGCCGTTGCCGAAGGCGAAGACGCGGGAGTGCTCAAGGAAGCGGCCGAGGACAGAACGTACGCGGATGTTCTCCGACAGGCCCGCGACGCCCGGGCGCACCGCGCAGATGCCGCGCACCCACACGTCCACGTCGACACCCGCCTGCGAGGCGCGGTAGAGGGAGTCGATGACCGCCTCGTCGACCATCGAATTGACCTTGATGCGGACGTAGGCGGGGCGGCCCGCGCGGTGGTGCTGTATCTCCTTGTCGATGCGCGAGACGAGTCCGTCGCGCAGGGACCTGGGGGCGACGAGGAGCCTGCGGAAGGTCTCGCGCCGCGAGTAGCCGGAGAGGCGGTTGAAGAGGTCGGAGAGGTCCGCGCCGACCTCCGCGTTGGAGGTGAGCAGACCGAGGTCCTCGTACAGGCGGGCGGTCTTGGGGTGGTAGTTGCCGGTGCCCACGTGCGAGTAGCGGACCAGGGTCTCGCCCTCCTGGCGTACGACGAGGGAGAGCTTGCAGTGGGTCTTCAGGCCGACGATGCCGTAGACGACATGGCAGCCCGCCTCCTCCAGCTTCCGCGCCCACTTGATGTTGGCCTGCTCGTCGAAGCGGGCCTTGATCTCGACGAGGACGAGAACCTGCTTGCCGGACTCCGCGGCGTCGATCAGGGCGTCGACTATGGGGGAGTCGCCCGAGGTGCGGTACAGCGTCTGCTTGATCGCGAGGACGTCCGGGTCGGCCGCCGCCTGCTCCAGGAACGCCTGCACGGAGGTGGAGAACGAGTCGTACGGGTGGTGCAGGAGTACGTCGCGTTCGCGAAGGGCGGCGAAGATGTCGGGCGCGGACGCCGACTCGACCTCGGCGAGGTCGCGGTGGGTGCCCGCCACGAACTTGGGGTACTTCAGCTCGGGCCGGTCCAGCTTGGCGATGCTGAAGAGGCCGGTGAGGTCGAGCGGGCCCGGCAGCGGATAGACCTCGGCCTCGCTGATCTTCAGCTCGCGCACCAGCAGGCTCAGCACGTTCGGGGCGATGGACTCCTCGACCTCCAGGCGCACCGGGGGCCCGAAGCGGCGCCGCATCAGCTCCTTCTCCAGGGCCTGGAGGAGGTTCTCGGCGTCGTCCTCCTCGACCTCCAGGTCCTCGTTCCTGGTGAGCCGGAACATGTGGTGCTCCTGGATCTCCATGCCCGGGAACAGCTCCTGGAGGTGCGCGGGAGCGGCGATGACGTCCTCTATGGGGACGTACCGCTGGGGGGAGGCCTCAAGGAAGCGGGAGAGCAGCGGCGGGACCTTCACGCGTGCGAAGTGCTGGTGGCCGGAGACGGGGTTGCGTACGACCACGGCGAGGTTGAGCGAGAGCCCCGAGATGTACGGGAAGGGGTGCGCGGGGTCCACGGCCAGCGGGGTGAGGACGGGGAAGATCTGCTGGCGGAAGAGCGTGAAGAGCCGGGACTGCTCCTTCTCGGTCAGCTCGTGCCAGCGCACCAGCTGGATGCCCTCGTCGGCGAGGCCGGGCGCGACGTCGTCGTGGTAGCAGGCGGCGTGCCGGGCCATGAGCTCGCGGGAGCGGTTCCAGATGAGTTCGAGGACCTCGCGGGGCTGGAGGCCGGAGGCGGAGCGGGTGGCGACGCCGGTCGCGATGCGGCGCTTGAGGCCGGCCACGCGGACCATGAAGAACTCGTCCAGGTTGGAGGCGAAGATCGCGAGGAAGTTCGCCCGTTCGAGGAGGGGGGTCTGTGGATCCTCGGCGAGTTCAAGCACCCGTTCGTTGAACGCGAGCCAGCTGCGCTCCCGGTCCAGGAACCGCCCCTGCGGCAGCTCGACGCCGTCGTGCCCGACCTGGGCGTCCTCGTCGTACGCGTCGAGGTCGGCGTCGAGGTCGGGGGCGAGGTCGGAGATGGTGGCGGCGATGGTGTGCGGCCTGTGCGCGGCGATGGAACCGACGGAAGGCTGGGCGTGCTGGACCTGTCCCTGCGTGTTCGGCTGGCTCATGAAGCCATTCTTCCGCGTGGATACGCCGATGGGCGCGTCGGAGAGCGCGGGAGCGAGGTGACGCTTCCCGTTCTCCGGGTGCGGGTCGGGCGCGGCGGGCTGCATTGAGCGAGCGTCGCAAGCTTGTCTGAATCAGTGGTTACGGCGACATGACGTGCGGGACATCGGCCGAAGACCCCCGGGCGTCTTCTCGGCGCGGGGGCCTTCGGCGATCGTACGGGTCGGGCGGCCCGGCGGTCGGGCGGCCCGGTGGTCAGGCGGTCCGGCGGCGCAGGAGGCGGAAGGCGGCGTACGTGGCGGCGGCCGCGAGGGCGAGCAGGATGCCGGTCTCGATCAACTGGACGTGCCAGAAGTGGGATCGGGGGTGGTAGTCCATGTACCAACCGGTGATCTCGGTGTCGGCGGGGCAGGAGAAGCCGTGCTGTGGCTTCGGGAGGCACTGCCACGCGTAGAAGCGGTCCCCGGCGGCGTTGGTGACGCCCTGATCCATGCTGAAGGAGTTCCAGGGGATCCCGGTGGGGAAGCTTTTCTCCTCGGTGGCGGGCCCGGTGGCGGTCTGCACCGGCACCAGGTGCCAGCGGGCGTTGCCGAGGCCCCACAGGACGAGGCCGGTGACGAACCCGGTGGCGACCATCGCGAGCAGCGTGCGGCGCACGGCGAAACCGATGAGCGTGCCGAGGGCCGCGGCGAACAGGGAGTACGCGACGAGGACGGGGCCGGTCGCCTCGTAGACGCCGCGGTCGGCCCAGTGGAGGTTCCACTGACGTCCGATCGTGTCGGAGGCGCCGAGCTGGAGCGCCGCCATGAGGACGAGCGTCCCGCCCGCGGCGAACGCGGCGGCGGTGGTCAGCTTGGTGGCGAGCCAGCGCGCGGGCGAGACGGACTGGGTCCAGGAGAGCTTGTGGACGCCGCTCTCCAACTCGCGCGCCACCAGCGGGCCCGCGACGAACGCGCCGATGAGCAGGGGGACCAGAAGCAGGCTCAGGGATCCCTTCGACATGCTGGCGTCGAGCAGGTACCGGGCGCTGGCGAAGCCGAGGAAGGAGTCACAGGGCTTGCCCACGACGCAGTTGTCGTCCGACACCGGGTAGGCGCTCGCCGCCCAGCGCAGCCAGCCGGTGTAGGCGACCGCGGCGACGAGGACGGCACCGGCCGCCAGGAGCGTGGTGCGGTGCACCCGCACGTCCACCCAGCGCGGGCCCCGCAGGGTCGGCAGGCTCATGCCGTCACCCCCGCCCGGGACGTGGCGGCCGTGCCCGGGGTCAGCAGGGGTGGCGCGTCCGGGGAGCGGAGATGGGCGAGCAACAGTTCCTCCAGGGAAGGTTCTTCGACGTCCCAGCCGTCGCCGAGGGGGCCCTCGGGGCGGATCAGGGCGCTCACGCCGCGCCCGGTGGCGCGGGACTCGACGACGGTGTGCGGGGCGAGGTCGGCGGCCGGGCGCGCGCCCGTCACCAGGGCGTGCGCGGCGACGATGTCGTCGATGCCGCCGCCGAGCCGGATCCGCCCTTCGGATACGAGGAGCAAGTGGTCGCAGGCGTCCGCCAGTTCGCCGACGATGTGCGAGGACATGACGACGGTGGTGCCGTGCTCGGCGGCCTCGGCCATGAGCGTGCCCATCAGCTGGTGCCGGGCGAGCGGATCGAGGTCGGCCATCGGCTCGTCCAGGAGCAGCAGTTCGGCGCGCTTGCCGAGTGCGAGGGCGAGCGCGACGCGGGTGCGCTGGCCGCCGGAGAGCGTGCGCACGCGGGCGCCCGGGTCGAGTGCGCCCCCGGCCAGGACGCGCTCGGCGACGGCCATGTCCCAGCGCCCCGGGTTGAGTTCGGCGCCGAGCCGCAGCGTGTCGGTGATGGTCAGCCGCGGGTGGAGCGGCTTGTCCTGGGCCACGTACGCCACGCGGGCGCGGGCCTTGGCGGGGCTGGTGCCGAGCACGGCCAGGGTGCCGCCGCCGGGCCGGTCGAGGCCGGCCGCGAGGGAGAGCAGCGTGGACTTGCCGGCGCCGTTGGGGCCGACGACCGCGCAGACGCGCCCGGCCGGCAGGCGGAACGAGCAGTCGCGCAGGGCCTGGCGGCGGCCGAAGCGTTTGGTCAGGGCGTGCGCCTCGATGGCGGCGTCGGTCATGCGGGGTCCCCCTTGGTTCCTGCGTCCGGCTTGGTTCCTGTGTCCGGTGTGGTCCATGCGTCCGGCGAGCCGAACTGTTCTTCCAGTACGGCGCCGAAGAGCGCCGCCACGTCGTCCTTCTCCAGCCCCGCCACCCGCGCCCGCGCGGCCCACTCCACGAGCTCCCCCCGCAGCGGCGAGTCGGCCGGCGCGCTGCCCAGCGACTTCCGTACGAAGGTGCCGAGGCCGCGGCGGGCCTCGACGAGTCCCTCGCGCTCCAGTTCGCGGTAGGCCTTGAGCACCGTGTTCGGGTTGATGGCGGTGGCCTCGACGACCTCGCGTGCCGTGGGCAGCTTGTCGCCGGGCTCCAAGAGGCCGAGGCGCAGGGCCTGGCGGGTCTGCTGGACGATCTGGAGGTAGGTGGCGACGCCGCTGCGCCGGTCGATGCGGTATTCGACCACTGCCTTGCACCACCCTTTCACTAATTGAGTAGTGAAAGGGTGGTGCAAAAAGGGGGCGGCGTCAAGCGACGCCGCCCCCAAGGAGCTTGAAGTCAGGGAAAGCCGCTGGTCACGTCTCCGTGCGGTACATCAGATCCGTCTCGTACGTCACGAAACCGAGCCGCTCGTAGACGCTCACGGCCGCCTTGTTGTCCGCGTCCACGTACAGCATCGCGGTCGGCAGGCCGGCCGCCGCGAGGTGGCGCAGGCCCGTCGTGGTCAGGGCCTTGCCGAGGCCGCCGCCCTGGGCGCCGGGGCGCACGCCCACGACGTACACCTCACCGAGGCGCTCCTCGGCGTGCACCTTCGTCCAGTGGAAGCCGACCAGCTCGCCGTCACTCTCACGCACGGCGAGGAAGAACCCCGCCGGGTCGAACCACGGCTCGGCCTTGCGGTCGTCCAGGTCGCGCTGGGTCAGGGCGCCCTGCTCGGGGTGGTGCGCGAAGGCCTCGGCGTTCACCGCGAGCCAGGCCGCGTCGTCCTGGCCGGGCACGAAGGTACGGATGGTGACGCCGGGCGGCAGCACCGGCTCGGGGAGGTTCAGGTCCGCCAAGGGGCGCCGCATCTGCCGCAGTTCGCGGAAGAGGGCCAGGCCGAGCACCTGCGCCAGGTGCCGGGCGGCGGAGTGCCCGCCGTGCGCCCACACGCGAAGGCGCCGCCCGGACTCGCCGAGCAGCGCGGTGCCGAGCGCCCGGCCGTGGCCGCGCCCCCGGTGCGAGGGGTGCACGACCAGCTCGGCGGCGGGGGCCTCCACGGGGTCGGTGTCCTCCAGCTGCGCGTACCCGATGAGCCGGTGGTCGACGCTGAGCAGCAGATGCCGTACGCCCTCCCGCTCGCCGCCGCGGAGCTGGAGCCGCCCCTGCTCGGAGACCGCCTGCTGCCCGTCGGCGCGGGCGGCCTCGGCGAGCAGCCCGAGCACGGCGTCGGCCTGCGCCGGTGTCAGTGCGGTGAGGGTGTCGATCTTCCGGAGGGTGGCGGGAGCCTCGGCGGGCCGGTCGTCAGTCATGGGTCGAGGGTACGGCGGCGGGGCGCGCGGACGGCCGGGTACAGGTCGTGACATGGGGGATGTGCCCGTATCGCTCCCGATGGCAACCGCCTCGTAACCCGTAACCCCCTGTTGCGCTACGCGCGTTGACTCTAGGCTGCGCACGGCGGTATCGCCTCCCAGTCGTCGTCTCACATCACCCTCAGGGGGACACGTGTCAACCACACCCCAGCCACGCAGACCCGGACGCCGTGCCACACGCGTGCTCGCCGCGGCAGCCTCGCTCGCCACCCTCGGCGCGCTGGTCGCGGCCCTTCCCGCCAGTGCGGGGCAGGACGGAGCGGGCGGGGGCAAGGGCGGCGGCAAGCGCACGGTCGACGTGCAGCTGCTGTCGTTCAACGACTTCCACGGGAACCTCCAGCCGCCCGCCGGCTCCTCCGGCCAGGTGACGGAGAAGCAGCACGACGGGACCGAGAAGAAGATCGACGCCGGTGGTGTCGAGTACCTCGCCACGTCGCTGCGCACCGCCCGCAAGGCGCACCCCTACAGCGTCACGGCCGCCGCCGGTGACCTGATCGGCGCCAGCCCGCTGCTCTCCGGCCTCTTCCACGACGAGCCCACGATCCAGGCGATGAACAAGCTGGACCTGGACGTCACGAGCGTCGGCAACCACGAGTTCGACGAGGGCGCCAAGGAACTGGCCCGCATCCAGAACGGCGGCTGCCACCCCAAGGACGGCTGCTTCGAGAAGGACGAGAAGGGCAGGCCCAAGAAGTTCGAGGGCGCCGACTACCCCTACCTCGCCGCGAACGTCACGGACGAGAAGACCGGCAAGCCCATCCTCAAGCCCTACTGGGTGTGGAAGCACAAGGGCGTCAAGGTCGGCTTCATCGGCGTCACGCTCGAAGGCACCCCGGACATCGTCTCGGCCGAGGGCATCAAGGGCCTGAAGTTCCACGACGAGATCGAGACCGTCAACAAGTACGCGAAGATCCTCGACAAGCAGGGCGTGAAGTCCATCGTCACGCTCATCCACGAGGGCGGCGCCCCCGCCAGCCAGACGTACAACTACGACTGCGACTCGCCGGGCGCGGGCGACGGCATCTCCGGGCCCATCACCGACATCGCCAAGGGCATCACGCCCAAGGTCGACGCGCTCGTCACCGGGCACACGCACGCCGCGTACGTCTGCACGATCCCCGACCCGTCGGGCAAGCCGCGCATGGTGACCTCGGCGTCCTCCTACGGCAAGCTCTACACGGACACCACGCTCACGTACGACCGCAGGACCAAGGACATCGTGCGGACGAGCGTGAAGTCGGCGAACCACGTGGTCAGCCGTGAGCAGGCCAAGGCGCCGGACATGACCTCACTGATCAACCGCTGGGACAAGCTGGCCGCGCCGATCGCCAACCGGCCCGTCGGCTACATCTCCGCCGACATCCCCGGCCGCGGCGCCGGCGTCCCCGAGTCCCCGCTCGGCGACCTCATCGCGGACGCGCAGCTCGCCCACGCCAAGTCCCTCGACCCCGAGGCCGATCTGGCGCTGATGAACCCCGGCGGCATCCGCTCCGACCTCGTCCACAAGGCGAGCGGCAGCGAGGGGGACGGCGTCGTCACGTACGGCGAGGCGTTCACCGTGCAGCCCTTCAGCAACACCGTCAACCTCGTCGACCTGACCGGCGCCCAGCTGGTCACCGCGCTCAAGCAGCAGGTCGGCGGGGCGAACGAGCAGTCCCCGAAGATCCTTCAGGTGTCGGACGGACTGACGTACACGCTGGACATGACGAAGACGGGCGCGGACCGGGTCGTCACCGACTCGATCAAGCTGAACGGCAAGGCGCTCGACCCGGCGGCCACCTACCGCGTCGCGCTGAACTCGTTCCTCGCGGGCGGCGGCGACGGCCTGCCGGAGCTGGGCAAGGGCGCGAAGCCGCTGGTCGGCGCCGACGACCTGAAGGCGTTCAACGACTACCTGAGCGCCAACTCCTCGGCGGGCAAGCCGATCGCGCCGCCGAAGGCCGACCGGATCACGATCGTGAAGTAGCGCTCACTTCGGCGCCTGCTGAAGGTAAGGCTTGGGGTGGGGTGTGAACGTATGGTGAGATCATCTGATGCGTTCCCCCCACCGCATGACCACGCCGCCACCTCCGGACAAGCCCTACCGCAATCCGTACGACGAGCTGGCCGACCTCGCGCCGAATCCGTTGAAGGAGTTCCTCCACGAGGAGAAGCCCGAGCGGGACGACGCCGAAGCTCCCTGGACGCCGCCCGACCACCGCCGCGGCAGCCGCCGCCGAAGCCGGGGCCGTGGCCGCGCCCGCTTCATGGGCCTGCCGCTCGCCGCGAAGGCCGTGGTCGCCCTCCTCGTCACCGCCGCCTTCCTCGCCCTCGGCGACCGCTGGGCGCTGCTCTACGCCGAGCACGAGGCCGCGGAGAAGCTCAAGGAGCAGATGAACCTGAGCGCGGCGCCCGAGGTCGATTTCGAAGGGTTCCCGTTCCTCACCCAGGTCCTCGACCAGCGCGTGGACAAGGTGAAGGTGACCGTCCCCGACGTCGCGGCCGACCGCGTCTCGCTGGCCAAGGTCTCCGCGACCGCCACGGACGTCACGATCCTCGGCGAGGGCCCCACGTCCATCAAGGGCGCCCGCATCGGCGCGATGACCGGCGAAGTACTCCTCTCCTTCGAGGACCTCAACCGTGAACTGGGCGCCTCCCAGGTTACGTTCACCGGCCGGGGCCATGACGAGGTCCTCGCGCGCGGCACGCTGCCCGTCGCGGGACACGACCTGAAGGTGCGCGCAGACGCCCGCATCCAGCGCAACGGCGAGCGGGGCATCTCCACCGACATCGGCGGCATGAGCCTGCAACTCGGCGATCTGGCGACCTACCGCCCCGGCACGCGCGAGAAGGAGGGCCTGCACCTGTCGCGCAGTTCCGC
This sequence comes from Streptomyces sp. 135, assembly GCF_020026305.1. NCBI lineage: Bacteria > Bacillati > Actinomycetota > Actinomycetes > Kitasatosporales > Streptomycetaceae > Streptomyces > Streptomyces sp. 135. Next base: position 4,032,615 of record NZ_CP075691.1, on the reverse strand, counting down.
CGACCGCGTGGCCAAGGAGACGGCGAAGGCGAAGGCGCTGCTGTCCGTCCCCGCGATCGTGAAGCGGCTCGGCGTCCCCGAGTCCGTGGTGCGCGAGGCACTCAAGAGCGACGCCAGGCTGAACGAACTCACGGGCTCCCCGCGGTTCGTGAACGACGTGATGGGCCTGAACCTCATCGACGTGGCGATGGGCCACCCCGAGCTGCTCAAGAAGCTCGGCCTGGACCCCGCCCTCCTCAAGGGCCTGGCCCGGCTCACCCGCCCCGTCCTGGCCGACCGCCTCACCCTCGCCTTCCAGCTGCCGAAGCTGCCGGGCGCGGGGACGGTGGCGCTCCAGGACGTGACGGTGGAGAAGGAGGGCATCCGGGTGCGGCTGAGGGGGACGGGGCTGGGTTTCGGGAGTTAGAGGGTTACAGGAAGCTGTGGTCACGCAGCATGAAGTGGGTGGCTGGCCTGCCAGTTCACATGAAGAGGCCACGGGGCCCTGCCCCATTCCACTCCCGTACCACTTTCCCAACTTCGCGAACCGGTTGACCCGCAAGCCCATGAACGTCTTCGCCCACACCGGCGAAACGCGCAATACCCCGCCATACCAGCAAACTGCCCGCGCCGAGCCTTCTGCAGCCATCACCCATTGACAGACTGGCGCAGCGGCACTCGACCTCATGCCGGATAGCGCCGACCGCAGCGGTGACCTGCGCCCGCGCGCCGGGAAATCTACGCGCACCACTTGGGGGCGCTAACCCTCCCGGCGGACATACTCTTCCCCATACAACCTCAGATGTTCATCAAATCGGACCCCGACTCCCGTACGTACCTCCGAGTAGTCATATGATCACTACGCAACAGCTTGTTCGTCATGAAAGGGCCACGTGGCATGACCAGTCACAGGTCCCGACCTAAGAGGGGAACATGAACAGTAAGCGCAAGATAGCCACGGTGGCGGCGGGGGTTGTGGCCATCGCGGGGCTCGGTATCGGACCGGCCTTCGCTGAGGGCGGCTTCTCCAGCAAGATAGAGGGATGGATCACGGGCAAGGACTCCCGTCACTGGAGCGACAAGAACCGCGACGGTGTATCGACCTCGGTCAAGTTCTCCGGTTGCACGGCCCACAACGGAGGGTCGGGCGAAGACCACTTCAAGCACGCGACCATTCAATTGAAGAAGGAACGCTCCGGCCTTCCGGACCCGGTGGTTGCTCGGGACAACAACTATTGCGACACGTCCAGCTTCGGTGACCGTTCCAAGGGTAGCTACTACTTCAAGTACACCCGCCTGAACGGCTATGACCAGACCGGCTACAAGCTGTTCGTCAAGCGCGTGGTTGTCAAGTACTGATCCCGTCGGCAGGGTGCCTGGTCCAGAATGGTGGGATCAGGCACCCTGCCTCCGCTCGCCGCTGTCCCGCGCTGACCAACTGGATAAGGCCGTGCCGCTTCGCTTCACTGACTGTTCCTTCGCCTACCGTGCGGGATCCCCTGTCCTTGACTGCTTGACACTGGAGTTCCCCTTGGGATGCACCGTGTTGCTGGGGCCCAACGGGGCGGGGAAATCAACATTGTTGTCCCTAGGGGCCTCCGTACTTGCTCCAGCCTCCGGTCGCGTGCAACTGGGCGGGCTGAGCAGCACGGAAAGGCGTCACCGTAGCGAGTACCGGCGCAGAGTCGGGTGGTTGCCCCAGCACATAAAACCTGTGCCGTCACTGACCGTGCGGGAACAGGCGGCCTACGCCGGCTGGTTGAAGGGACTCTCGAAGTCCGAGGCGTGGGAGCGCTCCGCGAAGGCCCTGGACCGGGTCCGGCTCACGGAATTGGCGAAGCGCCGGAGTCACGAACTGTCCGGTGGACAGATGCGACGGCTTGGCATCGCGCAGTCCCTGATCCACGATGCCCAGGTCGTTCTGTTGGATGAGCCGACCGCCGGTCTCGACCCGGTGCAGCGTGGTGTCTTCCGCGAATTGGTGGGTGAGCTGTCGGAATCCGTCAGCTTCGTGGTATCCACCCACCAGACGGAAGACTTGGCCGATATCTACGAGAGCGTCATCGTCTTCGACCGAGGACAGGTGGCCTTTCAGGGGAGCATCCCCGACTTCTTCGCCCGGGCGCCTGAAGGCATAGCGGTCGAGAGGCGCGCGGAGAGCGCCTACCGTGGCCTGGTCCGTGGGGAGGTCTGAGACGTGCGTCTTGGAACCCTTCTCCGCTCAGGGCCAGCCGCCTGGGTTGCGCTCGTCTTGCTGCCGGTCCTGTTCTGGTTCGGTGCAAACAACACGGACTCGGTCATTGAGTACTGGGAGTCCGCCACCGCGCAGTCACTGATCGTGCTTGGCTTTGTGAGCGCCGGGTGCGGCGCCTGTGCCGCGTGGGAATCCGCAAGGGTTCACCGTGCGGAGATCGACGGCTGGGCTCCCGCCCGCAGCCGTTTTCGCATCGCGTGGCTGCATCTCGCCCCCGTCATGGTGCTGGGACTGCTCGGTGTGCTCGCAAGTCTCGTGGCCTATTCCTCGATCGCTCTCGGGGCACCTGGCTTCCCAAGCTTGGGAATTCTGTTCATGGCTTACGCAGTTGTGGTGTCCCATATCGCGCTCGGCTGGCTCGTAGGGTCCCGGATGCCGCGGGTCCTGGGCGTCGCAGTGATGCTCATCTTCGGCTATTTGTGGGGGTTCTGGCCGGCCGCGCTGGGTGAATTGCCCTGGCTGCGGCACCTCAACGGCCAGGGACTGGTGGAGTGTTGCAGCATTGACCAAACCGCCTCGGTCCGCAGTATGGCCGCCACCATCGTCTTCTCCGCCGGACTCGCAGCCGCCGCTCTGATTGCCACCGCACTCGGCACCAGGCGCCGACGGCATCAGGCGTACGCCGTGATCGCCGGTGCTCTTGGCATCGCGGGCGCAGTCCTCCTGGCCATGCCGCTTAAGTTCGAGGGCGTGCAGGCCCGGGATCCCGGGCTCCGCAAGTGTGAAGGGGAACGTGTCCAGGTTTGCGTATGGCCGGAGCAGTACGACAGGCAGGGCGACATGGTTCGCTGGGCGCAGGGCGCTGAGCGCCGCCTGAGCAGAGTCGGAGTCGTCTTGACATCACCCGTCGAGTTCGGCGAGCCGCGTCCCAGTGAGAGCACGGTCCGGGCCGTCACCGCCACCAGCGTACTGCCGGATGCCCCGCCGGATTGTGCGACGAAACGAGGAGCCGAGTATCCCGGGGACGCTGCACACAGCGTGATCTACGCCTGGTTGTCGCTGACTGCAGGTGAGCCCGAGAGCGAGCTGGTGACGTACTGGCAGCCCGAGGCGGTCGCTCTCGCCGGCCAGGTACGGAAGCTGTCTCCCGCCCAGCAACATGCCTGGTATGAGCGCAACATGCGATCCGTTTTGGACTGTTCGGTGAAGACGGACCTCAGCCCTGCTTCCTTCCGACACTCGGGGGACGAGCAGTCGTGACCTGGTGGTTTCGCGTGCACATGGTGCACGCCTCGTGGGCCTCTGTGCTGGCTTGCTTCATCCTGGCACCGCTGCTCGCCGGGTCAGCACTTCCTATCCCCTCGCTCTTTGGCGGTTTGGGGTCAGGGATTCCGCTGCCCTTGGTTCTCCCGGTGGCACCCGTCTGCTTTCTTCTGCACGCCATGAGTAGAACGCCCGAGGAGGCCGATGCCACTGCGGTCCGCCCCGTGCCCACCTACCGGGCCATCCTGTTCGTAGGCGCTGCCAGTGTGGCGGTTGTCCTGGGGGCGTGCGAAGCGCAGTGGCTCGACTTCGGTCTGGGTCTCGGCGTGGCGCGGAATCTCGGGGGGTATCTCGGCGTGGGCCTGATCGTCCAGTACTTCGTCGGCTCCACGTACGGCCCGTTGGCCGTCGCCGCCCTCCCCGTGTGCTGCGCGCTCATCGGCCTGGGGCCTGACCAGAAGCCGTACCCCTGGGCGTGGCCACTGCATGAGAGTGCTTCTCTCCCGGCTGCGGCCGCCGCCCTCACGCTCTTCACAGCAGGAGCGGTCTTGGTCTTGAGACGAATTGTGGGTTCCCGACCGTAGGCCAAGGGTGGGCATAGTCTGCTCCGTCATCGAGAAGGCCTTCGCCTGGCTGCTCCCACTGGCCGAGGCGGGTGTCGGGATTGTGGGAGAGGGCCCAGGCAGCCGCGATGCCGGTGGACGCATTACTCTGCGGCTTCGCCCAAGGGATGCCAGACCCCCCGGTTCTCCTGAGTAAGGTCGAGAACGGGAAACGGAGCCGAAGCCACCACGCCAGTCCCCTACTCAGAGATCGTTTCCGAGGTCAAATTCAGAGCAGGAGCGAGGCGACAGTGACTGTGGCCGGGTGCACCTCAGTGCCGTTGCGATGGTGGATAACCGGTCGAACTTGCACACGGTTGAAGGTCCGGGCTTCGGCCAGTAGGTGCACCTGGCCGTGGCCCCGGTCACTGCCCCGCTTCGAGGGCGGCGCGCCACGCCGGGCTGTCCACATAGTGGTTGTCGTACCGCTCGGAGGAGTCCTTGATCTCCTGCGGGCTCGCCTCGCCGCGCATCACGCGGCCGAGGAGGCGCAGGTAGTCGAAGCGCGGCATGCCCGGCGTGAAGACGAACAGGACGTCGGCCTCGGAGCCGGGGGCCGCGGCGAAGGCGTGCGGGGTGTGCGGCGGCACGAGCAGGAAGTCGCCCTGCTCCAGCACCTTCACCTCGTCGTCGACGAGCACCTGGAGGGCGCCGCCGATGACGAAGAACAGCTCCGAGGCCTTGGTGTGGAAGTGGGCGGGGGCGCCGACGGCTCCCTCGGCGAAGGTCGAGCGGTAGCTGGTGACGGAGCTGCCGTCGGTGCCGGAGTCGGCGAGCAGGGTCATGACGCTGCTCGGGTCGCTGGTGGTCTCGGCGGTGGCGGCGCGCGTCAGAACCGGCTTGAGGATGTTGGTGTTCATGGTCGTTCTCCCTGCTCCGGGCGGTGGTCCCGGGTTCCCCCGTGGCCTTGTGAGTACGACTCTAGGCGTGCGATTGCCCCGACGTATGGTGCAGTTCGGGTCCAGAAACATGGGGCAATTCCGAGACCCGGCCGCCGCTCAGAGCGAGCCGCCTGCCCTGGAATCGTGAGCGCAGCCGCCGGTCGTGGCTGACGATCACCAGGGTGCCCCGGAAGTGCGCGAGCGCCGCCTCCAGGTCCTCCACCAGGGCGGGGGACAGGTGGTTCGTCGGCTCGTCGAGGAGGAGCAGGTCCAAGGGACGGGCGACCAGTTGGGCCAGTTCGACGCGGCGCCGCTGGCCCACGGAGAGCTCCCGCACCGGCCGGGTGACGTCCTCCTCCCGGAAGAGCCCGAGGCCCAGCAGCTCGTCCCGCCGCTCCTCGCCGAAGAGGGACAGCGCCGAACGGCCCTCCTGCCACAGCGAGTTGCCCTGCCGCAGGAACCCGACGCGCGCGGGGCGCCGGATGTGACCGCTGTCGGGCGCCACCTCCCCGGCGAGGAGCCCCAGCAGCGTGGACTTGCCCGCGCCGTTGGGCCCGGCGACGAGAACCCGCTCACCGGCACCGATCCGCAGCGCCCCTTCGATGCTCAGGCGGTCCGCCACTCGTACGTCGGTCAGCTCGGCCGCGCCGGCCGCCTCCCCCTGGATTCCCGCCGTGAGGCGCAACGGTCTCGGGGGCGGCGGGACGGGATGGTCGGTGAGGCGCTGCAACCGTTCGCGGGCGTTGCGGATGCGGCCCATGGCGCCGTGCGCCCGCGACCTCGCGCGGAACGCGCCCGCGCCGCTGAAGGCGCTCGGCGCCTTGCGGGGGATCGCCGCGAGCAGCCCGATGTTCGACTCGGCGAGCGCGGAGTGGCGGGCGACCTCGGCGCGCCACGTCTCGTACTCCCGCTCGTGGCGGGCGCGTTCGGCCGCCTTGGCGGTCAGGTATCCGGCGTAGCCGTTGCCGTAGCGCCGTACGGTGCGCTCGTCGCCGTCCACCTCCAGGATCGTCGTGGTGACCCGGTCCAGGAAGGCCCGGTCGTGTGTGACGGCGACGACCGTGCCGCGGTGGGCGCGCAGCCGGTCCTCCAGCCAGCGCACGGCCTCGTCGTCCAGGTCGTTCGTCGGCTCGTCGAGGAGCAGCAGCTCCGGGTCGGACGCGAGGGTCGCGGCGAGCGCCAGGCGGGAGCGCCGGCCTCCGGAGAGCGTGCCGAGCGGCCGCGCGCGCTCCAGCGGTGCCCGCTCGCCGAGGTGGCGCAGCGTGACCTCCACGCGCCGGTCGGCGTCGTGCCCGCCGCGCGCCTCGAAGGCGGCGACCAGGGCGGCGTAACGGTCGTACGCCGCCGCGTCCGCACCCTCCAGCTCCGCCTCGGCAGCCCGGATGCGCCGCTCCAGGGAGCGCAGTTCGGCGAGGGCGAGGTCGATCGCGTCGCCGACGGTCGCCGTGTCCGGCAGGTCGAGGGTCTGGGCGAGGTGCCCGGTGCCACCGGGGGCGCTGACGGTGACCGTGCCGTTGTCGGGCGCCTCCCGCCCGGCGATCAGCCGCAGCAGGGTGGACTTGCCCGAGCCGTTGTCGCCGATGACACCGGCTCGCTCACCGGGGCGGACGGTGAGGGAGACGCCGTCGAGGACCACGTGGTCGTCGTAGCGCTTGGTGACGTGGGTGAGGGTGAGCTGAGAGGGCGTGGCGGAGATGGCGGGGAGGGCGGAGGGTGCGGTTGCTGGGAACAAGTAGGTCCTTCGGCTGGGGGCAGCGGGCACGGAGACCAGGACGGCGTCCTTGAGACGAAACGTGCCGTCTCGCTCCGGTAGGGAGACTGTAGCGTGTCATCTCCCCCATGGCAAGACGTTCCGTCTCGTCAGTTCAGGGCAGCTCGCTGGGCGGTGGCGTCGCCGCCCCCGGCAGCCGTACCGAGGCGACCGTGCCGCCGCCGTCCGCCGTGCTCAGGGTCACCTCGCCGCCCGACTGGCGTACCGTGCGGGCCACGATCGACAGGCCCAGGCCCGAACCCGGCAGGCTCCGCGCGGTGGGCGAGCGCCAGAAGCGGTCGAAGACGTGGGGGAGCTCCTCGGCGGGGATGCCGGGACCGTGGTCGCGCACCGTCAGCTCGCCCTCCCGAAGGGCGACCTCGATGGCCGAGCCCGGGGGGCCGAACTTCACCGCGTTGTCCAGGAGGTTGACCACGGCGCGCTCCAGGGCGGCCGGTTCCGCGCGGACGTACCAGGGGTTGAGATCCGCCGTGAAGGTCAGCTCGGGGCCGCGCAGCCGGGCCCGGTCCAGGGCCGCTTCCACGATGTCGTGCAGGGCGATGACCTGGACCTTGGCGCCGCCGTGGCCCGCGTCGGGCCGGGACAGCTCCTGGAGGTCCCCGATCAGCGCGGCCAGTTCCGTCATCTGCGCCTTGACGGAGGCGAGCAGCGCCCTGCGGTCGTCGGGCGGGATGGCCCGGCCGGTGTCCTCGCTGCGGGCGAGCAGTTCGATGTTCGTACGCAAGGAAGTCAGTGGGGTGCGCAACTCGTGGCCCGCGTCGGCGATCAGTTGCTGCTGGAGGTCGCGGGAGGAGGCCAGCGAGGCGGTCATGGAGTTGAAGGACTCCGAGAGGCGGGCGATCTCGTCGCCGCCCTCGACGGGGATACGAAGGTCCAGGTCCTCGGTGCGGGCCACGTGCTCCACGGCCTCGGTGAGGCGGTCCACCGGGCGCAGGCCGGTGCGGGCCACCCAGAGGCCGGCCGCGCCCGCGCCGAGGATGCCGACGCCGCCCACCACCGAGAGCAGCAGGGTGAGGTTGTCGAGCGTGTCGTGGACCTCGCTGAGGGGGCGGGCCAGGGAGACGGCGTACGGGCTGCCGTCCAGCGGGAAGGTGAGCACGCGGTACTCGGTGCCGTCGGACGCCGTCGCGTCGTGGAAGGTGGGCGGCGACTCGCGGAGGGCGACCTCGGTGTCCGCCTTCTTCAGGTCGAGGCTCTGCTTGCCGAGGACGACACAGCTGCCGCCGGTCTGGTCGACGACCTGCACGGTCTGGTCGAGCAGGTTCGGTGACGCGTTGTTCTGGTCGACGATCGTGCGGCGGCAGCGGCCGTCCCCGTCGATCATGCCGTTCACATAGTCGTCCCAGGGGTCGGACACGCGACTCTGGTTCAGCGAGTCGTCCAGCGAGTCGACCAGCGCGTCCCGCACCACGAACCAGCAGACCGCCGCCGCCATCGCCACCGCGACCGCCACCGCCGTGGCGACCAGCAGCGCGAGCCGGGAGCGCAGCGGCAGCCTCCGGAACCGCCGTACGGGGCCGCTCACTCGCCGCCCCGCAGCACATACCCCACGCCCCGCACCGTGTGCACCAGGCGCGGCTCGCCGGCCGCCTCCGTCTTGCGGCGAAGGTACATCACGTACACGTCCAGGGAGTTGGAGGACGGCTCGAAGTCGAAGCCCCAGACCGCCTTGAGGATCTGCTCGCGGGTCAGGACCTGGCGGGGGTGCGCGAGGAACATCTCCAGGAGGGTGAACTCGGTGCGGGTCAGCTCGACGGTCCGCCCGCCCCGCGTGACCTCGCGCGTCGCGAGATCCATCCGCAGGTCGGCGAAGGCGAGGGTGTCGCCCTCCTCGGCCTGCCCCGCCCCGGCTGCGTACGAACTGCGCCTGAGCAGGGCCCGGATGCGGGCGAAGAGCTCGTCCAGTTCGAAGGGCTTGACGAGGTAGTCGTCGGCGCCCGCGTCGAGTCCCGTGACGCGGTCGCCGACCGTGTCCCGCGCGGTCAGCATCAGGATCGGTGTGGTGGAGCCGGTGGCGCGGAGCCTGCGGGCGGCGGTGAGGCCGTCCATGCGGGGCATCTGGATGTCGAGCACGACCAGGTCGGGGCGGTACGCCGCGGCCTTCTCCAGGGCGTCGGCACCGTCGACGGCGACCTCGGTGCCGTACCCCTCGAAGGCGAGGCTGCGGCGCAACGCCTCCCGCACGGCGGGCTCGTCGTCCACGATCAGGACGCGCTGCTGCTCGCGGTCACCGGTGCGGTCGCCATCGGCGGGATTCATGGGCTTCGGACTTCCTCGGGAAAGGGGTGGAACGGGCCGGTATCAGCCTCGCACGCGAGGCGCGGTCCGGCCGCCCTCAGGTCCTGTCAGGCCTTGGACCCCGACCGCAGCGTGCCGAGGTCGTCCTTGACGGTGTTGATGGGGATGGCGAAGCCGAGGCCGACGCTGCCCGAGGCCGAGTCGCCGCCGCCCTGGGCCGACGAACTGGGCGAGTACATCGCGGAGTTGATGCCGACGACGGCTCCGTTCATGTCGATGAGGGCGCCGCCGGAGTTGCCGGGGTTGAGCGAGGCGTCGGTCTGGAGCGCCTTGTACGTGGTCTTCGACGACCCGGTGTCGCCGTTGAACTCCTGCCCGCCGAACTCGAACGGCCAACCGCCCTGCGGACTCTGCGGCTGCTCCTGGCCCTCGCCGGTGGAGACGGTGACGTCCCGGTCGAGTGCGGAGACGATGCCGCTGGTGACGGTGCCGGTCAGGCCCTCGGGGGAGCCGATGGCGACGACCTCGTCGCCGACCTCGACGTCGTCGGAGTCGCCGAGCGTCGCGGGCTTGAGCCCGGAGGCGTCCTTCAGCTGGATGAGCGCGAGGTCCTTCTTGCTGTCGGTGCCGACGATCTCGGCGTCGTACGTCTTGCCGTCGTTCGTCCGCACCTTGATCGAGGTGGCCCCGGAGATCACGTGGTTGTTGGTGATGACCTCACCGTCGCTCTTGGTGATCACACCGGAACCGGTCGACTTGCCCTGGGCGGAGGTGGCGCTGATCTCGACGATGCTGGGGCCGACCGCCTCCGCGACCCCGGAGACGGTGCCCTTCTTGCTGGTCGGCACGGCCGCCGCACTGGTGGCGGGGGCGGTGCTGCCCGGGTCGGTCAGCGTCTGCACGGCGTACGCGGTGCCGCCACCCACGGCCGCCGCCGCGATGGCGACGGCCGCGAGCAGGGCCACGGGACCCTTGGCCCTGCGCCGCCGCGGGGCGGGCCCGTGGGGTGCCTCCGGCGCGTAGGTGGGCGGGGGCGGAAAGGCGCCCCGCGTACCGCCGTGGTGCACAGGCGCTGACGACTGCTGCTGGGGGTACTCGCCGCTGTGGCGGAAGGTCTCGGTCATGTCTTCGACCTTGACGGGCGTACATGAGAGCTGCCTGAGTACGTCCTGAGAAGCCCGGCAGAAGTGCGTATGCCCCTTATAAAGGCGGGCCGGAGCGGCTACCGGCAGCCGCAGGACTGGCGTACGACCAGCCGCGAGGGGAACAGCTTCAGGCGCTCCCGGCGGGAACCGGCGACGCGCAGGCCGTCGTCCAGGACGAGGTCCACGGCGGCGCGGGCCATCGCGGGCCGGTCGGAGGCCACGGTCGTCAGCGGCGGGTCGGTGAGGCCCGCCTCCTTGACGTCGTCGAAGCCGGCGACGGCCAGCTCCCCCGGCACGTCGATCCGCAGCTCGCGCGCGGCCCGCAGCACACCGATGGCCTGGTCGTCCGTCGAGCAGAAGATGGCGGTGGGCCGGTCGGGCCCGGCGAGCAGCTCCAGGCCGACCTGATACGCGTCGTAGCGGTTGTACGGGGCTTCGAAGAGGCGTCCCTCCACCGACCGCCCGGCCTCCCGCATCGCGCGCCGCCAGCCCTCGACGTGGTCGGAGACGGGGTCGCCGACGGTCGGGGTCCCGGCCATGCCGCCGAGGCAGGCGACGTACTCGTGACCGTGTTCGAGGAGGTGCCGGGTGGCGACCTGCGCGCCGCCGACGTCGTCCGTGACGACCGCGACGTCGTCGATGGCCTCGGGCCGCTCGTGGAGCAGCACCACGCGCGCGTCCCACGCGTCTATCTCGGCGGCGGCCTGATCGGTCAGGCCGTGGCTGACGAGGATGAGGCCGGAGACCCGCATGCCGAGGAAGGCGCGCAGATAGTGGGTCTCGCGCTCCTCGACATAGTCGGAGTTGCCGACGAGGACCATCTTTCCGCGCTCGGACGCCGCCTGTTCGACGGCGTGCGTCATCTCCGCGAAGAACGGCTGGCGCGCGTCCGGCACGATCATGCCTATGAGGTCCGTACGCCGGGACGCCATGGCCTGCGCGACCCGGTCCGGGCGGTAACCCAGCTCCTTGATCGCGGCGAGTACGCGCTCGCGCGTGGCCGGGGCGACCGGCCGGGGTCCGTTATTGATGACATAACTGACGACAGCGGTCGAAGTACCCGCCAGTCGCGCCACATCGTCCCGCGTCACCTTGGCCACGCGCGCAGTCTACGCGGATGGACCTACTGCCCCGCAGGCCCTGTGACGGCTTCCTCGGCCCGGGGCGCCGCGGCCCCCTCGCCCTTGGGCTTCGCCGCCTTCGCCTTCTCCTCGTCGGCCGCCCGCTCGACCTTCTCCGGGACCACGAAGCGGTAACCGACATTCCGGACGGTGCCGATGAGCGACTCGTGCTCGACGCCGAGCTTCGCCCGCAGCCGCCGCACGTGGACGTCGACCGTGCGGGTGCCGCCGAAGTAGTCGTAGCCCCAGACCTCCTGGAGCAGCTGGGCGCGCGTGAAGACCCGGCCCGGGTGCTGCGCCAGGTACTTGAGGAGCTCGAACTCCTTGAAGGTCAGGTCGAGGACGCGGCCCTTCAGCTTCGCGCTGTACGTCGCCTCGTCCACGGAGAGGTCGCCGTTGCGGATCTCCATGGGGGAGTCGTCGGAGGTGATCTGCTGGCGGCCCATCGCGAGCCGCAGCCGCGCCTCGACCTCGGCGGGCCCGGCCGTGTCGAGGAGTACGTCGTCGATGCCCCACTCCGCGGTGACGGCCGCGAGGCCGCCCTCGGTGACCACGAGGACCAGCGGACAGCCGGGCCCGGTGGAGCGCAGCAGCTGGCAGAGGCTGCGCACCTGGGGGAGGTCGCGGCGCCCGTCGATGAGGATGACGTCGGCACCGGGGGTGTCGACGAGAGCGGGCCCCTCCGCCGGGGCGACGCGCACGTTGTGAAGGAGCAGGCCGAGGGCGGGGAGCACCTCCGTCGACGGCTGGAGGGCATTGGTCAGGAGCAGCAGAGAGCTCATCGCCCGTCACCTGCCCGGGTCGTCCTGCGTTCGTCGTGCACGTTTCGCTCGCCCATAACGTCGGTTCCTCCTCGGTCCCTGCGGAGGGGGTCCCCCTGCTCCTTTGAGCTTGGGGGCGTTTACGGCACTGCTATTGGTACGGATGCTGCTGCGATTCCGGGGGCCCGCGCCCTGGGCCGCCTGAAAGCACAAAAGGACCCGGGGGCTGCGTTGCCCGGATCCTCTGCCCAGCACAATAGCTCACATGAGTTCCGGTCCGGCAGGTCAAGCGGCGCGATCTTCTGTGCGGCCGCTCACTCGCGCTCAGCCTGGTGTTCGACGGCGCGCCACGCTCCGTACACGGGACGGGGTCGCCATCGACGCGGCGTACGACCCCGGTCCGGGGTCCCCGGCCGGGGACGGCGGCGTCGCGATCGTGCTCGCGCACGGCTTCACCGGAGACCTCGCGCGGCCCCACGTGCGCCGCATCGCGGGCGTCTTCGCGCAGTGTGCGGCCGTGATCACGTTCTCCTTCCGGGGGCACGGCGCGTCCGGCGGGCACTCCACGGTCGGCGACCGCGAGGTGCTGGACCTGGCGGCGGCGGTGGAGTGGGCGCGCTCGCTCGGTCACGCGCATGTGGTGACCGTCGGCTTCTCGATGGGCGGTTCCGTCGTGCTCCGTCACGGTGCGTCGCACCGGGGGCGCACGGAAGCGCGGACCGACGCGGTCGTCGCGGTCAGCGCCCCGGCACGCTGGTACTACCGGGGAACGGCGCCGATGCGGCGGCTGCACTGGGTCGTGACGCGGCCCACAGGGCGTGTGGTCGGCCGCTTCGGGCTGCGCACCCGGATCCACCCGCACGAGTGGGACCCCGTCCCCCTCTCGCCGGTCGAATCCGTCCCCCTGTTCGGCGCGACACCGCTGCTCGTCGTGCACGGCACCCGCGATCCCTACTTCCCCGTCGACCACCCCCGGATGCTGGCCGCCGCCGCGCCGGAAGGGGCCGAACTGTGGCTGGAGGAAGGCATGGGGCACGCGGAGCACGCGGCCTCGGACGAGCTCGCGGGGCGGATCGCGGCGTGGGCCACGGCATCATGGACGTCGGCAACCGCCGACTGAAAGGGGAGTCGCATGGTGAACGGCACCATTCGCTACTGGGCCGCTGCCAAGGCGGCCGCGGGCGTCGCCGAGGAGCCGTACGCGGCGGCGACGCTCGCCGAAGCGCTGGACGCCGCCCGTGAGCGGCACCCCGGAGAGCTCGTCCGGGTCCTGAAGCGATGCTCCTTCCTGGTCGACGGCGACCCCGTCGGGACCCGCGGGCATGAGACCGTACGGCTGGCCGAGGGCGGCACGGTCGAGGTGCTCCCGCCGTTCGCAGGAGGATGAGCGCCATGTCCAATCAGCCGTACGAGGGCTATCAGGGCCATGAGGGGTACGACCCCTACGCCGGGCAGCAGTATCCGGAGCAGCAGCAGTACGCCCAGCAGCAGTATCCGGAGCAGCAGCAGTACTCGCAGCAGCAGTACCCGCAGCAACAGCAGTACCCGCAGGCCTACCCCCAGGATCAGTACTCCCAGGATCAGTACGCCCAGGGGCAGTACCCCCAGGGCCAGTACCCCCAGGGCCAGTACCCCCAGGACCAGTACACCCAGCAATGGGAGGGCCAGACCTGGGAGGCGCAGGCGCAGCCGCCCGCCCCGGCGGTGGACATGACGGAGACGGCGTACCTGCCGCAGCAGAGCGAGGCGTACGCCCCGGCACACCGGGCGGCCCCCGTGCCCGCGCCCGCACCGGCAGCGGCAGCCGCAGGACCCGCGTACGGTTCCGCCACCACCACCGGCAACCCCCGCGTCACCGACGCCCAGCGCGCCCGCGCCGAGGGGCGTTCGCCGATCATCGAGCCGGGGATGCAGCCCGCCGCCCTCACCGCGGTCCTCGGGCTGCTGCTCGCGGCCGGCGCCGCCACCGGGCCGTACGCCCTGCTCGTGCCGCTGGTGATCCTCCAGGCCGTGACCGCCGCCGGTTGGTTCCGGCTCAACGGCATGTGGCCCGCCCGGCAGGGCATCGCGCTCGCCTTCCTCGGCGGTGTCGTAGCCGACGTCGTGCTGCTCGCCGTGGGCAAGGAGCACGCGCCCGCCGCCATCCTCGGCACCCTCGGCGTGTGGGTGCTGCTGGTGCTCGTCCTCCAGCTGCGCAGCCGGGCCGGGGCGGACGAGCGGATGTACGGGCTGATGGCCACCGTGGTCTCCGCCGCGCTCGCGATCATCGCCGCCGGGCACCTCGCGGCCGCCTCCGACGCCGTCACCGTGGGCTGCGTCGCGGTCGCCGTCGCGGTCGTCGCCCGCGCGCTGCCGCTGCCCACGCCCGTCTCCGTCGTCGTCGCGCTGCTCGCGGCCGCCGGCGCCGGGGTCGTGCTGGGCGGCATGACGGACCTGGGCGGCAAGGGCGCGCTGCTCGCCCTCGGCGCCGGGGTCTGCGCGCTGATCGGGCACCGCGCCGCGAGCTACGACTACCCGTCGCGCTTCGTGCACATGACGGCGGGCGTCGCGCTCCCGCTGGCCGCCGCCGCGCCGGCCGTCTACGTCCTCGGCCGTGCCATCGGCTGACGTCCGTACGCGATCGTCACAGCTGATCGACAGGTCCCCGGCCGGGCCCGAAGGCCGGGGACCTGTCCTTTAGGCTCGCGGCAAGGACAGTTGATACGGGGGATCAAGGTGGGGGAAGACCGGACATGAGCAAGCGCGCCGTACGAATACTTCTGGTCGTCGTCGTGATCCTCGGGGGTCTGTTCGTGGCGGCCGACCGGCTCGCCGTGAACTTCGCCGAGAACGAGGCGGCGGAGAAGCTGCGCACCAGCGAGGGGCTGAGCGAGGCCCCCGAGGTCTCCATCCAGGGTTTCCCCTTCCTGACCCAGGTCGCGGGCGGTGAGCTCGACGACGTGGAGATCGGCATCAAGGACTACGACGCCCGGTCCGGGTCCGACTCGATCCGCATCGCCGATCTGACCGCCCACATGAAGGGCGTGAAGTTCTCCGGCGACTACAGCTCGGCGACGGCCGCGACCGCCACGGGCACCGCGCACGTCTCGTACGACGAGCTGCTGAAGGCCGGCAAGTCCGAGCCCGTGTCGCTGCCGCTCGGCGCCACCGGCAAGGTCGTCGGCCTCTCCGACGGGGGCAACGGCAAGATCAAGGTCGAGGTCGAGGTCAGCAAGGGCGGCGCGAAGCTGCCCAAGCCCGTCCACGTGCTCAGCTCCCTGCGGGTCGAGGGCGACACCATCAAGGTCCACGCCGACGAGATCCCGAAGAAGCTGGAGATCCTCGGTGTCGCCGTCCCGCTGCCCGAGGGCATGGTCCGCGACGTCACCGACTTCGAGCAGAGGATCGACGACCTGCCGGCCGGGATCAAGCTGGAGAAGGTCGAGGCGGCGCCGGACGGTGTGGACATGACCGTGACCGGCTCGGACGTGAGCCTGACCGGCTGAACCCCGCCCCCCCCCGCAGGGCTCCGTCCGCAGTGCGAGACGGACCCGTCCGGCGGGCGGATGTGACGGGCACGACACGGAGCCCGGGGCCCCACCGGGGCGGCCCCGGGCTTCAACCATTCCCACATCGTGGACGATCGTGTCTCAGTATGCGGAGCGCCGGTGACACAGCCGCCTTCGCATCCCTACGATCGGCCCTATGAACCGACAGGCGGACCTCACGAAGCGGCGGGCAGTAGACCTGTGCCGCGTCGCCGCCATGCTCTGTCGCACCTTCTAGCGGGAGTCGCACCTCCCGTATTCCCCCGGCCCGTTGACGACATCGGTCAGGGCCACCCCCCGTGCCACGTACGCCGCGCCTCCCCGCGCGTCTCAGCCGTACCCGCACGTCCCCTCGCAACGCCGCACCGCCGTAACTGCCCCGGAGGAGAGAAGCATGAGCCGCAGCGACGTCCTGGTAGACGCCGACTGGGTCGAGGCCCACATCGACGACCCGAAGGTCGTCCTCGTCGAGGTCGACGAGGACACCTCCGCGTACGACAAGAACCACATCAAGAACGCGATCCGCATCGACTGGACCAAGGACCTCCAGGACCCGGTCCGCCGTGACTTCATCGACCAGGAGGGCTTCGAGAAGCTCCTGTCGGCGAAGGGCATCGCGAACGACTCCACCGTCGTCCTCTACGGCGGCAACAACAACTGGTTCGCGTCGTACGCCTTCTGGTACTTCAAGCTCTACGGCCACCAGGACGTGCGGCTGCTCGACGGCGGCCGCAAGAAGTGGGAGCTGGACTCCCGCGACCTGGTCGACGGCTCCGAGGTACCGAACCGTCCCGCCACCGAGTACAAGGCCAAGCCGCAGGACACCTCGATCCGCGCCTTCCGCGACGACGTCGTGGCCGCGATCGGCGCGCAGAACCTGGTCGACGTGCGCTCGCCCGACGAGTTCAGCGGCAAGCTGCTCGCCCCGGCCCACCTCCCGCAGGAGCAGTCGCAGCGCCCCGGCCACGTGCCGAGCGCCCGCAACATCCCGTGGTCGAAGAACGCCAACGACGACGGCACGTTCAAGTCCGACGAGGAGCTCAAGGCCCTCTACGAGGCCGAGCGGGTGGACCTGTCGAAGGACACGATCGCCTACTGCCGCATCGGTGAGCGCTCCGCCCTGACCTGGTTCGTCCTGCACGAGCTGCTCGGCCAGACCAACGTCAAGAACTACGACGGCTCCTGGACCGAGTACGGCTCCCTCGTCGGCGTGCCGATCGAGCTCGGCGCCGACAAGTAAGCCTCCCGACCCTCCCCTCATCCTCAGGAACCTCAGGAGTACGACATGTGTGGAGCAAAGGCCGGCGGCCCCGACGTCTCGACGATCAAGCCCGGTGAGACCACGATCCAGGGCCAGGTGACCCGCGACGGCGAGCCCGTCACCGGTTACGTGCGCCTGCTCGACTCGACCGGCGAGTTCACCGCCGAGGTCCCCACCTCGGCCACCGGACAGTTCCGCTTCTACGCCGCCGAGGGCACGTGGACCGTCCGGGCGCTGGTCCCCGGCGGCACGGCCGACCGCAAGGTCGTCGCCCAGCCGGGTGGCCTCGCGGAGGTCGCGATCGCGGTCTGATCCGCGCCGCACCGTGAACGGCCGAAGGGCCGCACCCCAGGGGGTTGGACGCCACTGGAACGGGGTGCGGCTCTTCGGCTACCGGCGGCGTCTGCCGTCCAGCTCGTCCCACCACTCGTCCGACTTGGGATCCCCGGAGGGATCGTCCCTCCCCCGAGGACTCCGACAAGCTCCGTCCAGGGGGGACCCCCACCGGTCATCGGGGCCGCGCCGGTTGGCGACGACGGCCGCCAGTGGCGGGATCACCATCGCCACGACGCACATGCCGACGGCGACCGGCACCGACCACAGCCGCACGACGCCCCACGCCAGGACGAACAACGTGAGGCACGTCCCCATCATCACGAAGTACACATGGCGCCTGCGCGCGTACATACGCCCAGCGTACGACCGGGCGGCCTCAGTACACGAGCGCCTGCACGCCCTCCGTCGTCGCCTCCTGGACGAAGACCTGCGCACCCGCGATCCGCACGCCGGGGATGACGTCCTGCTCCGAGATGTCGCGGCGCGCCGCGCACTGCGTGCAGAGCGTGATCCGGCCCGCCGACATGACCGAGTCGATCAGATCCGGCAGCGGCGCCGCATGCGGAAGGTCGAATTCCGCCGCGCGGCCCGGCAGCGCGAACCACGACGACTCGCCGGTCAGCCAGAGCGACACCTCCACCCCGCTGGCCACGGCCACGGCCGCCACCGTGAAGGCCTGGGAGCAGCGCTCGGGGGCGTCGGCCCCGGCGGTCACCTTGATCACGAGCTTCTTCGCCATGGCGGCATCGTAAGGCCCCACACGTAAGGGCCCTCACAGAGAGAGACGGGCGCCGCCCGACTACAGTGGGACCGGCTCTGATACCTGCCCCAACAGCTCACCGAGGAGCACCCCGTGCTTGAGGCCTTCTTCTCCGCCCTGCTGGTCCTGGTCTGCGTCGGCGTTCTCGCCTTCGCCGGGCTCACCGTGAAGAAGCTGTACCAGGGCCAGCGCTGATACCCGCCACCCTCCCCACCACCACAGATCGCCTGAGCTTCCCATGATCGAGATTCCGTCCGACCTGAACCCCTCCCTCGTCCCCCTCGCCTTCCTCCTCGGCAACTGGGCGGGCGCGGGCGTCACCGACTTCCCCGGCGCCGAGAAGGCGAACTTCGGCCAGGAGGTCTCCTTCACGCACGACGGGCGGGACTTCATCGAGTACCGCTCGTACACCTGGGTGCTCGACTCCGAGGGCAACAAGGTCAAGCCGCTGGAGTCCGAGTCGGGCTTCTGGCGCATTGCCGCCGAAGGTGAGGAAGGCCCCCGCAAGGTCGAGGTCGTGATGGTCCGCGACGACGGCGTCGTCGAGGTCTGGTACGGCGAGCTGGCCGACAAGAAGCCGCAGATCGACCTGGTCACGGACGCCGTCGCGCGCACCGCCGCCTCCGGCCCCTACACCGGCGGCAAGCGGCTCTACGGCTATGTGAAGGGCGACCTGATGTGGGTCGGCGAGAAGCAGACCCCCGAGGTGCCGCTGCGCCCCTACATGTCCGCGCAGCTCAAGAAGGTCGTCACGCCCGAGGAGGTCGCCGCCATGGCGCGCAACCTCGGCGACCTGCCCGACGACGGCATCGCTTTCTTCAAGTAGACCTAGACTCTCTGGTGTGGCGAGCACCGACTCCAGGAGCACCGACTCCGACTGGAAGAGCGACCTGCGGCAGCGCGGCTACCGGCTGACCCCGCAGCGTCAGCTCGTTCTCGAAGCCGTCGACACCCTTGAGCACGCGACCCCCGACGACATCCTCTGCGAAGTGCGCAAGACGGCGTCGGGGGTCAACATCTCCACGGTGTACCGGACCCTGGAGCTCCTGGAGGAGCTGGGCCTCGTCAGCCACGCCCACCTCGGGCACGGCGCGCCGACGTACCACCTGGCCGACCGCCACCACCACATGCACTTGGTCTGCCGGGACTGCACGGACGTCATCGAGGCCGACACCGAGGTCGCCGCGGAGTTCACCGCCAAGCTGCGCGAGACCTTCGGCTTTGACACCGACCTGAAGCACTTCGCGATCTTCGGGCAGTGCGGGAAGTGCCGCCAGGAGTAGCCGGAAGCGGCGGCGGGCGCGGGCAGGAATAAGCGTCGGGGCCCGCTGGTCGTACCCTTTGTGAACATGAAGAGCCCCCTCTTGTCCCTGCCCGGCGCCGTCCCCGCCGAGGGCGTGGACGAAGGCGTCGCCGCCCACTACGGCGACCTGTTCCGCGAGCAGCGCGCCCTCGCCGACGGCACCGGTTTCGTCGACCTCTCCCACCGCGGTGTGGTCACCGTCACCGGCTCCGACCGCCTCAGCTGGCTGCACCTGCTGCTCACCCAGCACGTCAGCGAGCTGCCCGCCGGCCAGGCCACCGAAGCGCTGATCCTCTCCGCCAACGGCCACATCGAACACGCCCTCTATCTCGTGGACGACGGCGAGACCATCTGGGCGCACGTCGAGCCCGGCACGCAGGACGCGCTCATCGCGTACCTGGAGAGCATGAAGTTCTTCTACCGCGTGGAAGTCGCCGACCGCACCGACGAGTTCGCCGTCGTCCACCTGCCCGCCGGTTCCATCGCCCCGGTCCCCGAGGGAGTCGTCGTACGCGAGACGGCGCACGGCCGCGACCTGTTCCTGCCGCGCGCGGACCTGGAGGCCTACGCGGAGCAGAACGGCCCGGCGGCCGGTCTCCTCGCGTACGAGGCGCTGCGGGTGGAGACGCACCGGCCGCGCCTCGGCTTCGAGACCGACCACCGCACGATCCCCCACGAGCTGGGCTGGATCGGCACCGCCGTGCACCTCCAGAAGGGCTGCTACCGCGGGCAGGAGACCGTCGCCCGCGTCCAGAACCTGGGGAAGCCGCCGCGCCGCCTGGTCTTCCTCCATCTGGACGGCAGCGACGTCCACCTGCCGGTGGCCGGGACGCCGGTCCACCTCGCGAGCGAGGGCGCCGAGGGCCGCAAGCTCGGGTTCGTCACCACCTCCGCCCGCCACCACGAGCTGGGGCCGATCGCCCTCGC